>NZ_DATGOP010000084.1:0-45857 GCF_035305885.1 Pseudonocardia sp.
CGCCCGCGACATGGACTCCTTCATCGAGTCCGTCGTCGCCACGGCCGACGCGGTGCGCGCCCGCGGCAAGCACCGCAAGCGCATCAACATCTCCTTCGACGAGTGGAACGTCTGGTACCAGTCGCGCCACCGCGAGTCCGCCATCGCCAAGGGCGAGAGCGAGTGGGAGGTGGCGCCGCGGGTGATCGAGGACGAGTACTCGATCACCGACGCCGTGGTCGTCGGAACCCTGCTCAACTCGCTGCTCCGCCACGGCGACCGGGTCACGGTGGCCTGCCAGGCGCAGCTGGTCAACGTGATCGGCCTGCTGCGCAGCGAGCCGGGCGGCCCGGCGTGGAAGCAGACGATCGCGCACCCGTTCGAGCAGGTCCGCAGGCGGGCAACGGGGGAGATCCTCGACGTCCAGGTCCGCAGCGACCGCTACGAGACGCCCAGCTTCGGCGACGTCGACCTGGTGGACGCGGCCGGCACCTGGGACGCCGAGGAGGGCGTCGTGTCGCTGTTCCTCGCCAACCGCGACCTGGCCGAGGCGGCGACGGTGGAGGTCGGGCTGCGCGGCTTCGGCGAGCTGCGGGTGCGGCACGCCGCGGTGCTCGCCGCGGCCGAGGGCCAGGACCGGCACACGACCAACGACGAGCAGCACCCCGACCGGGTCACCCTGCGCCCGCTCGACGGCGTCGGCGTCGAGGACGGCGCGGCCCACGTCGCGCTGCCGCCGCTGTCCTGGGCCGTCGTCCAGCTCGCCCGCCCCTGACGCCCGCCCGCCGGGCGGCACGTGACGATCCACCCAAATCGGGTGCACGGGCCGCCCGGACCGGGCTCGTCGTGGTTGATTGGTGCGGTGAGCGCCGAGGAGCTTCTCAAGCGGTACGAGGCGGGGGGTGGCCGCCTCGCCGCGGCCAGCGCGGAAGGGCTCGCCGTCCCCCCGTCGCTGCGCACCGCGGTCGTGACGTGCATGGACTCGCGGATCGACGTGTTCGCCCTGTTCGGGATGGACATCGGGGAGACCCACGTGCTGCGCAACGCCGGGGGCGTGGTCACCGACGACGTGATCCGCTCGCTGACGATCAGCCAGCGCAAGCTGGGCACGCGCGACGTGCTGCTCGTCCAGCACAACGGCTGTGGCCTGGCCACGTTCACCGACGACGAGTTCTGCGAGGAGCTCGCGGCGGAGACCGGGATGCGGCCGTCGTGGCGGACGCACGCGTTCCGCGACCCGGCCGAGAGCGTGCGGCGCGACATCGTCCAGCTGCGCCACGACCCGTTCCTGCACCCGGACACCCGGGTGCGCGGGTTCGTGCTCGACATCCACGCGGGCGTGCTCGACGAGATCGTCGTCGACGGCCCGCCGCCGCGGCGGTAGGCCGCGCGGTCACCCGGCGGTCAGGACCGCTCGCACTCGATGGTGATCCGCAGCTTCACGGTCCGGTTGGGGAACTCGGGCTTGATCTGGATGCCGGTGCCGTCCGCGCGCCGCGACCAATCGTCGATGAGGTCCTCGTCGTTGACCCGCCACTCGCGCATGATGTCCTCGTTGTGGCAGGTGACCTCGCAGACGCCGTCCTCGGTGCGGGGCACGATCCTGCGCTCCCCGTCGACGCGCGTCAGCGTCCAGGACCGGCTCACCTTGTAGAACTCGTCGGGGTCGTCGGCGGCGGCCACCCCCGGCGCGAGCAGGCCCGGTGCGAGCAGCACCGCGCCGGCGGCAACGGCCGCGATGATCGTGCGCATGGGCATCACCCGCTCGTGTCCCGCCGTGCTCGCCCAAGTGTGACGCACGTTGCTTGAGCCCGGTCTCAGCGGCTGACCGAGCCGGGGGTGGCCTCGGGCGGCGCCGACTCGGCCCCGGTCACCGCGCCACCGGTGCCGAGCAGCGCGAACGCGGCGGCCAGCAGGGCGAGGGCGATCGCGGCCACCGTCAGCTGCCCGTTCCGGGCCCGGCCGGGCGCGCCGCCCCGCGCGGCGGCCGCCTCGAGCTCGTCGGGGGCGGGTGGGCCGCTGCGCTGCGCCGGGACCTGCACCCAGTGCTTCGGCGCCCCGGACCAGTGGTGGTAGGGGTCGGGCGTGGCCACGTCGGCTCCTTCTTCGTCTGCACCGCTCGTCCGCACCGCGATCGGATGCGGGTGTTCGCATCCGTAGTCGCGCGGCGACGCCGCGGTGTCACGGGGTGGAGCCGGTGTCACCCGATGGGGTGGTGGCTCGCTAGGGGCGGGCGAGCCGCGCGTCGCACTCGACGCGGGGCTGGGCGCCGCTCGCGGGTGCCCGCAGGGCCGCGCTCACCCGCGCCCGCCCGCGGAGCTCCCGCCCCGGCGAGCCGCAGCGCGACAGCGCGAACAGGGCGAGCTCGCGGTGGGTCGGGTCCTCGACCCGCTGCAGGTAGCGCATGATCTCGTGGCTCGCGACGCGCCCGGGACGCGCCCGCACCCACGCGGTGAGCTCGGCCTCGGCCACCTCGCGGCGGACCCCGGCCATGCGCACGCAGACGTACTCGATGTCCTCGTCGGCGAGCTCGCCGACCAGCGGCGCGTGCACCCCGCGCTCGACGAGCATCTCCCGCACCGCCCAGATCCCGATCGGGGTGAGCGCCACCAGGGTGGGGTCGGGGTCGTCGCGCCCGGCGAGCGCGACCAGCTCGGCCATGTCCTCGCCGTTCTCCACGCACGGGGTCTCGGACAGGTGGACCGCGCCGAGCAGCTCCAGCGCGTCGAGCAGCGCGGTGACGTCGCGCCGCCACAGCCGGTGCTCCACGTCGCCCGCGAGGTCGTCGACGACGCAGCCCATCCGCTCGTTGACGGTGTCGCGCACCGCCCGGTGGAACCGCTCCACCGGGATGGGGTCGCCGCCCGCCTCGTAGAGCAGGTACAGCAGGATCGGGTAGGCCTCGCCGAGGCTCATCCCGAACAGCGACGGCGCCCCGTACACGTTGGTGCCGCCGAAGTGCTCGCCGATCCCGCCGATGGCCTCGAACGCGCGCTTCCACAGCTCGATCGGTCGCGACAGCAGCGGCGCCGCGCTGCGGACCTGCACCAGCCGCCCGCGCACCACCCGCACCAGCCGGGCCTCCTTCGCCCAGTGCATGAGCAGGGTGATCTCGGGCAGGTCGTCGGCGGTGCGGGCGCGGTCGCGGGAGAAGTGGTCGAGGTCGAGCGCGTCGGCGACGGCGCGGGCGTCCGACAGCAGCAGCCGCCCCTCGCGGGTGAGCGCGCGGCCCGCGCGCACCCACCGGGTGAAGGCGCGCAGCCGCGCGAGCGCGACCGAGGAGTCGGCGGCGGCGAGCAGCTGCGCCGCGTTCGGCGGCAGCACCGGCGGCAGCTGCGGCTGCGGCGGCTCCGGCTTCTCGTCGGCGTGCCTGCGCTGGATCTCCTCCAGCGCCGCGCGGTCGATCTCCAGCTCGCCCGCGTCGACCTGCTGCAGGAACTTCGCGACGGCGGCCGGGTCGGCGGTGGGCACGCCGTGGCGCAGCATCTGGACGGCCCAGAACGTCCCCAGGTCGTGGTTGCGCTCGTCGTCGAGGGCGTCGTGCAGGGCCGGGGTGGAGTCGCGGATCTGCTCGTGCAGCTCGGACGCGGGCGCCGAACGGGAGTCGAGCCACTCGTGGTCGTCGAGGAAGCCGATCAGGGCGTGCAGCGCGGTGGGGACGGCGTCGCGGTCGTCCTCGAGCAGCGCGACGGTGCGGGGGAACCAGACGGCGAGCGCGTCGGCGATGTGGCGTCTCGTCCAGTGGCCCAGCCGGCCGTCGACGCTGTGCTTGTGGTCGAGGGCGGCCGCCACCAGCGACGGCTCCACCGCGATCCCCCGCCTGCGGGCCCACGCGACGATGTGCAGCCGCAGGCGGTCACGGACGGCGGAGTACTCCTCCAGATCGTCGGGGCCGAACACGAGTCGCACTCGGCCAACCATGGCAGGTCCGAAAAGTTCCCGATCGAGGGGGCCCCCTACTGAAGATCGCCCGATGGGGTGGCGGCCGCTGACCGCGGCTGATGCGCCGAGGGGGCGGGAGCGGCGCGGCCCGCGCTCCGGCACCCGTCGTCGGACCGCGCGCCTGCTACGAGCCCGGCGTCCTGGTCCGATGCACCCCGCGGTGGCGGCACGCCTCCAGCGCGGCCTCCCACCTCGCGGGGTCGACGCCCTCGGGTGCGGGCGGGACGGCGCGACGGGTCACGGGCGGGCCGTCCGGTGGCGCGGGTCGGCCGCGGACCCTCGCCGCGGCCGGCGCCGACCCGTGCGGACGAAGCCGGGGATGAGCTCTCGGCGCGATCAGCGCGAGCTGGGCTTCGACCCGGCCGACGTCCCGGCGGGTCGACGGCCGCGCGGGGCCGGGCCGGTCGAGTCGCGCACGATCAGCTCGTGCCCGGTGTTCTTGCGCCGCCTGCGCGCGGACGGCGGCTTGAGCGCCATGGTCAGCGCCAGCTCTCCCATCTCGGTCATCGGCAGCCGCACGGTGGTGAGCCCGGGGGCGAGGTCGGCGGCGACCGCGACGTCGTCGATGGAGGCCACTGACACCTGCTGCGGTACCGCGATCCCGCGGGAGCGCAGCACCGACAGCACGCCGATCGCCATCAGGTCGTTCAGCGCGACGAGCGCGGTGAGGTCCGGGTGGTCGGCGAGCAGCTTCTCCGCCCCGCTCGCCCCGCCGTTGCGGGTGAAGTCGGTGTGCACGACCGGCACGTCGTCGAGCGTGAGCCCGTGCGGGGCGAGCGCCCGCCCGACGCCGGCGAGCCGGTCGGCCACGGTGGTGAGGATCGCAGGCCCGGCGATCACCCCGATCCGCCGGTGCCCGAGCTCGAGCAGGTGCGCGGCCACGGCGGCGCCGGCGGGCTCGTTGTCGGGCCGCACGGCGTCGGCGGAGAGGTGGTGGCGGCCGATCACGGCGACCCGCCCGCCGCTCTGCTGGAACGCGGTGAGCACGGCGTTGGACTCCGCCTGCAGCGCGGGGTCGGTGTAGCCGGAGCCGGCCACGATGATCGCGTCGGTGCGGTGGGCGATGAGCGTGCGGATCTGGTGCAGCTCGGCCTCGGGGTCGCGCCCCGAGTGGCAGATCTGCACGGTCAGCCCGCGCTGGGCGGCGACCCCGATGACCCCGCTCGCGATCTCCGAGAAGTAGGGGTCGCCGATCTCGTGCACGACCAGGCCGACGGTGGAGGTCGCGCCGCCCGCGAGCGTGCGCGCGTGGACGTTGGCGACGTAGCCCATCTGCATCGCCACCTCGCGCACGTGCGCGGCGACCGCCTCGCTGACGCCCGCGCGGCCCGCCAACGCCCGCGACGCCGTGGCGATCGAGACGCTCGCGCGCGCCGCGACGTCGGCGAGCCGGGGCGCCGAGCGGGGTTTGGGCATCGGTTCTCCTTGCCAGGCGGCGGGGGCGTCCGTAGTCTACGCAAACGCTTACGGAAAGCGCTTACGTTCCTCGACGAGGAGGAGATCCCCCGATGAACGCCCGCACCGCCCTCCGGCTGGGATGCCTCGCCGGTGCCGCTGCGCTGGTCCTCACCGCGTGTTCCGGCGGAGCTGGGACGGGCGGCGAGGACTCGTCCGACCCGATCACGATCGGCATCTCGCTGCCGCTCACCGGGGACTTCTCCGAACCGGGCAAGGGCGTCCAGCGCGGGTACGAGGCCTGGGCCGCCGCCGTGAACTCCTCCGGGGGCCTGCTGGGCAGGCAGGTCGAGCTGCGCATCCTCGACGACCAGTCCAACGCCGACCGCGTGGTGGCCGACTACGAGCAGCTCATCGCCCAGGACCAGGTCGACCTGGTGTTCGGGCCGTTCTCCACCCGCCTCGTCGTGCCCTCGGCGCGGGTGGCACAGGAATACGGGATGCTGTTCGTCGAGCCGGCGGGCGCCGCGGCCGAGGTGTTCGAGCAGGGCTTCGACAACCTCTTCTACGCCGCCCCCGCCGTCGCCAACGACCACTACAACCACCTGGCCGACGCGATCCTCGCCATGCCGGAGGGCGAGCGGCCCCGCACCGCGGCCTACGCCGCGATGGACGACCCGTTCGCGCAGGGCACGGCCTACGGGCTGAAGGAGAAGCTCGAGGCGGCGGGCATCCAGACCGTGGTCGACGAGGTCTACCCGCCCAACACCACCGACTTCTCCTCGATCGCGGCCCAGATCGCCGACTCGCAGGCCGACGTCGTGGTGGGCGGCACCCAGTACCAGGACGCGGTCAACCTGATCGTCGCGCTGCGCCAGCTGGGCTACCAGCCGAAGCTCGCCGCGTTCAGCACCGCCCCGACCAGCTCCGAGTTCGCCGAGGCCATCGGCGGGGCGACCGAGGGGATCGTCGCGCCCACCGGGTACACGCCCGAGGCGCCCTACCCGTCGAACGTCGAGTTCGTGCAGCGCTTCACCGCGCAGTTCGGCACGCCGCCCGGCGAGGACGAGGCGAACGCCTACACCACCGGGCAGGTCGTGGCCGCCGCCGTGGAGGCGGTCGGGTGCGCCGAGCAGGGCGAGTGCCAGCAGCGGCTGATCGACTGGCTGCGCACCAACACCGTGGAGACGGTCGTCGGCCCGCTGTCCTGGGACGCGCAGGGCCGCCCGCAGAGCGCCCACCTCATCCAGCAGTACGTCGACGGCCGGATCCGGATCGTGCTGCCGGCCGAGGCCGCCGAGGCCGGGTTCACCTACCCGAAGGCGCCCTGGTGAGCGGCTCCCTCCTCGTCCAGGGCCTCGTGCTCGGCATCCTGCTGGGCGGGCTCTACGCGCTGCTCGCCGCCGGGCTCACGCTGTACTTCGGCGTGATGCGGGTGGTGATGATCGCCCACGCCGCGTTCCTCGTGCTCGCCGCCTACCTCGCGTGGGACGCGAACGTGCGCTTCGGCGTCGACCCGCTGGCGTCGCTGATCGTCACCGTTCCGCTGTTCTTCGCCGTCGGCGTCGGGTTCCAGCGGCTGCTGATCGCCCGGCTGCGCCCGGCCACCGTGACGATGATGTCGGTCCTGCTGACGTTCGCCGTCGCCCTCGTCATCGAGGGGATGCTCGGGTTCGTCTACACCGGCACCCAGCGGCGGGTGCAGCTGTCCTACGGCGCGGCGAGCTTCGAGCTGTTCGGCGCCCAGGTCGCGGTGGTCAAGCTGATCGCGTTCGGGCTGGCGGCGCTGTCGCTGCTCGCGCTGTACCTGCTGCTCACCCGCACCCGGTTCGGGCAGGCTCTGCGCGCCACGATCCAGCACCCGCAGGCGGCCCGGCTGATCGGGATCGACACCGACAAGGTGGCGGGCTACGGCTTCGGGCTGGGCCTCGCCACGGCCGCGGTCGGCGGGGCGGCGCTGTCGCTGGACTCGACGATCTACCCGTCGCTGCACTGGCACTGGATCGGCCCGCTGATGGCGATCATCGTGGTCGGCGGGCTCGGCAGCATCCCGGGTGCGGCCGTCGCGGCGATGCTGCTCGGCATCGTGCAGAGCCTGCTGCAGCTGCCGCTCGGCACGACCTGGGCGCAGACGGTCTTCTACCTCGCGCTGTTCGTCACCCTGCTGGTGCGCCCGCAGGGCTTCTTCGGAGGTCGCCTTGCGCAGCGCTTCTAGCCGGGCCCACCGGTGGATCGCGCTCCTCGTCGGCGCGGCGGCGGTGCTGTCGTTCCCGCTCTGGAGCCCGAACCCCTACATCCTGTCCGCGGGCGTCGTGGTCCTGTCGTACGCGGTGCTGTCGACCTCGTGGAACTTCGTCGGCGGGTTCACCGGCTACGTGTCACTCGGCCACGCCGCCTGGTTCGGCCTCGGCGCCTACGGCACCGGCCTGCTGATCGTGCGGGCGGGCGTGCCGAGCTTCCTCGCGCTCGGCCTCGCGGGGCTGATCGTCGCGGCGCTCGCCGTGCCGATCGGGATCGCCGCGCTGCGGGTGCGCGGCGCCTCGTTCGTGATCGTCTCGATCGCGCTGGTGCTGGTGCTGCTGCTGGTGTTCCAGAGCTGGCGGGACTTCACCGGCGGCTCGGAGGGGCTGTCGGTGCCGCGGCCGTTCCCCGACCTGCTGCGCCCGCAGCACCACGCCGTCTTCTTCTACCTGTTCGCCGCGCTGCTGGCGGTCGCGCTGCTGGCCTGGTGGACGATCGACCGCTCCCGGTTCGGCCTCGGGCTCAAGGCGATCCGGGAGGACGAGGACAAGGCCCAGTCGCTCGGCGTGCCGACGTTCGCCTACAAGCTCGTGGCGTTCGTCGTCTCGGCCACGTTCACCGCGCTCGGCGGCGGGGTGTACGCGCTGTGGTTCGGCGACCTCGACCCGATCTTCCAGTTCTCCATCCTGCTCGGCTCCTACCTGGTGCTGATGGCGCTGCTGGGCGGGGTGCGGCACCTGTTCGGGCCCGCGCTGGGGGCGCTGGTCGTCGGCACCGCGATCGAGTACTTCAAGGTCTCCTACGGCGACACCCAATTCCACCTGGTCGCGACGGGGCTGCTGCTCGGGGCCGTCGTGCTGTTCATGCCCGACGGCGTGATCCCCGCCGGGCACGCGCTGCTCACCCGGTTCCGCCCGCAGCAGAGCTCGATCCGCGAGGTCACCGCGGCCGAGCTCAGGGAGCAGGTGAAGCTGTGACCCCGAACCTCGCGACGACCGGTCTCACCAAGTCCTTCGGCGGCGTCCGTGCCGTCGACCACGCCACCGTCGAGTTCCACGACGGGAAGATCAACGCGGTGATCGGGCCCAACGGCTCGGGCAAGACCACGTTCTTCAACTGCGTCACCGGGATGATCCGGCCCGACTCCGGCACCGTCCGCTACCGCGGCCGCGACATCACCGGCAAGGCGCCCCACCGGATCGCCGCGGCGGGCATCGGTCGCAGCTTCCAGCTCTGCCGGGTCTTCCCGCGCATGACCGTGCGGGAGAACGTGCTCGCCGCCGTCCGCCCGCGCGGCCTCGCCGGCCTGCTGCGCTCGGCGCACGACGAGGGCGACGTCGAGCGGGCGCGCGGCTGGCTGCGGCGGGTGGGCCTGGACCACCTCGAGGACGTCGAGGCCCGCAACCTCTCCTACGGCCAGCAGAAGCTGCTCGAGCTCGCCGGGGTGCTGATGGCCGACCCCGAGACGATCATGCTCGACGAGCCGGCGGGCGGGGTGAACCCCGCGCTGATCGACCGGATCGCCGTGCTCGTGCGCGAGCTCAACGCCGAGGGCCGGACCTTCATCGTCGTCGAGCACAACATGGAGCTCGTCATGAACCTGTCCGACCACGTGGTCGTGTTCGACCGCGGTCGGCCGATCGCCGAGGGCCCGCCGGACACCGTCCGCGCCGACCCGGCCGTGTTGGAGGCGTACCTCGGTGTCTAGCCCGGTGTCCGAAGAACCGCTTCTCGAGCTCCGCGACGTCGAGGCCGGCTACGGTCGCGCCGCGCTGGTGCTGCGCGGGCTCTCGGTCAGCGTCCCCGCGGGCCGCGTGGTCTGCCTGGTCGGCCCGAACGGGGCCGGCAAGTCCACCGTGCTGAAGGTGGCGAGCGGGATGCTCGTCCCGCGCTCGGGCAGCGTCCGCGTCGCGGGCCAGGACGTCACCGGCCATTCGCCGCAGCGCATGCTCGCCGCGGGCGTCGCCCACGTGCTGCAGGGCCACAGCGTGTTCCCCGAGATGACCGTGGCCGAGAACGTCACGCTCGGGGCCTACACCGTCTCCGACGAGGAGCGGGTGGCCGAGCGGATCGCGTTCGTGCAGGAGCTGTTCCCGGTCGTGCGCCAACGCTGGCGCTCGCTCGCCGGGCTGCTGTCGGGCGGGCAGCAGAAGCAGGTGGAGTTCGCCCGCTCGCTGATGGTGAGCCCCAAGGTGCTGCTGCTCGACGAGCCGTCCATGGGCCTCGACCCCAAGGCCACCGGCGTCGTGTTCGACCAGGTCCTCGCCATGCGCGAGGCGGGCCTGGCGATCCTGCTCGTCGAGCAGAACGCCCGCCGCGCCCTGGAGACCGCCGACCTCGGCTGCGTCCTCGACCTCGGCCGCGTCCACATCAGCGGCCCCGCCCCCGAGCTCCTCGCCGACCCGCAGCTCGCCGAGCTGTACCTCGGTGGACGTCCCGCAGTTCGACCGGAAGAAAGCAGGTAGTACGCATGCGCATCGTCATGAACGGCGTGACCGGGAGGATGGGCTACCGCCAGCACCTCGTGCGGTCCATCCTCGCGATCCGCGACGACGGCGGTGTGCTGCGGCCCGACGGCACCCGCCTCCCCGTCGAGCCGATCATCGTCGGCCGCAACCGGGAGAAGCTCACCGAGATCGCCCGCAAGCACGGCATCGAGACCGTGCACACCGACCTCGACGCCGCGCTCGCCGAGGACGACGTGCAGGTCTACTTCGACTCGCTCGTCACCAGCGAGCGCAAGAAGACGATCCTGCGCGCCATCGCCGCGGGCAAGCACGTCTACACCGAGAAGCCCATCGCGGAGTCCGTCGCCGAGGGCGAGGAGCTCGTCGAGGCCGCCCGCTCCGCGGGCATCGTCAACGGCGTCGTGCACGACAAGATCTACCTGCCCGGGCTGATCAAGCTGAAGCGGCTGATCGACTCCGGGTTCTTCGGGCGGATCCTGTCGGTCCGCGGCGAGTTCGGCTACTGGGTGTTCGAGGGCGACCTGATCCCCGCCCAGCGGCCCAGCTGGAACTACCGGGCCGAGGACGGCGGCGGCATCGTCCTCGACATGTACTGCCACTGGAACTACGTGCTCGAGCACCTGTTCGGTGGCGTCGAGGCCGTGATGACCAAGGCCGTCACCCACATCCCGCAGCGCTGGGACGAGAAGGGCCGCCCCTACCAGGCCACCGCCGACGACGCGGCCTACGGGATCTTCGAGCTGCCCGGCGGCGTCATCGCCCAGATCAACTCCTCGTGGGCGGTGCGGGTGGACCGCAAGGAGCTGGTGGAGTTCCAGGTGGACGGCACGCACGGCTCGGCGGTCGCGGGCCTGTTCGGCTGCCGCGTGCAGCACCGCGTCCGCACCCCGATGCCGGTGTGGAACCCGGACCTGCCGACCGAGCAGGACTTCCGCGCGCAGTGGGAGGAGGTCCCCGACAACCAGGAGTTCACCAACGGCTTCCGCGCGCAGTGGGAGCGGTTCCTGCTCGACGTCGAGGCGGGCCGCCCGCACCCCTACGACTTCGCAAGCGGCGTGCGCGGGCTGCGGCTGGTCGAGGCGGCGCTGCGCTCCAACGCCGAGGGCGTGCGGGTCGAGCTGCGCGGGGCGGCCCGATGACCGCCGTCGACACGAGCATCGAGCTGCCCGCCGCGGGCGGGGGCTGGCGCACCGTCGAGCTCGCCGCCCCGCGCCGGTGGGAGCCGCACCCCGGGCCGTACCGCAGCCGGGTGGCGTTCGCGGCCGCGCACGTCGTGGGCGACCCGTGGGGCGAGAACGTGCCGGGCGCGCCCGCCGTCGTCGACTGGGACTCGACGCTGGAGTTCCGCAGGCACCTGTTCTCCTACGGCCTCGGCGTGGCCGAGGCCATGGACACCGCCCAGCGCAACATGGGCCTCGACTGGCCCGCGGTGCAGGAGCTGGTGCGCCGCAGCGCCGAGCAGGCGCACGAGCACGGCGCCCGGATCGCCGCGGGCGCCGGCACCGATCACCGCGCCGAGCTCGCGACGGTGGACGACGTGCTCGCCGCCTACACCGAGCAGGTCGAGCACGTCGAGGGCACCGGCGCCCAGGTGATCCTCATGGCGTCGCGCCAGCTCGCCGCCGTGGCGGCGGGCCCGGACGACTACCTGCGCGTCTACTCCGAGCTGCTGCGCCAGGTGCGCGAGCCGGTGATCCTGCACTGGCTCGGCGAGGCGTTCGACCCGCAGCTCGCCGGCTACTGGGGCTCGTCGGACGTGGACGCGGCCACGACGACGTTCGTGCAGCTCGTCGAGGCCCACGCGGACAAGGTCGACGGCGTGAAGGTCTCGCTGCTGTCCGCGGAGCACGAGGTCGGGCTGCGCGCCCGGCTGCCCGAGGGCGTGCGGCTCTACACCGGCGACGACTTCCACTACCCGGAGCTGATCCGCGGCGACGGCACGCACCACTCCGACGCCCTGCTCGGCGCGTTCGCCGCGATCGCGCCGGCCGCGTCGGCGGCGCTGGCCGCGCTCGACGAGGGCGACCTGGAGCGCTACGACGCCGAGTTCGCCCCCACCCTGCCGCTGTCGCGGAAGGTGTTCGAGGCGCCGACCTTCTACTACAAGACCGGCATCGCGTTCCTGTCGTGGCTCTGCGGGCACCAGCCGGGGTTCACGATGGTGGGCGGGCTGCAGTCGGCCCGGTCGGTGGTGCACCTGTCGGAGGTGTTCGCGCTGGCCAACGCCGCCCGGCTGTTCCCGGACCCCGAGGCGGCGGCCGCGCGGATGCGCAGCCTGCTCAGCGTGGCCGGGGCGGTGCGGTGACCGCCCTCGACGTCCCGAGCGGGACCCCGGCGCGGGTCGACACGCCCGCCCCCGGCGACGCGCGGCTCGCCCGGCTCTCGCTCAACCAGCGCACCACCGCGAACTGGAGCCTCCGCGAGGCCGTCGAGGGCGCCGCCGCCGCGGGGCTGCCCGCGATCGGGCTGTGGCGCGAGCCGGTGGGCGAGGTCGGCGTGGAGACCGCCCGGCGCATCGTCGACGACGCCGGGCTGCGGGTGTCCTCGCTGTGCCGGGGCGGGTTCTTCACCGCCTCCGACCCGACCGAGCGGGCCAAGGCCCACGACGACAACCTGCGCGCCCTCGACGAGGCGGCCGCGCTCGGCACGACCGTGCTCGTGCTGGTCCCGGGCGGGTTGCCGCCCGGCGACAAGGACCTCGCCGGGGCCCGTCAGCGCGCCGCCGAGGCGGTCGCCGCGCTCGTGCCGGCCGCGGTCGAGCGCGGCGTGACGCTCGGGATCGAGCCGATGAACCCGATCTACGCCGCCGATCGCGGGGTCATCTCCACGCTCGCGCAGGCGCTCGACATCGCCGAGGGCTTCGCGCCGCACGAGGTCGGCGTCGTGGTCGACACGTTCCACCTGTGGTGGGAGCCCGGCGTGCCCGAGCAGCTCGCGCGGGCGGGGGAACGGATCGTGGCCTACCAGGTGTGCGACTGGATCACCCCGCTGCCGGCCGACTCGCTGCTCGCCCGCGGGATGATGGGCGACGGGCACATCGACTTCCCGGCCTTCACCCGGGCCGTCGCCGCGGCGGGCTACACCGGGGACGTGGAGGTCGAGATCTTCCACGCCGACGTGTGGGCGGCGCCGGGCGAGGAGGTGGTGGCCACGATGGCCCGCCGCTACGTGGAGCTGGTGCAGCCCCACCTGTGACGGGCGCGCCGCTCAGGCGTGGGAGCGGGACCGCACGGCCGCGGCGATCACCACCGCGATGAGCAGCAGCAGGACCAGCAGCACCGTCACCGGCAGCAGCAGCACCGCCAGCACGAGGGCGACGACGAGCGCGGCCTTCGCGCCGGGGTTGAGCGCGGAGAACGCGCCCACGATCGCGCCCCACACCGGGTTGCGGCCGGCGGCGGCCGCCCGGACGCCGCCGAACAGCGCGCCGATCTTGTAGCCGCCGCGGGCGGCGACGTCGTCGAGCGTCTGCGCCAGCCGCTCCACGGCGTCCAACGCGACGCCGAACGCGCGGTCGAGCACCGTGGCGAGGAGCTCGCGCAGCGCCGCCTTGAGCCGTTCGCCCGCGTCGGCCGGCTCCCACTCCGTGTCGGTGGTCATGCCGATCCCCTCCCGGTCGTCGAGCGGTGCGCGGGCGCGGCGCAGCCTGCCGGCGGCGTACCACCGGCGGAGATCGGCTATTCGGGAAGGCCGCACGGCGCGGTGCGTCGCAAGGCTTCCCCCGCGGGGGTGCTGGGCCTTACGGTCAGCGGTGATGCCCGTCACGTGAGGGGGAACGCCATGCACCCACACCGGCTGCAGCAGCTCGTGGCGTCCGTGCCGGACAGCGTGGACGCCGAGCAACGCGCGAGGCTCCTGGCGCACGTCCAGGCCTCCGACCGCTGCCGGGTGCGGATCGAGCGGGTGGGCGCCGAGCTGGAGCGGGCCCTGGACGGCGTCGGCAACTCCGACCGCGTCGTGGACCTCGTCGTGGAGCTGGACGGGCTGGAACGCGCCCAGCAGCGGGTGGACCGCAGGCTCACCGCGCTGATCGACGAGCTCACCAGCACGCCGCGGGCCGTGGCCTACGACGACGGCGTGCCCGCCTGAGCGGGCCGGATCACGCCGTGGCCCGGACGGCGTAGCCGCCGAGCGACGGCTCGAGCGCGGCGTAGCCGGCGCGACCTCGACGCAGTGCTGACCACCCGCGAGCGCATCCGGCAGATCGAGGCGAAGGGGCTGAGCAGGCTCCGCAGGCCCGCGCTGGCCGACCTGCTCGCCTGACGCGGGTTACTGTCCGGTCGGGAAGCTGTAGCCGACGAAGGGGTCAACGAGTGCGCGCGGTGCAGGTGGTGCGGTTGGACGGGCCGGGTGCGGTCGAGGTGCGTGATCTGCCCGAACCGCAGCGGGGGCCCGACCAGGTGCTGGTCGACGTGCGGGCGATCGGGGTCAACTTCCCCGACGTCCTGCAGACCAAGGGGCTCTACCAGTACCGGCCGGAGCTGCCGTTCATCCTCGGCTCCGAGGTGGCGGGCGTGGTGCGGGAGGCGCCGGAGGGCTCGTCGCTGCGCCCCGGCGACCGGGTCGCCGCCTTCACCTCCACCGGCGCGTTCGCCGAGGTGGTCGCCGCGCCCGCCGACCAGGTCCTGCCGCTGCCGGACGAGGTCGGCTTCGCGGCGGGCGCCTGCCTGCCGATGAACTACCTCACCGCCCACTTCGCCCTGCTCGTCCGCGGGCACCTGCGCGAGGGCCAGAAGGTGCTCGTGCAGGGCGCGGCGGGCGGGGTCGGCACCGCGGTGATCCAGCTCGCCGTCGCGCTCGGCGCCCGCGTGATCGCCGTGACCTCCACGCAGGAGAAGGCCGAGGTGGCCCGCGAGGCGGGCGCGCACGAGACCGTGCCCGCCGACGGCTTCAAGGACGCGGTCAAGGAGCTGACCGGCGGCGAGGGCGTCGACCTCGTGGTCGACCCGGTGGGCGGCGACCGCTTCATCGACTCGCTGCGCTGCCTCGCCCCCGAGGGCAAGCTGCTCGTGGTGGGCTTCACCGCGGGGGAGATCCCCACGGTGAAGGTCAACCGGCTGCTGCTCAACAACATCGACGTCGTCGGGGTCGGTTGGGGCGCCTTCGCCTCCCGCCGTCCCGGCTACATGCACCAGCAGTGGGCGGAGCTCGAGCCCCACCTGCGGTCGGGCGCGCTGAACCCGCTGATCAGCACCACCCTCCCGCTCGAGCGGGCCGCGAAGGCGCTGGCGATCATCGACGAGCGGCGCGTGACCGGGAAGGTCGTGCTGGAGCCCTGAGCACCCCCCCGGGGACCCCGAAGGCCCCGGTTCCGGTGGATCCCGGAACCGGGGCCTTCGTCGTCACGCCTGCGCGGGCGTCCGGTCAGCCCTCTGGGGCGTCCTTGGAGCGTCCGGCCCGCCCGTTGCGCACCGACTCCGGGGCCGGCTTGACGGCCACCACGAACTCGTCGCCGTAGGTCTTGGTGCCGTGCTCGACGGCCTGCTCCACGGCCGCGACGGCCCGCCGGTCCCGCTGCATCAGCGGGTCGTGGTACAGGTCCTTCGCCAGCGCGATGCACAGCGCGACCATCACGAGGGCGAACGGCGCCGCCGAGATGATCGTGATGTCGCGGATGCCGGTGAGCGCCTCGTCGGGGGCATCCTCACCGGCCTGGGCCGCGCCGACGGCGAGCATGATCGCCGCGATCGCGCCCATCACCACGCCCCAGAACACCACGACCCACCGGTCGGGCTCGATCGAGCCGCGCTGCGACAGCGTGCCGGTCACCACGGAGGCCGCGTCGGCACCGGAGACGAAGAAGATCGCGGTGAGCGTCATCGCGACGACGCTGACCACCCCGCCGAGCGGCAGCGAGTGCAGCAGCCCGAACAGCTGGCCCTCGAGGTTCGCGGACGCGAGGTCGGTGCCGCTGCGCTGCAGGTCGATCGCCGCACCGCCGAAGATCGCGAACCAGATCAGGCTCACCAGGCTCGGGATGAGCAGCACGCCGACGACGAACTGCTTGATGGTGCGGCCGCGGCTGATCCGGGCGATGAACATCCCGACGAACGGCGTCCAGGAGATCCACCAGGCCCAGTAGAAGACCGTCCACCCCGACAGCCATTCCGCGGTGGCGTCTCCGCCGGTCGCCGCCGTGCGCGCGGCCATCTGGGCCATGTCGCCGAAGTACTCGCCGATGGCGGTGGGGATCAGGTTGAGGATCAGGATCGTCGGGCCGGCCACGAACACGAAGACGGCGAGGACGCCCGCCAGCACCATGTTGATGTTCGACAGCCACTGGATGCCCTTGGCGACGCCGGACACCGCGGACGCGATGAACGCCAGCGTCAGGATGGCGATGATGGCGATGAGCAGCCCGATCGGGGCCTCGGGCAGGCCGTTGGCCTGCAGGCCCGCGCCGATCTGCAGCGTGCCGAGCCCGAGCGAGGCCGCCGAGCCGAACAGGGTCGCGAAGATCGCGAGGATGTCGACGAACTTGCCGAACGCCCCCTCGGTGCGCTGCTCCCCGAGGAGCGGGGCGAACGCCGAGCTGATCAGCGACCGGCGGCCGCGGCGGAACGTGCTGTAGGCGATGGCGAGCCCGACCACCGCGTAGATCGCCCACGGGTGCAGCGTCCAGTGGAACAGCGTCGTGGCCATCGCGACGTTCAGGGCCTCCGGCGACCCGGCCTCCACCGTGCCCGGCGGCGGGCTGGTGAAGTGCGAGAGCGGCTCGCCGACCCCGTAGAACATCAGGCCGATGCCCATGCCGGCGCTGAACATCATGGCGATCCAGGAGACCGTGCGGAACTCCGGCGCCTCGTCGTCGCGCCCCAGGGGGATCTTGCCGCGGCTGCTGTACGCGAGCCACAGCGCGAACACCACGAACCCGCTGGCCACCAGCACGAACGCCCAGCCGCCCACGTCCATGACCCCGGCGAGCACCGCGGAGGACACGGTGCTCAGGGTGTCGACGGAGGCGACGCCCCACACGATGAAGGCGACGACGAGGG
Source organism: Pseudonocardia sp. (assembly GCF_035305885.1). GTDB lineage: Bacteria > Actinomycetota > Actinomycetes > Mycobacteriales > Pseudonocardiaceae > Pseudonocardia. The sequence goes on from NZ_DATGOP010000084.1 coordinate 17,021, forward strand.
TCGCGGCGATCCCGAAGATCCACCAGTCGATCGGTTGGCGCTGGTCAGCGGTAGTGGCCGGCGCCGTGGCGTCCGGCAGCGGCGTATCGGTCGTGTTGTCCTCTTTGTGAACAGTCATGCCTCATGGCTCCGGACCGGGCCCGAGCCTGCCCCCTTCCCACGACTCACGCTTGCGGCCACCCTCGATCCGCAGGGCGTGTTCCGCAACTCGTGAGGCCGAAAGGCGACCGGCTCGTTACGCGCACCATCTGCGGCGATGGGAGCCCCCATGATCATGGCCACAGGCCTGCGCCGCCACCGCAGCCGGTGATCCGCAACCCGCTGGTGACTCAGCCGTTGCCCTCGTCCTCCCCGCGCAGGAACCGCTCCACCTCGGCGGCGAGCTCGTCGGCGCTGGGCAGCTCGCCCGACAACCCCATGCTCGACCGCTCGGCGCGGCCCGAGGCGACCATGTCGTACTGCCGCTCGAGCGCCTCGACGACCTGCCGCACCTCCTCCGAGCCGGCCACCTGCTCGGCGATCTCCGCCTCGATGCGCTCGGCGGCCTTGGTGACGCTCTCGGTGGGCAGGTACAGCCCCGCGGCGAGGCCGACGTGGTCCAGCAGCACCCGTGCCGCCTGCGGGTACTCCGCTCGCGCGAGGTAGTGCGGCACGTGCACGGCGAAGCCCATCGCGTCCAGCCCGGCCTCGCCGAGCCGGTATTCCATCAGGCCGACGGCGCTGCCCGGCACGTGCGCCGTGGCGAACCACGCCTCGTGGCCCTCGGTCAGCTCGGGGCGCGTCCCGTGCACGGTGACGCCGATCGGGCGGGTGTGCGGCACCGCCATCGGGATCGCGGTCATGTTGATGACCAGCCGGATCCCGAACCTGCGCACGATCTGCTCGACGGCCGCGCAGAACCGCTCCCACTGCATGTCCGGCTCGGGGCCGGAGAGCAGCAGGTAACCGGTGTCCGCCGTGTCGGTGAGCGCGACGACGTCCAGCTCCGGCTTGCTGTAGGCGGCCCAGTGGTCGGTCTCGAACCTCAGCGGTGGGCGACGGGACCGGTAGTCGACGAGCTGGTCGACGTCGAAGCGCGCCACCAGGCGTGGCTCTCGGCCCTCCACGAGGGCCTCCACCGCCAGCCGGGCCGCGTTGCCCGCGTCCACGAACCCGTCCAGCGCCACGAGCAGCACGGGTTCGTCCAGGTGTGGCGCATCGGGCGCCACCTCGTACAGACCGGCCGGATCCAGCACGGCACACCTCCGCCTCTCGACGGGGCCACCCCGGCCCCGCCCAACGCACATCTCCTCCGTGCAACGTGAGTCTGCCCGCACAGCATCCCGTTTCCGCACGCCGCGGGGCACCATGGGGCGAGATGAAAACGCATCATCGCCCCTGGGTCGTCTGGTCGGTCGCATTGACCGCGTACCTGGTGGGCGTGATGCACCGCACGTCGTTCGGCGTGGCGGGCCTCGACGCCGCCGACCGCTTCCACGCGGCGCCCGCGGCGCTCGCCGGCTTCGTGGTGCTGCAGCTCGTGGTCTACGCGAGCCTGCAGATCCCGGTCGGCGTGCTGCTCGACCGGTTCGGCGCCCGGCGGCTCATCGTCGTCGGCGCGATCACGATGGCCGCGGGCCAGCTCGTGATGGCCGTCGCCACCGAGCTCCCGCTCGCGATCCTCGCGCGCGTGCTCGTCGGGGCCGGTGACGCGCTCACGTTCATCAGCGCGCTCTCGGTCGTCACGGCCTGGTTCCCGCCGCGGCGCGTGCCGCTGATGACCCAGCTGACCGGCCTGATCGGGCAGCTCGGTCAGGTGCTGTCCGCCGTGCCGCTCGCCGCGGTGCTGCACGGGCCCGGCTGGACGCCCGCGTTCATCTCGGCCGCTGCCCTCGGGTTGGCGGTGGGGCTCGCGGCGCTCGCCGTCGTGCGCGACCGGCCGCCGGGGGCGCCCGTCCCGCCGCGCGCGCCGTCGCCGCGCGAGGTGCTGCACGGGCTGGTCAGCTCGTGGCGGGAGCCGGGCACCCGGTTGGGCTTCTGGACGCACCTGGGCACCCAGTTCTCCGGCCAGGTCTTCGCGCTGATGTGGGGCGTTCCGTACCTGGTGGCGGGCCAGGGGTTCACGCCGGGCGAGGCGAGCGCGATGCTCACCCTGCTCGTCGTGGCCGGGATCGTCGCCGGGCCGCTGTTCGGCGAGTTCACCGCCCGGCACCCGCTGCGCCGGTCGTGGCTCGTGCTCTCGGTGTTGGCCGTGACGGCCGCCGTCTGGACGGCCGTGCTCGTCCTCCCGCCGCCCGCGCCGACGTGGCTGCTGTGCGTGCTCGTGGTCGTGCTGGCGCTGGGCGGGCCGACCTCGATGATCGGTTTCGACTACGCGCGCACGTTCAACCCCCACCACCGGCAGGGCACCGCGGTCGGGATCATCAACATGGCGGGTTTCTCCGCGACCCTCGCCGTCTCGCTGGCCGTCGGGGTGGTGCTGGAGATCGCCGGGCCGGGCGGCTACACGCCCGAGTCGTTCCGCGTGGCGTGGACCGTGCAGTACGCGGTGTGGGCGATCGGGCTCTGCGGCGTGCTCGTGTCGCGCAGCCGGGCCCGGCGGAAGATGGCGGCCGAGGGCGTCGTCGTGCCGCCGCTGCGCGCGGTCCTGGCCGCCCGGCGCGCCGAGGCGCGCAAGCGCGCCACCAGCTGAAACCTGTGATCGACAGCCCGGGACCCGCCCCGCTCACCCGATAGTGGCAATGATTATCATCTGCGCCAACATTCGGGACAGGCGACAGGAGGCGGCGTGCGGATCGCGTTCGTCGGCAAGGGCGGCAGCGGGAAGACGACATCGGCGGCGGTGTTCAGCCGGTACCTGGCCGAGCTCGGCAAGCCGGTTCTCGCCATCGACGCGGACATCAACCAGCACCTCGGCCAGGCGCTGGGCCACGACGGCCCGCCGCCTCGCGCGCTCGGCTCCGACCTGAAGTGGCTCAAGGACCACCTGCGGGGCAGCAACCCGCGGATCCCCAGCGCGGACGCGATGATCAAGACGACGCCGCCCGGCCGCGGGTCGCGCCTGCTCGACCTCGATCCCGAGGGCGAGCTGCTGGCCCGCTACTCCGCGGTGGCGGGCGGCGTGCGCTTCCTGGTGACGGGGGAGTTCGACGAGGCCGACATCGGCGTGTCCTGCTACCACTCGAAGACCGGCGCCGTGGAGCTGTACCTCAACCACCTCGTCGACGGCCCGGGCGAGTACATCGTGGTCGACATGACCGCGGGCGCCGACGCGTTCGCCTCCGGCCTGTTCACGCGGTTCGACCTGACCGTGCTCGTCAGCGAGCCCACCCGGCGCGGGGTCGGCGTGTACCGGCAGTACGCCGAGCACGCCCGCGGCCACGGCGTGCGGCTGCGGGTGCTCGGCAACAAGGTGGCCGACGCCGAGGATGCCGCCTACCTGCGCGAACAGGTCGGCGACGCGCTGCTCGGGTGGTTCGGCCAGTCGGCGTGGGTGCGTGCGGCGGAGCGGGGCGCGGTGGCGCCGGTCGGCACGCTCGAGCCGGAGAACCTCGCCGTGCTCGACGCGGTGCTCGCCGCGCTCGACGCGTGCGAGCGGGACTGGGTGGCCTACCACCGCGGCACGGTGGAGTTCCACCTGCGCAACGCGGCGGCCTGGGCCAACCGTGCGGTCGGGGCCGACCTGGCCGCACAGGTCGACCCCGACTTCGTCCCGGGGCTGCCCGCGGTCCGCGCCTGAGCGGCTCCTACTCGGCCAGCAGGCGGTAGATCGCCTTGCGGGCCTCGGTGATCGTGGTGGTGGCCGTCGCGATCTGCTCGGGCGTGCCGGCGGCCATCACCTGCGCCGCGGCCGCGTGCAGCTGGCCCAGCTGTTCCCACAGCTCGGTGACGTCCTCGTCGTCGGGGTCGCGGCCGACCGACGCCCACACGGCGTCGAGCTCGGTGCGGTGCTCGTCGACGTACCGCGTGCCCTCCTCGGTGAGGTGCACGACGCGCCGGCCCTCGGCCTGCTCGACGCGCACCAGGCCCTCGTCCTCCAGCTGGGAGAGCGTCGGGTAGACCGATCCGGGGCTCGGCCGCCAGAGGCCGCCGGTGCGCTCGGCGATCTCCTGGATGATCTCGTAGCCGTGCCGCGGCCGCTCCGCGACCAGCGCGAGCACCGCGATGCGGATGTCCCCGCGCGCCGTCCGGCGGCCGCGCCTGGGCCGCGGGCCGGGGAAGCCGCGCATGCCGGGCCCGAACGGCGGGCCGAAGCCGGGGCCGAACGGGTGCCTGCGGTGGCGGTGCCCGCGCGGGGGCTCCTGGCCCTCGCCCGGACCCGCGAACGGCGGCCCGTCCGGGTGGAACGGCCCTCGCCGCGGTCCACGCCTGCCGCGGAATCCGAACCAGGGGGTGTGCTGCTCGTCCATGTCCATCTCCTGTGTCACTCGTGAGCCATCGGACTAGCTTGTGTGCCATCACGATATATCGTGATAGTCGATACGACAAGGTGCGGCCGGGAGGGACGGGGAGCCGGCGGGTCCGACGGGGGTCAGCGGCGGGTGGTCGTCGCGCCCGTCGTGCAGTTGCGCTCGACGTAGGTGCGCACGCGCTCACCGGCCCCGGTGAACTCGGGGGAGTTGAGGCGGTTGGCCAGCTCGGGGTCGCGCGAGAGCGCCGACTGGTCGCCCCCGCTGGCGACGAGCGCGTCCAGCTGCAGGTCGAGGGCCTGCACCGTGCGCTCCACGTCCGTGCGGATCTCGTTCGGGGCGGAGTACACCATGTCCTGCCCGGACCTGCGGACCGCGGCGACGCTCCGCTCCAGCTCCTCGGGGGCCACCTGGCCCCGCGCCACGAGGCCGTTGAGCGGGCGGATCGCCTCCAGGTTGGCCTGCGCCGCGGCGCAGAACGGGCTCTGCGGGGCGGGGGCCCTGCGGGTGGGGTCGGGTGCGTCGGCGTCGGCCACCGAGGAACCGCCGCATCCGAGCAACACGCCGCCGATCGCGGTGACGAGGACGGCCGCCGCGCCGGCGCGCGAGATGAGGCCCATCGGAAGTCCCCCGGGATTCACGGACGTGGGTGCTCTGGCGGGAACAGTAGACCGCGCCCCCGCAGGTCCCTGTGAGGTGGGTGGCACCGTACCCGGTCCGGGCATCCGGGCGGGAACTCCGCGGGCCCCGCGCGCGTTGAAACGGCCGTGGCGAAAATCGGGCCGCGTCGAATCGCGGCGTTCACGGCACTGTGGCGCGCGATCGCGCAGTCGCGGCGCCCGGGCACGCCTGACCTGGGCGAGCGGCTGCGCGCCCTCCCGCGCATGCTGGCCAACGCCTTCTCCGGCCGCTACCCCGCCCTGTCCAAGGCCCGGCTCGGGCTGATCGTGCTGGCGCTGGCCTACCTGGTCTCGCCGGTCGACGCGGTGCCCGAGGTGCTCCTGCCGCTGCTGGGCTTCGTCGACGACGGCGTCATCGCGCTGTGGCTGGGCGGCACCTTCCTCGCCGAGACCGAGCGCTTCCTCGCCTGGGAGCGGGAGCAGCCCGTCGTCGTGGAGGTGCCGTCCGCCTGACCGCGGCGGCACGGATCTTGTTCGCCCCCCGGCGGCTCCCTACGGTGTGCGCATGCCGGTCCTGGAAGTCCACCTCGTCGAGGGGCTGCACACCCCGTCCCAGCACGCGGAGCTGCTCGTCGCGATGAGCACCCGCTACGCCGAGGTCACCGGGGTGCCGCGGGACCGCGTGCGCGCCCACGTCACGCTCCACCGCCCCGAGCTGTGGGCCAACGGCGGCATCCCGGCCGACGGCCGGTCGGCCCCCTACTTCACCGCCGTCGTGTTCGCCGACCAGCCCGCCGAGGTGCGGCGCAGGCTCCTGGGCGCGCTCACCGACCTGATCGTCGACGTGCTCGGCGTGGACCGGCGCCTCGTGCACGGCGAGGCCATCCCCGTGCAGCCCGACGACTGGGCCATCGGCGGGGTGTCGGCGGCCGCGCGCCGCGCGTACGCCTGACCTCGGCGTAGGCCGGCCGACGGCCAGCGGTCTCACCGCGGGTTCTGCAGAACCCGCCCTCGAGCGCAGCGGAACCGGGCGGGCGAGCGGCAGGGACCGGCGGGGCGATCGGGCACGCGCACCGGCCGCCGAATCATCGGGTCCCGCGGAACGACGCTCTCGGCTCCGGTCGCGCCCGCGGTCGGTTCCGCGGAACCGACCGGCAGGCCGCCACCGGGAAGCCGCCCCACGACGGCACCCGAGCCGGGAGGCGTGCCTCAGCCGGCCGTCCCCTGCTGCGCCGCCTGCCGCGTCCACGAGCCCCGCCGCAGCCACGCCCACAGGGCCGCCGCCCCGAGCAGGTAGACGCCCAGCAGCACGCCGAGCGCGCCCGCGCCCCCGCCGAGGGCGTCGGACGAGGGGCGGATCGCGAGGTGCACGAACGCGAAGCCGCCGATGCAGGCGAACAGCGCCCACAGGCCGGGGGACCAGCGCAGCAGGGCGGCGCCGGGCAGGAACGACAGCGGCACGAGCGCGAACAGCAGGTTGGCCGCGGAGCTGACCGCGGTGGCCGTCAACGCGGTGGCGACGGTGTCGGGGAGGAACGTGCCCGGCTCGCCGGCCAGGGCGACGAGCGGCTCGCGCACGATCCAGGCCGCGCCGCCGAGGGCGGTGAGGGCGGTCGCGGCGAGGGCGACGGCGGGCCCTTCCTCGTCCTCGCGCAGCGGGCGGGCGGTGCGGAACGCGATCAGGGTGCCGAGCACGAGCCCCGGCTCGAGCCCGAGCGCCCGGGAGAGCACCACGCCGACTGCGCCGAGCAGCAGGAACCCGGGGACCGGGCCGACGTGGCAGCGCACGCCCCACCACCGGGCCACGTACAGCAGCTGCGTGCCCTGCTGGGCGGCCGTGACGAGGACGAACGCGACCGCGAGCCCGACCAGCAGGGCCGGTGCGGACGCGTCGAAGGGGAACGCGGGCGTGAGGAACCCGAGCATCACGGCGCCGGCGAGCGCCGTGATCGCGACGGCGGCGAGGAACGCGACTGGGGCAGGCCGCTCACCCCCGGGCGGGACGCGCAGCCGCGCCAGCAGGGCCTCGATCCGGCCGGGCTCCTCGGCGGCCGCGCGGTTGAGCAGGCCGACGGGCAGGGCGAGCGCGGCGAGCAGCAGCAGCGTGAGAGCCAGGCTCGGCAGCACCGCGCCGAGGTGCCAGCGCGCCTCGACCGGGGACGGGAACGACGTGGCGAACGCGACGGCGGCCAGCTCGCCCGTGTGCTCCCCCTCCCCGGGGGCGGGCGCGGGCGGCGGCGGCGCGGGTGGGGCGACCGGCGGCCGCGGCTCCTCGGCGGGCGCGGTGGGCGGCGCGGCGAGGGCGCCGGTCCAGTCGAGGCCGCGGGAGTCCTCGCGGTCGACCGCGTCCCCGACGCCGGGCAGCACCGCGGCCCCGACGGCGGCCCCGGCCCCCGCGTCCGTCACCGGCGCCTTCCGCGTCGGGCGGGGCGTCGGCGGGGTGGTGGCGGCGACGACGGTCGTGTCCTCGTCGGACTCCTCATCGGACTCCTCATCGGACGCCGCGGCGGCGTCCTCGTCCGCCGACTCCTGCTCGTCGCGCGACTCGTCGGAGTCCGGCTCCTCCTCTTCGTCCTCGTCCTCTTCGTCCTCGTCCTCTTCGTCCTCGTCCTCTTCGTCCTCGTCCTCTTCGTCCTCGTCCTCGTCGTCGTCTTCGTCGTCGAGGCCGGGGAAGTCGGGGAAGTCCGGGAACTGCGGGTTGAGCAGGTTGCCCAGCGCGCGCTCGCGCGGCTCCTCGGGGCAGGAACGGTCGGACAGCAGGGCCTCGATCGCGCCGGGGTCGGCGCAGTCGTCGTCCGACCCCGCCAGCGCGGGGGCCGTGAGTCCGACGGCGATCAGGCCGACGACCGCACCCGCCAGCGCGGTACGGACCAGCGTGGCACTGCGCACCGTCATCTCCACCCGATCGACACGTTCCCCTCGGCCGGTTGGCCGAGCCACCGACGCCCGCACGTGGTGCAACGAGCCGGACCGATCGGGGTCACGATTCACCCGAAAGAGATCTTCAGTGAACCGCGTGTCGGGTCGACCCGCCGCGTCGGTCGGACGTCAGCGCCTCGACCCGGCCTCGAGCAGGGCGCGGATCTGGCCGACGATCAGCGGGGCGTCCTCGGCGTGGTCGCGGTGGGTCGATCAGCGCCGCGGCGGGTGCCGGTGCAGCGCGCTGCGGGCCAGCGCCAGCTCGTGCGCGACCTCGGCCGCGATGAGCTCGGCGTGCAGGGCCGACTCCTCGGCGGCGTGCAGCCCGAGGGCGCGGTGGCGGCGCACCAGCTCCTCGAGGGAGTTCAGCAGGCGCTCGGCGACGGAGCGGCGGACGGCGTCACGGGCGGGGCTGGACACGGGTGCCTCCTCGACGGGGTGGGACGGGCCGGGACGGGAGCGCGCCGCGCAACAGCGGTCGCTCGCGTCCCGGCCGTTGTCCCGGTCCCTGCGTCGGGTGAGCACCCGCCGCCCTCTCAGTCCCGCACGACGGTGGGGGTCGGCTCGGAGCCGGCGGTGGCCTCGGCGGGCTCCTCGGCGGCCACCTGCCGCAGCTTCGCCACGGCGATGGCCACCGCGGCGACCCAGACGCCCACGACCACCAGGTAGACGACGGTGCGGGCGCTGTCGGCCACGTCGAGCGCGCGCAGGATCGTGCGGGTGTTGGTCAGGACGATCAGGCCGCCGACCGCGGTGCCGAGCACCGTCGAGGGGATCTTCGTGACCAGCCACGCGGCCACCGGCGCGGCGAGCACGCCGCCGAGCAGGAGCCCGCCGACCGTGTAGGGGTCGAGCACCTCCGAGCCGAGCCCGACGAAGAACCCGATGCTCGCGGCGACGGCGACGAGGAACTCCGACGTGTCGACCGAACCGACCACGGTGCGCGGGGCGGTCTTGCCCGCGGTGAGCAGCGCCGGCGTGGCCACCGGGCCCCACCCGCCGCCGCCGGACGCGTCGACGAAGCCCGCGATCAGGCCCAGCGGGGAGAGGAACCGGGAGCGGTGCGGCGAGGTGCGCTCCTTCGACACCCGCGGCGGCCGCACCGAGAACCGCACGAGGATGTAGACGCCGAGCGCGAGCAACACGCCCGCCATGTACGGCGCGGCGTCCTCGGTGGACAGCGCCGACAGCACGGTGGCGCCGAGGAAGGCGCCGATCGCGCCGGGCACGCCGAGGCGCAGGACCAGCTTCCAGTCCACGTTGCCGAAGCGCCAGTGCGACGCACCCGCCGCGATCGTCGTGCCGACCTCGGCGAGGTGCACCGAGGCGCTGGCGGCGGCCGGGTTCGTGCCGAGGAGCAGCAGCAGCGACGTGGACGTGACGCCGTAGGCCATGCCGAGGGCGCCGTCGACGAGCTGGGCGCCGAAGCCCACGAGGGCGAAGACGATGAGTGTGCGCATGGGGAGGAGGGCTCCGGGTGGGAGGTGGGGCTGTCAGGGAGACGGGCGCACGACGACACGGCCGCGGGCGCGGCCCGGGATCGGTGCGGCGGGCGGGAGCGGGGAGGAGCTCAGCCGCGACAGAACTCGTCGAACGCGTGACAACGCCGGGAGGGCCAGAACCGTTCGAGGTCCGGCAGGAGGTTCGTCGTCATCGACGACCCACCCGCGAAGCGGGCGGGCGGCCGGGGCGGCGCGGTCGATGACACCACTCCATCGTGCGTTGTCGTCCGATCGACTACAAGCCGGTGTCCGCGCTGCGAGATCGCCCGCCAAATGTCCGGACTTCTGCAAAAGCGCAGGTCGGATCGCATGCGAATACGTCGGATCGGCAATCGTGACGAGCCTCTCGCGATGCGGTTTTCCGGCGCCCGCTATTTACGCGATGAGATGGCCCGGAATCGGCCGCGCGGCGATCCGGGTGTCGTAGCGGGCGAGGACCGCGCGGGCCACGTCCGGGTCGGCGCCGAGCGGCGCGCCGACGAGCGCCCCGGCCGCGGTCGCGTCGCGGACGATGCGGTCCGGCAACAGGCCCGGCGCGAGGATCCACTGCGCGACGGCCACCCGCCGCGCCCCGCTCGCTCTCAGCGCGGCCACCGCATCGGACACCGTCGGCGCGGTCGTCGTCGCGAACGCCGGACCGCCGCCGTGCCAGCCGAACCGGCGGGTCCAGCCCGCCACGACGTCGGCCACGGCGGCGTTCGCGGGCGCGTGCGACGAGCCGATCGCGGCGAGCACCACCCCGAGCCCGGGGTCGTGCAGCGGACCGGCGACCGCCTCGAGGCGGCGCAGCGCGGCCGCCGACAGGCCCCGGTGCCCGCCCAGCACCGGGCTGATCGCGATGTCCAGGCCCGGCAGCCGGGCGGCGGCCTGCGTGACCGCTCCCGGCACGTCGACGCTCGCGTGGAACGCGTGCCCGAGCAGCAGCGGCACGACCACCGCGCGGCGGTGCCCGTCGGCGGCGACGGCGTCGAGGACGTCCGGTAGCCGCGGCGCCGACAGGTCGAGGAAGGACAGGCGCACGTCCAACCCCGGCCGCTGCCTGCGCACCTCGGCGACCAGCTCGGCCACCGTGGCGGCCGAGCGCGGGTCGCGGCTGCCGTGCGCAACCGCGACGAGCGCCGGGGCGCGTCCCACTAGCCGGCCACCGCGAGCGGTGTGCCGACCAGCCCGGCGGCGAGCGTGCCGCCGGTGGGCGGGTCGATGAGCAGGAAGCTGCCGGTGGCGCGGATGTCGGCGTAGGCGTCGACGGGCAGCGGGTCCGCGGTGCGCAGCGAGGCGTGGGCGATGTCGTTGATCCCCAGCTCCTCGGGCGCCTGGTCCCAGGTCGGGACCTCGCTGTCCAGCGACAGCCGCTCCCCGACGGCGCCGACGATCACCTGCGTGGTGCGGGTGCCGTGCTTGAGCAGCAGCCGGGCGCCCGGGCGCAGCGGCTTCTCGGCGAGCCAGCACAGGGTGGCCTCCAGCTCGTCGGTGACGCGGGGCGGCTCGGCCGCCGAGGCGAGCACGTCGCCGCGGGAGATGTCGATGTCGTCGGTGAGCAGCACGGTGACGCTGCGGCCCGCCGTGGCGGACGCCAGCGGCCCGTCGGCGGTCTCGACGGCCGCCACCGTGGTGCGGACGCCGCTCGGCAGCACGACGACCTCGTCACCGGGCGCCACGGTGCCCGCGGCGACCTGCCCCGCGTAGCCGCGGTAGTCGTGCAGGTCGGGGCGGTCGGCGGTGCGCGGCCGGATCACGTACTGCACCGGCATGCGGAACGGCGCGTCCACCTCGGGCCCGGTGACCGGCACCGACTCGAGGTGCCCGAGCAGTGTCGGGCCCTCGTACCAGGGCGTGCGTGCGGAGCGCTCCACCACGTTGTCCCCGTCCAGCGCCGAGACCGGGATCGTGACCACGGCGTCGGCGGCGAACCCGAGCGAGCGGGCCAGCTCGTCGAAGTCCTTCTCGATCGCGCGGACCACGCCCTCGTCGAAGTCGACGAGGTCGATCTTGTTGATGGCCAGCACGAGCCGCGGGACGCGTAGCAGCGCGAGCACCGCCGCGTGCCTGCGGGTCTGCTCGACCACGCCGTTGCGGGCGTCGACGAGCAGCACCGCGAGCTCCGCGGTGGACGCCCCGGTCACCGTGTTGCGGGTGTACTGGACGTGGCCGGGGGTGTCGGCGAGCACGAACTCGCGCTTCGGGGTGCCGAAGTACCGGTACGCCACGTCGATCGTGATGCCCTGCTCGCGCTCGGCGCGCAGGCCGTCGACCAGCAGCGACAGGTCCGGCGTCGCGAGCCCCTTGTCGACCGAGGCGCGCTGCACGGCCTCGATCTGGTCGGCGAGCACCGACTTGGTGTCGTAGAGCAACCGGCCGACGAGCGTGGACTTGCCGTCGTCCACGCTGCCTGCGGTGGCGAAGCGGAGCAGATCCCTGGCCGCCGTCAGATCCTCGGACACCGTCAGAAGTACCCTTCCCGCTTCCGGTCCTCCATGGCGGCCTCGCTCAGCCGGTCGTCGGCGCGCGTGGCGCCGCGTTCGGTGAGCCGCGACGCCATGACCTCGGCGATCACCTCGTCGAGCGTGGTGGCGGTCGACTCGATCGCCCCGGTGCACGAGCCGTCGCCGACGGTGCGGTAGCGCACCGACTTCCGCACGAGCTCCTCGCCGCCCCGCGGCCCGCCCCACGGGCCCTCGGCGAGCCACATGCCGTCGCGGCGGAACACCTCGCGCTCGTGCGCGAAGTAGATCGACGGCAGCTCGATGCCCTCGCGCTTGATGTAGCGCCACACGTCGAGCTCGGTCCAGTTGGAGATCGGGAACACGCGCACGTGCTCGCCGGGGGCGTGGCGGCCGTTGTAGAGGTTCCACAGCTCGGGACGCTGCTTGCGCGGGTCCCAGCGGCCGAACGCGTCGCGCAGGCTCATGATCCGCTCCTTGGCCCGCGCGCGTTCCTCGTCGCGGCGCCCGCCGCCGAACACGGCGTCGAAGCGGTGCTCGTTGATCGTGTCGAGCAGCGGAACGGTCTGCAGCGGGTTGCGGGTGCCGTCCGGACGCTCGGTGAGCCTGCCGTCGTCGATCCAGTCCTGGACGTGCGCGACGACGAGCCGCAGCCCCAGCCGCTCGACGAGCCGGTCGCGGAAGTCGATGACCTCCGGGTAGTTGTGCCCGGTGTCGACGTGCAGCAGCGGGAACGGTACCGGCGCCGGCGCGAACGCCTTGACCGCCAGGTGCACCAGCACCGTGGAGTCCTTGCCGCCGGAGAACAGGATCACCGGCCGGTCGAACTCGCCCGCGACCTCGCGGAAGACGTGGATGGCCTCGGACTCCAGCGCCTCCAGCGCGTCCAGCGCCGACGCCCGGGCGACGGGCAGCGTGGCGGTCATGCGTGCAGCCCGCATTCGATCTTGCCGGTCCCCGCCCAGCGCCCCGAGCGCTTGTCCGCGCCCGGCAGCGGCTTCGCGGTGCACGGGGCGCAGCCGATCGACGGGTAGCCCTCGGAGACCAGCGGGTTCACCAGGATCCCGTGCTCGGCGATGTAGGCGTCCATCTCCTCGTCGGTCCACGCCGCGATCGGGTTGACCTTGACGAGGCCGAACTTCTCGTCGTAGGTGACGAGCGGGGTGTTCGCCCTGGTCGGCGCCTCGACCCGGCGCACGCCGGTGACCCACGCGTCGTAGCCCGCGAGCACGTTCTGCAGCGGCACGACCTTGCGCAGCGCGCAGCACCGGTTCGGGTCCCGGGCGAACAGGTCCTTGCCGAGCAGCGAGTCCTGCTCGGCCACCGTGTGCTCCGGGGTGGCGTTGACGATGCGGACGTCGTAGCCGGCCCCGACGGCGTCGCGGGTGCCGATCGTCTCGGCGAAGTGGTAGCCGGTGTCGAGGAACAGCACGTCCACGCCGGGCCGGGCCTTGGCGGCCAGGTCGACGAGCACCGCGTCCTGCATGTTCGACGCCACGATCATGCGGTCGTCGAACGTCTCGGCGGCCCAGGCGAGCACCTCGTGCGCGCCGGCCTGCGGGCCGAGCTCGCGCGCGCCGCGTTCGGCGATCGCACGCAGGTCGACTTCGGTTGCGATGCTCACCGGGAGACCTCCGGGACTCCGATACCGATCATCTTCAGCGAGAAGGTCCGCAGGCAGGCGGCGCAGTACCAGGCCCCGTGCCCGGCCTCGGACGGGCGCAGGTCCTCGTCCCCGCAGTAGGGGCAGTAGAACGGGACGGCTCGTTCACTCACTTGAGGTCGGCCTCCTCGGCCCGCATGACCCACTGCGCGAACCGCTCGCCCTCGCCGCGCTGCGCCACGAACCGGCGCACGACGCGCTCGACGTAGTCGCCCAGCTCGGCGCTGGTGACCTTCAGGCCGCGCAGCTTGCGCCCGAACCCGGCGTCGAGGCCGAGGCCGCCGCCGAGGTGCACCTGGAAGCCCTCGACCTGGTTGCCGTCGGCGTCGGTGACGATCTGGCCCTTGAGCCCGATGTCGGCCACCTGGGTGCGCGCGCAGGCGTTCGGGCAGCCGTTGAGGTGGATGGAGATCGGGACCTCGGGGCTCACGTCGGCCAGGCGCTGCTCCAGGTCCTCGACCAGGCGGATCGCCCGCTGCTTGGTCTCGACGATCGCGAGCTTGCAGAACTCGATGCCCGTGCAGGCCATCGTGGAGCGCCGCCACGGCGACGGGTCGACCTCCAGGCCGAGGCCCGCCAGCTCCGCGGACAGCGACTCGACGTTCTCGTCGGGGACGTCGAGCACCACGACCTTCTGCTGCGGCGTGAGCCGGACCCGCTGCGACCCCGCGGTCTCCGCGGCCTTCGCGAGCGCCACCAGCGTGGAGCCCGACACGCGGCCCGACGCGGGGGCCGCGCCCACGTAGTTGAGCCCGTCCTTCTGCTTGTGCACACCGACGTGGTCGAGCGGCAGCTCGGGGACCGGCGGCGCAGGCCCGTCGACGAGCTTGCGGCCGAGGTACTCCTCCTCCAGCACCCGGCGGAACTCGGTGGCGCCCCAGTCGGCGACCAGGAACTTCAGCCGGGCGCGGTGGCGCAGCCTGCGGTAGCCGTAGTCGCGGAAGATCGAGACGACCCCCGCCCACACGTCCGGGACGTCCTCGAGCGGCACCCAGGCGCCCAGCCGCTGCGCGATCTTCGGGTTGGTGGACAGGCCGCCGCCCACCCACAGGTCGAACCCGGGCCCGTGCTCGGGGTGCACGACGCCGACGAACGAGACGTCGTTGACCTCGTGGGCGATGTCGGGCAGGCCGGAGATCGCGGTCTTGAACTTGCGCGGCAGGTTCGAGAACTCCGGGCTGCCGATGTAGCGCTCGAGGATCTGCCGGATCGCCGGGGTGCCGTCGATGACCTCGTCGGCCGCGATCCCGGCCAGCGGCGAGCCGAGGATCACCCGGGGCGTGTCGCCGCAGGCCTCGGTGGTGCGCAGCCCGACCGCCTCCAGCTTCTGCCAGATCGCGGGCACGTCCTCGATCTCGATCCAGTGGTACTGGACGTTCTGGCGGTCGGTGATGTCCGCGGTGTCGCGGGCGTGGTCCTGGCTGATCTCGCCGACGGCCCGCAGCTGCTCGGTGGTCAGCGCGCCGCCGTCGATGCGGACCCGCAGCATGAAGTAGCGGTCGTCGAGCTCCTCGGGCTCCAGCGTCGCCGTGCGGCCGCCGTCGATGCCGGGGCGGCGCTGCGTGTAGAGGCCCCACCAGCGGAACCGACCGCGCAGGTCGGCGGGGTCGATCGAGTCGAAGCCGCGCTTGGCGTAGATGTTCTCGATGCGGGCACGGACGTTGAGCCCGTCGTCGTCCTTCTTCGTGCGCTCGTTGGGGTTGAGGGGCTCGCGGTGGCCCAGCTTCCACTGGCCTTCGCCGCGCTTGCGCTTCACGGGCGTGGTGGGGGGCAAGGCTCAAGCCTCCGGATCGCAGCACGGCCGAGCCGCGTGCGAAGACGCCGCGGCGGGGCTGGGTGCTGAGGTGGTGGGTCGGTGGGCGCGAGATCAGCGGGACCGACAGAGCGCGCTGCAAACCCGGCGCAGATCCACGTGGCGACGCGCCACGAGCCGCAGGGTCAGCGCATGCATAGGTGCAAGGGTGCCACTTGTCCGGTCCACGATCCATCGGTGTCCGCATGCTGGGAGCGGGCTCACACGCGGTGCGCCGAACGGGCCCCTGACCGGCGGGTCGCGCTCTAGGCTCCTCCGTCGTGGGGGCGAGGCGGATCGGGACCGAGATCGACCTGCGGGTCCGCACCGCGACCGGGCGCGTCATCCGGTGGACCGGGCACACCCTCGCCCTGCTGATCGCCGCGGGCGGCATCGCGTCCTTCTTCGTGGGGCCGGAGTCCCCGGCGGTGCGGGTGGTCGCGGGCGTCGCGGGCGTGCTGATCGTGCTGGTCTACGCGGTGGCGGGCTGGTGGCACCGCGGGCGGCCGCGCAGCCTGGTGATCGACCACGAGGGGATCCTGATCCGCAACGCGCGGGGCGCGCGCATCGCGCGGCTGGCCTGGACCGAGCTGTCCGGGGTCGGGCTCATGACGAACCAGGTCGCGCTCGAGCGCGAGCGGCGGGCTCCGCTGGAGCGCGTCTGGGCCGCGGTGCCGGTCTGGCTGGAGCTGTACCCCGCCGACGCGGCCGCCGTGGCGCGCCACCCGGGGCTGTCGGGGGCGTGGGGGCTCGGGGCGGGTACGGCGCCCGGCGAGCAGCAGCGGTGGCTGCTGCACCTGGGTGACACGCTGGGGCAGCGGCTCCCGATCGAGGAGGCGGTGCAGCGCTGGCGGCCGGAGCTGTGGCGGGGGCACCGGTCCGGCACGGTCGCGTTCGGCGGCCACGAGCGCCGCTGACCCGCGCCCGGAGCTGGCAGACTGGTCCTCCGTGCCGCCCTTCGGGATCTACGTCCACGTGCCGTTCTGCGCGGCGCGCTGCGGCTATTGCGACTTCAACACCTACACCCCCTCCGAGCTGGCCGGCTCCGGCGCGTCCCCGGACGGCTGGTTCACCGCCGTGCGCCGGGAGCTCGACCTGGCCGTGCGCACCGTCGGCCCGCGGCCGGTCGACACGGTGTTCGTCGGCGGCGGCACGCCCTCGCTGCTCGGCGCCGCCCGGCTGGGTGAGGTGCTGGACGCGATCCGGGACGCGTTCGGGCTGGCGCCGGGCGCGGAGGTCACCACCGAGTCCAACCCGGAGTCGACCTCCCCCGAGTTCTTCGCGGGGCTCGCCGAGGCGGGGTTCACCCGCGTGTCGCTGGGCATGCAGTCGGCCGCGCCGCACGTGCTGCGCGTCCTGGAACGCCGCCACACCCCCGGCCGCGCGGTCGCCGCCGCCCGGGAGGCCCGCGTCGCCGGGATCGGTCACGTGAACCTCGACCTGATCTACGCGACGCCCGGCGAGACCGACGACGACCTGCGCGCCTCGCTCGACGCCGTGCTCGAGGCGGGCGTCGACCACGTGTCCGCGTACTCCCTCATCGTCGAGGACGGCACCGCGCTCGCCCGCCGGGTGGCCCGCGGCGAGCTCCCCGCCCCCGACGACGACGTCGCCGCCGCCCGCTACGAGCTGATCGACGACCGGCTCACGGCCGCGGGTTTCGCCTGGTACGAGGTGTCGAACTGGGCGGCGTCGCCGGACGCGGTGTGCCGGCACAACACCGGGTACTGGGAGGACGGCGACTGGTGGGGCCTCGGCCCGGGTGCCCACTCCCACCTCGCGGGGGCCCGGTGGTGGAACGTCAAGCACCCGGCGCGCTACGCGGCGCTCCTCTCCGCGGGGGAGTCCCCCGAGGCCGACCGCGAGCTGCTCACCGAGGCCGAGCGGCACACCGAGCGCGTGATGCTGCGGCTGCGGCTCGCCTCCGGGCTGCCGCTCGACCTGCTCGACGAGGCGGGCGCCGCGGCCGCGGCCGGGGCGGCCGAGGACGGCCTGCTCGACCCGGCGCAGCTGGCCGCGGGCCGGGCGGTGCTCACCCGGCGCGGCCGCCTGCTCGCCGACCGCGTCGTGCAGCAGCTGCTGGTCGGGGCGCCCGTCTGAGCCGACCCCAGGTCGAGGTCGTCCGGGCACTCGACCGCGTCCGGGGCCCGGCCGGCGTGCTCGGTGAGCAGCTGGATCGCCCGTTGGGCGATCGCCTCCCCGTCGGCGATCCGGTAGGTCGACACCTGCAGCCCGAGAGGGCGCCCACCAGCACCGCGGCCGGCCCCGCGACCGCGGCGACCCGCATCCCGACCGTCGTCCGCATCGCGCCTTCCCTTCCCTCCTGCGGCACCCGGCGGGACGGCTTCTCGCGCAAGCAGGTCGAGGGGCCGATCCAGCGGGCGGTCACCGCGGCCGGGTGGACGTGGCGGGGCGTGTCCTTCCGGGTGCGAACCGCGGCCGGCTGCGAGATCACCCCATCGGCCCAGCCGCGATCGCGGCTTCACGCCGATAAGAGGGTGGCGCCGCCAGACTGCGTCCACCCCTGACCCACGGACATCGGACACCGGACCACATGAGCCCAACCCTCACGCCGAACAACCGCCGGACGCTCGCGATCGTGGGGATGGCGATCGCCGCGATCGCGATCCTGTCGCTGTTCGTGATCTTCCCGAGCAGGAGCGGTTCGGTCCCGGACCTCCCCCCGGACCCGGAGCCGGGGGCCCAGCAGATCTACGTCAGCCCGACCGGCGACGACACCAACGACGGGTCGGAGGCCGCGCCGCTGCGCACCATCCAGGCCGCGCTCGACGAGGTCGAGGCGGGCGGGGTGATCAACCTCGCGCCGGGGGAGTACCGCGAGACGATCACGACGCAGCGCGACGGCGAGCCCGGCGCGCCGATCACGATCAGGGGCCCGGAGACCGGCAAGGACCCGGCCGGGCGCAACCGGGCGGTGCTCTACGGCACGGGTCGCATCGTCAACATCGACCACAGCTACTACGTCCTCGAGGGCTTCACCATCGACGGGCAGGAGCGGCTGGACGGCGCGCAGCTGCCGACCGACCTCGGCGCGATCGACGCGTTCAAAGACGGCGTGCAGCCGCAGATCGAGGACAGCAAGCTGATCTACATCGGATCGGCCGACACGGCCACCGACGTCACCGGCATCACGATCCGCGACATGTTCCTCACCGAGGCGGGCACCGAGTGCGTGCGGCTGCGCAACAACGCCAACGGCAACACGATCGCCGACTCGGTGATCCAGTACTGCGGCCTGCGCGCCAGGCGCACCGGCGGCGACGACGATGACGACGAGCGCTTCGCCTACCACAACGGGGAGGGCGTCTACATCGGCACGAGCCCGAAGTCGGACAACCAGCCGATGGCCGACAACGACACCAGCTCGAACAACGTGATCACCGGCAACGTCATCCGGACGTTCGGCTCGGAGTGCCTCGACGTCAAGGAGAACGCGCACGACAACGTGTTCGAGAACAACGAGTGCTCGGCCAACACCGAGCCGCGGCGGTTCAACGGCAGCAACGTCGAGCTGCGCGGGCACGGCAACGTCGTGCGGGGCAACACGATCACCGACAGCGCGGGCTGGAACATCAAGATCCAGAGCGACGACGAGGACGACTACGACAACGGCGGGAACGTCGTCGAGAACAACACCCTCGCCGGTGCCGCGGCCGAGGCGGTGCGCATCGGGTCGGACGCCCGGCAGGGGGCGATGTGCGGCAACCGGGTCACGGCGAGCGCGCCCGTCGACGGGCCGTCGCCCGGCGACATCACCGCGCCGTGCCCGTGACCGCGCCCGGCGACTGAGCGGACCCGGCGCCGTCCCCCGGCGCGGTGCGGGTCGCCGCGATCACGGCGTCGAGCTCGGCGCGCAGGCGCTCCAGGTCGGCGAGCGGCAGGCCGAGCCGTTCCACGATCGCGGGCGGGATCCGTTCCGCCTCGGCGCGCAGCGCCCGCCCGCGGTCGGTGAGGCCGACCGCCAGCGTGCGTTCGTTGCCGCGCACCCGGTCGCGCGAGACCAGCCCGGCGGCCTCGAGCCGCTTCAGCAGCGGTGAGAGCGTGCCGGGGTCCAACGAGAGCACGGTGGCGAGCTCGGTGAGCGAGCGGGGCGACCGCTCCCACAGCGCCAGCATCACGAGGTACTGCGGGTGGGTGAGGCCCATCGGCTCGAGCAGCGGCCGGTAGAGCGCGATCACGTTGCGCGCGGCCACCGCGAGCGCGAAGCAGACCTGGCGGTCCAAGCGCAGCAGGTCGGCGTCGGTGCCGTCCTGGGCGCCCGTCTGGGCGGCGCCGTGGGCGCCGTCACGGTGCGGTTCGGCCACCCGACCAGCGTACGATACTTGGGACACCAACAGTTGGGATGATAAACGTGGCTCCTCGCCGTCCCGGCCCGCTGCGCTGGCTCGCGTACGCCTACGGAGCAGGCCTCCCGCCCGAGTACCGCGAGTGGGTGCTGCACGACGTCACCACGCGCACCTGGCAGATCCGGCACTTCTTCCGCGCGGTCGCCCAGCTCACCCCGCTGCTCGTGGTGCTCTACCTCGTGCTGCCGGGCCCGGCGTGGGCGCGGGGGTGCGCCGTGCTCGGCGGCGCGCTGATCGGCCTGTTCTACTCGATGGCCTACATGTACGAGTCGGCCGAACACCGCACCCTCAAGGCCGGCTACCCGCGCGGCACCAGCAAGCGCGTCCGCGAGGAGGCCGACGCGGAGGAACGCGCCGAGCGCGAGGCGCGCTACGCGGCCCGGTGGCGCCGCGACGAGACCACGTGAGGCATCAGGCGGGCGCCACGCGGTTCCAGAGGTCGGTGAACTCCACCGCGTCGAAGAACGCGATCACCTCGACGATCGCCTCCCCGGACAGCCGCAGGTACCAGGTGTAGGTGTTCTCGTACGGCTCGCCGTCGCGGGCGGTGGCACCCGCGTCGAACAGCGCGATCACCCAGTCCCCCTCGGAGAAGAGGGCGCGCACCCGCGGCCGCAGCGGGGTCTGCATGCGGGCGTTGAACGGGGCGACGACGGAGTCGAGGAACGCCCGGCGGCTCTCGTAGGTGCCCGACACGGGCGTGGTGCCGACGATCGTCCAGCTCGCGTCGTCGGCGAGGAGGTCGAACGGGCCACCCGTCCCCGCCGCCCAGGACTCGAACGCCGCCCGGATGCGATCCTTGTTCGCCTGCTCGGCCGCGAGGTCGCGCTCGCCCATGGGCGATCCCCTCTCACGAGGCGTGAGCGGCCTGAACCAGTCGCTCGCCGTGAGCGTAGACGTTCATCCGCCCGTCGCGGACGAAGCCGGCGAGGGTGAGGCCGCACTCGATCGCCAGCTCGACCGCGAGCGACGACGGCGCCGACACCGCCGCCAGCACCGGCACCCCCGCCATGACGGCCTTCTGGGCCAGCTCGAACGACGCGCGGCCCGACACGACGAGCACGCACCCGGCCGCGGGCACCCGGCCCTGCACGAGCGCCCACCCCAGCACCTTGTCGACGGCGTTGTGCCGCCCGACGTCCTCGCGCACCACCAGCGGCTCGCCCGCCGCGGTGAACAGGCCGGCCGCGTGCAGGCCCCCGGTGCTGTCGAAGACCCGCTGCCGCTCGCGCAGCACGTCCGGGAGGGTCGTGAGCACCTCGGGCGCGACCCGCACCGGGTCGTCGGCGGGCGAGTGCCGGGTGCGCAGCCGCACCGCGTCCAGCGACGCCTTGCCGCACACCCCGCACGAGGAGGTGGTGTAGAAGTTGCGCTCCACCCCGGTCTCGGGCGGCGCCACGCCCTCGGCGAGGCGGACGTCGAGCACGTTGTAGGTGTTGCGGCCGTCCTCGTCGCGGGAGCCGCAGTAGCGGGCGTCGCGGACGTCGTCCACGGCGCCGATCACGCCCTCGGTGAGCAGGAAGCCGTGCGCCAGCTCGACGTCGTGGCCGGGGGTCCGCATGGTGACGGCGAGGGCGCGGCCGCCGACGCGCAGCTCGAGGGGCTCCTCGACGGCGAGGGCGTCCGGGCGCCTGCTGGAACCGTCCGCGGTGAGCCGCAGCACCGGGCGGCGGGAGATCAGACGGCCCACGGGCGCGCTCCCGGGTCGAGCGGCAGCAGGCGGGCGGCGATCGCGTCGGCCGGGCCGGGGTCGACCACCGCGAAGGCGTCGGCGGCGGCCGCGCCGCGCAGCATCGCCGAACCCCCGTGCCCGACCGGGACCGCGCCCGACGGGTCGACGGTCACCGGCACGAGCCGGGTGTGCGCGGGGTGGCGGGGCGTCCCGCCGGGGACCGGAACCGCGGTGAGCCCCGGCAGCGGCTCGCCGCGCAGCCCGGCGAGCGCGGGCACCGCGACCGTCAGGAACGCGGCGAGCGCGGCGAGGGGGTTGCCCGGCAGGCCCACGACGAGCCTGCCGTCCAGGATGGCCAGCAGCTGGGGGTGTCCGGGGCGGCAGCGCACCCCGTCGACGACGAGCGCGGCGCCCAGCTCGCGCAGCACGGCCCGCAGGTGGTCGGCCGGCCCCACCGAGGAGGAGCCGGAGACGAGCACGAGGTCGGCGTCCGCGTCCGCGAGCGCGGCGCCCAGGAGCTGCCTGTGGTCGGGGACGGCCACGGGGTCGGCGAGCCGCCCGCCCGCGCGGGTGACGAGCCCGGGCAGCATCGGCCCGATCGCGTCGCGGACCTTCCCCGGCCCCGGACGCCCGCTGCGGACCAGCTCGTCCCCGGTGACGAGTGCGGCGACGCGGGGGTGCGGCCGCACGAGCAGGCGGTCGTACCCGAGCGCGGCGGCGAGCCCCAGCGCCGCCGGGGTCACCCGGGATCCGGCGGGCAGCACCTCCTCGCCCGCGGCGCACTCCTCGGCGGCGGGGCGGATGTGGCGGCCCGGCGGGGCGGCGCCGCGCAGCAGCTCGCCGTCGCGCACGGCGTCCTCGACGGCGAGCACGGCGGTCGCGCCCGCGGGCAGCGGGGCGCCCGTCACGATCGGGCAGGCCTCGCCCGTGGCGAGGGCGGGCCTCGCTTCAGGGGCGGGCCTCGCTTCAGGAAAGCCACATTCATGAACGTGGGCTTCCTGGATGTGGCTTTCCTGAAGTTCACGCACCCGCCACGGCGGCGGCCCGCTCACCGCGTAGCCGTCCATCGCCGAGCGGGGCACCGGCGGGTGGTCGGCCGGCGCGACCAGCGGGGCGGCCAACACGGTGCCGTCGGGGGCGGCGATGCCGACCGTGCCGCCGGGGTCGGCGATGCCGACCGTGCGCGGCGGCAGCGGTGCGGCGGCCGCGTGGGCGACCTCCCGCGCCGCGTCCCACGCGAGCATCCCGGTCCGGGCCGCGGTGGTCCGGACGTCCGCGGTGGTCATCGGACGCTCGCGGACCGCAGCTCTTCGGCCGCCCGCCGCGCGACCGGGTCGAGCCCGGCGCCGCCCGCGGCCAGGTGGGCGACGAGCGCGCTGCGCATCCGCGGCTCCCAGAACGACCGGATGTGCGCGGCGACCTGCCGCGCGGCCTCGTCGAGCGGCTTGTGCGCGAACTGGGCCGCGATGTCGTTGGCCAGCCGCACGTGGGGAGGGGTGGCGTCCATCTACTCACCCGCCGCCGGGACGGGGCGGGCGGTGAGCTCCTCGCGCACCGCCGCCTGCTCGGGGGCCAGCGCCACCTGCACGGCCGTCACCTTGTACTCGGGGCAGTTCGTCGCCCAGTCCGAGTTCTCGGTGGTGACGACGTTCGCGCCGGTGACCGGGTGGTGGAAGGTCGTGTAGCAGACCCCCACCGGCATCCGATCGGACAGGACCGCGCGCAGCGTGGTTCGCCCGACCCGGCTGGAGAGCACCACCATGTCGCCGTCGGAGATGCCGCGCTCCTCGGCGTCGTGCGGGTGCAGCTCCAGCACGTCCTCCGGGTGCCAGGCCACGTTGGCGGTCCGCCGGGTCTGCGCGCCCACGTTGTACTGGGTCAGGATGCGTCCCGTCGTGAGGATCAGCGGGAACCTGCGCGTGCTGCGCTCGCGCGTCGGGACGTAGGTGGTCTCGACGAACCGGCCCTTGCCGCGCACGAACCCGTCCACGTGCATGATCGGCGTGCCCTCGGGCGCCTCGTCGTGGCACGGCCACTGCACGCTGCCGACCCGGTCGAGCAGGTCGAACGAGACGCCGGCGAACGTCGGCGTGGTCAACGCGATCTCGTCCATGATCCGGGCCGCCGAGTCGTAGTGCATCGGGTAGCCCATGGCCTGGGCGATCTCGCAGACGATCTGCCACTCGTGCTTGCCGGTCCTGGGCGCCATCACCGGGCGCACGCGGTTGATGCGCCGCTCGGCGTTGGTGAACGTGCCGTCCTTCTCCAGGAACGACGTGCCGGGCAGCAGCACGTGCGCGAACTTGGCCGTCTCGTTCTCGAACAGGTCCTGCACGACGAGCAGGTCCAGCGCGGCGAGCGCGGCGTGCACGTGCTGGGTGTTCGGGTCGGACTGCGCGATGTCCTCGCCCTGCACGAACAGGCCGCGGAACGACCCGTCGAGCGCCGCGTCGAACATGTTCGGGATGCGCAGGCCGGGCTCGGGGAGGATCGGGGTGCCCCACAGCTCCTCGTAGATGCCGCGGACGTCGTCCTCGGCCACGTGCCGGTAGCCGGGCAGCTCGTGCGGGAACGAGCCCATGTCGCAGGAGCCCTGCACGTTGTTCTGCCCGCGCAGCGGGTTGACCCCGACGCCGTCGCGGCCGATGTTGCCGGTGGCCATCGCGAGGTTGGCCATGCCCATGACCATCGTCGAGCCCTGGCTGTGTTCGGTGACGCCGAGGCCGTAGTAGATGGCCGCGTTGCCCGCGGTCGCGTACAGCCGGGCGGCGGCGCGCAGCTCCTCGGCGGGCACGCCGGTGATGTCCTCGACCGCCTCCGGGCTGTGCTCGGGACGCGAGATGAACTCCTCCCACTCGGCGAAGCCCTCGCAACGCTCGGCCACGAACTCGCGGTCGACGAGCCCCTCGGCCACCACGACGTGCGCCATCGCGTTGACGACGGCGACGTTCGTGCCGGGGCGCAGGGCCAGGTGGTGGGCCGCCTCGACGTGCGGGGAGCGGACGAGGTCGATGCGTCGCGGGTCGACGACGATCAGCTTGGCGCCCTGGCGCAGCCGCCGCTTCATCCGGGAGGCGAACACCGGGTGCGCGTCGGTGGGGTTGGCACCGATCAGCAGGATCACGTCGGCCTTGGCCACGGACTTGAAGTCCTGCGTGCCCGCGGAGGTTCCGAACGTCTGCTTGAGGCCGTAGCCGGTGGGGGAGTGGCAGACGCGGGCGCACGTGTCGACGTTGTTGTTGCCGAACACGGCGCGGACCATCTTCTGGACCGCGTAGACCTCCTCGTTCGTGGTGCGCGACGAGGTGATCGCGCCGATCGAGCCGGTGCCGTGCTCGGCCTGGATCTCGCGCAGCCGCCGCGCGACGAACGAGATGGCCTCCTCCCAGCTCACCTCCCGCCACGGGTCGGTGAACGACTCGCGCACCCGCGGCGTGAGCACCCGGTCGGGATGGGTGGCGTAGCCGAAGGCGAACCGGCCCTTCACGCACGAGTGGCCCTCGTTCGCGCCGCCGTCCTTGTAGGGGACCATGCGGACGAGCTCGTCGCCGCGCAGCTCGGCCTTGAACGAACAGCCGACGCCGCAGTACGCGCAGGTGGTGACCACGCTGCGGGTCGGCATCCCCAGCTCGACCACCGACTTCTCCTGCAGCGTCGCCGTCGGGCACGCCTGCACGCAGGCGCCGCAGGAGACGCAGTCGGACTCGAAGAACGGCACGCCCGCGCCCGCCGCGACCTTCGAGTCGAAGCCGCGGCCCTCGATCGTCAGCGCGAGCGTGCCCTGGATCTCGTCGCAGGCGCGCACGCAGCGGGAGCAGACGATGCACTTCGAGGCGTCGAAGTCGAAGTAGGGGTTGGACGTGTCCTTCGGCGCGTCCATGTGGTTGGCGCCCGCGTCCACGCCGGAGCCGTAGCGCACCTCGCGCAGCCCGGTCACGCCCGCCATGTCCTGCAGCTCGCAGTCGCCGTTCGCCGAGCAGGTGAGGCAGTCGAGCGGGTGGTCGGAGATGTAGAGCTCCATCACGCCGCGGCGCAGCTTGGCGAGCTTGTCGGTCTGGGTGTGCACCACCATCCCGGGCGCGACCGGGGTGGTGCAGGAGGCGGGCGTGCCGCGCGCGCCGTCGATCTGCACGAGGCACAGCCGGCACGAGCCGAACGCCTCCAGCGAGTCGGTGGCGCACAGCTTCGGGATGTCGACGCCCGCGAGCTTGGCCGCCCGCATGACCGACGTGCCCGGCGGGACCGCCACCGGGATCCCGTCGACCGTGAGCTCCACGGTGGCGGCGCCCTCGCGGGCGGGCGTGCCGTGGTCCGGCTCCTTCAGCAGGCTCATCGCTGGAAGTCCTCCCCGAAGTGGCGCACCGCGCTGCGCACGGGCATGGGGGTCAGTCCGCCCATGGCGCAGAGCGACCCGTCGGTCATCAGCTCGCACAGGTCCTCGAGCAGCACGAGGTTCTTCTCCCGGTCCTGGCCGGAGCGGATGCGGTCGATCGTCTCGACGCCCCGCACCGCGCCCACGCGGCACGGCGTGCACTTGCCGCACGACTCCTCGGCGCAGAAGGAGAACGCGAAACGGGCCATCTCGGCCATGTCCACGGTGTCGTCGAAGACGACGACCCCGCCGTGGCCGAGCATCGCGCCCGCCTCGGCGAACGCCTCGTAGTCCAGCGGCAGGTCGAACCGATCCACCGGCAGGTAGGCGCCGAGCGGGCCGCCCACCTGCACCGCGCGCACCGGCCGCCCGGAGGCGGTGCCGCCGCCGAAGTCGTTCACCAGCTCGCCGAGGGTGATCCCGAACCCGGTCTCGACGATGCCGCCGCGCGCGACGTTGCCTGCGAGCTGGAACACGCTCGTGCCGCGCGAGCGCCCGACGCCGAGCGCGGCGTAGGAGGCCGGGCCGTCGGCGATGATCGCGGGCACCGAGGCCAGCGAGAGCACGTTGTTGACGACGGTCGGCCGCCCGAACAGGCCCTCGAGGGCGGGGATGGGTGGCTTGGCCCGCACCTGGCCGCGCTTGCCCTCGAGGCTTTCCAGCATCGAGGTCTCCTCGCCGCAGATGTAGGCGCCGGCCCCGACCCGGACCTGGATGTCGAAGGTGTGGTCGGAGCCGAGGATGCGCTCGCCGAGCCAGCCGCGCTCGCGGGCGATCTCGATCGCCACGGTCAGCGTTTCGACCGCGTCCGGGTACTCCGAGCGCAGGTAGACGTAGCCCTCGCTCGCCCCGACCGCGTGCGCGGCGATCGTCATGCCCTCGATGAGCGTGAACGGGTCGCCCTCGATGAGCATCCGGTCGGCGAACGTGCCCGAGTCGCCCTCGTCGGCGTTGCAGCAGACGAACTTGACGTCGGCATCGGCGGCGAGGACGGTGCGCCACTTGATCCCGGTGGGGAAGCCGGCCCCGCCGCGCCCGCGCAGCCCCGACTCGACGACCGCCTCGACCACGGCCGTCGGGCTGGTCCGGAGCGCGGCGCGCAGCCCGGCGAGCCCGCCGTGGGCCACGTAGTCGTCGGGGGAGAGCGGGTCGACGACCCCGACGCGGGCGAACGTCACCCGCTGCTGCCTGCGCATCCACGGCAGGTCCTCGACCAGACCGAGGTTCTCGCCGCGCCCGTCGAGCATGCCCGCGGCGACCAGCCCGTCGACGTCCTCGGGCGCCACCGGCCCGTACCCGACCCGGCCGGCCGGGGTCTCCACCTCGACCAGCGGCTCCAGCCAGAGCATGCCGCGCGAGCCGGTGCGCACCACGTCCGCGCCCGCGGCGGCGAGCCGCTCGGCGACCGCGTCCGCGCCGACCGACCGGGCGGCGGAGTCCCGGGGCACGTACACCCGTGTCACGGGGTCACCTCCCCGAGCAGCGCGTCGAGGCGGGCCGGGCTCACCCGGCCGTGCAGCGTGCCGTCGACCTGCACGGCGGGCCCGAGGGCGCAGTTGCCCAGGCAGAAGACCTCGTCGAGCGTGACCGCCCCGTCCGCGGTGGTCTCGCCGAACCCGACGCCGAGCCGTCGGCGAGCGTGCTCGCCCAGCGCCCGCGCCCCGACCGCCTGGCAGGCCTCCGCCTGGCAGATCCGCACGGTGGAGCTGCCGGAAGGGGCGCGGCGGAAGTCGCGGTAGAACGTGACGACGCCGTGCACCTCGGCGACGGACAGGTTGAGCACGTCGGCGATCACCGGGAGATCGGCCTGGTCGACGTGGCCGAGCTCCTCCTGCACGGCGTGGAGGATGGGGATGAGGGGGCCGCGGATGCCGCGCCGGGCCGTCGCGATCTCGCGCACCCGCTCCGCTCGCACCGCTGCGAGGTCGGTGACGTCCGTCGTCATACTGTAGACACTCGGGCGTCCACCTGCGGCGGGTCAAAACAATCTTGCTGATCCTTCGATAAACGACGTTTATCGAGCCCGCCGGTAGGCGCGCCCGCGCGGCGAGAGCCGGTAGCCCACCTCCAGGCTCTCGGTCAGCCCCAGCTCCTTGAGCTTGCGCACGTCCCGCTTGAACGACGGCGTGTCGCGGCCCATGCGGGCGGCGAGGTCGGGGGCGCGCACGCCCGGGTTCTGCGCGATCAGCTCCAGCACCGCGGCCGTCCACGGGCCGCGGGGCGAGGCGCGGTCCAGCCGTGCCAGCCGGGCGTCGAGCCCGGCGCGGTCGGCGGCCGACAGCCGCCGCTGCGCGCGCAGCGCGACCCGCGGGTCCGGCCCGGCCAGCCGCAGCCCGACGCGGTAGAGCGTGCCGTCCCCGCGCTGCGCCGCGAGGAGCGCGGCGAGGTCGGCGAACCCGGCCGCCCTCGCGTCCTCCGGCGTGAGCTCGGCCTCGTCGACCGGGTCGACGGAGGTGAACTCGAGCACGCCGACGGGCGTGCGCCGGGTGCCGCCCACGCGCACCCGCGGCCGGTCCCACCGCCGGAAGGCGAGCGTGACGGTGCCTGCGGCGACGGCCTCGAGCACGGGGCGGCGGATCAGCACACGCCACATCGTCCCCACGCTCGCAACCCGCGAGAACACATAGACTGGTGGAAGTTCACCAGGAGCATCACGGGGAGGAGCTGGCGTGAATGCCGACGAGCGTCGCTTCGCCGTGCTGAGGGCGATCGTCGCCGACTACGTCGCCACGCACGAGCCCGTCGGCTCCAAGATGATCGTCGAGCGGCACAACCTGGGCGTCTCGAGCGCCACCGTGCGCAACGACATGGCCGTCCTGGAGGACGAGGGGCTGATCGCGCAGCCGCACACGAGCGCGGGGCGCGTGCCCACCGACAAGGGCTACCGGCTGTTCGTCGACCGACTGGCCCAGGTCAAGCCGCTGTCGGGGGCCGAGCGGCGCGCCGTGCAGGCCTTCCTCGAAGGCGCCGTCGACCTCGACGACGTGCTGCGGCGCAGCGTGCGGCTGCTCGCCCAGCTCACCCGCCAGGTGGCCGTGGTCCAGTACCCCACGCTCACCCGCTCCACCGTGCGCCACTGCGAGATCGTGCTGCTCACGCCG
>NZ_DATGOP010000085.1:0-31179 GCF_035305885.1 Pseudonocardia sp.
CCGCGGGCTGCGGCCGCGCTGAGTGGGCTGATGAGGTGGTGTTCGCGGGCGGCGGCCAGATCGTTGTGGGTACCACCGGGCAGCACCTTCGAGCACCACAGTGGGTGCCCGTCGGCGGTGGCCAGGAACTGGATGTTGCCGCAGAACGTGCGGTGTTTGCCGGAGTACCAGCGGTGCACCGCCCGGCCCGCGCTGGGCCCTTTGGTTTTGATCACCTTCCCGGCGACCCGGGTGGTGCGGATCGCGGTGCCGTCCACGATCACGTGGGTGTCCCCGGCCGCGAGCCGCTGATCGAGCACCTCGTGCAGGTCAGGCGCTTGGGCGGCGAGCACGGTGATGCCCTCGTGCAGATACCGGTAGGCGGTGGCGATGCTGATGCGGGCGTCGGCGGCCAGCCGGGCGACCGGGGTGGCATCCCGAAACCAGCGCAGCACCAGCACCGCCTGCCCCCACACCGACAGGGCGCGCCGGCCGCGGCGGGTACCGCGGGCGGCGCGTTCCTCGGCCAGCAGCCGGGCCAGGTACCGGCCGATGGGCTGGGCGATGTCGAGGCTGGCACGATAGGTGATCACGGAGGGCCCTTTTGGTCCGGACTTGATCTTCAGCAAATCCAGTCCTACCAAGGGCCCTCCGCCCGTCTACACCCCCATGATCAAGTCACTGAGAACACCTCAGTCGGACAGATCCGGCTCGTCGATCCGGAACGGCGGGACGCCCACGCCGCTGACGCGGTAGCGGCCCCACGGGTCGACGTCGCCGATGCGGGCCTCGGCGCGCCCGGTCTCGGTGCGCAGCTCGACGGTCCCGTTCGGGACCTCCGGGGCTCCTTCGGCGAGCCGGATCCGGCCGAACCAGTGCAGCCGCCCGTCGTGCGGCTCGTGCTTGGCGTCCAGCCGGGCGTGCACCGGGACGTCCCGCCCGTCGACGGTCAGGACGGCCGGACCGGTGTAGCCCTCGTCGTGGTCGTGATCGGTCTCGGGTTCAGCCACGGTCCACCTCCGGGGCGCCCGCAGGAATCGGGGCGGGCTGGTCGGCCATCGCGAGGACGCCGGAGACCCCGCCCCAGATGAGCGTCGTCAGGTAGTCGGTGAGGGCGGCGCGGCTCATCGTGCGGCGCTCGAGCCACCAGTCGCCCGCGCTCTGCACCATGCCCACGAGGCCCTGCGCCCACGGCTCGGCACCGCCGGAGTCGAGGCCGAGCGCCCGCAGCCGCTCCCCGATGATCGTGGCGAGCAGACGGGCGATGTGCCGGCGGGCGTCCTCGACCACCTCCGCCCCCGCCTCCCGCTCGATCGGGTGGTGCACCACGAAGCGCCACAGTTCGGGCTCGTCCTCGATGCCCGCGAGGAACGCGTCGATGACCCCGCGGATGAGCTGGACGGGCTCCCGGTCGGGGTCCAGCTCGGGCGCCATCCGCGCCAGCAGCATCTCCGCGGCCTTCTCCCCGACGGCCCGTTGCAAGTCGGCCCGGTCGGTGAAGTGCCGGTAGAGCACCGGCTTGGTGATCCCCGCCGCCGCGGCCAGCTCCGCGACCGAGACGCCGGGCCCGTGGGTGCGCACCGCCTCGATCGCGGCCTGCACCATCTCGGCGCGGCGCTCGGCTCGTCGTCGCTGCCGCTCGGCCGGGCCACCCGGCTTGACACGGCGCTCTTCGGAATGCACGGTACTTGTGGTAACAGTTACCGGCGGTAACACGCAAGTACCGCGGCTGGAGGCGGGAGCGATGGCGGCTGCATGGACGGGGTCGAAACCGGTGGCCACGCCGGTGCCCGGCCGGGTGCTGGTCACCGGGGCGGCGGGCGGTTTCGGTTCCGCCACCGCGACCCGGCTGCGGGAGCTCGGCGCGCAGGTCGTCGGGCTGGACGTGAACCCCGGCGAGAACGTGCTGGCCTGCGACATCACCGACGCCGCGGCCGTCGGGTCGGCCGTCGGGGAGGCCGTGGCGCGGCTGGGCGGCCTCGACGCCGTCCTGCACTACGCGGGCATCGGCATCCCCAACGACGCCGGTGGCCCGCTGGAGCCCGACGCGCTGCGCGTCATCGACGTCAACCTGCTCGGCGCCTGGCGGGTCACGGCGGCGGCGCTGCCCGCGCTCACGGCCTCCCGGGCCGAGCGCGGCGGGCGGCGCGCCCGGGTCGTCTTCGTCGCCAGTGAGCTCGCGTACGTGACGCTGCCGTTCGTGTCGGCCTACAGCGTCGCGAAGCGCGGGATGTCGGCCTACGCCGACGCGCTGCGGCTGGAATACGGCACGGAGCTGCACGTCACGACCGTCTACCCGGGCTACGTGCGCACCGGCATCCACGCCGCGGGCCGCGAGGTCGGGCTGAGCCTCGAGGGCCAGGTCCGCCGCGAGGAGGTCGAGGACGTCGTCGGCACCGTGCTGCGCGTGCTCGGCGCCCGGCGACCGCCGCGCGACACCGCCTGCACCCGCGCCGGGAACCTCGAGCTGTGGGCGGCCCGCCACCTGCCCGGCGTCGTCGGCGCCGTGGCCGCCCGGCAGATCCGCAAGCGCGCCGCCGAGGGGCGGTTCGACGGCTCGCCGCTCGCGGCGGGGCTCGTCGCACGGTTGACCGGTCGCACGCCCGAGAGGAGCCCGCGATGACCACGAGGACGGTGAACGACCGCGAAGCGACCGCGGAGCGGCTGCTCCGCTCGTCGCTCGACCACTCCTACGAGCCGAGCATCGACATCGACTGGGACGCCCCGCTCGCCCCGGACGGCTGGGCGATGCCCGCCCACCGCGTGTCGCTCTACGGCACCGAGCTGTGGGAGGGCCTCACCGAGGAGCAGCGGCGCACCCTGTCGGTGCACGAGGTGTGCAGCATCGCCCGCATCGGGCTGTGGTTCGAGATCATCCTCATGCAGATGCTGCTGCGGTACGCCTACGACCGCGACCCGCGCAGGCGGCACATCCAGTACGCGCTCACCGAGATCGCCGACGAGTGCCGGCACTCGATCATGTTCGCGAAGATGACCGAGCGGTACGGCGTGCCGGACTACGCGCCGCGGAAGGTCACCCACGAGCTCGGGCGGTTCTTCAAGACCGTGGCGAGCGGCCCCGCGATGTTCGCGGCCACGCTCTTCGTCGAGGAGATCCTCGACCAGCTCCAGCGGGAGGCGATGCGCGACGACACCGTGCAGCCGCTCACCCGGATGATCAACCGGATCCACGTCACCGAGGAGGCCCGGCACGTCCGCTACGCCCGCGAGGAGCTGATGCGGATCATGCCGAAGACCAACGCCGCGCAGCGCGAGCTCGCCCGCTACCTCACGGCGCGGGTGGCGTTCGTCGTGGCCCGCAACCTCATCCACCGCGATGTGTACGCCTCGGTGGGCATCGACCCCGCCGTGGGCCACCGGGCCGCGCTGGCCAACCCGCACCACCACGAGATGCTGCGCTGGTCGGCCCGCAAGCTGGTGCCGTTCCTTCGCGAGCAGAAGCTGATCGGCGGGCCCAGCGAGGTCCTGTGGCGCAAGGCGCACCTGGTCTGATGGCGGCGGCCGGGACCGCGGGAGCGGTTGTCGCGCCGGCGGCCGCCCCGCCATGCTGGCGCGGTGAGCGCAGGCGCGACGACCCCCGAGAGCTTCGAGGGTCGGTCGGTCGCCCGGCACGCGCGGCTGCCGGCTGCGGCGCTGGTGGCGCTGTCCGCCGTCGCGCTCTTCGGCCTGCAGCAGCGGCCGACCGGCTACGTGCTGATCGCCGCCGGGCTGGCCGTCGCCGCGGTGGCGGACCGCGCGCTGCTGCGGCACCTGTTCTGCATCTCGACGGGCCTCGTCGTCATCAGCACGATGTCGCTTCGGGCCGACCTGTCGAACGCGGGCATGGCCCGCTTCGCCGTGACGCTCTCGGCGGCGGTCGTCCTGCCCTACGCGCTCTCCCGCTGGTGGTTGCGGGAGAACATCATCACGTTCCCGGTGGGCACCGCGAATCGGTGGAGCCGGTTCGAGTTCGGCTACCTCGGGCTGGTCGTCGTCGCGGGCTACCTGGTCCTGCCGGTCTACTTCCTGGGGTCGGGCGCCTACCGGAACTGGCCGCAGGTCACCGGGGCGAACGAGATCACCCGGCTGTTCATCGGCGTCAACGCGGTCGGGCTGTGGGACGAACTGTTCTTCATCTGCGTCGTCTTCGCCCTGCTGCGCCACCACTTCCCGTTCTGGCAGGCGAACCTGCTGCAGGCGGTGGTGTTCGTGTCGTTCCTGTGGGAGCTGGGCTACCGCGGCTGGGGTCCGGTGCTCACGGTGCCGTTCGCGCTGCTGCAGGGCTACATCTTCCAGCGCACCCGATCGCTGCCCTACGTGGTGACGGTGCACCTGACGTTCGACGCGATCATCTTCGCGATCCTCGTGCACGCCTACAACCCGGCGCTCTTCGACGTCTTCCCGACCGATCCCCGCTAGCGCGGGAGGGGGCGGTCCGGTGACCACCGAACGGACCGTCCCCGCTGCCGACGGGGTGCCGCTGCACGTCCGGCTGGACGGTCCGGCCGACGCGCCGGTCACGGTCGTCCTCGTCCACGGCTGGACGCTCGACGGGACCACGTGGGGGCCGGTCACCCGGTCGCTCACGGCCGGGCGGGCGCCGGTGCGCGTGGTGCGGCCCGACCACCGCGGCCACGGCCGCTCCTCGGCCGTCGAGCCGGCGACGATGACGATCGACCAGCTCGCCGACGACCTCGCCGCGGTCCTCGCTGCGGTGGCGCCCGCCGGTCCGCTCGTGCTCGCCGGGCACTCCATGGGCGGGATGACGCTCATGGCCCTGGCCGACCGCCACCCGGAGGTGGTGGTGCGGGCCCGCGGGATCGCGCTGGTGTCCACCGCGAGCGGCGGGCTCGCCGAGCGGCCGTTCGG
Source organism: Pseudonocardia sp. (assembly GCF_035305885.1). Classification (GTDB taxonomy): domain Bacteria; phylum Actinomycetota; class Actinomycetes; order Mycobacteriales; family Pseudonocardiaceae; genus Pseudonocardia. The sequence goes on from NZ_DATGOP010000085.1 coordinate 4,849, forward strand.
CCTGCCCCCGCGTGCGGCGGCGGCCTACAAGCGGGTGCAGCAACGGATCGCCGCCACGCCGGGGTGGGCGCGCCGGGAGCGCTTCGGCCACCCGCGGCTGCTCGCGCCCGGGCTGCGCTGGCTGCTGCTCGGGGCGGACCCGAGCCCCGAGGCCTGCCGGATCACGTACGAGGCCGTGGGGGCGTGCCGTCCGCTCACCGTGTCGGGTTTCCAGGCCACCCTCGAGGCCCACGAACGCGACGCGGCGCTCGCGGCGTTCGCGGACGTCCCGACCGTCGTGCTGGTCGGCTCCCGCGACCGGCTCACGCCCGTGCGGGCCTCCCGGCGCATCGCGCGGGCCCTGCCGTCGGCCGAGCTGACGATCTTCCCGGAGGCGGGGCACATGCTGCCGCTGGAACGGGTCGGCGCGGTCGCGGGCCGGATCGCCGCACTCGCCGCGGGCGCGGTCGATCGGCGATCGGCGCGCCGCAGCGCCTGACCCGGCGGGGTCACGCGGCGGCGGCCCGGCTGCGGATCGGGGCGGGGCGGACCGGCAGGACGACGAGCTTCGCCCCGGCAGCGGTGAGCCGGTCGCGGGCGGGGCAGCGATCGCACCGGGTGGTGCCCATCTCACGCCGCCTGGATCAGGGCGCGGCCGGTGTCGGTCAGGCGCGCCTGCCCCGGGCCGGCGGCGATGAGGCCTGCGGCCGCCAGGCGGCGGCCGACGAACTGGTCGCAGCAGCCGAGCCCGTCGACGGCGAGGACGCCGATCGCGGAGATCGTGCAGCGGCCTGCGGCGACGGCGCGCAGGACGGCGCGGTCCCGGTGGCTGAGGTCGGTGGTGGTGCTCATGTCTCGCTCCCTTCCGGGCCGGTGCGCCCTCGTACGGCGCTGTCGGAAGTGAGACCGCCGCCACACCCGGAACTCATCGCCGCAGCGATACCCCGACTCACCCGCACTCACACCGCGACTCGCCCGCACTCACACCGCGACTCGCGGGGATTTCGGCGAGTCGCGGTCCGGGTGTGCGCGAGTCGCGGTCCGGGTGTGCACGTGTCGGGGTCCGGGTACGCGCCGGGAGGAGGCGGTGGCTTTCCGCTCTCGGTGAAAGGGGTTCGCCGCGGGCGAAGCAGCGGGTTGGCGTGGTCCCGGCGCCCATAGCGTCGCGGGGGTCACCCACCGCGCAGAGGACGCGCACGGCGTCGCGAACCCGCCACCGCCGCCCGCGAGCTCCCCGAAGCCAGAAGGAGATCACCGCATGAGCGCCCCCACCCTGGACGACGCCGTCTACGACCGGCTGCTGCGCGAGCGCATCGTCGTGCTCGGCACGGAGGTCGACGACGAGGTCGCGACGAAGCTCGTCTCGCAGCTGCTGCTGCTCGCGGGCGAGGACCCGGCCGCCGACATCACGCTCTACGTCAACTCGCCGGGCGGTTCCGTGCTCGCCGGGATGGCGATCTACGACACGATGCACACGATCGAGCCGGACGTCGTCACCGTCGCCACCGGGATGGCCGCCTCGATGGGGCAGTTCCTGCTCACGGGCGGCACGCCGGGCAAGCGGTTCGCGCTGCCGCACGCGCAGGTGATGATGCACCAGCCGCACGGCGGCGCGGGCGGCTCGGAGTCCGACATCGTGATCCGCGCGGGCATGATGTCCCGGCTCAAGAAGCGGATCGCCGAGATCACGGCCGAGCGCACCGGGCAGCCGCTGGAGCGGATCGAGGCCGACTTCGACCGCGACCGCTGGTTCTCCGCGCAGGAGGCGGTCGACTACGGCCTCATCGACGGCGTGCTGCGCACGGCGCCGCGCTGAGCGGCGTCAGTCGTGGACGAGGGGGAAACCGGCGAGCCCGCGCCAGGCGAACCCCGACATGAGCGCCACGGCCTCGTCGCGGGGCACCGCCTGGTCGGAGTCCAGCCAGTACTGCGCGGCCACCTGGCTCAGCCCGACCAGGCCGACCGCGAGCATCCGGGCCCGGGCGGTGTCGAGGCCCGCGTCGGCGGTGACCGCCGCGGCGACCGCGTCGATGCAGCGGTTGAGCGCGTTGTCGACGACGGCGGCCGCCTCGGGCTCGCCGCGCAGGTCGGACTCGAACACGAGCCGGTAGGCCTGGCCCTCGCCTGCGACGAAGTCGAAGTAGGCCGCGACGGCCGCGTGCACGCGCTGTTCGTTGTCGGTGGTGCTGTCGATGGCCGCGGTGACCCGCTCCACCAGCTCGTCGGCGTACGTGGTGAGCAGCGCCCGGTACAGCTCGAGCTTGCCGGGGAAGTGCTGGTAGAGCACCGGCTTGCTCACGCCCGCCCGCTCGGCGATGTCGTCCATCGCGGCGGCGTGGTACCCGTGCGCCGCGAACACGTCCCGGGCGGCCACGAGCAGCTGGGCGCGGCGCGCGTCCCGGGACAGGCGGGTGCCGCGGTGCACCGGTGCCGGCGCCTCGGTCATGCGGTTGCCCTCCGTCCGTCCACCCGATCGGGTGCGCAGAAACACCTTACCCGCCGGTAGCGGGGCCGCGCTGGGGCCGCAGTCCGTTGATCGCGAGGACGGCCGCGCCCGCGGCCGTGGCGGCCGCCGAGAACGCCGGCCCGACCAGCCCCGCGGCGGTGACCGGCAGCAACGCGGCGATGCACGCGAGCGACCAGATCACGTTCACCCGGGCGACGGCCGCGGTGCGGCGGGCGATGCGGATCGCCGCGACAGCAGTGGCGAGGTCACCGTGCGCGACGGTCAGGGTGGGCCGGATCGCCGGTTCGGCGCGGCCGACGCGCACGGCGAGGTCGGCGGCGTCGAGCGCGGGCCGGTGCCGCCCGGGATCGCCGATCACCGCGACGCCGGGCCCCAGCTCGCCGACGAGCGCGGCGAGGTCCCGGGCCGCGACGCCCGCCACCACGGCGTCCGGCGCGAGGCCCGCGCGTTCGGCCACCGCCTCCGCGACCGGCGCGTCCTCGCTCGCCACGAGGACCGGCCGCACACCGAGGCCGGCCAGCTCGCGCACGGCGGCGGCCCTGGCGTCGGAGACGGCGGGGCCGACCTCGAGCACGCCCCGCGCGACGCCGTCCCAGGCCACCGTCACCGGGGTGCTGCCCGGCGCCGTGGCGACGGCGGGCGGGTCGATGTCGTGCGCCGCGAGGAGCTCGGCGTCCCCCACCAGCACGGCGTGGGCGATGACCCGCTCGGCGCCCGGGTCACCGACGACCTCGGCCACCACACCGCGCGAGCCGAGGTCGGCGACGGGGTCGAAGTCGGAGACCCCGGGCAGGCGGGGGGTCGCGGCGGCCACCGCCCGGTCGACGGGGCGGGCCGACTCCTGGGCGACTGCCCCGGCCAGGCGCAGCACGTCCGCGGCCGGGGCGCCGTCGACCACGTGCACCGCGTGCACCCCCAGCTCCCCGCGGGTGAGCGTGCCGGTCCCGACCAGCACGGCCGTGCGGACCTCCCGCGCCGCGCAGAACGCGCCGCGCCCGACGAGCACGCCGAGCCGGTTCACCCGCTCGGTGCCGACGAGGCGGGGCAGCCCGGTGCCGAGGCCGACGGCGGCGGGCACCGCGATCAGCAGCACCGCGAACGCGGCCTCGACGGCCGTCGCGGCGTCCTGCCCGCTGCCCAGCCGGTACGCGAGCACCACCAGCGCCGCGACGACCGTGAGGACAGCGGCGGCGCTCTCCAGCCGGCCGGCCCCGCCCACTCGCGACCCTCCTCTCACCCGTACAACGGCCGAGACCGGCCGCGATGACGTCCCCCGACCGGCGCGAGCGCGGTCACGTCGGGTGGCCACCGCCGCGGGTCCCGGGTCATCCTCGAGGGGTGAGCTCCCTCGCGCCGCCGTTCGTCCGCCCGCTGCGCACGCGGGCGCGCGGGGAACGCGCGGTGCCCGTCGAGCCGCCGCCGATGGCGGATCCGGCCACGCTCCCGCGCCTCGATCCGCACCAGCCCGCGTGGCCGGGCGCCGAGGTGACCTCCGGGGGCGTCACGCTGCACGTGCGCGAGACGCCGGGCCCGCAGGACACCCCCGCCGTCTACGTCCACGGTCTGTCCGGCTCGGCCACGAACTGGACCGACCTCGCCGCGCTGCTGTCCACCCGCGCCGCGGGCACGGCGGTCGACCTGCCCGGGTTCGGCCTGTCCCGGCCGCTCGCCTCCCGCGACTACTCGCCCCAGGGGCACGCCGACGCGCTGATGTGCTTCCTCGCCGGACGCGGGCGCCCGGTCCACCTGCTGGGCAACTCGTTCGGCGGCCTCGTCGCGCTCACCGTCGCCGCGCGCAGGCCCGAGCTCGTGCGCACGCTCACGCTCGTGTCACCCGCGCTGCCCGACCTGCGGCCCGACCCGCGCCGGGTGTCCGATCCGCGGCTGCTGCTCGCGCTGCTGCCGGTGGTCGGCAGGCGCGCCCGCGCCGGGCTCGCGTCGATGGACCCGCGGGTGCGCGCCGAGCAGGTCGTGCGGATCTGCTTCGGTGACCCGAGCCGCGTCCCGGAGCACCGGCTGGCCCAGGCCGCCGAGGAGTTCGCCGCGCGGGCGCGGCTGGAGTGGGCGCAGGAGGCGGCCGAGCGCACCGGGAGGGCGATGGTCGCGGGCTGGCTGCGCGCCCGGTCGCTGTGGTCGATGGCGGCGCGGGTGCAGGCTCCGACGCTGGTGGTCTGGGGCGACCGCGACCGGCTCGTCGCGCCGCGGCTGGCCCATCGCGCCGCCGCGGTGCTGCCGCGCTCGCGCCTGCTGGTGCTGCCCGGTGTGGGCCATGTCGCCCAGATGGAGGCGCCGGAGACGGTAGCGCGGGCGGTAGCGGGGATGTGGGATGCGGTGGAGGCTGGGACCTGGGAAGAACCCGGGTGACCGCGGCGTTGCCGCTATGAGCCAGAACGTCGATGCGAGGAGCTTGATCATGGCGCTACCGCCGCTCGTGGAGCCGGCCGCCGAACTGTCCAAGGAGGAGGTCGAGCGCTACAGCCGCCACCTCATCATCCCGGACGTCGGCATGGCGGGGCAGAAGCGGCTGAAGAACGCGAAGGTGCTGGTGGTCGGCGCGGGTGGGCTGGGCAGCCCGGCGCTGCTCTACCTCGCCGCAGCGGGCGTCGGCACCCTCGGCATCGTGGAGTTCGACGTCGTCGACGCGTCCAACCTCCAGCGGCAGATCATCCACGGCCAGTCCGACGTCGGCCGGTCGAAGGCGGAGTCCGCGCGGGACTCCATCAAGGAGGTCAACCCGTTCGTCGAGGTCCGGCTGCACGAGACGCGGCTCGACTCGTCGAACGTCCTCGACATCTTCCGCGACTACGACCTGATCCTCGACGGCACCGACAACTTCGCCACCCGCTACCTGGTGAACGACGCCGCGGTGCTGCTCGGCAAGCCGTACGTCTGGGGCTCGATCTTCCGGTTCGAGGGCCAGGCGTCGGTGTTCTGGGAGGACGCGCCGAACGGCCAGGGCCTCAACTACCGCGACCTCTACCCCGAGCCCCCGCCGCCCGGGATGGTCCCGTCCTGCGCCGAGGGCGGCGTGCTCGGCGTGTTGTGCGCGTCGATCGGCTCGATCATGGTGAACGAGGCGATCAAGCTGATCACCGGCATCGGCGAGCCGCTGCTCGGCCGGCTGATGATCTACGACGCGCTCGAGATGAGCTACCGCACCATCAAGATCCGCAAGGACCCGAACACGCCGAAGGTCACGGAGCTCATCGACTACGAGGCGTTCTGCGGTGTGGTCTCCGACGATGCCCAGAGCGCGGCCAGCGGACACACGATCACCGCGCTCGAGCTCAAGGAGATGATCGACGCGGGCAAGGACTTCGAGCTGATCGACGTCCGGGAGCCCAACGAGTACGAGATCGTGCGGATCCCGGGCGCGAAGCTGATCCCGAAGGACCGCATCCTCTCGGGCGAGGCGCTCGCGGAGATCCCCCAGGACAAGCCCGTCGTGCTGCACTGCAAGTCCGGCGCGCGGTCGGCCGAGGCGCTCGCGGCGCTGCACCGCGCGGGCTTCTCCGACGCCGTGCACGTCGGTGGCGGCGTGCTGGCCTGGGTCAAGCAGGTCGACCCCTCCCTGCCCGTGTACTGATCGCACACCCGGCTCCGCTCGACGGCGCCCCCGCTCCGGCACCAGGTCGGACGGGGGCGCCGTCGTCGTGTCGGGCGCATTCGACCGTGCCGATGCAAGGACGAATGCCGCGTGCACGCCGGAGCTGCTCGAATGGCCCAAAATGGGCCGTTCTTGATCACCGACGGTGATCGTTTCCGGTCGATCATGTTCGTCGAACGGAGCAGTGACACCCGGTCGAGTGCCGAGTAGCGTTCCGGAGCCGGAAGATCAAGACGCTTCTGCGGGGCCGTGGTGTCGGGGTGCGCCGTGGCGCACACCACGGTCGCCCGGCGGGACTTCCGTGTTCTGACATGCCTTCCGTCACCCGGCGATGGGGGTCGCACTGGTGGTCGACAACGCGCGGCGCTGCGCCCTGCCCGGGTGCAACGAGCCGATCGAGGACATCCCTGGTCGTCCGCCCCGCCGATACTGCACCGCAGCGCACCGCGTCGCCGCCCGCCAGATGCGCCGGGCCGCCGCACACGCGGGCCAGGACGCGCGCCTCGCGGCCACCCTGCCCTGGCTCGCCGAGCACGACGCGCCGCCGGCGCCGCCCGTCCCGCACGGCGTGCGGACGCAGCGCGCCATCGTCGAGGCCCGCCGCACCGAGCGCGCCGCCGCGTCCGCGGCGGAGCGCGCCAGGGCCGCCGATGCGCCGGCCCGCAGGCGGCGGACCATGGCGGCGTTGAGCGCGGCCGGGATCCTCGCGGCCACCTACGTCCTCACCGCGTCCGAACCGGTGCCGCCCCCGCCCACGGTCGAGTACCCGCCGGGGGTCGACCCGCGTGCGGAGTGGATCGCGCACGCCCAGATCACGCTCGCCTCGCTGGACAGCCAGCTGGACACGCTCGAGCAGACCGAGCGGGCGTGGACGAGCCTGCCGCCGGAGCGGCGCGCGGTGACCCCGCCCGCGGTGCAGGACCTGCAGGCGCGCAAGGCCCTGCTCGAGCGGCGGAAGGCCACCCTGCAGGCCCAGATCGACACCTTCCGGTCCCTCGACCGCGCGCGGGCCGAGCTGCAGAGCACGGAGCGCCACCTGCAGGCGGTCGAGCAGGCGCTCGCCGCCGCGCCGACCCGCAGGTCGACGCCCGAGCAGGCGGCCGAGCTGGCCGCGCTCGACGAGCAGCGCGACCTGCGGCTGCGCCAGCGGGAGGTGAAGCGCTCCGAGCTCGAGGACCTCGAGCGCGGCGTCGAGAAGGCCGTGCGCACCCCGCTGCCCGACGACGACGAGGAGACCGAGGAGGTCACCGAGCGCGTCCTCGAGGTGGTCGAGCGCGGCGGCTCGGACGACGAGGACGAGGGGCGCTCGGACGGCGACCGCGACGAGGACGGCGACGAGGACCGCGACCAGGACCGCGACGACGAGCGGGACCGCGACGAGCGCGACGGTCCCGAGGACGAGAGCCGGGCGCTGCCCGACCTGCCGGAGGCGGTGTCCCCGCGCGACGAGAACGAGGAGCGGGAGCGGATGGACACCCCCAACGGGGCGCCGCCGGACCCCCGCGGCCCCGGCGAGAACTCCGCCGGGCCCGTCGACGAGGACGGGGACGAGGACGAACCGGACGTCCGCGCCGACGCCCCCGGGCCGCAGGGCGGGTCGCTCGTCGACGCGCTGGGCTCGCTCGGTGAGTCGCTCGGCGGTGTCGAACAGCGCCGCGGGGACGAGCGCTCACCCGCCGGCGGGGAGACCGCGCCGGATGGGGACGCCGGCGGCGAGGACCGGGGTGCCGGCGAGCGCGGGGACGGCCCCGGTGCGGATCGCGGTGGGCCCGTCGGTGAGGCGGTCGAGTCGTTCGGCGAGGCACCCGGTGGTGAGCGGCACGGTCCGCCCGGCGGCGGTGACGCGCCCGGTGGTGCGGAGCGCCGCGAGCGGCACGGTTCGGCCGGTGGCGGGGAGCGGGGTCCCGGTGAGCGTGGCCCCGGTGCGGATCGGGGTGGCCCGATCGGTGAGGCCCTGGATTCGCTGGGTGGGGCGCTGGGTGGCGGTCGGCAGGGTCCGCCCGGCGGTGGTGGTGCGCCCGGTGGTGCGGAGCGGGGCGAGCGGAACGGGGCGCCGGGCGGCGGCGCCGGTGGCGACGCGCCTGGCGGTGGTGACCGGGGGAGTGGCCCCGGTGTGAACCGGGGTGGCCCGATCGGTGAGGCCCTGGATTCGTTGGCTGAGGCGCTGGGTGGCGGTCGACAGGGTCCGCTCGGCGGCGGTGGTGCGCCCGGTGGTGCGGAGCGGGGCGAGCGCAACGGGGCGCCCGGCGGCGGCGCCGGTAGCGACGCGCCTGGCGGTGGTAACCGGGGGAGTGGCCCCGGTGTGAACCGGGGTGGCCCGATCGGTGAGGCCCTGGATTCGCTGGGTGGGGCGCTGGGTGGCGGTCGGCAGGGGCCGCTCGGCGGCGGTGATGGGCCCGGTGGCGGTGACCGGGGACCCGGCGGCCCCGGTGCGGACCGCGGTGGGCCGGTCGGTGAGGCGCTCGACTCGCTGGGCGAGGTGCAGGGAGGAGGCTCGCCCGGCCCCCGCGAGCGCGACCGCCGCGGCGGCGAGGATCGCGACGAGCGCCGGGGCGAGTCCCTCGGCGACGCCCTCGAGTCCGTGGGCGAGGCGCTCGGCGGCGACGACTCGCCCGACCGCGACGGGGAACGGCGCTCCCGCGACCGGTCCCTCGGCGGGATCCCCGATTCCGTCAGCGACCTGCTCGGCGGTGGCCGCTCGGACGACTCGGACCGCGACGACGGCGGCAGCGACGACGACACCGACGAGGACGCCCGCGACGACTCCCGCCGCGGTCACTCCGGCGGACCGCTGCGCCGGCTCCTCGGCGGTGGCGGCGGCTCGGACGACCGGGACCGCGAGGACCGTCGCGAGCGCGGCGGCGCGTCCGACCGCAAGCCGAAAGACGACCGCGACGACGCCGACCGGGAGCGGCGGGGCACCAGGGCCGTCGCTGCCGTCGACGACGCCCCGACCGGCAAGGATCGCGAGGACGACCGCCGCGGGAAATCCGAGCGCGAGCGGTCCGGCGGGGATCGGCGCACCGGCGCCGACCGGGGTGAGGCCGACCGCTCCCGCGGCGACGGCGAGCGCACCAGCCGGTCCGACCGGGACCGCGACCGGTCCGACGAGTCCGACGGCGCCGAACGCGTCGAGCGGGTGCTCGAGGCGCTCGGCGCGTCCGGCCTCGGATCCCTGCTCCGGGCCGCGGCCGAGGCGAACGACTCCGACCGCGAGGACGACCGCTCCGACGACGATGACGACTCCGACCGCAAGTCGGGTCGTGACGCTCCGGATCGGGACTCCGATGACGACCACCGGTCGGGTGATTCCTCCGACCGGGACTTCGGCGACTGGGACTCCGACGACTTCGAGGCCGCGGTCTGGGCGGCCCTGGCGAGCGCCGACTCCGACCGCGACTCGGACGAGGACGACGACCGCTCCGAGAAGGATTCCGAGCGGGACTCCGACGAGGACTCGGAGCGGGAGGCCGAGGACGACGGCGAGGACGACGGCGAGAACGCCGAGCGCGACGACCGCGACTCCGACGAGCGGGCGCCCGACCGCAGCGACGACGAGCGCCGCGCTGACGAGCACGACCGCGATCGCAGCGACGACCGGCGCGGCGACGATCGCGACCGCGACGGCGAGGAGGGCCGTGACCGCGGCGACGACGATGACGACGACCGCGACCGCGATGAGGACCGCGACGGCGACGGCGACCGGAAGAAGGACGGCGACGGCGACGGGGATCGGAAGAAGGACCGCGACCGTGACGGGGATCGGAAGAAGGACCGCGACCGCGATAAGGACCGTGACGGTGACCGGAAGAAAAACCGCGACCGCGATGAGGACCGCGACGGCGACCGGAAGAAAGACCGCGACCGCGACGACGACGATGACGACGACCGCGATCGCAAGAAGGACCGCGACGACAAGGACGACGACGACAAGGACGACGACGGGGACGACGATGACGGCGACGACGACTAGGCGGACACCCCCGCCGACGACGCCGCGTGATCATCCGGCCGGTCCGCCGCCCGATCGCGGGGCACCGCGACGCGCCTCCGCGTGGCACCCCGGAAGGGCGGCCCCGCGCAGGTAGCGTGCGTTGCCGTGACCGCTGCGCCTGTCCTGCCGCCTGCTGGGACCACCCTGCCCGCGCACGTTCGCACCGCGTTCGGCGTGAACGACGTCGAGCCGCGTCCGGTCGTGTGGGCGGGCAGGCGAGCATGGCACTGCGGGGACGTGCTCGTCCGCCCGGTCCCGGACAACGTCGTCGCCGCCTGGTCCGCGGCCGTCCTCGACGGGCTCGAGGTCGAGGGCGTGCGCATCGCCCGACCGCTGCGCTCCTCCGACGGCCGGTGGGTCGTCGGCGGGTGGGCCGCGTGCCGCTACATCCCCGGCTACGTCGAACCCCGCCACGACCAGGTGGTCGAGGCGTCGATCAAGCTGCACGCCGCGCTCGCGCACGTGTCCCGGCCGCGGCTCCTCGACGACCGCGACGACCTGGTCACCCGCTCCGCCGCCGGTGCGTTCGGCGAGCGGCGCCTGAAGCTCGATCCCGCCACCGGGGGTGAGCTCTACGCGCAGCTCGTCGAGTTCCGCAGGCCCGTGCAGCTCGCCCCGCAACTGGTGCACCCCGAGCTCTTCGGCGCGGTCCTGTTCGACGAGAACGGCGTGCCCGCGATCATCGACCTCGTTCCGTGCTGGCGCCCCGCGCAGTGGGCCGCCGCCGTGATCGTCGTCGACGCGCTGGCCTGGGGCGGGGCCGACGAGGAGCTGCCCCAGCGGTGGGCGCACCTGGAGGAGTGGCCGCAGATGCTGCTGCGGGCCCTGCTGCACCGCGTCGCCCTGCACGCCCAGCACCCCGACGCCTCCCCGCGCACGCTCGCCGGGCTGCAGCGGGCCGCGGGCGCCGTCGGGCCGCTGCTCTAGCGGACCAGGCACCTCACCCACCGCGAACAGCGCAGGTGAGCGCGCCTTTGCGCTCCCGTCACACCGAACCGACGGGCCGGTAACGGTCCGTGCATAGCGTCGCGCCGACGCACTCACCAGGAGGATCGGCGTGACCACGATCGCACCCGACGAAGAACCCACGCGTTCCCCGCTCCGCGGGCGTTGGATCGACCACTGGGACCCCGAGGACGCGGGGTTCTGGGAGCGCACCGGTGCCACGATCGCGAACCGGAACCTGTGGTTCTCGATCCTGTCCGAGCACATCGGCTTCTCGATCTGGACGATGTGGTCGGTGCTCGTGCTCTTCATGGGCCCCGAGTACGGGATCGACGCAGCGGGGAAGTTCTTCCTGGTCGCCGTGCCGACGTTCGTGGGCTCCGTCCTGCGCCTGCCCTACACGATGGCTCCGGCCCGCTTCGGCGGCCGCAACTGGACGATCATGAGCGCGGCGCTGCTGCTGATCCCGACGATCCTCGCCGCGATCGTCATGCAGCCGGGCACGCCCTACTGGGTGTTCGTCCTCGTCGCCGCGGTCGGCGGCCTCGGGGGCGGCAACTTCGCCTCCTCGATGGCGAACATCAACGCCTTCTACCCGGAGGCGAAGAAGGGCTGGGCGCTCGGGCTCAACGCGGGCGGCGGCAACATCGGCGTCCCGGTCATCCAGCTGGTCGGCCTGCTGATCATCGCGACCGCGGGCACCGGCGCGCCGCGGATCCTGCTCGGCGTCTACATCCCGCTGATCGTGATCGCCGCGGTCCTCGCCGCGCTCAAGATGGACAACATCACCTCCATGCGCAACGACACCGGGGCCTTCGCCGAGGCCTGCCGGGAGCCGCAGACCTGGGTGATGTCGTTCCTCTACATCGGCACCTTCGGCTCGTTCATCGGCTACAGCTTCGCGTTCGGCCTCGTGCTGCAGAACCAGTTCGGCCGCACCCCGCTGCAGGCCGCCGCCGTGACGTTCATCGGCCCGCTGCTCGGGTCGCTGATCCGGCCGGTCGGTGGCCGGCTCGCCGACCGCTACGGCGGCGCGCGGATCACGCTCTGGAACTTCGTCGCGATGGCCGTCGCCACCGTGGTCGTGATCGCGGCGTCGGCCGTCGGCTCCCTCGCCCTGTTCACCGTCGGGTTCGTGCTGCTGTTCGTGTTCACGGGCGTGGGCAACGGCTCCACCTACAAGATGATCCCGGCGATCTTCCGCGGCCGGGCGAGGGTCGCCGTCGAGTCCGGCGAGTCCGGGCCGGAGCCCGCCTACCTGCAGGCGCGGCGGCTCTCCGGCGCGGTCATCGGCATCGCGGGTGCGATCGGGGCGCTCGGCGGGCTGTTCATCAACCTCGCGTTCCGGCAGTCGTTCCAGGCCACGCAGTCCGGCGACCCCGCCTTCTGGTCCTTCCTCGTCTTCTACGTGGTGTGCATCGTGGTGACCTACGTGGTCTACCTGCGTCCCGTGCCGTCCGACGCCACGCACCCGCGCGTGGCCTACGCGCACGTATGACGCTCGGTGTGGCCCCGGCGACGAGGGTCGCGACCCACTGCCCGTACTGCGCGCTCCAGTGCGGGCAGTGGGTCGACGGCCGTGGGGACGTCGACGGCAGGCAGTTCCCGACCAACCGGGGCGGGCTGTGCCAGAAGGGCTGGACCTCCGGCAGCCTGCTCGCGCACCCCGAACGGCTGACCACCCCGCTGATGCGCGCAGCGCGTTCCGAGCCGCTGCAGCCGGTGGGCTGGGATGGCGCGCTCGGCCACGTCGCGCGCAGGTTGCGCGAGCTGCAGGCCGAGCACGGCCCGGACGCGGTGGCCGTGTTCGGCGCGGGCGGGCTCACCAACGAGAAGGCCTACCTGCTCGGCAAGTTCGCGCGCGTCGCGCTCGGCACGTCGCAGATCGACTACAACGGCCGGTTCTGCATGTCGTCGGCGGCCGCGGCGGGCAACCGGGCGTTCGGCGTCGACCGGGGGCTGCCGTTCCCCGTCACCGACCTCGACGAGGCCGAGGTCGTGCTGCTCGCGGGCGCGAACGTCGCGGAGACGATGCCCCCGCTGATGGGGCACCTGACCAACGCCAGGCTCGTGGTGGTCGACCCCCGCCGCACGCCGACGGCGGAGCGGGCGCTGGCCTCGGGCGGGCTGCACCTGCAACCGGTGCCCGGCACCGACCTGGTGCTGGCGCTGGGCATGCTGCACGCCGCCGTGGTCGACGGGCACGTCGACGGCGACTACCTGGCCGGGCGCACCACCGGCTTCGACGACGTGTGGCGGATCGCCCAGCAGTGGTGGCCCGAGCGGGCGGAGCGGGTGTGCGGGGTGCCCGCGGCCGACATGCGCACGGTGGTCGGGTGGCTCGCCGGCGCGTCGCGCCGGTACGTGCTCACCGCGCGAGGCGCCGAGCAGCACGCCCACGGCGTCGACACCGTCACCTCGTGGATCAACCTCGCCCTCGCGCTGGGCCTGCCGGGGCGGCCGGGCTCCGGCTTCGGCACCGTCACCGGGCAGGGCAACGGGCAGGGCGGGCGCGAGCACGGGCAGAAGTCCGACCAGCTGCCCGGGTACCGTTCGATCAGCGACCCGGCCGCCCGCGCGCACGTGGCGGGCGTCTGGGGCGTGGACCCGGACAGCCTGCCGGGCCCCGGCCGGAGCGCCACGGAGCTCCTCGCCGCGCTCGGCCGCCGCGACGGCCCGAAGGCGCTGCTCGTGTTCGGCTCGAACGTGCTGGTCTCGGCGCCGCACACGAACGCGGTGGCCGAGCGGCTCGCCGCGTTGGACCTGCTCGTGGTCGCCGACGTCCTGCCCGGCGAGACGGCGATGGCCGCCGACGTCGTGCTCCCCGTCGCCCAGTGGGCCGAGGAGGAGGGCACGATGACCAACCTCGAGGGCCGGGTGCTGCGCAGGCGCCGGGCGCTGCGGCCGCCCGACGGGGTGCGCACCGACCTCGAGGTGATCGCGGGGCTCGCCGACCGGCTCGGCGTCGCCGGCTTCCCGGCCGACCCGCGCGCGGTGTTCGACGAGCTGCGGGCCGCGTCGGCGGGTGGCATCGTCGACTACTCCGGCATCACCTACGACCGGTTGGACGCGGGCGAGGCGCTGCACTGGCCGTGCCCCGCCCCCGACCACCCGGGCACGCCGCGGCTGTTCACCGACCGGTTCGCCCACCCGGACGGCCGGGCCCGGATGGTCCCGGTCGACCACACGCCGTCGGCGGAGCTGCCCGACGCCGAGCACCCGCTGCGGGCCACCACGGGCCGGGTGCTCGTGCACTACCAGTCGGGCGCGCAGACCCGCCGCGTCGCGGAGCTCGCCGGGATCGTCCCGGAGGCGTTCGTGGAGGTCCACCCGGACACGGCGGCCCGCGCCGGCCTCGCCGACGGCGACTGGGCGCGGGTGGTCTCGCGGCGCGGCACGGCACAGGCGCGGGTGCGGTGCGTGCCCAGCCTGCGCCCCGACACCGTGTTCCTGCCGTTCCACTTCGGCGCCGAGCAGGCCGCCAACCGGGTGACCAACCCGGCGCTCGACCCCGTCAGCCGGATGCCCGAGTTCAAGGTGTGCGCCGTCCGCCTCGAACCGGCGTAGCCGCCGACCCGGGCGCGCCGGCCTCGGCCGCCCGTCGGCAAGGGCCCCTCCCCACCGTTCGACGGTCGGGAAGGGGCCCTTGTCGCGTTCTCGTGGGACCTGCATCACGCTCACGGGAACGCCCGGCCGATGTGCGAGCTGCGTTACGTCCGTGTCACGAACCGCCCCACAGGTGTAACCCCGCGTACCTAACGTCGAGCGGCGTGAGCAGACGGGTCGTGGTCGTGGGGCACGGGATGGTGGGTGCCCGGTTCGCCGAGGAGGTGCGGCGCCGGGACCCCGACGGGCGGCTCGTGCACCTCGTCGTCCTCGGCGCCGAACCGCGTCCGGCCTACAACCGGGTGCTGCTGTCCACCGTGCTCGGCGGGGGGCTCTCGGCGCGGGCGCTGGAGATGCACCCGCCCGGGTGGGCCGCCCGCAACCGCGTCGAGGTGCGCACCGGGGTCGCCGTCACGCGCATCGACCGCGCCGCGCGGGTCGTGCACTGCTCGGACGGTGCGGTGGAGCGCTACGACGAGCTCGTCCTCGCCACCGGCAGCCGGGCGTGGCTGCCGCCCTTGGACGGGCTCCCCGACGAGAACGTGGTCGCGTTCCGCGACCTGGACGACTGCGAGCGGATCCTCTCCCTCGCCCGGCCCGGTGCGCGGTTCGCCGTGCTCGGCGGAGGGCTCCTGGGCTGCGAGGCCGCCCGCGGGCTGGCCGGGCGCGGGGTTCGGGTGACGGTCGTGCACCCGAAGTCCCACCTCATGGAGCGCCAGCTCGACCCGGCCGCCGGTGAGGTGCTCGCCGCCACGATGACCCGCCTGGGGATCGACGTCCGGCTGGGGTTCACCGCGGCGGCGTGGGAGCCGGGCGCGGGGCTGCGCGGCACCGACGGCCAGCTCGTCGCGGCCGACGCCCTCGTGGTCGCCGCCGGCGTGCGCGCCGAGACCGGCCTCGCCGCCGACGCGGGGATCGCCGTCGACCGCGGCGTCCTGGTCGACGAGCGCCTCGCCACGTCCGACGGGCGCGTGCACGCCATCGGCGACTGCGCCCAGCACCCGGGCACCCCCGCCGGCCTCGTCCAACCGGGCTGGGAGCAGGCCGCGGTGCTCGCCGACCTCGTCACCGGAGCCGACCCGGCGGCCCGTTACGCGGGCACCCGCGCCGTCACCCGGCTCAAGGCCCGCGACGTGGACCTCGCCGCGGTCGGCGACCCCGCGGTGCTGTCCGACGAGGGCGCGGAGGTCCTGCGCTTCGCCGACCCGCGCGGCGGCCGCTACGCCACGCTCGCCCTGCACGGCGACCGCGTCGTCGGCGGCGCCATGATCGGCCTGCCGGAGGCGGCCGCCTCCATGATCCAGTTCTACGACACGGGGCAGCCCGCGCCGTCCGACCGCCTCGGGCTGCTGTTCGGGCGCGCGCTGCCCGGCGCGCCGGAGACCGCGGACCCGGGCCGCCTGCCCGCGTCCGCCGTCGTCTGCCGCTGCAACACCGTCACGAAGGGCGCCCTGGTCGCCGCGTGGCGGGATGGGCACACCGACGTCGCCGCACTGGGCCGGGCCACCCGCGCCGGCACCGGGTGCGGCAGCTGCGGGGACGCCGTGCGCGACATCTGCGCGTGGCTGGCCGGGAGCGACCCCCCGATCGGGGCGCTCCGCACCGACCGCACAGCGTTGACCCCCGTTCCCGAGGAGGGAGCCGCGTGACAGAACTCGTGGGCAAGGAGCTCGTCGTCGTCGGGAACGGCATGGTCGGGCACCGCCTGGTGCAGGCCGTGCGGGACCGCGACACCGCGGGCACGTGGCGGATCACGGTGCTGGGCGAGGAGCCCCGCCCGGCCTACGACCGCGTCGCCCTCTCCTCCTACGTCGACGGCAAGAGCGCCGACGACCTGACGCTGCCCGCCGTGTCCGACCCGCTGGTGCAGCTGCACCTGGGCGACGCCGCGGTCGCGCTCGACCGCGACGCCCGCGTGGTGCGCACCGCGTCCGGCGCCGAGTTCCGCTACGACGCGCTGGTGCTCGCCACCGGGTCGGTGCCGTTCGTGCCGCCGGTGCCGGGCCGCGACCTGCCGGGCTGCTTCGTCTACCGCACCCTCGACGACCTCGACGCGATCATGGCCGCGGCCGAGCGGGCCGTGGCGGCCCCGCGGCCGGGCCGTCGGTCGGCCGTCGTGGTCGGCGGCGGCCTGCTCGGGCTGGAGGCGGCGAGGGCGCTGCGGCTGCTCGGTCTGTCCCCGCAGGTCGTCGAGATCGCGCCGCGGCTGATGCCGATGCAGGTCGACGAGGGCGGCGGCGCGGTCCTGCGGCGCCTGGTCGAGTCCGAGGACCTGCAGGTCCGGTGCGGGGTGTCGGTCACCTCCATCGCCGAGGACCGGGGCCGCTTGATCGCCACGCTCTCCGACGGCGTCGAGCTCGACGCCGACCTGGTCGTGTTCTCCGCGGGCATCCGGCCCGCCGACGGGCTCGCCCGCGAGGCGGGGCTGCCGCTCGGCGAGCGGGGCGGCGTGCTGGTCAACTCCGCCTGCCGCAGCCCCGACCCCCACATCTGGGCCGTCGGCGAGGTGGCCGCGCTGGAGGGCCGCACCTACGGGCTGGTCGCCCCGGGCTACGCGATGGCCGAGGTGGTGGCCGACCGGCTGCTCGGCGGCGAGGCGACGATGACCCCCGCCGACCTGGACACCTCGACGCAGCTGAAGATGCTCGGCGTCGACGTCGCGAGCTTCGGCGACGCGCTCGCCCGCACCCCGGGCGCGCTCGAGGTCGTCGTCAACGACCCGGTCGCGGGCAGCTACGCCAAGCTCGTCGTGAGCGACGACGCGAAGACGCTGCTCGGCGGCGTGCTCGTCGGCGACGCCTCCAAGTACGCCACGCTGCGCCCGCTGGTCGGCTCGCCGCTGCCGGCCGACCCGGTCGCGATGATCGCCCCCGGTGGGGTGGAGCTCGGCGCCGACGCGCTCCCCGACTCCGCGCAGGTCTGCTCCTGCAACGCGATCACGAAGGGCGCGATCTGCTCGGCGATCGCCGACGGCGCGCACGACGTGCCCGCCATCAAGGCGTGCACGCGGGCGGGCACGAGCTGCGGGTCGTGCGTGCCGATGCTCAAGAAGCTGCTCGAGCAGTCCGGCGTCGAGGTCTCGAAGGCCCTCTGCGAGCACTTCGCGGTGTCGCGCGCCGAGCTGTTCGAGATCATCGCCGGCACCGGGATCCGGACGTTCTCCGAGCTCATCGCCCAGTACGGGCGGGGGCGCGGCTGCGACATCTGCAAGCCGGCGGTCGCGTCGATCCTCGCCTCGCTCGGCACGGGGCACGTGCTGTCCGGCGAGCAGGCGACGCTGCAGGACACCAACGACCACTTCCTGGCCAACCTGCAGCGCAACGGCACCTACTCGGTGGTGCCGCGCATCCCCGGCGGCGAGATCACCCCGGAGGGGCTGATCACGATCGGCGAGGTGGCCCGCGACTTCGGGCTCTACACGAAGATCACCGGTGGTCAGCGGATCGACATGTTCGGCGCGCGGGTCGAGCAACTGCCCGCGATCTGGCGGCGCCTCGTCGACGCCGGGTTCGAGTCGGGTCACGCGTACGGCAAGGCGCTGCGCACGGTGAAGTCGTGCGTCGGCACCACGTGGTGCCGCTACGGCCAGCAGGACTCGGTCGGCCTCGCCGTCGCGCTCGAGCTGCGCTATCGCGGGCTGCGGGCCCCGCACAAGGTCAAGGCCGGGGTGTCGGGCTGCGCCCGCGAGTGCGCGGAGGCGCGGTCGAAGGACTTCGGGGTGATCGCCACCGAGAAGGGCTGGAACCTCTACGTGGGCGGCAACGGCGGCTTCCAGCCGCGGCACGCCGACCTGCTCGCCTCCGACGTCGACACCGACGCCCTGATCTCGCTGATCGACCGGTTCCTCATGTTCTACATCCGCACGGCCGATCGGCTGCAGCGCACCGCGGCGTGGATCGAGGCGATGGACGGCGGGCTCGACCACCTGCGCGCCGTGATCGTCGACGACTCGCTGGGCATCTGCGCCGACCTCGAGGCCGCGATGGAGGCGCACGTCGCGAACTACTCCGACGAGTGGCGCGGGGTGCTCGAGGACCCGGAGAAGCTCGAACGGTTCGTGTCCTTCGTGAACGCACCGGACACGCCGGACCCGACGATCTCGTTCGTGAGCGAGCGGGGCCAGCCGGTCCCGGTCCCGCTCGGCCTGCCGGGGGTGCGCGCATGACCGCAGAGACCATCCACACCGCTGGGACCGTCCACGACGCGCCGTCCGACATCCGCTGGGAGACCGTCTGCCTGCTGGACCGCCTGCTGCCGGAGCGCGGGGCCGCCGCGCTGCTGGCGGCCGGTGGCGAACCGGTGCAGGTCGCCCTGTTCCGGATGGTCGACGACACCGTCCACGCGATCGGCAACATCGACCCCTTCTCGGGGGCCGCAGTGCTCTCCCGGGGCATCGTGGGCGACCGCGGCGGGGTGCCGATCGTGGCCTCGCCGGTGTACAAGCAGGCGTTCAACCTGATCACCGGGCAGTGCCTGGACGATCCGGACGTGCGGGTGCCCGTGTACCCGGTCCGGATCGCCGACGGGTGGCTGCAGGTGGGGATCCCGTGACCGCCGCGATGACCACGTCGGTCGACACCGCGGCCCGCGCGGTGCCCCCGCTGGCCGGGTTCACCGTCGGGGTCACCGCCGCTCGCCGCGCCGAGGAGCTCGCCACGATGCTGGAGCGCCGCGGCGCGGTCGTGCAGTTGGGTGCCGCGCTGCGGATCGTCCCGGTCGCCGACGACACCGAGCTCGCCGCCGCCACCCGGGCGCTCATCGCCCGCCCACCGGACGTCACCGTGGCCACCACCGGCATCGGTTTCCGCGGGTGGGTGGAGGCCGCCGACGGCTGGGGCATCGCCGAGGACCTGCTCGCCGCGCTCGGCTCGGGCAAGCTGCTCGCCCGCGGGCCGAAGGCGCGCGGCGCGATCCGCGCCTCCGGGCTGGTCGACGCGTGGTCGCCGCCGTCGGAGTCGTCCGCCGAGGTGCTCGACCACCTCCTCGAGATGGGCGTCGACGGCCTGCGCATCGCCGTGCAGCTGCACGGCGAGCCGCTGCCCGACGTCGTCGACGCGCTGCGGATGGCGGGCGCCGAGGTGGTCCAGGTGCCGGTGTACCGCTGGCTGCCGCCCGCCGACCTCGGGCCGCTCGACCGGCTGATCGACTCCGTCCTCTGCGGCGGGATCGACGTGCTCACGTTCACCAGCGCGCCCGCCGCGGCCAGCCTGCTGGCCCGCGCCGAGCAGCGCGGCGCCCGCCGCAGGCTGCTCGACGCGCTGCGCGGCCCGGTGCTCGCCCTGTGCGTCGGCCCGGTCACCGCGGCACCGCTCGAGGCGGTCGACGTGCCCACCGTGCAGCCGCAGCGGTCGCGGCTCGGGGCGATGGTGCGCCAGCTGGAGGCCGAGCTGCCCGCCCGCGCCCGCAGGCTGCCCGTCGCCGGCCACGTGCTGGAGCTGCGCGGGCACGCGGTGCTCGTCGACGGCGAGCTGCGCGCGGTGCCGCCGGCCGGGATGGCGCTGCTGCGCGCGCTGTCGCGCCGCCCGGGGCGGGTCGTGTCCCGGGCCGAGCTGCTCCGGGCGCTGCCCGGCGGCAGCGACGACGAGCACGCCGTCGAGACGGCCATGGCCCGGCTGCGCAGCGCCCTCGGGCGGCCGAAGCTCGTGCAGACGGTGGTCAAGCGCGGTTACCGGCTGGCGCTCGACCCCGGCGCCGGTGCGATCGGCGGCCACTGCGTGCACGGGTCGCCCCGGTGAACCTCCTCCTCATCGCGCACGGCACGCGGGATCCCGCCGGATCCGTCGTCACCGAGCGCGTGGCCGAGCTCGCCCGGCTTCGGCTCGGCGTCGCGGTGCACGCCTGCTACGCCGACGTCCGCGGCCCGACCCCGGCCGACGTGCTCGCCGGGCTCGCCGGGCCCGCCGTCGCGGTGCCCGCGTTCCTCGCGGCCGGCTACCACGTGCGCGCCGACGTCCCCGAGCAGCTGCGGGCGACCGGCCGCACCGACGTCGTGCTCGGCGAGGCGTTCGGGCCCGACCCCGCGCTCGTCGCCGCCGCCGCCGAGCGGCTCGCCGAGGCCGGTGCCCGGCCCGACGACGCCGTGGTGCTCGCGGTGGCCGCGTCCAGCGACCCGCAGGCGCAGGCCGACGGCGCCAGGGCGGCGCGGCGGCTCGGGCGGCTGCTCGGCAAGCCGGTCACGCTCGCCCCGATCGTGCTCGGCGACCGGCCGGGCGTGGCCGACGTGGTCGCCCGCCTGCGCGCCGAGGGCGCCTGCCGGGTCGCGGTGGCCTCGTGGCTGCTCGCACCCGGGCTGTTCCAGCGCAACCTCGAAAGCTGCGGCGCCGACGTGGTGGGCGCACCGCTGGCGGACCACGAGGCGGTGCTGGACGTGCTGGCGGCGCGCTACCGGTCCGCGATGGAGGGGCTGTCGCGGCCCGCGTGAGCGCGCCGCCGGCGCGGGTTCCGGTCAACGGGCCGCGGCGCGCGGGGCAGCCGGCCGTCGACCATCAACACGCCCTCGGCCCGCAGCCGGGCGCTCTGCTCGGCCGCCAGGTGCGGGGCGCAGGTGCCGTCGGCGCGCAGCACCCGGTGCCAGGGCAGGTCGTGCCCGTCCTCGGCGAGGATGCGGCCGACCAGCCGGGCCGAGCGCAGCCCGCACCGCTCGGCGATCTCGCCGTAGCTCGCGGTCTCCCCGGGCGGGATCGCGCGGACGGCGGCGCGCACGCGCTCCACGGTCTCCTCGTCCACGTCGACCCTCCTGCTAGCTCGCGAGGAACTCGCCCACCAGGCGCGCGACCTCCTCGGTGCGTTCCAGGAACAGCATGTGGCCCGCGTCGACCTCGGCGACGGTGAGGGCGTCGCCCAGCTCGGCGCGGCAGGCCTCGACCCACGCCGGGTCGACGAAGTCGGCCTTCGCGGCCGGCAGCAGGAGCGTGGGCGTGCCCGCGGGCGGGGTGATCGCGGGCCGCGCCATCTCGCTCCAGGCGACGACGACGGCGGACTGGCAGTACCGGTAGCGCAGCCGGTCGCCGTCGGCGACGAGGTGCTCGGCGAGCTCGGCCTCGATGCGGTCGGCGGGCAGGCCCGCCCAGCGCTGCGCCCGGTCGGCGCGGGCGGCGTCGAGGTCGGGGAACGACTCGTCGGCCCGAATGGCCTCGGCCTGCTCCAGCATGCGCTCCGGGTCGAGGCCCAGCGCCGGGTCGAGCAGCACCAGCCGCTCCACGCGCTCGGGCGCGGTGCGGGCGAGGTGCACGGCGATGGCGCCGCCGAACGAGTGACCGACGACCGTGGCGCGGTCGAGGCCGAGCCCGTCGAGCACGCCGAGCACGTCCGCGACGTGCTGCTCGATCCGCCACGGCGGGTTCCACGGGGAGCGGCCGTGGCCGCGCAGGTCGACCGCGTGCACGCGCACGCCGGGCAGCGCCTCGGCGAGCACCCGGTAGCGGGCGCCGTGGCCGGTGACGCCGTGCATCGCGAGCACCGGGCGCCCGTCCGCCGGACCGAAGGGATGAACGTGGAGGGGGAGCTGGGTCACGTCGGCGATCCTGCCAGCGGCCACCGACACGACCGGGGCGCCGGTGCCGGCCGCTGGGGTGTCGGTCCCGCGTGGTTGCATCGGGCCGTGCTGCGCTCCGACGCCCGTCCCGACCGCGCCGCGCTCGCGCCCGGGCTGGTGCGGCGCCCGCGCCCGGCGGCCACCGAGCCCGAGTGGGACGACGCCGCACGCCGGGTGCTCGAGCACACCGCCGGGCCGCTGCGGGTGATCGGCGGGCCCGGCACCGGCAAGACCACCGTGTTGCTCACGTCCGTCGCGCGCCGTATCCGGGCGGGCGACGACCCCTCGCGGACGCTCGTGCTCGTCGGCAGCAGGCGCGCCGCGGCGGAGCTGCGCGAGCGGATCGTGGAGCTGGCCCACGACCCCGCCGGGCCGCGCACCACCCGCGAGCCGCTGGTGCGCACCGTGCACTCGTACGCGTTCGGGGTGCTGCGGCTGCACGCCGCCCGCAACGGCGACCCGCCGCCGCGGCTGCTCGCGAGCGCCGAGCAAGACGCCGTGGTCCGCGACCTGCTCGGCGGGGAGCTCGCCGGGCCGGAGGGCGGCGGGGTCCCCGACTCGGGCTGGGGCGACCGGCTGCGGCCCGCCCTCGGCCTGCCCGGGTTCGCCGCGGAGCTGCGCGAGCTGCTCCTGCGCGCCGTCGAGCGCGGGCTCGGGCCCGACGAGCTCGCCGAGCTCGGGCGCCGCCACGACGTGCCCGAGTGGGTGGCGGCGGGCCGGTTCTTCCGCACCTACGAGCACGTCATCCAGCTGCGCGGCGCGGCTGGGCGCGCCGCCCCGCAGGCCACCGCGCCCGCCCTGGACGCCGCGGAGCTCGTGGCCGCCGCCCTCGACGCGTTCGCCGCCGACCCCGACCTGCTCGCCGCCGAGCGGGCGCGCGTGCGCCACCTCGTCGTCGACGACGCCCAGGACCTCGACCCCCAGCAGATGGAGCTGGTGCGGGTGCTCGGCGCCACGGCCCGGACCGTGCTGCTCGCCGGCGACCCCGACCAGGCCGTCCTCAACTTCCGCGGCGCCGACCCGGAGGGCCTGCGCGCCGTCGCCGCCCCCACGGTGGTGCTGCCCGTCGACCACCGGGGCGCGCCCGCGATCCGGGAGGCCGTCGGCAGGCTCGCCGCGCGCCTGCCCGGGGCCGGGCCGGGCCGCGACCGCGCGGCGCCCCCCGGCGAGCCGGAGTCACCCGGCGAGGTGCAGGTGAAGGTGTTCGCCTCCGCCGCGCAGGAGGCGAGCTGGATCGCCGACCGGCTGCGCCGCGCCCACCTCGAGCGGGGCGTGCCGTGGTCGCGGATGGCGGTGCTGGCCCGCTCCACCCGTCGCACGCTGCCGACGCTGCGCCGCGCCCTGCTGGCCGCGGGCGTGCCGATCGCGGCGCCGCCCGACGAGCTGCCGCTCGCCCGCCAGCCCGCGGTCGTGCCGCTGCTCCTGGTGCTGCGCTGCGCCACCCGGCCCGACGACATCGACGCCGACGCCGCGAGCGCGCTGCTCACCTCGCCGCTCGGCTCGGCCGACCCGATGCGCATGCGCCGGCTGCGCCGCGGTCTGCTGCGGCTGCACGCGGGCGCCCGCCCGGCCGGGGAGCCGGCGGAGGCCGAGCGGGCCGGCAGCGACCCGCTGCTGGTCGGGCTGCTGCGCGACGCCGCGCAGGGCCGCCCCGACCCGCTCGCCGCGCTGCCCCCGCAGGAGACGGCCCCGCTGCGCCGCGTCGCCACCCTGCTCGCGATCGCGGGCGACGCCGCCCGCGACGGCGAGAGCGCGGAGGAGGTGCTCTGGCGGGTGTGGCAGGCCAGCGGGCTCGGGCCCCGGCTGCGCGACGCGAGCGCGCGGGGCGGCCCGGTGGGCGCCGCCGCCGACCGCGACCTCGACGCCGTGCTCGCGCTGTTCGATGCGGCCGCCCGCTACGCCGACCGGTTGCCCGGCGCGTCCGTCGCGAGCTTCGTCGAGTACCTCGCCGACCAGCAGCTGCCCGGCGACTCGCTGGCGCCGCGCGCCCCGCAGGGCGACGCCGTCTCGCTGCTCACCGCGCACGCGGCGCGCGGCCGCGAGTGGGACGTGGTGGCCGTCCCGTCGGTGCAGGAGGGCAGCTGGCCCGACCTGCGGCTGCGCGGGAGCCTGCTGGGCAACGAGCGGCTGGTCGACGTCGTCTCCGGGGTGGCCGAGCCCACCGTCTCGCGGATGGCGCCGCTGCTCGCCGAGGAGCGGCGCCTGTTCTACGTGGCGTGCTCCCGGGCCCGGCACACGCTGCTGGTGAGCGCCGTGCAGGCCGACGACGAGCAGCCGTCGCGGTTCCTCGACGAGCTCGACCCGATGCCCGCCACCAGCGCCGACCGCCCGGTCCACCGCCCGGGCCGCTCGCTCGTGCTCGCCGAGCTGGTCGGCGAGCTGCGACGGGCGGTGTGCGCCCCGGGCGACGGCCCCGAGGCCGACGCCCGCAGGCGCCGCGCGGCCCTCCAACTGGCGCGGCTGGCCGAGGCGGGGGTACCAGGCGCCCACCCCGACGACTGGTACGGGCTCGCGCCGGTGTCCACCGACGCCCCGCTGCGGTCGCCGGGCGAGGTCGTGCCGGTCTCGCCGTCCGACGTGGAGAAGATCGTCCGCTGCCCGCTGCGGTGGGTGCTGGAGCGCCACGGCGGGGCCGAGGTGAGCGCGCTGGCGGCCGTCACCGGATCGCTCGTGCACGCCCTCGTGCAGGCGAGCGCCGCGGGCGCCGAGCAGGCGGAGCTCGAAGCGGCGCTGCGGTCGGCGTGGTCGCGGCTCGACGTGGGCGCCCCGTGGTACAGCCGCCGCGAGCTGGAGCGGGTGCGCGGGATGCTCGCCGCGTTCGAGGGGTGGGTGCGGCGCAGCCGCGAGGAGGGCCTGCGGCTGGTCGCCGTCGAGCAGCCCGTACAGCTGGACCTGGCCGGCGACGAGCCCGGCGAGCTGGGGGAGCGGGCCGGCCGCACCGGAGGGCCGTGGCTGCGGGTGCGCGGGCGCGTCGACCGGCTGGAGGTCGACGCCGAAGGCCGCCCGGTCGTGGTCGACATCAAGACCGGGAAGACCGCGATCAGCGCCCGCGCGGCGGCCGAGCACCCGCAGCTCGCGGTGTACCAGCTCGCGGCGGCGCTCGGCGCGTTCGGCAAGCTGCTCGAACCGGGGGCGCGGCCCGGCGGCGCGCGGCTGGTGTACCTCGCCGACCAGAAGGCGGGCGGGCAGGCCAAGGAGCCCACCCAGCCCCCGCTCGACGACGCCGAGCTCGCCGCGTGGGAGAAGGTCGTGCGGCAGTGCGCCGCGGACACCTCCGACGCGCAGTTCATCGCCCGGGTCGGGCCCGACTGCGACCGCTGCCCGGTGCGCACCAGCTGCCCGCTGAGCGCTGCGGGGCGGCCGGTCACGGAAGCGTGACGGCCCGTCCGCGGCCGTCCCCCGGAGGTGTGCGGCGAACCCCCTGATCAGGGGAACGCGAGCGCGCAGGAGGTCGTACGGACCGGATTTGAGTACGGGGTACCGTGATCGAGGCACGCCGGCGCTCCCCAGCTCCCCACCGGTGTGCGGTTCGAGGAGGCGGACATGTCCCGGAGTGCGGGGCGGCTGCGATCGCTGCTGGTCGTCGCCGCGCTGTTGCTGTCCGCGGGCTGTGCCGGCGTGTCGGGCTCGGCTGAGCCCGACCTGTGGCAGGCGCTGCCCGAGCCGTTGCCCCCGCCCACCGCGGTGCCCACGCCGCCACCCGGGCGGGCGGTGCACAACACCGGCCGCGACGTGTCGGGCGTGGACTGGCGGCTGGTCAACGAGTTCGACTTCGACGGCCCCCTCGACCCCACCGTCTGGAACCGCTACAACTCGATCGGCGGCTTCGGCAACGGCTTCCGTCGCCCGTCGGCGATCACCGTCGAGGACGGCATGCTGCGGATCACCGCCCGGGGCGAGGTCACCGGTGGCATGGGCCACGAGCGCGACCAGCTGTACGGGCGCTGGGAGTTCCGCGCCCGCACCGACAAGGGGCGGGGCCGCGGGGCGGCCATCCTGCTCTGGCCGAAGACCGAGAACAAGGACGACGGCGAGCTGGACATGATGGAGGTGCCGCGCGAGGACCGCGGCGAGGCGCACTTCGTCATCCACTTCTCGCCCCAGAACAAGCAGGCCGGCAACAAGATCACCGGCGACTTCAGCCAGTGGCACACGTTCGCCATGGACTGGCTGCCGAACCGCATCACCTGGTACGTCGA
>NZ_DATGOP010000086.1:0-51819 GCF_035305885.1 Pseudonocardia sp.
GCCGCCGCTCGTAGAACGAGTTCAGATACGTCCCCGGCATCGCGTGCGGCTCCCCCTCATCGAGGTTGCCCCGCAGCCCGATGTGCCCGTTGGACAGCGCGAACACCGACTCGACCTGACCCATCCGGTCCAGGTCCAACCACGGCTCCCGCACGACCCACGGCTCGACCGCGAAGACGCGGCCTGGATCGGGGCTCATGAGGTGCCCTCCAGCAGCTCGGCGAGGTCGGTGACGACGACGTCGGCGCCGTGCTCCTTCAGCGCCTCGGCCTGCCCGAGCCGGTCGACCCCGACCACGAAGCCGAACCCGCCCGCCCGGCCGGCGGCGACGCCGGCCAGGGCGTCCTCGAACACGACGGCCTCGTCCTTGCCCACCCCGAGGTCCTGGGCGGCGGCGAGGAACGTGTCGGGGGCGGGCTTGCCGGGCAGCCCGCGCTCCTTCGCCGTGATCCCGTCGACGCGGTGGTCGATGAGGTCGGCGAGCCCCGCGACCTCGAGCACCTGCTTCGCGTTCGCCGAGGACGACACGACGGCCGTGGCCAGCCCGGCCTCCTTGACCGCGCGCAGGTAGCGCACCGATCCGGGGTAGACCTCGACCCCGACGGTGACGATCTTCTCCTGGACCAGCGCGTTCTTGCGGGTGGCGAGCGCGTACACGGTCTCGGCGTCCGGGGGGTCGTCCGGGCCGCCCGCGGGCAGCTCGATGCCGCGGGAGCGCAGGAACGAGTCCGTGCCCTCCAGCCGGGGCTTGCCGTCGACGTAGGCGGCGTAGTCGGTGGCGATGTCGAAGGGCCGGAACTCGGTGCCCTCACGTTCGGCGCGGGCCCGCAGGTACTCGTCGAACATCTGCTTCCACGCCGCGGCGTGCACGCTCGCGGTGTCGGTCAGCACGCCGTCGAGGTCGAAGAGGCACGCGCGGGTGCCGTCGGGAAGGCCCAGCATGTGGGCACGGTACCGAGCCCGCGATCACTCGGGGAGCCGGAGCCGGCGACTCGTCCGGCGGATCGCGGCGACCCGGCGGCTACGCGGGCAGCCGGATCGTCCGGGCGGTCGCCGCGCCGCCGGTCACCCGCACCTCGCACCCGCCCTCGACGGGCCGGGCGGCGAGGGTGAGCAGGCCGCCCTCGGGCCGCGGTTCGATGTCGCGCTGCACGACCTCGCGCACCGCGGCGAGGATCTGCATCGGGGTCACCGGGATCGGGTGCAGGGTGGGCTCGACGTCCACCGCCACCTGCAGCCGCCTGCCGAACCGGGCCTGTTCCAGCTGCAGGTACCCGTGCACGGCGGCGAGCTCGTCGCCGAGCGTGCTGCCGCCCACCCGGTCCGCGGCCCGCGACAGGTCGGCGAACCCGATCAGCAGGTCCCGCGCCCGCCCGGGGTCGGTGCGGATCAGCGCGGCGATGGTGTTCAGCGAGTTGTAGACGAAGTGCTGCTCCAGCCGCCGCGTCATCCCCGCCTCCTCGGCGGGCGGCTCTGGCGCCGGCTCCTCCTCGACCGGGGCGGACGGCTCGTCGGCGGCCGCGGGTGGCTCCTCGGGCGCGGGTGGCGCCTGGGGCGCCTCGGCCGGGGCGCTCGGCGGCTGTTCGGCCGCGGGCGCGGGCTCCGGGGGGTTCGCCCACCGGTCGTCGCGGACCTCGGCGGGGTCGACCAGCCCGCGCCAGAACGGGCGGCGCATGCGGCCGCCGCCGATCCAGCCGGAGAACTCGGCGAGGCCCACCAGCTCCGGGCGGGCCCACCGGGCGTGGCGGGCTGCCGCGGGTGGCACCGCGTCGAGGAACGCAGGCGCCTGCTGCTCCCGTTCGGCCAGCGCCTCGGCGAGCCGGCGCCGCTCCCCCAGCGACACCCCGACACGACCCACGTAGTGCAGCGCGCCGGGACGCTCCTGCACCGGCGCGCCGAGCAGGAGTGTGCCCACCGTCTCGGGCCGGTGCGGGTCGGCGGGCGTCCAGCCGCCGACGAGCACCTGCCGGGTGCGGGTGACGGGCACGCGCAGCCAGAACCGCGACCGCCCGCCCGGGTGGTAGCGGCCCCGCAGGTGCCGGGCGTGCAGCCCGTCGGCGCCCTTCTGCTCGGCGATGGCGAGCATCGTGTCGATCTCGGTGGCCGGCAGCGGCGAGGTGGTCCACACCGGCGGGCTGGGGAAACCGAGCCCGTCGAGCAGGGCGCGGCGCTCGGCGTAGGGCAGCTGGGTGGTGCTGTGGCCGTCGAGCCACAGCAGGTCGGCGACCTGGTAGTCGACGGGGATGCGCCGGATCGTGGCCTCGGTCGGGCGGTGGCGGGCGCTGCGGCGGGCGATCAGCCGCGGCCGCACGGCGTGCTCCTCGCCGCGGGCGACGAGCGTGCCGTCGAGGACCATGCCGCCGGGCGGCGAGCGGCGCAGCAGCGGCTCGGCGAGCTCGGGGTAGGCCGACGTCATCGAGTTGTCGGCACCGGAGAGCAGCCGCACCCGCCGCCGCCCCGGCTCCACGTAGGCGATGCAGCGGTGGCCCGTCCACGCCACCTCGACCACCCAGTCGGAACCGCTGGGCGGGTCGCCGGTGACGGTGGCCGGCTGCATCGGTGGGACGAGGGCGGGCACGCCGCTGCGAGTCCCCCGCTCCGTCACGGACTCACCGTAGCCGCCCCTCGACTGCACGTCGCCGGGCACGTGGGGGACGATCGAAGCATCATGACCCTCACCGACCGGCTTCCGCCCACCGCCGACCCCGACGCCCTCGTCGAGGCGTTCACCGACTGGGCGTTCTCCGAGCGCGGCCTGTCGCTCTACCCGGCGCAGGAGGAGGCGCTGCTCGAGCTGGTGACCGGGGGGAACGTGATCCTCTCGACGCCCACCGGGTCGGGGAAGTCCCTCGTCGCGGTCGGCGCGCACGCCGCGGCCCTCGCCCGCGGGGAGCGCACGTTCTACACCGCGCCGATCAAGGCGCTGGTCAGCGAGAAGTTCTTCCAGCTCATCGACGTCTTCGGCGCCGAGAAGGTCGGCATGCTCACCGGGGACGCCGCCGTCAACGAGAAGGCCCCGATCATCTGCTGCACGGCGGAGGTCCTGGCCAACATCGCGCTGCGCTCCGGACCCCGCGCCGACATCGGCTCGGTGGTCATGGACGAGTTCCACTTCTACGCCGACCCGGACCGCGGCTGGGCGTGGCAGGTGCCGCTCATCGAGCTGCCGCAGGCGCAGTTCCTGCTGATGAGCGCCACGCTCGGGGACGTGTCGTTCTTCCGCGACGACCTCACCCGGCGCACCGGCCGCGACACCGCGGTGATCACGTCGGCCGAGCGGCCCGTGCCGCTGCACTTCCGGTACGTCCTCACCCCGCTGCACGAGACGATCGCCGAGCTGCTCGCGGGCGACGAGGCCCCGATCTACGTCGTGCACTTCACCCAGGCCGCGGCCGTCGAGCGGGCGCAGGCGCTGATGAGCGTCAACGTCTCCTCCAGGGAGGACAAGCAGGCCATCGCCGAGCTGATCGGCCGGTTCCGGTTCACCGCGGGCTTCGGCAAGACGCTGTCGCGGCTCGTGCGCCACGGCATCGGCGTGCACCACGCCGGGATGCTCCCCCGCTACCGCAGGCTCGTCGAGACGCTCGCCCAGGCCGGGCTGCTCAAGGTCATCTGCGGCACCGACACCCTCGGCGTGGGGATCAACGTGCCGATCCGCACGGTGCTGTTCACGGCGCTGTCGAAGTTCGACGGCAAGCGCACCCGCCTGCTCAAGGCGCGGGAGTTCCACCAGATCGCGGGCCGAGCGGGCCGCGCGGGGTTCGACACCGTCGGCACGGTCGTCGCCGAGGCGCCCGAGCACGAGGTGGAGAACGCCCGCCTGCTCGCCAAGGCGGGCGACGACCCCAAGAAGCGCCGCCGCGTGGTGCGCAAGCAGCCGCCGGAGGGGTTCGTCGGCTGGTCGCAGACGAGCTTCGAGAAGCTGCAGAAGGCCCAGCCCGAGCCGCTCACCAGCCACTTCCAGGTCACGCACGCGATGCTGCTCAACGTGATCTCCCGCCCGGGCGACGCGTTCGCGGCGATGCGCCACCTGCTGGAGGACAACCACGAGCCGCGGGCCCGCCAGCGCAAGCACATCCTGCGCGCGATCGCGATCTACCGGGCCCTGCGCGCGGCCGGGGTGGTCGAGGAGCTGCCCGAGCCCGACGAGGAGGGCCGCCGCGTCCGGCTCGTCGGCGACCTGCAGCTGGACTTCGCGCTCAACCAGCCGCTGTCGCCGTTCGCGCTGGCCGCGATCGAGCTGCTCGACCGGGACTCGCCCGAGTACGCGATGGACGTGCTGTCGGTGATCGAGGCGACGCTCGACGACCCGCGCCCGGTCCTGCAGGCGCAGGAGAAGAAGGCGCGCGGCGAGGCCGTCGCGGCGATGAAGGCCGAGGGCATCGAGTACGAGGAGCGCATGGCGCTGCTCGAGGACGTCACCTACCCGAAGCCGCTCGACGAGATGCTGCACGCGGCGCTCGAGACCTACCGCCGCGGCCACCCGTGGGTGGCGGACGCGCACCTGTCGCCGAAGTCGGTGGCACGCGACATGTACGAGAAGTCGATGACGTTCGTCGAGTACATCGGGCACTACGGCCTCGCCCGCTCGGAGGGCCTCGTGCTGCGCTACCTCGCCGACGCCTACCGCGCGTTGCGCCAGACCGTCCCGGACGAGGCCAAGACCGAGGAGCTCGTCGACGTCGAGGAGTGGCTCGGCGAGCTGGTGCGCCAGACCGACTCCAGCCTGCTCGACGAGTGGTCCGCGCTCGCCGCCGGCGCGGGTGCGGGCGAGGAGCCCGAGCCGGAGGCGCTCGACGAGACCCCCACCGCGGTCACCGAGAACAAGCGCGCCTTCCGCGTGCTGGTCCGCAACGCGATGTTCCGCCGGGTCGAGCTCGCCGCCCTGCACCGGTTCGACGAGCTGGGCGAGCTCGACGCCGAGGCGGGTTGGGACGCCGAGGCCTGGCGCACGGCGCTCGAGCCGTTCTTCGCCGAGTACGGCGACGACGGCATCGGCACCGGGCCCGACGCCCGCGGACCCCAGCTGTTCTCCGTGGTCGAGGAGCCGGAGCGCTGGATCGTCCGGCAGGTGCTCGACGACCCGGAGGGCCATCGCGACTGGGCCATCACCGCGGAGATCGACCTGGCCGGCTCCGACGAGGTCGGCGAGCCCGTCGTCTGGGTCACCGCCGTCGCGCCGTTCGGCGCCTGACCCCGCTCCCCGACGCCTGCCTCCCCGCGCCCGCCCCGGCGCTTCAGGAATGTGGCTTTCCTGAAGCGCAGCGTCATGAATGTGGCTTTCCTGACGGCGGCCTGACGCCCGGGCCGCCGTCGGGGCGGGCTCGGCCGCGACACGCCGTCCATGATCGGTTGACGATTCGTAAGCGTCAATGAATGATTGACGGTGTGAACTACGAGGAAGCGGTGCGTTGGCTCGACCGGGTGGACCCGGTGGTCGCACGGCCCGACCGGTCGATCACCGCGCGGCTGGACCGGCTCAAGGAGCTGTCCAAGGACGGCGGGCTCACCCGCGACGCCGCGGCCGCGTGGTACGCGCTCGTCGGGGAGATGCGCAGGCTCGCCGACTACTACGAGCGCGACCTCATCCGCAGGCTCCGCGCCGACGGGCTCACCTGGGCGCAGGTCGCCGACGCGGTGCAGGCGCAGCTGTCGAGCCGGCAGGCCGCCCAGGCGAAGTGGAAGCGGCTGCTCGACCCCGGCCGCCGCACCACCACCGGCAACATGCGCCGGGGCGGCCGGCGCAAGCAGACCTCAACCGATCCCCGGCCGTGAACGGCGCGGAGCGGTAGGCTCCGCGCCAAGATCGCCCAGTTCCGGGGCGGTCCTTGACGAGCGGGAGCGCGGGCCATGGGCGAGGAAGCGCGGGCGCTCGGCGCCGCGTGGGCCGCCGCCGTGCAGGCGGCGGGCTTCGTGCCGCTCCCGCGTCCGGCGCTGCACGCCGCGCTCGTCGACCGGGCCGAGCGGATGCTCCACGCCGCCTCCGCGGACGGCGACCCGGCCACCGCGCGGGCCGTCGGGCGCTGGCTGGTCGACACCCACTTCACCAACCCGGCCGCGCTGGAACGCACGATCGGCGTCCTCGGCCCGGCGCTGGCGCGCATCGACCCCGACCGCGGGGCCACCGCGCTCGCCGCGCTCGCCGCCGGGTACTCCGCCGCGCTGCAGGAGCGCACGCGCGCCGAGCAGGAACGGATCACCACGGCCGCGTTCGCCGCCCGCGCCGCCGCCGAGCAGGCGCGCTGGGCGAGCGAGGCCCGCTTCGGCGCGCTCTTCGCCGACGCGGCCATCGGCATCGCGATCGCCACCGCCGACGGCGAGATCGTGGAGGTCAACCGCGCGCTCTGCGAGATGTTCGGCCGCGCGCCCGGCGACATCCTGCACCGCGACATGCACGAGTACGTCTCGGAGGACGACGGCGAGCTGCTGCAGGTGGTGCGCGCGATGCAGTCGGGCGAGCGCGAGCACGCCCGGCTCGAACGGCCCTTCCCGCACGCCGACGGCACCACGATCTGGACCGAGCTCGTCCTGTCGCTGGTCCGCGCGCCCGACGGGGCACCCCGCTTCGTCGTCGCCATGGTCGCCGACGACACCGAGCGCCACCGGCTCGAGACCTCCCTGCGCCACCAGGCCCTGCACGACCCGCTGACCGGCCTGCCCAACCGGACCCTGTTCTTCGAGCGGCTCGAGGCCGCGCTCGACGCCGGCAGGCGGGTCGGCGTCTGCTACCTCGACCTCGACGACCTCAAGGCGGTCAACGACACCCTCGGCCACGAGGTCGGCGACCAGGTGCTGCAGGCCGTGGCGCACCGGCTCGCCACCGAGATCGGCGAGGACAGCGGCGTCGGCGCGGGGCGGAGCCTGGTCGCCCGGATGGCGGGCGACGAGTTCGTGGTCCTCGTCGAGGGGCCCGAGGCCGAGCCGCTGCGCGTGGCCGAGCGGGCCCTCGACGTCGTGCGGCGCCCGGTCGTGTCCGGCCCGCACCGCATCGTGGTGTCGGCGAGCATCGGCGTCGTCGAGCGCGCCGACAGCGGGTCGGGCAAGGGCGAGCTGGTCGGGGCCGCCGACCTCATGCGCGCGGCCGACACCACCCTCCAGTGGGCCAAGCAGGACGGGCGCAACCGGGTCGCGGAGTTCGACGCCGAGCGCCACCGGGCCGCCGTGGCCCGCTTCGAGCTGTCGGCCCGCCTCCCGGAGGCGCTCGACGCCGGCGAGTTCGTGGTGGAGTACCAGCCGCTCGTACGCCTGTCCGACCAGCGGCTGGTCGGGGTGGAGGCGCTGGTGCGCTGGCAGCCGCCCGGCGGCGACCGCATCGGTCCGGACGCCTTCATCCCGGTCGCGGAGGAGACCGGGCTGATCGTGCCGCTCGGGCGCTGGGTGCTCGGCGAGGCCTGCCGGCAGGCCGCCCGCTGGCGCGACGAGAACCCGGACACCCAGCTTTTCGTCAGCGTCAACGTGGCGGCCCGCCAGGTCCGCGAGCCCGGCATCGTCGCCGACGTCACGCGCATCCTCGCCGAGTCCGGCTGGCCGGCGCACGCGCTGCAGCTGGAGCTCACCGAGGGCGACCTCATGGGCACCACCGGGGAGCCGCTCGACGCGCTGCGCGACCTCGCCGCGATCGGCGTGCGCATCGCGATCGACGACTTCGGCACCGGCTACTCGAACCTCGCCTACCTGCGCACGCTGCCCGTGCACGCGCTCAAGCTCGCCGGGCCGTTCCTCACGCGACCGTTCTGCACCGGCGGGGACCAGGAGGACGACTGCGACGAGACCGACCTCGAGGTGCTCGAGCTGCTCATCGAGCTCGCCCACACGCTCGGGCTGTCGGTCACCGCCGAGGTCGTGGAGACCGAGGCCCAACTGGAGCGGCTGCGCAAGCTCGGCTGCGACACGGGGCAGGGCTGGTACTTCGCCCCGCCCGTGCCCCCGTCGGCCGTGCCCCCCATGCTCCGCGGGCCGCTCGGACCGGCCTGATCGTCCCGCCGCCTGATCGTCCCGCCGTCAGAGGCGCTTGAGGCCGCTCAGGACGCGGCGCATCAGCTCCAGGTCGGGCCCCTCGACGCCGGTGCTGCGGTGGACGGCCACGCTGCCCCCGGCCGCGAGGTCGCCGACGAGCACCCGCGCCACCCCGAGCGGCACGCCGACGTGGGCGGCGATCTCCGCCACCGAGCGCGGCTCCTGGCACAGCCCCAGCACGGCGTGGTGCTCGCCGGTGAGGCCGGCCGGCGCCGCGTGCGGGACCGCGGACACGAGCGTCTCGATCGACAGCTCGTAGGCCGCGCGCGTGCGGCCGCGGGTGAACACGTACGGGCGCACGAACGCCGACCCGCCCGCGACCGGCTCGTCCTCGGCCGGCTCCTCCTGCGGCGCGGGCCGCGGGACCGGCGAGGGCGCCGGTCGCGGCGTGGGCCTGGGCGGGGGCGGCGGGGCCTCCGGGCGGGAGGCCGCGGGGTCCGGGCGGCGTTTGCGCCTGCGGGCGCCGCCGAAGCGGGCCCCGGTCAGCCCGACCACGGGCCCGTCCGGCTCCTCGGCCGCCGGTCGGTCGTCCGCCGGCGCGGGCTCCGCCGCGGGGGCGCCGTGCTGGCGCGCTCCGGCGTGGTGGGCCGGTGGGTCGGCCGCCGGCACGACCGGGAGGGCGGCGGTGTCGGCCTCCGCCTCCTTCTTCTGCCTGGCCGCGCGCTTGCGCCGCTGCGCGCCGCCGAACCGAGCGCCTGTGGTGCCGATCGCGGGCCACGACTCGTCGTCGTCCGCGGGATCGTGCACGGTGTCCACTTCGTGGCCTCCCCCGTTGCTCCGAAGTGGGTCAACCATGTCGACAACGCGTTACGATCACGTTACCCAGCCGTTCCGCCGCCATGACGTTTGGTGATCATCTGATCACGTGCAGTGAGTGACGGCGCCGCCCGCGTGGCGGTGGGACGATCAACGGCATGACGCATCCCATCCGGATCGGTGTCCAGCTGCAGCCTCAGCACGCCGATTACGCGCAGATCCGCGCCGCCGTCGCCGAGGCCGAGGCCGCCGGGGTCGACATCGTGTTCAACTGGGACCACTTCTTCCCGCTGTCCGGCGACCCCGACGGCAAGCACTTCGAGTGCTGGACGATGCTCGGCGCGTGGGCCGAGTCCACGACCCGGGTCGAGTTCGGCGCCCTGGTGAGCTGCAACAGCTACCGC
This sequence comes from Pseudonocardia sp., assembly GCF_035305885.1. Classification (GTDB taxonomy): domain Bacteria; phylum Actinomycetota; class Actinomycetes; order Mycobacteriales; family Pseudonocardiaceae; genus Pseudonocardia. The sequence goes on from NZ_DATGOP010000086.1 coordinate 9,177, forward strand.
AACCCCGATCTGCTCGCCGACATGGCCCGCACCGTCGACCACATCTCCGGCGGTCGGCTCGTCCTCGGCATCGGCGCGGGCTGGTTCCAGCGCGACTACGACGAGTACGGCTACGAGTTCGGCACCGCCGGCCGCCGGTTGGCCGACCTCGCGCAGGCGCTCCCCCGCATCCGGGCCCGCTGGGCCAGGCTCAACCCCGCCCCCACCCGCGACATCCCCGTGCTGATCGGCGGCGGCGGGGAGCGCAAGACGCTGCGCTACACCGCCGAGCACGCCACCATCTGGCACAGCTTCGGCAACGTCGAGGTGTTCCGGCGCAAGTCGGAGATCCTCGACCGTCACTGCGCCGACGTCGGCCGCGACCCGGGTGAGATCGAACGCTCCGTCGGCGTGTCCCGGCCGCCGCAGGAGGTCGCCGACGACCTCGTCGCGGCGGGGGCGAGCCTGTTCACGATCGGCGTGAGCGGCCCGGACTACGACCTCGGCCTGGTCAAGGAGTGGGTCGCCTGGCGCGACGCCAGGAGCTGACGCGCGCCCGGGCGCGGCGTCGGTGCTCCTAGGCGGGCACCGACGCCCGCTGCTCGGCGTCCCGCTTGGCCACCTCGGCGCGCACCAGCGGGATGACCTCCCGCCCGAACTCCTTGGCGTCCTCCAGCAGGTCGTAGCCGCGCGCCGAGAGGATCCGCACGCCCAGGTCGTAGTAGTCCATCAGCGCGGCCGCCACGGTCTCCGGGGTGCCGACGAGCGCCGTGGAGTTGCCCGCGCCGCCGGTCACCTTCGCCGTGACCGTCCACAGCGCACGGTCGTGCCGCTCCCCCTGCTCGGCGATCGCGAGCAGCCGCTGCGAGCCCGCGTTCTCCGGGTCGGTGAGCTTGTGCCTGCGGGTGAGCTGCACGCCGCCCTTCGTCCGCTCCTGGATGCGGGCCACGGTGGCGTAGGCCTTCTCCCACGCCTCCTCCTCGGTGCGGCCGAGGATCGGGCGGAACGCCACCTGGAACGTCGGCGCGGGCCGCCCGGCCGCCGCGGCGAGCTCGGTGATCGTGCGGATCTGCTCGGCCGTGCCCGCGAGCGGCTCGCCCCACAGGGCGTAGATGTCGGCCTCCTCCGCGCCGACCCGGTACGCCGCCTGCGACGACCCGCCGAACGAGATCCGCGGTCGCGGCTTCTGCAGCGGCTCGACGTCGAGGACGAAATCGGTGAACCGGTAGTGCTCGCCGTGGAAGTCGAACGGCTCGCGCTCCGTCCACGCCTTCTTGAGGATCTGGATGGCCTCGCGCGTGCGGTCGTAGCGGCGGTCCTTGGGCAGTGTGTCGCCCTCGCGCTGCTGCTCGTGGTCGTTGCCGCCGGTGATCACGTGGATGGTGGTGCGGCCGCCGCTGATGGCGTCCAGGGTGGCGATGGTCTTCGCCGCGAACGTCGGGTAGGACACGTTCGGGCGGTGCGCCACGAGCAGCTGCAGCCGCTCGGTGCGGCACGCGATCAGCGCGGCCGCCTGCGCCGGGTCGGGGCTGCCGCTGCCGTACGCGGTGAGGACGCGGTCCCAGCCGTACTCCTCGTGGGCGCGGGCCAGCGCGACGGTGAACTCGGGGTCGAAGGCGGGGCCGGACCGCGGGCGCGTCTCGGTGCCGTCGTTGGTGGCCCCCATGCCGAGGAACTCCACGGGCATGTCGTGCTCCTTGCCGGTGCTGCGGGTGGGCGGGCTGCTGCGTGATCCGGGGCGTCAGGAGCCCGGACACGCCGCCGACCACACCCGACCGAGGTCGACGTGCCGTCGACACACCAGCGGAACGCGGATGGCCACGACCCCACTCCAGCACCCGGGATGCCGGCCGTCAACGGCCTGCGCACTGGTCGCCGCCGCGATCCCGACCTAGAGTCGAGGCGTCGGCGCGACGCGGCGCGAGCCCCCGACCCCCTGCGGAGGACCCGCCTTGAGCTCTGCGATCGCGATCGTCGGCGCGGGCCCGCGCGGCGTCGGGATCCTGGAGCGGCTGGCCGCGAGCGCCCCCGAGCTCGGCCCCGACGGCCTCGACGTGCACCTCGTCGACCCCTTCCCGCCCGGCCCCGGCCGGATCTGGCGCCACGAGCAGTCCCCCCTGCTCGCGATGAACTCGATGGCCGCCGACGTCACGATGTTCACCGACGAGACCGTCGTGTGCGAGGGGCCGATCGCGCCGGGCCCGTCGTTCTGGGACTGGGCGAGAACGCTGCGGGAAAGCGGCGACCCCGACGGCGTTCTCGGCCCCGAGCTCGCCACCGAGCTGCGGCGGGTCACCGCGTCGACGTTCCCCACCCGCAGGCTGCAGAGCGCCTACCTGTCCTGGGTGCTGCGCGAGGTCGTCGCCGGGCTCCCGCCCGGGATGCGCGCGCACCTGCACCGCACGCGCGCCGTCGACCTCACCGAGGACGGCGAGGCCCAGCTCGTCCGGCTGGAGAACGGCCGCGTGCTGCGCGTCGACGCCGTGGTGCTCGCCTCCGGCCACCTCGACGCCCTGCCCACCGACGACGAGCGCGCGCTCGCCGCCCGCGCCGCCGAGGAAGGCCTCGTCTACCTCCCGCCCGAGCAGACCACCGACTCGGACCTGTCGGTGCTCGCGCCGGGCGACACGGTGCTCGTCCGCGGCCTGGGGCTCGCGTTCATCGACCTGCTCGTGCTGCTCTACGAAGGGCGGGGCGGGCGGTTCGAACGCGACGGCCAGGAGCTGCGCTACGTGCCGTCCGGGGCGGAGCCGCGCCTCGTCGCCGGCTCCCCGCGGGGCATGCCCTACCACTGCAAGCCCCACTACGACCTGCGCGCGGGGCGCCCGCCGCTGCCCCGGTTCCTCGGGCCGGCCGCCGTCGACGCGCTGATCGCCTCCGGCGGCCCGGTCGAGCTGCGCACCCAGGTGTGGCCGCTCATGGCGAAGGAGATCGCCTGGGGCTGGTACCACGAGCTGTTCTGCGGCCACCCCGACCGCGTTCGACTGCCGTGGCCGCGGTTCGCCGACCGGTTCGCCGCGCTCGACTGGGGCTCGGACGCGATGACCGAGCTCATCGCCGACGCCGTGCCGGACCCGGTGGACCGCATCGACTTCGCCGCCCTGGACGCGCCGCTCGCCGGGGTCCGCGCCCCCGACCTGGCCGCCCTGCAGCCGCTCGTGCGCGACCGGATCAGCGAGGACCTGCGCCAGCACACCGACCCGGCCCACACCCCGCACCTCGGGGCGTTCGTCGCGATGCTGTCGGTGTACTCCGACGTCACCCGCCTCGCCGGCTCCGGCGTGCTGTCGCCCCGCTCGCGCGCGGTCGACCTGGGCCGGTGGCAGAGCTTCTTCAACGGGGTCGCGAGCGGCCCACCGGGGTTCCGGGTGCGCGAGCTGCTCGCGCTCTCCCGCGCGGGGTACCTCGACTTCCTCGGCGCCGGGATGCGGGTCGACATCGCCGACGGTGGCCCCGGCGGCACCGCGTTCCACGCCACCAGCGCGAGCCTGCCGGACGCCCCGCCGGTCACCGCGCGGGTGCTCGTGGACGCGCGGCTGCCCGAGCCCAGCGTGTCCCGCAGCACCGACCCGTTGATCGCGGCCCTGCACGCCCGCGGCGCGGTCAGCGAGGAGGTCCTGCGCGACACCGACGGCACGCTGCTGCGCAACACCGGGCTCGTCCGTGTCCGGCCCGCCGACGGGGCCCTGATCGACGCCGCGGGGCGGGTGCACCCGCGGCGGTTCGCCGTCGGCCCGCACACCACGGTGAAGGTGGCCGGCGCGTTCACCCGGCCGGGCATGAACTCCCAGAGCCTGCGCTACAACGACGCCGTCGCCCGCGCGGTGCTGCGCAGCATCTCCGGCGCGGACGCCGCGGCGGCCTAGCCCCCGCAGCCGGGCCCGTCGACCGCCGTCGATCACTATCGTGCGATCGACACCGACGTCCGGAGGCACGATGGCCCAGCCGATCTCCCCACACCCGCAGCCGGCGGTGCACCCGCAGATGGCACTGCTGAGCGACGCGGTCACCCGCTCGATCAGCCCGGAGAACCCGACCGGTGCCCCGGGCGCGGGCGGCGGCGCCACCGAGGGCACCGGCGCCACCGCGGCGCGCGAGCTCGGCCGCGGCTGGAAGGTCTCGCCATCCATCGAGGTCCCGGCGGGCACCACCGCCCGCCTCGCCGAGATCGACGGGCCGGGCACGGTGCAGCACATCTGGATCACCGTGCACCCGTCGCACTGGCGCAGCCTGCTGCTGCGCATGCACTGGGACGGCGACGACGAACCGGCCGTCGAGGTGCCGCTCGGCGATTTCTTCGGCCAGGGGTGGGGCGAGTTCGCCCAGCTGTCGTCGCAGGTCGTCGCGGTCAACCCGCACGGGGGGCTCAACTGCTACTGGCAGATGCCGTTCCGCACGGGCGCGCGCATCACGCTGGAGAACCTCGGGGCGGACCCGGCGATCGTGTACTTCCAGATCACCTACGCGCTGGGCGGGGTGCCGCGGGAGGCGGCCTACCTGCACGCCCAGTGGCGCCGCGACAACCCGCTGCGCAAGGGCGACACGCACGTGCTCGTCGAGGGCGTCACCGGGCGGGGCCACTACGTCGGCACCTACCTCGCGTGGGCCCCGAACTCGAGCGGCTGGTGGGGCGAGGGCGAGGTGAAGTTCTACCTCGACGGCGACGAGGAGCTCCCGACGATCTGCGGCACCGGCACCGAGGACTACTTCGGCGGGGCGTGGAACTTCGACGTCCCCGGCCAGGGCTACACCGCCTACAGCACCCCCTACCTGGGCCTGCACCAGATCCTGCGCCCCGACGGCTGCTACCGCAGCCAGCAGCGGTTCGGCATGTACCGCTGGCACCTGCCCGACCCGATCCGGTTCGAGCGCGCGCTCCGCGTGGACGTCCAGGCGCTCGGCTGGCGTTCCGGCCACCGCTACCTGCAGCTGCAGGACGACATCGCCTCCGTGGCCTGGTTCTACCTCGACCGCACCTCCACCCACCGCCCGCCCACGCCGGACGCCGACCACCTCGAGGTCTGCTGACCTGCCACACTGGCCCGGTGGCGGCGACGCGGAGCGCGGGAGTGGTGCTGCACCGGCCGGGCCCGGAGGGCACCGAGGTCCTGCTCGGGCACATGGGCGGGCCGTTCTGGGCGCGCAAGGACGAGGGCGCGTGGTCGATCCCCAAGGGCGAGCACGGCCCCGAGGAGGACCCGCGGGACGCCGCGGCCCGCGAGTTCGCCGAGGAGCTGGGCGTCCCGCTGCCGGAGGGGCCCCTGGTCGAGCTCGGCGAGGTGCGCCTGTCGGGCGGCAAGCGGATCACCGCGTTCGCCCTCGCCGCCGACCTCGACGTCGACGAGATCGAACCCGGCACGTTCACCATGGAGTGGCCGCCGCGGTCGGGGCGGGTGCAGGAGTTCCCCGAGATCGACCGCGCCGCGTGGTTCGACCTCGACACCGCCCGCCGCAAGATCACCAAGGGCCAGCTGCCGCTGCTCGACCGGTTGCCGGCGCTGCTCGCCGGGTAGCGGAGGACGCATGGCATCCCTCTTCTCCGGACTCCTGCGCGGCGGCGCCGCCGGCGCCGCGGGCACGGGCGCGTACCTCGCCGCCGGCTACCTCGACGGCTCGGCCGCACGGCCGCGCGGGCGCACGGAGCTGCTCACGACCGGCGCCGCCGGGCTCGGCGTGGGCGCGCTCGCCGGCGTGCTGCGGGCCGCGGGCATCCGCCCGCCCGGCCTCGTGAGCGGCCCGCTGCTCGGCCTCACCGCCGTCGCCGCGAGCGCCGGACCGTCGGCCGCGCTGCGGGCCGTCGACCCGCGCCGCGGCGGCCGGGACCGGCTCGCCGCGCTCGTCCCGGCGCTGGTGTACGGGTTCACCACGCACTCCACCCTCGTGACGGTGTCGCGGGTCGCAGAGGGTCGCGAGGACGTCCCGCAGGCCAGCGCCGCCGCGCTGGGGCGGGCCGCCGCGCTCGGCGCCGCCAGCGGGTCGCGCAGCGCCACCGGCCTCGCCGCCGTCGCGCTCACCTCCCGACCGGACGACGCCGGGACGCTGGCGTCCCGGCTCGGCGGCCGCACCGCCACCGCGCTGTCGAGCCTGGCCGCCGCGGGCGAGCTGGTCGCCGACAAGCTGCCGAACGTGCCGAGCCGCCTCGCGCCGCTCGGGCTGGTCCCCCGGGTGGCCGCGGGTGCGGCGTCCGCGGTGGCGGTCGCCCGGCGCGACGGGCACGACCCGACGCTGCCCGGGCTCGTCGGCGCGGCCGTCGCGATCGGCACCGCCGTGCTCGGCGTGCGGCTGCGCGCGGCCGCGCAGCGGCGGTTCGGGTCGGACCGACCCGGCGCGATCGCCGAGGACCTCCTCGCCGCCGCGCTCGGCTGGCTCGGCGCCCGCCGCCGCGTCGCCCTGCCGCCCGAGACGACCGCGCGGGCGCTCGCCCGCTGACCGCCGATCACCGGAAGTGAACCGACGCCTCGGAGGTTGAGAAGGACATGGCTGGTATCACCCGAGGCTTCGTCGGCAAGCGCCGAGAACGCGACCCGCGGCTGCCCCCGGGGCAGTACGACGCGCGGGACGAGTGGCCGGTGCTGCACGCCGAGGCCACCCCGCACATCCCCACCGACCGGTGGACGTTCACCATCGAAGGGCTCGTCGAGAACACCGTCACCTGGAACTGGGACGAGATCCACGCGCTCCCCCGGTCCCGCTACGAGGGCGACATCCACTGCGTCACCACGTGGTCCAAGCTCGGCATGACCTTCGACGGGGTCTCGGTCGACACGCTGCTCGCCGCCGCGCGGCCGCTGCCGTCGGCCACCCACGCGATGGCGGTGTCGCACACCGGCTACACCACCAACCTGCCGCTCGACGACCTCACCGGCGGCAAGGCGTGGGTCGTCTGGGCAGCCGACGGCAAGCCGCTCGACACCATCCACGGCGGGCCCGCCCGGCTGCTGGTGCCGCACCTGTACTTCTGGAAGAGCGCGAAGTGGGTGGCGGGCCTGCGCCTGATGGACCACGACGAACCGGGCTTCTGGGAACGCAACGGCTACCACGACCGCGGCGACCCCTGGGCCGAGCAGCGCTACCAGGGCGACTGATGACGCTCACCCCCGGCGGCACCACCCACCGCCGCACCCTGCGCTGGCAGACCGCGAAGGTCGTCTCGGTGCGCGACGAGACCCCGCGCGCCCGCACCTTCCGGCTCGCCCTCCCCGAACCGCGGCCCCACCTGCCCGGCCAGTACTACGTCGTGCGGCTGACCGCCCCCGACGGCTACACGGCGCAGCGCGACTACTCCGTCGCATCCGCCCCGGACGACAGCGGCGAGATCGAGCTGACCGTCGAGCGGCTCGACGACGGCGAGGTCTCGGAGTTCCTGCACGAGGTCGTGGTGCCCGGCGACGAGCTGGAGGTGCGCGGCCCGATCGGCGCCTTCGGCTGGGACGGCAGCGGGCCCGCGCTGCTCGTCGGCGGCGGGTCCGGCGTGGTCCCGCTGATGGCGATCCTGCGCCACGCGCGCCGGCTGGGCCGCTCCGAGCTCGTGCGGTTGCTCGTCTCCGTGCGCTCGCCGGAGGACCTCTACTACGCCGACGAGCTGCCCGGCCCCGAGACGACCGTCATCTACACGCGGCAGGCACCGCCGGGCACGCAGCGGCCCACGGGGCGCCTCACGGTCGCCGACGTCGCGCCGCTCGTGCGCGGCGACGAGACGGCGTACGTGTGCGGCTCGGCCGGCTTCGCCGAGACCGCCACGGCCGCGCTGCTCGAGGCGGGCGTGCCCGCCGAGCGCATCCGCGTCGAGCGCTTCGGCCCGTCGGGCTGACCGGCCAGGAGTTGGCCACCTCGACCACCTCGGCCTGCCGGCGCAGCCACGACCGGTAGGCGGCCACGGCGCGGGCGCGGCCGCCGCCCGTGCGCCGGTGGTCGAAGGGTTGCCCCAGCGGGTCGGGCGGCCGGCGTAGCGCGCCCTCCGGCTCGTGCCGGCCGGGCCGCCGCGCCTGCCGGTGAACACGCCTGCACAGGGTCCCCGTGATCAGTCCCCCGCGATCACCGTCGGTCGTGCGCATCCGGCGTCCACGGGCGCACGTAGCCGAGTTGTTGCGCAGATCGTTAGGTTGTCAGGACGAAGGGCGACCCCTGACAGGAGGCTGCGATGCCCGACCGCCCGCAGGTCCTCGTGGACCGTGCCAGTCCGGTGCCGCTGTACTTCCAGGTGGCCCGCCAGCTCGAGCAGGCGATCGAGTCGGGTGAGCTGCCGCCGGGTGCGCGGCTGGACAACGAGATCGCGCTGGCCGAGGAGCTCGGCCTGTCGCGGCCGACCATGCGGCAGGCGATCCAGTACCTGGTGGACAAGGGGCTGCTCGTGCGCAAGCGGGGCGTGGGCACCCACGTCGCGCGGGCAAGGGTCCGCCGCCCGGTGGGCCTCACCAGCCTGTTCGACGACCTCGCGAGCTCCGGTCAGCGCCCGAGCACCACCGTGCTGTCGTTCACCGTCGAGCCGGCGTCCGGCGTGGTGGCCGAGTCGCTCGAGGTGCCGGAGGGCACGTCCGTGATCACCGTGGAGCGGCTGCGCCGCGCGGGCGGCGAGCCGCTCGCGATCATGCGCAACCACCTGCGCGCCGACCTCGTGCCGCTGCAACCGGAGTCCCTCGAGCGGCGCGGCCTCTACGAGCTGCTCCGCGAGGCCGGGGTGGCGCTCGCGTCCGCCACCCAGAGCATCGGCGCCCGCCGCGCCACGGCCACCGAGGCCGAGCTCCTCGAGGAACCGCGGGGCGCGCCGCTGCTCACGATGCGCCGCACCGCCTTCGACGACCGCGGGCTCGTGGTCGAGTTCGGCGATCACCTCTACCGCGCGTCGCGCTACTCGTTCGAGGTGGCGCTCACCGGACGCTGACCCGGCCGTGCCCGATACGCCGCTCCGGGGGATCGCGGCGGCCACGGTGCGTGGCGGGACCACTCGATTCCTCCGACTGCAGAACCCCTTCGGGTGGATTTCACCCGCTTCCCGCGACGAACCCGGCGTGACAGGACAAGCTGTGCCCATGCGACGCACGCTTCTGGCAGCAACAGCCCTGGTCAGCCTCGTGATCGGCGCGGTGCTGGCGCTGCTCGCGCCGGCCGCCGTCGCCGGCGAGTCCGGCAGCGCACCCGGCAACCGGGGCTGGGTCGCCGGCAGCTACTCGAGCGCCGACGACTGACCACCGGCCACAACCCCATATCGACCGACCGTCCGACGACGCCGACCCGGGGCCACCCGGCCCCGCGCAGACCGCCGCCGCTCCCACCCCCTCCGGTGCGGCGGCGGTCCGCTTTTCAAGCCCCGTGCCCCCGGCTCCCGCCCGCCATCCGCCGGTACACCTCGGCGGCGGCGCGGGAGAACCCGTCCGGCACGCCGACCGCGGCGAGCGCGGCGGCCGCCTCGTCCATCTCCCCCGCCCAGCGCCACGCCTTGGCCGCCGCGCGGGCCTGCAACGCCGCCACCTGCTCGGCCAGGTCGACCCCGTCGCGGGACAGCTGCTCGCCGAGCGCGTCCCGCACGCCGTAGGCGTCGGCCGCGTCGGACAGCGCGCCCCACACCGCGGGGAGGGCCTTGGTCTGCAGCGCGTAGCAGGCCTTGAGCGCACTGGCCGGGCCGAGGTCGCCCCCGAGCACCTTGGCCGTGAACGGGGAGCCGTCGAACAGGTCGGCCACCGCAGGCGCCTCCCGCCCGGACAGCCACAGCACCGTGCGGCCCCGCTCGTACGCGGGGCGCCCGATCACGGCCCCGTCGACCACGCGGTGCTCGCCCAGCAGCCGGCCGATCTCCTGCACGGTGGCCGGGGCGACGGCGTTCGCGTCGACGTACAGGGGCGGGTCGGCGCGGCCGGCCAGGGCGGCCGCGACCTGCTCGGCGACCTCGAGCGCCGCGTGCGGCGGGCAGATCGAGACGATGACGTGCGCGCGCCGGGCCAGCTCGGCCACGTCCGGCACGGCGACGAGGTCGGCGATCTCGGCGCGTTTCGAGGTGGCGTGGCTGCGGCCGGCGGCCGCCCAGATCACGGTGCCCGCGCGCGGCTTCAGCGCCGAGCCGAGCGCGGCACCCATGGCGCCGGGGTGCAGGATCCCGACGACCGGGCGGTTCGGGAGAGGTGAGTCCACACCGGCATCATCGCGCCCGCGCGGGCCGGCCCGTCACCCACCCGCGATCAGCCGCTCCACGTCGGAGCGCACCTCGAGCAGCCACGGCGCCACCCCCGGCACGACCAGCGCCGCGAGCAGGAACACCGCCACCGTGAGCGCGGGCGCCACGAGCCACACCTCGACCGGTCCCCCGGTACGGAACCGCAGCGGCCGCGGGCTGCCGACCGGGTACCAGCGGCGCCCGCGGATCGGCAGCGGCCACAGCAGCGGGGCCCCGGACTCGGTGATCGCGTCGCCGACCGAGTGCACCACCATCCCGAGGGTGACGGCCGTGCCCAGCCACCCGGCCGTGCCCGCCGTCCCGCCCGGAACCGCGTGCTCGATCGCGTAGGTGAGCCCGGCGGCGATCACCAGCGACGGCGGCCCCGGCACCAGCGCGTCGAGCCCCTTGATGGCCAGGGCGATGCACACGAACAGGCTGCCGACCAGCACCGGCGTGCCGAACCGCGCCGACGCCAGGTTGATCGCCATCCCGAGCAGCACCGCGCCGAGCACGGTGTGGGTCAGCCCGCGGTGGGAGCCGCGCCCGGTGTCGCGGCGGCCTCGGGTGAGGTCGTAGACGACCCGCGACAGCGGCCGCACCACCCGGCTCGCGACGAACGACGCCGCCGAGAACCGGCGGGTGGCCATCGAGGACGGGTGGTCGAGATCGGGCAGGAGCGCCGCGCCCGCGCAGACCGCGGTGAAGGTCAGGACGGTGCCCGCGTCGGCCTGCTCCCCGAGCAGCTGGGGGGCGAGCCCCGCGACCGCGAGCCCGAGGGCCGCTCCCGACAGCGCGTGACTGACCCCCAACACGCGGCGACGTTAACCCGCCCGGGCGACGAGATCGGCCCTGCCACGCCGGGGGTGCGCTGTGATCAACCGCGCACCCCTCCCGGCTCCGGACGGGCCCGCTACAGGTGCAGGTGCTCCAGCAGCCGCTGCGCGGCGAGCGTGGGCGTGAGCTCCCCCTCGCGCACGGCCCGCTCGATGCCCGGCAGCGCCGCCCGGACACCTTCGTCGGACTGCAGCCGGTCGAGCAGGGTGTCGCGGACCACCCGCCACATCCACTCGACCTGCTGGTCGGCGCGGCGGCGCTCCAGCTCACCGGCGGCCTCGAGGGCGGCGCGGTGGTCCAGCACCGCCTGCCACACCTCCTCCATCCCGGCGCCGGTCTGCGCGCTGCAGGTGAGCACGGGCGTGGTCCACGCGGCGCTCGCCGGGGTGAGCATGCGCAGCGCCCCGCGCAGCTCCCGGGCCGCCGCGCGGGCGTCGGCCTCGTGCGGGCCGTCGGCCTTGTTGACCGCGACGACGTCGGCGAGCTCGAGGATGCCCTTCTTGATCCCCTGCAGGGAGTCGCCGGTGCGGGCGATGGTGAGCAGGAGGAACGTGTCGACCATGCCGGCCACGGCGACCTCGGACTGGCCGACCCCGACGGTCTCGACCAGCACGACGTCGTAGCCGGCGGCCTCCATCAGCACGATCGTCTCGCGGGTGGCGCGCGCGACCCCGCCGAGCGTCCCGGCGCTCGGGGACGGCCGCACGAAGGCGTTGTCATCGCTCGCCAGCCGCGCCATGCGGGTCTTGTCGCCGAGGATCGATCCCTTCGTCCGCGTCGAGGAGGGATCGACCGCGAGCACGGCCACGCGGTGCCCGGCCGCGGTGAGCCGGGTGCCGAGCGCCTCGATGAACGTGCTCTTCCCGACGCCGGGGACGCCGCTGATCCCGACCCGGCGCGCCCCGCCCGCGTGCGGCAGCAGCTCCATCAGCATCTGCTGCGCCGCCTGCCGGTGGTCGGGCCGGTGCGACTCGACGAGCGTGATCGCCCGCGCGAGCACCCCGCGCGAGCCCTCCAGCACGCCCTTCACGAGGGCGGCGACGTCGACCTCCCGTGGCACTAGCCGTGCAGCTTCGCCATGAGGGTGCCGAGCAGGTCGACCGCGGCCTCGGCGATCACCGTGCCGGGGCCGAAGACCGCGGCGGCGCCCGCCTCGCGCAGCGCGGCGTGGTCGCCGGGCGGGATCACCCCGCCGACGACGATCGTGATGTCGTCGCGGCCCAGCCGGGCCAGCTCGTCGCGCAGCTCCGGCACGAGCGTGAGGTGGCCGGCCGCCAGCGAGCTCACGCCCACCACGTGCACGTCGGCGTCGACGGCCTGGCGCGCCACCTCGGCGGGGGTGGAGAACAGCGGGCCCACGTCGACGTCGAAGCCGAGGTCGGCGAAGGCGGTGGCGATGACCTTCTGGCCCCGGTCGTGCCCGTCCTGGCCCACCTTGGCGACCAGGATGCGGGGCTGGCGGCCCTCCGCGGCGGCGAACTCGGCGACGAGCTCGCGGGCCCGCTCGATCGCCGGGTTCGACCCGGCCTCGTGCGCGTACACACCGGAGATGATCCGGATCTGGCCCGAGTGGCGCGAGAACACCTTCTCCAGCGCGTCGGAGATCTCCCCCACCGTCGCCTTGGCCCGGGCCGCGTTCACCGACAGGGCGAGGAGGTTCTGCTCGTCGGTGCGGGGCGCCCCCTCCGCGACGAGCGCGGCGGCCTCGGTGAGCGCCGAGAGCGCGGCGTCGACCTCGCGCTGGTCGCGCTCCTCGCGCAGCCTGCGCAGCTTCTCGATCTGCGTGCGGCGCACCTCGGCGTTGTCGACCTTCAACACCTCGATCTGCTCGTCGTCCTCGACGCGGTAGGTGTTGACGCCGATCACCGGCTGGCGGCCGGAGTCGATGCGGGCCTGGGTGCGGGCGGCGGCCTCCTCCACCCGAAGCTTGGGGATGCCCGCGTCGATCGCGTTGGCCATCCCGCCCGCGCGCTCGACCTCGGTGATGTGCGCCCAGGCGCGGCGGGCGAGGTCGAAGGTGAGCCGCTCGACGTAGTAGCTGCCGCCCCACGGGTCGATCACCTCGGTGGTCCCGGACTCGTGCTGCAGCACCAGCTGGGTGTTGCGCGCGATGCGGGCGGAGAAGTCGGTGGGCAGCGCGAGGGCCTCGTCGAGCGCGTTGGTGTGCAGCGACTGGGTGTGCCCCTGCGTCGCGGCCATCGCCTCGATGCAGGTGCGGATCACGTTGTTGTAGACGTCCTGCGCGGTGAGCGACCACCCCGACGTCTGGCAGTGGGTGCGCAGCGACAGCGACTTGGAGTTCTTCGGGTCGAACTGCTTGACGAGCTTGGCCCACAGCAGCCGCGCCGCCCGCAGCTTGGCGACCTCCATGAAGAAGTTCATGCCGATGCCGAAGAAGAACGACAGCCGCGGGGCGAACGCGTCCACCTCGAGGCCGGCGTCGATCCCGGCTCGCACGTACTCCACCCCGTCCGCCAGGGTGTAGGCGAGCTCCAGGTCCGCGGTGGCCCCCGCCTCCTGGATGTGGTAGCCGGAGATGGAGATCGAGTTGAACCTCGGCATCTCGCGCGAGGTGTAGGCGAAGATGTCCGAGATGATCTGCATCGACGGCTGCGGCGGGTAGATGTAGGTGTTGCGGACCATGAACTCCTTGAGGATGTCGTTCTGGATGGTCCCCGTGAGCTTCTCGTGCGGCACCCCCTGCTCCTCGCCCGCCACGATGTAGAGGGCGAGCACGGGCAGCACCGCGCCGTTCATGGTCATCGACACCGACATCTCGTCCAGCGGGATGCCGTCGAACAGCTCCCGCATGTCGTAGATCGAGTCGATGGCCACGCCCGCCATGCCGACGTCCCCGGCGACGCGGGGGTGGTCGGAGTCGTAGCCGCGGTGGGTGGCGAGGTCGAAGGCGATCGACAGGCCCTTCTGGCCCGCGGCGAGGTTGCGCCGGTAGAACGCGTTCGACTCGGCGGCCGTGGAGAAGCCCGCGTACTGGCGGATGGTCCACGGCTGGGTCGTGTACATCGTCGGGTAGGGCCCGCGCAGGTACGGCGGGATGCCGGGGTAGGTGCGCAGGAAGTCGACCCCGGCCAGGTCCGCCTCCGTGTAGAGCGGCTTGACCGTGATGCCCTCCGGCGACTCCCAGGCCGCGACGTCGCCCGCCCACTCCTGCGCCCGCGGCGCGTCACCGTCCAGCGGCACCCGGGTGAAGTCGGGGATCATGCCTGCACCTCCAGCGCCCGGTACACCGACTCGATCACGGCCGGCGCGTTGCACCCGTGGTAGAGGTGGCCGTCGACGCCGGCGACCTCGGTCCTGCCCGCGAGCCACACCTGCCGCGCCCCGGCCGCCCGCAGCGCCGCCGCGACGTCCGCGGCCCGTTCGCGGTACACCGCGTCGGTCGAGCAGATCACCGCCACCGGGGCGCCCGCCTCCCGGAACGCCGCGACGACCTCGCCGGTGGTCTCGGTCGGGCCGGCCTCGGGCGTCTCGATCCCGCCCGCCTGCAGCAGGTTGCGGGCGAAGCCCGCGCGCGCCGTGTAGGTCGCGATCGCGCCCAGCGTCGCGAGGAACGCGCGCGGCCGCGACCCGGTCTCGGACAGCAGCGCGTCCGAGCGGTCCCGGAACGCCTCGTACGGCTCGGCGGGCCGGAACCGGGGCAGCCCGCCCCGGGGTGAGGGGTCGGGGACCGGATCCCGGCGGGGCTCGGAGAGGTCGGCGTAGTCGCTCACCCCGACGACGGGTGGGGTGCGCTGCGCGGCGAGCTCGGCCCGGCGCTCGCGCACGGGGGTGACGGCCTCGGCGACCATGCCCGAGTCGAGCGCGGCGAGCGCCCCGCCCGCGGCCTCGATCTCCTGGAAGAACGCCCACGCCGCCGCGGCGAGCTCGCGGGTCGCCGACTCCACGAACCAGGACCCGCCCGCGGGGTCGATCACCCGAGCCACGTGCGACTCCTGCACCAGCAGGGACTGGGTGTTGCGCGCGATCCGCCGCGAGAACGGGCTGGTCGGGCCGACCGCGGCGTCGAAGGGGGCCACGGTCACCGCGTCGGCGCCGCCCACCCCGGCCGCGAAGCAGGCGATCGTGCCGCGCAACAGGTTCCCGTGCACGTCGCGGCGGGTCAGCATCGTCGGCGAGGTGACCGCGTGCTGGAACTGCGGGAGCGCCTTCCCGCACGCCTCGGTGGCCCGGGACCAGAGCAGGCGCGCCGCGCGCAGCTTGGCGATCGTCGGGAACTGCTCCGTCGTGGCCGCGTAGCGGAACTCCAGCAGGCCCGCGGCGGTGGCGAGGTCGAGCCCGGCGCCGGTGAGCGCCCGCAGGTACGCCACCCCGGCCGCGAGCGAGAAGCCGAGCTCCTGCGCGTTGGACGCGCCCGCCTCGTGCACCGGCAGCGCGTCGACGACCACGACCCGCACGGTCGGGAACTCGCGGGCCGTCGTGAGGGCGGTGGGGACGACCGCGTCGGCGTCCGGGCCCTCCCCGGTGCGGGCCCGCCGCCCGACGGGGTCGAGCCCGAGCGTGCCGGTGAGGTTGCGCCCGACGCCGCGCGCCCCGGCGAGGTCGAGGAACGCCTCGGCCGCGGCGAGCTCGGTGTCGGCGGTGTCGCCGGCGGCGTCGAGCACCACGGGGGTGCGGTCGAGGTGCACCCCGTCGAGCACGGCGGGAAGGTCGGCGACGGCCGTGCCGCCGGCCCCGACGGCCAGCCAGATCGCCGACGCCCCGTTCTCGAGGTCGGCGAGGAGCGCGGCGCGGGCCGCGGCGGGGTCCGGGTCGGCGTGGCGCTGCCGGACCTGCCACCCATCGGGGGCGGGCCCGTTCGCGCGCCCGCCGCGCACGTAGGGGGCGGCGCCGGGGACGCCCGCACCCTGGGTCGGGGCGTCGTCGGGCGTGTAGAGCGGCAGCTGCCGGACGCCGTCGAGCGTGTGCCGGGTCAGGGCCTCGAACCCGTGGCCGGGCGCGGCGCCCTCCGGCAGCCGCCCGGCCTTGGCCGCCACCCGGTCGACGAGCGCGAGCCAGTCGGCCCGGTCCGGCGTGGGGAACTCGGCGGCGAGCGCCAGCTCGTCCGGCTCGGTGGGCGCCTGCGCGTCGAGCGCGTCACCCTCGACCTGAGCCGTACCCGTGCGGGTCGTACCGCTGGGGGTCTCCTGCAGCCTCTCGGCGTCCATGCAGCGCCACACCTTCCGCATCCCCGGGCAGCAACCCTGCAGCCGGGCCCGACCGTGGGGAGTCTAGGTCGCTGGAGGCGGTGCGGCCTGGTGTCGGCGGCGTGATCCGACCCACGGAGGGCTCAGGCGAGCACGATCTCCTCGCCGGTCACCTCGATGCTCCGCTCGGGCAGCGGGGTGCTGGCCGGACCGTCGACGACCGCGCCGTCGGCGACGGCGAACTTGCTGCCGTGGCAGTTGCAGTTGATCGTGCCGTCGACCACCTCGGTGACCGGGCACCCCTGGTGGGTGCAGGTGGCGGAGAACGCCCGGAACTCGCCGGGGCTGGGCTGGGTGACCACCACGTCCTGCTCGCGGAACACCGCGCCGCCGCCGACCGGGATGTCGGCCGTGCTCGCCAGTGCTCCGCCGCCTGCCGGGGCGGCGCCCTGGGCGTCCGGGGTGGCCGGGGCCGCGGGCGCCTGGCCGACCGGGTAGGTGGTGCACGCCGACAGCGCGGCGGCGCAGGCCGCACCGCAGGTGCCCGCGACGAACAGGCGCCGCGGGACGGGGCTGGGGTGGACGGGTCGCAAGGTGGGGGTTCCCTTCTTAGAACGTGAGGCCCGAGGTCGAGAAGAACCACGCCGCGGAGGTGGCCCACACGGCGGTGAGCGTCGCGAACAACAGGCCGCCCAGCAGCGGCAGGGCGAGGCGCGGGCTCTCCCGCTGCTGCAGCACCAGCATCTTCGTGACGAACACGCCGTACAGGAAACAGCCTGCCAGCGAGTGCACGAGCACCCGCGGGGTGGCCTCGGAGAAGCCGAACGCGTAGAGGCAGTGCACCGCCACCGGGACGGTGAGCAGCACCGCCGCTCGCCCCGACCAGCGGTGCAGGCCGGCCACCCACGCCGGCGCGCCGCCCGCCGCGCGCCAGCGCCTGCCGAGCCGGCCGTAGAGGGCGGCCGCGGACCACAGCTGCGCGAGCGCCAGCACGGCCGCACCGGTGGCGAGCCACGACTTGGCGGCGATCCCGGAGGAGAACCCGGCGATGTTGAGCGCGACCGCGGCGGGCTCGTGGGAGCGGCCGTAGGCGCCGAGGCCGACGGCGACCAGCGAGCCGACGGCCATCGCGACGACGAGGCCGAGGCCGCCGCCGGAACGCCGGGCCGCGCGGCGGCGCGGCTCGCCGACCCGCGGGCCGGTCGGGCGCGGCATGGTCCGCTCCTCGTGGACGCCGGGCGGCGGTCCGACCCGGCGGGTGGCCTGGTCGAGCGGGACGCCGGCGGCGGGGCGGCTCATCGCCCGACCACCGGGGTGGACCCGTCGAGGGCGGTGACCGTGATCGGCACGCCGTCGATCCTCGTCGCGGCCGGGTCGTCCGGGTCGAGCTCGGGGGCGGGCCTGCGGGTCCCGCCCGCGTTCGCCACGCCGGTGACGTCGCCGTCGGTGTCGACGATCCAGCCGATGCGGGTGAGGACGCCGCGCACGTTCGCGCGGCCCTCGTACAGGCCGGCGGGCGCCTCGACGCCCTCCGCGGCGAACGGCAGCTCGTCCCCGGCGACGGTGACCGTGCCCAGCGCCGCGGCCTCGGTCACCGTGGCCTCGATGCCCTGCTTCCCGTCGGCCCCCGACAGCCGCAGCTCGTCGCCGGTGAGGGTGCCCTCGTACCAGGCCTCGACCTTCTTGCCGTCGCACACGTAGGCCACGGCCCTCCCGTCCTTCACCGCCAGCGCGACGGTCACCTCGTTGCCCGCGGAGCGACCGGTGTAGGCGGCCTCGACGACGGCGGGCGCGGCCGGCTCGGGGCCGGGCGCGGCGTGGGGATCCGCCTCGGCCGGAGCCGGTGCCCCCACCTCCGCCGGCGGCGCGGCGGCCGCGGCGCCGGTCACCGCGGGCGGGGCGACGACCGCGTTGTTGACGAGCACCAGCCCGCCGCCCAACGCGGCGACCGTCGCGAGTGTGAGCAGTGGTGCGAACCTGGCCACGGCACTCCCCCGGTGATCGTCGGGGCCCGGTCGATCCGGGCGCGCTCTGGATCCACACGGATGCGGGGCGCGATCGGTTCAGCGGATCCGGCGTTGGATTCCGGGGTGAACCGGTCGCGCCGTTCGGCCGTGTCCGGTGTGGGAGCCCGTCCGCTAGGGTTCCGCCCCCGACCTGACTGCCCCGGGAGCCCACCGACCATGCCGCCCGCCCGTGATCGTGACGAGGCACTGGTGCACGCCGTCTACTCCGAGCACGGGCGAGCCCTGCTCGCCTATGCCACCCGGCTCACCGGCGACCGTGCCGCTGCGGAGGACATCGTGCAGGAGACCCTGATCCGCGCCTGGCGACACCCCGAGGTGCTCACCAACGGCAAGGGGTCGGCCAGGGGCTGGCTGCTCACCGTGGTCCGCAACCTGGTGACCGACCGGTACCGGGCGAAGGCCGCCCGGCCGCAGGAGGTGGCGGAGAACCCGGACGCGCCCCCGATCGTGCGCGACCACGCCGACAGCGTCGTCGCCTCCGTCACCGTGATGGCGGCACTCGAGGAGCTGTCGGAGGACCACCGGGGCGTGCTCGACCAGATCTACTTCAAGGGCCGCAGCCTGGGCGAGGCCGCCACGGCGCTCGGCATCCCGGCCGGCACCGTGAAGTCGCGGTCGTACTACGCGCTGCGCGCGTTGCGCCAGGCGCTGGCGGGAACGATGTCCGAGGGCGCGGGTCGGGAGGTGCCGGCATGAACCGCCACCGGGCCGACGACGAGCGGCCGGGCCCCTACGGAGGGGCGCACAACCCCGAGGAGCTCGGCGCCCACGTGCTGGGCCTGCTCGACGCGGCGCAGTCCCGCGCGGTCGAGGAGCACCTCGCCGGCTGCCCGGCGTGCCGACGCGAGTGGGAGGAACTGCGCGGGATGGTCGACCTGCTCGACGACGTGCCCCCCGAGGCGTTCCTCGACGGGCCGCCGGACGCCGACCTCGTGCTGCAGCGCGCCGTGCGGCAGGTGCGGGCGGAGGTGACGGGCCGACGCAGGAGGCGGCGCTTCCTACTCGCGGGCGCGGCCGCCGCCTCGCTCGCCGTGGTGCTGACCGGCGGTGTCCTGATCGGGCGCGAGACCGCTCCGCCCCCTCCGGCCGCCGCGGTCGCCGCGCCCGACGCGGTACAGCTCACCGGGACCGGCGCCCCCGGCGTCTCGATGACCGCGACGCTCACCCCGGCGGCGGGCTGGGTGCGCCTGTCCACCTCGGTGAAGGGCATCCCGGCCGGCGAGCGGTGCTACATCGTCGTGGTGGCACGCGACGGCACCCGCGAGATCGCCGGGAGCTGGCTGGTCTCGCCCGGCGGGTGGCGCGACGGGATCACCCTCGACGGCTCCGCCATCGTGCCCCTCGACCAGGTCGCCGAGATCGTCATCGAGAACGAGGCGGGCCAGGAGTTCGCCAGCGCAAGGGTCTGAGGCACGAGATCCGCACCACCCCCGCCCCACCCGATCTTCTACGTGCTGTAGAACTACTACAGGCCGTAGAAGTTCGGGGAGGCTCGGGTGGACGCACTGGACCTGGCTCGCTGGCAGTTCGGGATCACGACCGTCTACCACTTCCTGTTCGTCCCGCTGACGATCGGGCTCTCGGTCGTGGTGGCCGGGCTGCAGACGGCGTGGCACCGCACCGGGCGGACCGAGTACCTGCGCGCCACGAAGTTCTTCGGGAAGCTCTTCCTGATCAACTTCGCGATGGGCGTGGTCACCGGGATCGTCCAGGAGTTCCAGTTCGGGATGAACTGGAGCGCCTACTCGACGTTCGTCGGTGACGTGTTCGGGGCGCCGCTCGCGCTGGAGGCCCTGCTCGCGTTCTTCCTCGAGTCCACGTTCATCGGGCTGTGGATCTTCGGCTGGGACCGGCTCCCCCGCCGCGTGCACCTGGCCACCATCTGGGCCGCCGCGATCGGCTCGAACCTGTCGGCGTTCTTCATCCTCGCCGCCAACGCGTGGATGCGGCACCCGGTCGGGTTCGCCGTCGACCCGGCCACCGGGCGCGCCCACCTGACCGACCTCGCCGCGGTGCTCACCAACCCGCAGGCGATCTCGACCTACCTGCACGTGGTCAGCGCGTCGTTCGTCGTCGCGGGGCTCTTCGTCGTGGCCGTCAGCGCCTACAAGCTGCTGCACCGCGACCGCGCCCCGCACCCGGACGAGCCCGGCCTGTTCCGCCGCACGCTGCGCGCGGGGCTCGTCACCACCGCGGTCGCGGGGGCGGTCGTGGCTCTCTCCGGGGATAACCAGGCCAAGCTCATGGCCCGCTACGAGCCGATGAAGCTCGCCTCGGCGGAGGCGATCTGGGACACCGAGCAGGCCGCCGGGTTCTCCCTGTTCGCGATCGGCGACCACGAGATCGGCGAGGTGGGCGTCGGACGCAACATCGTCAACCTCGAGGTGCCCTACCTGCTCAGCGTGCTGGCCACCGGCTCCCCCGCCGGCGAGGTGGCGGGCATCAACGACCTGCAGCGGCAGTTCAGCGAGCAGTTCGGCCCCGGCGACTACACCCCGCTCATCCCGGTCCTGTACTGGTCGTTCCGGCTGATGATCGGGCTGGGGCTCGCCGGGGTCGGCGTCGGCGTCGTCGGGCTGTGGCTCACCCGGCGCGGGGCGCTGCCACGGCAGCGGTGGGTGTACCGGGTCGCGATCGCCGCGCTGCCCGCCGCGCTCGCGGCCAACATCTTCGGCTGGATCCTCACCGAGATGGGGCGCCAGCCCTGGACGGTGGTCGGGCACCTGCTCACCGCCGCGAGCGTGTCGCCCGGGGTGAGCCTCGGCGAGGTCGCGGTGTCGCTGTCCGCCTTCACCCTCCTCTACGGCGTGCTCGCCGTCGTCGAGGCGCGGCTCCTGCTCCGGTACGTGAAGGCCGGGCCCGACCACGTCATGCCCTACCCGCGGGAGGGCGAACCCGAGCCCGACCACGTCACCGCGTTCGTCTACTGACCCTCCCCACCGAGGAGTGAAGCCATGGACCTGCCCACCGTCTGGTTCGTCGCGATCGCGGTGCTGTGGACCGGCTACTTCGTGCTGGAGGGCTTCGACTTCGGGGTCGGGATGCTGCTGCCGGTCCTCGGCCGCGGCTCGGACGCCGACCGCAGGGTCGTGATCAACGCGATCGGCCCGGTCTGGGACGGCAACGAGGTGTGGCTGATCACCGCGATCGGCGCGATGTTCGCCGCGTTCCCCGCCTGGTACGCGGGCCTGCTCAGCGGCTTCTACCTACCGGTGCTGCTCGTCGTGCTCGCGCTCATCGCGCGCGGCGTCGCGTTCGAGTACCGGGGCAAGGTCGACGACCCGCGCTGGCGGGCCCGCTGGGACGCCGCGATCGTCACCGGCAGCGCCGTGCCCGCGTTCTGCTGGGGCCTGGTGTTCGCGAACGTCGTGCGCGGTGTCCAGCTGGGCCCGGACCGGGTCGTCCGCTCCGGCCTCACCGACCTGCTCAACCCGTACGCGCTGGTCGGCGGGGTGGCCACGCTCGCGCTGTTCGTCCTGCACGGCGCGGTGTTCCTCGCGCTGAAGACCGACGGCCCGGTGCGCCGCCGGGCCCGGGCCGTCGCCCGGCTCGCCGCCCCCGCCGCCGCGGCCGCGCAGTTCGCGTTCCTCATGTGGACCCAGGCCGACCACGGCACCCCCGCCACCGCCGCCGTCGCGCTCGCCGCCGTCGGCGCGCTGGTCGCAGGCGGCGTGCTCGTGGCGCGCCGCCGGGAGGGCTGGGCGTTCGCCGCCACCGCGGTGGCCGTCGCGGCCACGACGGCGGTGCTGTTCGGCTCGCTGTTCCCGGTCGCGCTGCCCTCGCTGGTGGACCCGGCGTTCGACCTCACCGTGGCCGACGCGGCGTCGGGCCCCTACACGCTGGGCATCCTGTCGTGGGTCGCGGTGTTCTTCCTGCCGCTGGTCCTGCTCTACCAGTCCTGGAGCTACTGGGTGTTCCGGCGACGCGTGACCAGGGCGCACGTGTCGTGAAACCCCTCGACCCGCGCCTGGTCCGCACCACCGCGGCGGTGCGGGCGCACCTGGCCCTCACGGTCGCCTGCGGGTTCGCCGCCACCGCGCTGATCCTGCTGCAGGCCTGGCTCGTGGCGCACGCGATCGGCAGCGCCACCGACGGCGCGTTCGAGGCCCTCGCCACCACGGTGGCCGCCGTCGGCGTCGTCGCGCTCGCCCGCGCCGCGCTCACCTACGGCGCCGAGACCGCCGCCCTGCGCAGCGCGGCCCGCGTCAAGTCCGACCTGCGACGCCGACTGGTCCGGCACGTCGCGGCAACCGACCCCGCCGCGGCCGACGCCGGCGAGCTCGCCACGCTCGCCACGCGCGGCCTCGACGCCCTCGACGACTACGTCGCCCGCTACCTGCCGCAGCTCGTGCTCGCGGTGCTGGTGCCGGTCGCCGTGCTCGTCGTGGTGTGGCGCGCCGACTGGATCTCCGGCCTCGTCATCGCGCTCACGCTGCCGCTGATCCCGCTGTTCATGGCGCTCGTCGGGATGCACACGCAGGCCCGCACCCGCAGGCAGTGGGACCTGCTGCAGCGCCTCGGCGGCCACTTCCTCGACGTCGTGGAGGGCCTGCCGACGCTGGCGGTCTTCCGCCGCGCGAAGGCCGAGGCCGCGCTCATCCGGCGCGTGACCGGCGCCCACCGGGAGGCGACCATGGGCACCCTGCGCGTGGCGTTCCTGTCGGCGTTCGTGCTGGAGCTGCTCGCGACCCTCTCCGTCGCGCTGGTGGCCGTCGAGATCGGGTTGCGGCTGCTGTACGGGCGGCTCGACCTGGAGACCGCGCTGCTGGTGCTGATCCTCGCCCCCGAGGCCTACCTCCCGCTGCGCGAGGTGGGAGCCCGGTTCCACGCGAGCATGGAGGGGGTCAGCGCGGCCGAGCGGGTGTTCGCCGTGCTGGAGCGGCCCACCCGGCCCGCGCCGAGCGCGCCGGTCGAGCCGGCGCGGCGCCCCGCCGTGCGTTTCGACCGCACCGGCCTCACCTACCCGGGCCGCGACGCGCCCGCCCTCGACGGGGTCGACCTCGCGCTCGTCCCCGGCACGACCACGCTCGTCACCGGCCGCAGCGGCGCGGGCAAGTCCAGCCTGCTCGCGCTGCTCCTGCGGTTCGCCGAGCCGACGGCCGGCCGCGTGCTCGTCACCGCGGCCGACGGCCGCGAGGTGGACCTGGCAGACGTCGACCCGGACGTGTGGCGGAGTCGCATCGCCTGGCTGCCCCAGCACCCGTACCTGTTCGACGCCTCGGTGACCGACAACATCCGCCTCGGCCTCCCCGACGCCCCCGACGACGCCGTGCGCCGGGCCGCGATGCTGGCCGAGGCCGACCAGGTCATCCGCGCGCTCCCGGACGGCTACGCGACCCCGCTCGGCGAGCGCGGGCACCGCCTCTCGGCGGGCCAGCGCCAGCGCATCGCGCTGGCCAGGGCGTTCCTGCGGAAGGAGGTGCTGGACGCGCCGATCGTGCTGCTCGACGAGCCCACCGCGCACCTGGACCCGGAGCACGCCGCGGCCGTCCGCACCGGGGTCGCTCGCCTCCTGCGCGGGCGGACCGGGGTGATCGTGGCCCACGACGAGGGCTGGGCCGACCTCGCGGACGAGGTCGTGCGCCTCGACGCCCCCGCGCTGACCGGGAGCACCCATGCGTCCTGACCGGCCCTGCGCACCCCTCCGACGAGCGGCGCGCTCGTCGGAACCCGTCCGACGACCGACGCACCGTTCGTCGGATCCGCTGCTGCGCATGATCGCGCTCGCGCGCCCGCGCGGGGCGCGGTTCGCGCTCGGCGTGCTCGCCGGCGCGGCCGCGACGGCCTCCGGCGTCGCCCTGCTCGTCGTCGCCGCGTGGCTCATCGCCACCGCGGCCGCGTCCCCGCCGATCACCGCGCTCTCCGTGGCGATCGTCGCGACGCGGGCGCTGGGTGTCACCCGCGGGGTGGCCCGCTACCTGGAGCGCCTCGTCACCCACGACGCGGCGCTGCGCACGCTGGCCGACGCGCGGGCCCGGGTGTACGAGCGGCTCGCCCGCACCGAGCCGGTGCACCGCTTCCGCACCGGCGATCTGGTCTCCCGGCTCGTCAGCGACACCGACGCCACCCAGGACCTCCTCGTGCGCGGCCTCGCGCCGCCGCTCGCCGCGCTGGTCACCGGCGCGGGCGTGGTGGCGGTGAGCACCGCGCTGCTCGTGCCCGGCGGCCTGCTGCTCGCGGCCGGGCTGGCGCTGGGCGGGGTGGCCGTTCCGCTCGCTGCCGCGGCCGCCGGCCGCGGTCCGGGCAGGCGGCGCGCCGCGGGGCGGGCCGCGCTGTCGACGGCCCTGGTCGACGCCCTGCACGGCGGCCCCGACCTCGTCGCGTACGGCGCGATGCCCGCCGCCCTCGACCGGGTCGAGGCCGCGGACGCCGAGCTGACCCGTGTCGAACGCCGCGACGCCGGCCTCCTCGGCCTCGGCGCGGGCGTCTCCGCGCTGCTCGCCGGGCTCACGCTGTGGGGCACGCTGCTCGTGGGTGTGGCCGCGGTCCGGGACGGGTCGCTCGCCCCGGTCCCGCTCGCCGTGCTGGTGCTCACCGCGCTCGCCGCGTTCGAGATCGTCGCCCCGCTGCCCGGGGCGGCGGCCCGGCTCGGGGCGGTGCGCGCGGCGGGCGCCCGCCTGTTCGACGTGCTCGACACGCCACCCGCGGTCGCGCCCGACCGCGTCCCGGCCCCCGCCCCGCCGGGCGGCGTCCGACCGGGGCGGGGCCTGCGGGTGCGCGGCCTGCGGGTGCGCTACGGGCCGGGCGAGCCGTGGGCGCTCGACGGGGTCGACCTCGACGTCCCCGCGGGCAAGCGGGTCGCGCTGGTCGGCCCGAGCGGATCGGGCAAGAGCACCCTCGCCGCGGTGCTGCTGCGCTTCCGCGACCCGGACGCGGGCACCGTGCACCTGGACGGGGCCGACCTCACCGCGCTGCCGATCGACGAGGTCCGCGCCCGGGTGACCGGCATGCCCCAGGACCCGCACGTGTTCGCCGGCACCGTGCGGGCCAACCTGCTGCTCGCCCGCCCCGACGCCACCGACGCCGAACTGCGGGCCGTGCTCGCCCGGGTCGGGCTCGACGAGGACCTGCTCGACACCGAGGCCGGCCCGCACGGCACGCGGCTGTCCGGCGGCATGCGGCGCAGGCTCGCCCTCGCCCGCGCGCTGCTGGTGCCGACCACCGGTGCGGCCGGGCCGCTGCTCGTGCTGGACGAACCCACCACCCACCTCGACCCGGGCACCCGCGCGGACGTGCTCGACGACCTGCTCACCGCGACCGCGGGCCGCTCCATGATCTTGATCACGCACGACCTGGAGGGCCTGGAGCGGGTGGACGAGGTGGTCGTGCTCCGCGGCGGGCGGGTGCTGCAGCGCGGAACGCCCGCCGAGCTGCGCGACCGCCCGGGATGGTACCGGCGCGCGCTGCTCGGGACGGGGCCGAACCGGGACCTCCCCGCGGCGCCGTCGCAGCGACCTGCCACCATCTCACCCGCCGGTTGAGAGCGGTAGGGGTTCGCCGCCCCGCTGCCACCGGCGGTCCGGAAGATCTCGACCACGGGGTTTCGTCGTGCGCTCTGTCCGCTCCCTCGCCGCGGTGTTCGCCACGGTGCTCGCCACCGGTCTCGCCGCCTGCTCGACCGGCCCGAGCGAGCCGACGTCGATCTCCGAACGCGTGCTGCGGGCGGTCGAGGACGACCCCGCGTTCACGTGGGAGAAGCAGCAGGTCCCGCTCGAACTCGGGGTCACGCACACCCAGCACAGCCTCGACCCGCACGACCCCGACGAGGCCGTGGAACGGGGCAAGGACATCCTCGAGGACGGCAGCGCGATCTGGCAGAACATCCACCTGATGGGCTTCGGCACCGGCAACCCGGAGCCGGAGCCCGGCGAGTACGACTGGGACGACCTCGACCGGCGCATGGAGCTGGTCGAGGAGACCGGCGGGAGGACGATCCTCACGCTCTGCTGCGCCCCGGACTGGATGAAGGGCGGCGAGGCGGGCGAGACCGACTGGTCGACGCTCGAGGACGAGCCGCTGCCGGAGCACTTCGGCGACTTCGCCAACCTCGCCGCCGAGGCGGTGCAGCGCTACCCGCAGGTGGAGCGCGTGCTGGTGTGGAACGAGCTCAAGGGGTTCTACAACCACGCGGAGAACCGCTGGGACTACGAGGGCTACACCGAGTTCTACAACCAGGTCTACCGGGCGGTGAAGGCCGTGCGGCCCGACGTCGAGGTCGGCGGCCCCTACGTGGTGCTGATCAGCCTGAGCCACGGCGCCACCGACGCCTCGCGGGAGGTCACCGGCCCGTGGGGCGCGGCCGACCAGCGCAGCCTCGACGTGGTCGAGTACTGGCTCCAGCACAACGAGGGCGCCGACTTCCTCGCGGTGGACGCCGCCACCGAGACCCGCGACGACGTCCTGCCGTCGGTGCTGGAGGGTGTGCAGAAGTACGCCGACCTGGACCGGTGGCTGCGCGAGCGCACCGACCTGCCGATCTGGTGGGCCGAGTTCTACCCCGACGTCCCGGAGGACGCCGAGCCGGGCGCGGCGAGCCCGGCCAGCGCCGCCGCCACCCTCGCCGCGGTGGCCGCCTACGCCCGGTCCGGCGCGTCGGGCGCCCTGCTGTGGGGCCCACAGGGCGACCCGAAGCTGGGCTACGCGTCGCTGTGGACCGACGCCACCCAGGAGGACGGCGGGCGGCCGACGCCGCTCACCGAGCCCTGGCAGTGGCTGGTCCCCCGCCTCGCCGAGGGCGACGTCGAGATCGGGCACTCGGCGACGTCGCCGCTGCTGGTGTTCCGCGCCCCCGACGGCGCGGTCGTGGTGAACGCGAGCGAGCAGGCGGTGACCGTCGCCGACGAGCCCGTGGGGCCGTGGTCGATCACGGTGGTGCCGCGTACCACCTGACCCGCCCGGCGGGGGCCTGCGCGGTCAGGGCTTGCGCGCGACCCCACCCAGGAGCAGCTCGTCCTCCTTGGCGGGCGCCGCCATCAGCGGGCCGTCGGGCCACCAGTCCCGCAGGCGGCTGACGCCGGGCTCCACGAGCTCGAGGCCCTCGAAGAACCGCTCGACCTCCGCGCGCGGGCGGAAGATCACGGGCCTCAGGTCGCTACGGGAGAAGACGCCTTCGACGAAGCGGGCGAGCTGGCTGCCCGCACCGTCGTCCTGCGGGTCGCAGAAGTGCGAGAGCACCAGGTAGGAACCGGCCGGGAGCAGCTCGAGGTAGCGCTGCACGATCCGGTGCGGCCGCTCGGTGTCCGGCACGTGGTGCATCGTTCGGCTGTGGATCACCGCGACCGGCTGGTCCGCCTCCAGGTACTTCTTCACGGTCTCGTGGCCGAACACGTCGTCGGGCCGCGCGGGGTCGGCCTCGACGAGGTGGGTGAGCTCGTTGTCGGCGAGGATCGCCCGGCCGTGGGCCTGAACCAGCGGGTCGTCGGCGACGTAGATGACACGCGTGTCGGGGTTGAAGCGCTGCGCGATCTGGTGGGTGTTCTCACCGAGCGGCATCCCCGCACCGAGGTGCATGATCTGCTCGATGTTCGCCGACTTCACCAGGAACCGGACGGCGCGCCCCAGCCACGCCCACTCCTCGCGCACGACCCGGGTGAGCTCCGGCGTGACCGCGTGGATCTCGTCGACCACCGCTCGGTCGGCCGCGTAGTTGTCCTTGCCCCCGCAGAACGCGTCGTAGACGCGCGCGAGGTTCGGCTTCGAGGGGTCGATCCTGCGCGACGGCGGCACGGGTGGGTCGTCGGGGTCGAACCCGGGCGATTCGAGGGCGGAGCCGGACGTCACGCGTCGTACCGTAGCGGGCCCGCGTGCGCGCGGTCATCCCCCACCGGGTGACGCTGCGGGATCACCTGGTAGCACAGCGACACGAGCACGTGACGTGGGCGGACGCCGTCAGCCCTCGGGGGCGGGTTCCCCGCCCGGCAGGGCGAGCGTGGGCGGGGTGTTGGGCAGGATCGCGTCGATGTAGGACTTCGCCGCCGCGGTGGTGCCGACGTCCTTGCCCGCCCGTTCCGAGAGGAACCAGCGGTGCTCGAGGATCTCGTGGAAGATCTCCGCGGGCGCGAGCCGGTCGGACAGGGACTCCGGCACGAGCGCCATCACCTTGTCGTACACCTCCGCGCGCCACCGGTGCCCCGCGACGGTCTCGGGGATGGAGCGGCCCTCCTTCTGCTCGAGGTAGCCCCGGTAGCTCGTCAGGTCGTTGAGCAGCCGGCGCGCCTGGTTCTCGGTGACCTCGAGCCCGGTCAGGGCGAAGAGCCGGTTGCGGTGCCGCCCGGTCTCGGCCACCTGGGTGTGCACGCGCAGCCGCACCCCCTCGTCGGTGGTCTTCAGCTCGATCTCGTCGACGTCGAAGCCCAGCTCGTTGATCCGGTCGACCCGGGCGGCCACCCGATAGCGCTGCTCGTCGGGCCGCAGCAGCTCCTCGCGGGTGAGCTCGTCCCACAGCGCGTGGTAGCGCCGGGGCAGCTCCGCGGCGATCTCGACGGGGTCGACGTCGTCGGGGAGCAGCCCGCCCGCCTGCAGGTCGAACAGCTCCCCGCCGACGCGCTCGGCGGCGTAGGAGATGTCGAAGTCGCGCTGCCCGGCCGTGAGCGACGGGTGCAGCTCCGCGGTCTCGGCGTCCACGAGGTAGGCCGCGATGCTGCCCGCGTCCGGCCGGAACAGCGTGTTCGACAGCGAGCAGTCCCCCCAGAACAGCCCGGCGAGGTGCAGCCGCACGAGCAGCTCCACCATCGCGTCGATGAGCTGGTCGACGGGCCGCGCCGCGTGGCCGTGCGCGAACACGTACCGGTAGGACATCGAGTAGTCCAGGAACCGGGTGACGAGGATGGCGTCCTGCGGCGTGTCCCCACGCGGCGCGCGCTCGACGCAGACGCCGAGCGCGGACACCGCGGGCAGCCCCATCTCCTCCAGCCGCCCGAGCAGCCGGTACTCGCGCCGGGCGAGGCGCTCGTCGATCTCCTTCAGCGCGTAGACGTGCCCGTCGGACTCGACGAACCGCACCACGTGCCGCGAGATGCCGCGATGGGCGACCTCGAGCAGCCGCTCGTCCTGCCACTCCTCCAGCGGCTCGTCCCACGGCAGGGTGAGCAGCCCGGCGGCGTGCTCGGCCGGGGGCCGGAAGATGAAGCGCACCCCGCCAGTATCGGTGACGCGATCAGGCCTTGGGGCCGCCCGCGACGTAGAGCACCTGGCCGTTGACGAACCCGGAGCGCTCGCTCACGAAGAACGACACGGCGTTGGCGATGTCCTCGGGCTGCCCGGCGCGGGCCACCGGGATCTCCGCCGCCCGCGCGGCGACGTAGGTGTCCCAGTCCTGCCCGAGGCGCTCGGCCGTCGCCTTCGTCATGTCGGTGGCGATGAACCCGGGCGCGACGCAGTTGACCGTGATGCCGAACTTGCCCAGCTCGATCGCGAGCGTCTTGGTGAAGCCCTGCAGGCCCGCCTTGGCCGCGGAGTAGTTGGCCTGCCCGCGGTTGCCGAGCGCCGAGGTGCTGGAGAGGTTCACGATGCGGCCGAACCGCTGCTCGACCATGTACTTCTGGGCGGCGCGCGACATCAGGAACGACCCGCGCAGGTGCACGCCCATCACGGTGTCCCAGTCCTGCTCGGACATCTTGAACAGCAGGTTGTCGCGGGTGACGCCGGCGTTGTTCACCAGCACCGTCGGGGCGCCGAGCTCGGCGGCCACCCGCGAGACCGCGGCCTCGACCTGCGCGGCGTCGGAGACGTCCGCGCCCACGGCGAGCGCCCGCCCGCCGGCCGCCTCGATCGCGTCGACGGTGCCCTTGGCCGCAGCCTCCTCCAGGTCGACCACCGCGACGGCCAGGCCGTCCTCGGCAAGCCTGCGCGCCGTGGCCGCGCCGATCCCCCGCGCCGCTCCCGTCACGATCGCCACGCGCTGCCGGCTTTCCGTCATCTGCTTCGTCTCCTGTCACGTTCGAAGTCGTCGTCGACACCGGGAGTCTGGGCCACCGCGGCGGAGCGCGCCAACGCCCCGTGATCCACGTCGCTCGCGACCACCACCCGGCGCGCGAGCCTCCCACGGTTTCGCCGCCCGCACCCCGGGAACGCCGATGCGGTGACACGCATCGGAACGCCGACCCCGAAGGTGCGCGCATGACCGGCTTCCTCGGGCCGGGCGACCCCGGCTCGTTCGACGAGTTCCTCGCCCGCTTCCTCGGACCCGGGGTGCGCGGTCCCGTCCGCCGCGTCGACCTCACGCGGCTGATGAGCGCGGGCGCCCGCGAGCTGGTGGCGACCGCCGCGCAGATCGCGATGGACCGCGGCGACCCGGACCTCGACTCCCAGCACCTGCTGCTCGCCTCCACCCAGCTGCAGCCGACCCGCCAGTGGCTCGAGCGGGCGGGCGCCGACCCGGACCGGATCGCGCAGCTGCTCGACGAGCGGCTCAAGCGCGGCGAGCCGACCGGCCGTCCCCCGGCGCTCACCCCCGCCGCGAAGCGCGCGCTGCTGGACGGCCACCAGGTGTCGCGCTCGCTGGGCTCGAGCTACATCGGCCCCGAGCACGTGCTGCTCGCCATCGCCGCGAACGACGAGTCGGCCGCGGGCAGGCTGCTGGCGGAGGCCAGCTTCGGCGCGGGGGCGCCGAGCGCCCCGCGGGCGGGCGCGCGGCCGGGGCCCCGCACCCCCGGGCGCGGCGAGGCCCGCGGCGCCCCGACGCCGACCCTGGACCAGTTCGGGCAGGACCTCACCGCCGCCGCCCGGGAGGGCCGCCTGGACCCCGTGGTCGGGCGGGCCGACGAGATCGAGCAGACGATCGAGGTCCTCTCACGCCGCACGAAGAACAACCCGGTGCTCATCGGGGAGGCGGGCGTCGGCAAGACCGCCATCGTCGAGGGCATCGCGCAGCGCATCGTCGACGGCGACGTGCCCGACACCCTCGCCGGCCGCCGGGTGGTGGAGCTGCAGCTGTCGGGCGTGGTGGCGGGCACCCGCTACCGCGGCGACTTCGAGGAGCGCATGCGCACCCTCATCGAGGAGATCCGCGCGAGCAGCGACGAGCTGATCGTGTTCATCGACGAGCTGCACACCATGGTCGGCGCGGGCGCAGGCGGCGGAGGTGAGGGCGGCGGCGCCATGGACGCGGGCAACATGCTCAAGCCGGCGCTGGCCCGCGGCGAGCTGCACGTCATCGGCGCCACCACGCTCGACGAGTACCGCACCCACATCGAGTCCGACGCCGCGCTCGCCCGCCGCTTCCAGCCGGTGGTGGTGTCCGAGCCCAGCTGCGAGGACGCGATCGAGATCCTCCACGGCCTGCGCGACCGCTACGAGGCCCACCACCAGGTCCGCTACACCGAGGACGCGCTGCGCGCCGCCGTCGAGATGTCGGCCCGCTACCTCACCGACCGGTTCCTGCCCGACAAGGCGATCGACCTGATGGACCAGGCGGGCGCGCGGGTGCGGCTGCGCAACCGCACGCCGTCGGGCGACCGCCGCGGGCTCGAACAGCGCCTCGAGCAGCTGGAGCGGGACAAGGACCAGGCCGTCGCCGACGAGGAGTACGAGCGCGCCTCCCAGCTGCGCGACGAGATCGCCGAGCTGCGGGCGCGGCTCGCCGACACCGGGCCCGCCGACGGCGGCGTGCCGGAGGTGGGCGTCGCCGACATCGCCGAGGTGGTGTCGCGCTCCACCGGCATCCCGGTCGCACAGCTCACCGAGGCCGAGCGCGACCGGCTGCTGCGCCTGGAGGAGGAGCTGCACGCCCGTGTGGTCGGGCAGGACGAGGCCGTCACCGCGGTCGCCGAGGCGATCCGCCGCTCCCGCGCAGGGCTCGGCGACGAGGACCGCCCGGTCGGCAGCTTCCTGTTCCTCGGCCCGACCGGGGTCGGCAAGACCGAGCTCGCCCGCGCGCTCGCCCAAGCGCTGTTCGGCGACGACGACCGCATGATCCGCCTCGACATGAGCGAGTACGGCGAGCGCCACACGGTCGCCCGGATGGTCGGCGCCCCGCCCGGATACGTCGGCTACGGCGAGGCCGGCCAGCTCACCGAGGCCGTGCGGCGCCGCCCGTACTCGGTGCTGCTGCTCGACGAGATCGAGAAGGCGCACCCGGACGTGTTCAACGTCCTGCTGCAGGTGCTCGAGGACGGCAGGCTCACCGACGGCCAGGGCCGGACGGTGGACTTCCGCAACACCGTGGTGATCATGACGAGCAACGTGGGCTCCGAGCTCATCACCAACCAGGGCGCGACGCTCGGGTTCGGCAGCAGCCGCGACATCGGCACCGAAGCCGACTCCGCCGCGCTGCGGGACAAGATCATGCCCCGGCTGCGGGAGGTGTTCCGCCCCGAGTTCCTCAACCGCATCGACGAGATCATCGTCTTCCGCCGGCTGGACCGGGACCAGCTCGTCACGATCACCGACCTGCTGCTCGGCGAGACGCGCGAGCGGCTGGCCGCCCAGGACGTCACCGTCGAGTTCACCCCGGCGGCCGTGCGGCGGATCGCCGAGCTCGGCTACCAGCCCGAGTACGGCGCCCGCCCGCTGCGCCGCACGATCCAACGGGAGGTCGACAACCGGCTGTCGGACCTGCTGCTCGCCGGGCGGCTCCCGGCGGGGGCGCACGTGAAGGTGGACGCCCGCGACGGCGAGCTGGAGCTCCAGCCCTCGGCGTAGGCCGGTCAGGGACGCAGGCGCGCGACGACCTCCAGGTCGGCCACCAGGGCGGCCAGCGCCTCGTCCCGGGACTCGGGCGGCCCGCGCAGGATCGAGCTCGGGTGCACGGTCGGCACGAGCGACCGCCCCTCCCACCCCACGACGCGGCCGCGCTGCTCGGTGATCCTGAAGCGGGGGCCGAGCAGCGCCTTGGCCGCGACGGCGCCGAGGGTCGCGAGCGCGGCGGGCCGCACGGCGGCGAGTTCGCCGTCCAGCCACGGCCGGCAGGCGCGGATGTGCGTCGCGCCAGGCGTCTTGTGGATGCGCCGCTTCCCGCGCTCGGCGCGCGCGAACCGGAAGTGCTTCACGGCGTTGGTGAGGTAGACCTCGTCACGGTGGATGCCCGCGCGCTCGAGCGCGGTGTCGAGCACCCGCCCGGCGGGACCGACGAACGGCGCGCCCTCGACGTCCTCCCGGTCACCGGGCTGCTCCCCCACGAGCACCAGCCACGCCGACGCCGGGCCCCGCCCGAAGACGGTCTGGGTGGCGGGCCCGTGCAGCTCGCAGCGGGTGCAGCCGGCCGCGTCGCGGCGCAGCCGCGCCAGGTCGGGTCGATCGGGGGTCACCCGACGGCGCTTACCCGTTTCCCGGCGTTCCAACCACGGGAATTGCCCGCGAATAGCCGAGCGCATTCGCGGATTCGGACGCAGATGTTTGTCGATCGCGAATCCCAGGTATCCGCCCGGGGAGTCACTCGTTCGAGTGAGCGCAAATCAACCGAAGGAGAGTGCGGTGGACAGCACCGTGATCGTCCTCGTCATCGTCGTGGTGGTGTTGCTGCTCGCGCTCGTCGCCGTCGGCATGGTGCTGGCGCAGCGTCGCCGTTCGGAACGGCTGCAGGAGCAGTTCGGACCGGAGTACGAGCGCAGCGTCGACGAAGCCGGCAGCAGGCGCGCCGCGGAGGCGCAGCTGGCCGAGCGCGAGAAGCGCCACCGGAAGCTGGACATCCGCGACCTGAGGCCCGAGGAACGCGAGCGGTTCGCCGCATCGTGGGCCGACATCCAGCGCGAGTTCGTCGACGACCCGCACCGGGCCGTCCGTGACGCCGACCTGCTGGTGCTCGACATCATGCGCACCCGCGGTTATCCGGTCGGCGACGACGGCGGCGACTTCGAGCGCCGCGCCGAGGACATCTCGGTCGAGCACCCGGACGTGGTGCAGCGGTACCGGGAGGCCCACCGGGTCCGCACCGCCACCGAGCGCGGCGACGTCGACACCGAGAACCAGCGCGAGGCCGTGACCTCCTACCGGTCCCTGGTCGACGCGCTGCTCGGCACCCGCGGCCACGACGGGGCCACCCACGACGGGGGCGCGCCGACCGCCGGGACCCACGCCGACACCCGGGCGAACGACGCCCGTGCGCACGACGCCCGGGCCCACGACGGAGCCCACCAGCCCGCCCACGACCCCGCCCACGACCGGGGCGACTACGACGGAGGCGCCTACGACCGGGGTGCCTACGACCGGGGCGCCCAGAACGGCACCTACGGCGGCGGAGCCGACCACCGCGAGCCGAACCAGCCGCCGAGCAAGGAGTGGACCCGATGATGATGCCGGACCAGAACGAGCGGGCCCACGGCCGGGACGACCAGCCGATTCCCCACCCGGGCCAGGCGCGGCCCGAACCCGGGCGGACGGCAGCCCAGCAGACCCAGCAGACCCAGCAGGCGCCGGCCGGGCACCCGCCGCCGGATCAGACCGGGGTCGGGCAGATGCCGCCCCAGCAGCCCCGTTCCGGACAGGTGCCCCCCGAGCAGCCCCGCCCGCAGCAGCCGCCGTCCGGGCAGCCTCGGCCCGAGCACGGGGCGCCCGACCACGGCCGGTCCGGGCACCCGCCGCCCGGGCAGCCGGGCGGCTCCGGCCAGGACGGGCGCCCCGAGCGCCTCGTCCCCGCGGACCGCGCCGAGGCCTACGGGTCGCGGTGGGACGCGGTGAAGGGCGCCTTCGTCGACGACCCGCGCGCGGCGGTCGCCCAGGCCGACGCGCTCGTCGGAGAGCTCCTCGACGAGCTGGAGACCGTGTTCCGCGAACAACGGCGACGCATCGAACAGAGCCTCGACGCCGACGAGACCTCCACCGAGGACCTGCGCCTCGCGCTGCGGCGCTACCGCAGCTTCTTCGACCGGCTGCTCTCCGTCTGAGGAACAGCTCACCCCCTCCGGCCCCGCAGGATCCCCCCTCACCTGCGGGGCCGGCCCTCGTCGGGCGCAGCCGGTTGGGGCCGAGGGCGCGTCACCCGCGGTCCCCCGGGGTACGCCCGCGGTGTGGAGCACCCGCGGCAACCGACGGCACTCGTGCTCCGCGCGCTGCACCTCGGCGACCTGCTCGTCGCGGTGCCTGCGTTGCGGGCGCTGCGCAGGGCCCTTCCCGAGCACCGGATCGTGCTGGCCACGCCCGGAGCACTCGCCCCGCTCGTCGGGCTCGTCGGCACCGTCGACGAGCTGCTGCCGACCGCGGCCCCCGAGGAGCTGACCTGGCCCGCAGCCCCCGACGTCGCGGTCAACCTGCACGGCACCGGCCCGCAGAGCCACCGCGCCCTGGACGCGACCCGCCCGGCGCGACGCATCGGCTACCGGGCGGAGGGCTGGCCGGGCCCGCCGCCCGACGAGATCGCCGCGAACCACACCCACGAGCGGGAGCGCTGGTGCGCCGTGCTCGCCGCGCACGGGATCCCCGCGGACCCGGCGGACCTGCGGTTGCCCCCTCCCCCCGGCTCGCGGCTCCGCCACGGCCACGCCCCCGTTCTCGTGCACGCGGGCGCGCGCTTCGGGGCGAAACGCTGGCCCGCCGCCCGCTTCGCCGAGGTCGCCGCGGCGCTGCACTGCGCCGTCAGCCCCGTGCTGCTCACCGGCACCGCCGACGAGCGGGATCTCGCGCTCGCCGTGGCCAGGCGGGCCGGGATCGCCGAGGCCCGCGTGCTCGCCGGGCGCACCGACCTGGCCGAGCTGTGCGGGCTCGTCGCGGGCAGCGCGCTCGTGGTGAGCGGCGACACGGGCATCGCCCACCTCGCCGCCGCCTTCGGCACGCCGTCGGTGACGCTGTACGGGCCGGTCGGGCCGCAGCGGTGGGGCCCGCCGGCGGACGGCCCGCACGCCGTGCTCGACGTGCCGGCGGCCCGCCGCGGCGACCCGTTCGGCGACGATCCGGACCCGGCGCTGCTCGCGATCGGCGTGGGCGACGTCCTGCGCGCGGCGGCCGCGCTGCGCGGACGCTACGTCCCCGGCCTGCTCACGACGTGACCGTCAGCCGCGCCCGCCTGCGCGCCGACCTCGTCTGCGCCTGCGACGGCTGCACCCACCGGTTCCCGGTGCGCCGTACCGTCGCCCCGCCCCCGCGGGCGACGAACCCGGCCGCGCCCAGCACGGCCTCGGCGACGGCCTCGTCCACCCCCGCACCGGCGGCGAGCGCCGCGGCGACCCCGCCGGCGAAGTGGTCCCCCGCCCCGCAGGGATCGGCCTCGGGCACCACGGGGGCGGCCGGTTCCGACGAGCCCCCGTCCCGGTGCCGCACGACGGCGCCGTCGCGTCCCAGCGTGACCGCCACGGCCCCGGCGCCCCAGCGCCCGACGAGCCGCCCCGCGAGCGCGAGGGCCTCGTCGTGGCCGCGCGGCGGGGCGCCACCGGCCGCGTCGCAAGCCTCACCGAGGTTCGGGGTGACGACGGTGACGCCGGGCACCGGCTCGGGGCCGCGGGGATGCGGGTCCCACACCACCGGTACGCCGCGGGCCGCGGCGCGCCGCAGCGCGGCGCGCACCCGCCGGTCGGCGGCGACGCCCCGACCGTAGTCCGAGACCAGCACCGCGCCCGCGGCGGCGCACACCCGCCCCAGGTCGAGCCCGTCGGCGAACCCGGCCACCGGCTCGCCGCGGCCGCGGTCGGTGCGCAGCAGCGTCCGCCCACCCGCGCGCATGCGGCACTTCACGAGGGTGCCCCCGTCCGCCGGGCCCACGAGCAGCTCGAGCGGGGCGTCGTCCAGGCCGTCGAGGAGCCCGGCGAGCCGCCTGCCCGGCTCGTCGGCGTCCAGCGCCGTGACCAGCCGCACCGGGGTGCCGCGCCCGGCGACGAGCGCGGCGGCGAGCGCCGCCCCACCCGGGCGGGCCGCCTCGTCGACCACGTCGAGCACCGGTGCGGGCGCGTCGGGGCAGAGCCGTTCCACCGTGCCGACGACGTCCACGTCGAGGATCGCGTCGCCGACGACCACGATCGGCCGGGCGCTCACGGCGCACCCCCGGCCGCCTGCACGCCGCCGCTGCGTTCGCGCACCGCCCGGTCCGCGCGCTCCACCGGCCGGTCGCAGGTGGGCCCGAGGACGTCCCGCCCCGGCGTGGTCACGGCCTGCCCGCCTTGATCCTGCCCACGATCGCGGTGGTGGAGTGGTCGGACAGGTAGTCGAGCACCCGGACCTCGCCACCGAGCCGCTCGACGATCGGCGTCTCGGGCAGCATCTGCGGCGTGTAGTCGCCGCCCTTGGTGTAGACGTCGGGGCGCACGGCCTCGATCAGCTCGGCCGGGGTGTCGTGGGCGAACGAGGTCACCAGGTCGACGCACTCGATGGCGCCGACGACGCCGGCGCGGTCCTCGAGCGGGTTCACCGGCCGTTCGGGGCCCTTGAGCCGGGCCACGCTGCCGTCGTCGTTGAGCGCGACGACGAGCAGGTCCCCGAGCGCACGGGCCTGCCGCAGGTACGCGACGTGGCCGCGGTGCAGCACGTCGAAGCAGCCGTTGGTGAACACGATCCGGCTGCCGCGGCGGCGGTGCTCGGCGACGATCGCCAGCAGGTCGCGGTGGCTCACCAGGCCACCGCGGTCGCGTTCGGCCAGCCGGGCGGTGAGGGCGCCCGTGGTGCACACGGCGGTGCCCGCCTCCCCCACGACGACGTCCGCGGCGCACTGCGCCAGCCCGAGCGCCCGCTGCGGGTCGATGCCGGTGGCCCGGGCCGCGGCGACGGCGGCGCTGAACGTGTCCCCCGCCCCGCACGCGCGCGCCTGCGGGCCGGGGCGGGCGCTCGCCCACTGCGCCGGCTCGGCCGGGTCGGCGGGCAGCCGCACCGCGCCGTCCTCGTCGAGGGTCACGATCACCTCGGTGCGGACCTCCCCACCGCCCGCGGCCCGGGTGAGCGCGTGCCGGCGCGCGAGCACCCACTCGGCGCGGCCGGAGCCCACCGGTTCGGGCTCGGCGATCAGCGCCGCGGCCTCGTCGATGCTCGGCGTGAGCAGGTCGGGGCGCAGCACCGCCCACGCCCCGGGCCGGTGGGCGTCCACGACCAGGAGCGGGATCCGCGCCCGCAGCCGCGACAGCGCCGCCCGCACCCGCCGGTCGCCGGTGCCGAGGCCGTAGTCGGCGACGACCACCGCGTCGGCGGGCTCGGCGAGCACCACCTCGAGCGCGCCCACCAGCGCGGCCGTGGTCGACGGCCGCGGCGCGCCGTCGGGGGCCGCGTCGTAGCGGGCGAGCGTCTGGCCCCCGCTGGTGATCCTGCGCTTGACCGCCGTGGCCCGGCCCGGTGCGGTGACGCAGTGCGCCGTGCCGACGCCGGCGGCGGTGAGCAACGCGGAGAGCTCGACCCCCGCCGGGTCGTCGCCGAGCACGGCCACCAGGTCGACCCGCGCCCCGAGCGCGGCGAGGTTGGCCGCGGTGTTGCCGGCCCCGCCGGGCTGCGTGCGGGACTCGCTCACCTCGACCACCGGCACCGGCCCGTCGCGGCCCAGGCGCCGCGCGGGCCCGGAGAGCCACCCGTCGAGCAGCGCGTCGCCCAGGACCACGACCCGGGGCGCCCGGTCGGCGATGCGGCCGGCGAGCGCGGCGGGTGCGGCCGGGGCGGTCAGGGCGTCGCGGGGACTGCGCATGGGTCCTCCTCGGGGAGGTCGTGGGTCGCGGTGGCGTGACGGGCGAGGTCGAGCGCGGCCGCGGCGACCGTGCCCGGCGGGACGTCGAGGCACTCGTGCCCGTACGGGCACCGCAGCTGCCGGCAGGGCGAGCACGGCACGGCGCGCCCGAGCAGCGCGGCCGCCGTGCTGCGGGGCCGCAGCTCGTCGGGCGTCTCGGTGCCGGCGTAGGCGACCGCGACGGGGGTGCGGACGGCGTCGGCGAGGTGCATGCCGCCGGAGTTGTTGGTCACGGCGACGGCCGCGCGATCGATCAGCGCCGTGCACACCGCGAGCGGCACCGGCGGCACCGGCCGGACGTCGGGGTGCGCCGCGGCCGCCACGACCCGCGCGACCAGCTCGGCCTCCTTCTCGGCGCCGGTGACGAGCACCGGCAGCCCGGCGCGGGCGAGCTGCGCGGCGGCCGCGCCGAACCGCTCCGCCGGGTAGCGGCGCGCGCTGCAGGACGCGCCGGGGGCGAGCAGCGCGAACGGACGATCGGCGAGGTCGGCGGCGAGGTCGGCGGCGCGGTGCCGCGCGTCCGCGGGCACCGTGAGCGCCGTCCAGCGGCCACGGTCGGGCACGCCGATCGCGGCGAGCAGGTGCAGCGCGCGGTCGACCTGGTGGGTGCCGTCCGGCGGCGGGGTCACCCAGTGGGTGGCGACCGCGCCCCCGAACTCGCGCGAGTGCACCACCCGGGTGCCGATCCCGGCGAGCAGCCCGAGGTGCGTCACCGGCCACGGCGACTGGGAGAACGAGGTGAGCACGAGCAGCACGTCGTAGCCGCCCGCGCCGATCCGCTCCAGCAGCGCGTGTTCGGCCCCGGCGTCCGCCCCGCCCGCGCCGGGCAGCTGCTGCCACGACGCGGAGGTCGCGAGCGTCCCGTCGAGCTCGGGGATCATCGGCGCGACCTGCGCGCCTGCGGGGGAGGCGAGCAGGTCGATCCCGGCGTGGGGGGCGGCCGCGCGCAGCGCCCGCAGGGCGGGCGTCGTCGTGACGACGTCGCCGATGTTGTCCGCGCGCACCACGAGGATGCGCCGGGCGCGGTCGAGGTCCACCGGCCCGCCGCGGTCGGCGCCGGGGTGTCGGCCGGGTCGGGCGGGCATCACGGCCACGACGGCTCCGTCGAGGCGCAGACGACCATCTCGCGCACCTCGCACCCGTCGGGCCGGGTGAGCGCGTAGAGCACGGCGTCGGCCACCTCGGCCGGGTCGCCCAGCTGGGCGTCCGGTCCCGGCCGGTACTGCTCGGGGCGGCCGTCGAAGAACGCGGTGGCCATGCCCCCGGGCACGAGCAGCGTCACCCCGACCGTGCCGGCGAGCTCGGCGGCGAGCGCGCGGGTCAGGCCCACGACCCCGAACTTCGAGGCGCAGTAGGCCGACGCGTCCGGCAGCGCACGCACCCCCAGCGTGGAGGCCACGGTCACGACGCGGCCGCGGGAGGCGGTCAGCGCGGGCAGCGCGGCCCGGATCACCGCGGCCGTGCCGAGCAGGTTGACCGCGACCACGCGTTCCCACTCGGCGGCGGGGACCTCGGCCAGGGGCCCGCAGCGGTCGGTGCCCGCCGAGGTGACCACGCCGTCGAGCCCGCCCGCGTCGGCGATCAGGCGGCCGATCGCGGCCTCGCCCGCCCGGCCGTCGGCCAGGTCGACGACGGCCGACGGCGCGTCCCCGAGCCGCGGGTCCGCCTCGACCGGCACGCGGTCGAGCAGCAGCGGGGTGCCGCCCGCGGACGCGACCGCCCGGGCCACGGCGCGGCCGAGGCCCGACGCGGCGCCGGTGACGAGGACGGTCCCGACGGGCCTGCGGGACCGGGCCCCGGTGGCCGGGGCGGGAAGCGTGGAGGTCATGCGGATCCTTCCTCGGCCCCGCCCGCCGACACCGGTGCCGACACCAGGTCGCGCACGGCGGACAGGGCCTCCTCGGGGGTGACTCCGGTCAGGCAGGGGTGGCCCGGCACCGGGCAGATGCGGGCCCGGGTGTCGCGGCACGGCGCGTCCTGGTCGCCGAGCAGCACGTGCGGCACCCGGTGCGGCCGCCACCGCACGGCGGGCACGACGGGCGCGAAGAGCGAGACGACCGGCGTGCCGACGGCGGCCGCGAGGTGCGCGGCCCCGGTGTTGCCGACGACGACCACCGCGGCGCCGGCGAGCACGCCGGCCAGCTGGGCGAGGTCGGTGCGCCCGCCCAGGTCGAGCGCGTCGGCGCCCGCGACGGCGGCGGTGAGCTCGCGCTCCCCCGCGCCGCCGGTCACGACCACGGGCAGGCCGTCGCGGGCGAGGAGCCGCGCGAGGCGCCGGTGGTGCTCGGCGGGCCAGCGCCGCGCGGGGACCGCCGCCCCGGGGTGCAGCACCGCGTACGGCCGCCCGGCGAGCGCCCCGAGCAGCGGCTCGACCGCGGGTCGGCGGTGGACGGCGAGCCGCCCGTCGTCGTCGGGGGGCGGGGCGAATCCCGCCGCCGCGGCGATGGCGAGGGCCCGCTGCGGCTCGGGGACGTCCTCGGGGAGGTCCTCGCCGGGCCGCAGCCGCACGTCGAGCAGCGAGCCGGGGTAGTCGACCGACGCGCCGGTGATCCGGCCGATCCCGGCCAGGCGCAGCAGCAACGCCGTCGGCAGCGGGGACTGGTGGAACGAGGTGAGCACGACGGCCTCGTCGAACGCGTGCGCGGCGAGCCGGGCGACGAGCTCGTCCACCTCGACGGCGCTCACCGGCGGCGCGGGCGCGAGGACCCACGGGCCCGCCCACGCGAGCACCCGCCGCACCCCGGGCAGCAGCCTGCCCGCCGCCGCGCCGTCCGGGCCGCAGAGCAGGGTCACCTCGGCGCCGGGGGCCGCGGCGACCGCCCGGACGGCCGGCCCGGCGAGCAGCACGTCGCCCGCGCCGTCGAGGCGCACGACGAGCACGCGGCGGCTCACCGCTCCCCCAGCAGGTGGCGCACCGCCGACACCAGGTCGGGGCGCACGGTGGGCGCCGCGGCGATCTCCTCGCGCCGGGTGACCGGCGTGGGCACCAGCACGGCGGTCGCGCCCGCGGCGGTGGCCGC
The DNA here is from genome assembly GCF_035305885.1 of Pseudonocardia sp. Lineage (GTDB taxonomy): Bacteria > Actinomycetota > Actinomycetes > Mycobacteriales > Pseudonocardiaceae > Pseudonocardia. The sequence goes on from NZ_DATGOP010000086.1 coordinate 50,894, forward strand.
CTCGACGTCGGCGCCGATGTCGCCGACGACGGCGATCCGGTCCGGGGCGAGGCCGAGCCGGCGCGCCGCGGCGAGCACCATGCCCGGCCGGGGCTTGCGGCAGGCGCAGCCGTCCGCCGGGCCGTGCGGGCAGACCTGCCACACCGCGAACGGGCCGAGCAGCTGCTCCACCCGCCGGTTGACCCGCCGGGCCTCGGCCGGCGTGAGCAGCCCGCGGGCGATGCCGGACTGGTTGGTGACGACGCCGACGCGGACCCGCGCCGCGCGCAGCAGGCGCAGCGCCTCGCGCGCGCCCGGCATCGGCCGCACCCGCGCGGGGTCGGCGTTGTAGGGCACGTCGACGACCAGCGTGCCGTCGCGGTCGAACAGGACCGCCTCCGGTGCGCGGGATCGCGCCCGGGCCCGTCCGCTCGTGGAGCCTGCGGTCACGCAGACAGGACTGTCCGCGCCCGGCGCGGGTAAACCGGCGCGGCCGGCCCTTCTACGGAGCGCAGCGACCACTGCTCGACTACTACTTTCGGTAGCTGGAAGGGGCCTGGACAGGCCGTCGCCCGTCGGCTCTCCTGTGGTCGAGGCCACCGCGGCAACTACGGTGACCGCAGGGGGAAGCGGCGGCTCCGGCGGAGCCACGAGCGGGAGGGGCGCACATGGGGACATTCCCGTCCGATCTGGCGATCGCGAAGGCGGCGACGCTGAAGCCGCTGGTCGACGTCGCGGCCGAGATGGGGATCGGGCCGCACCTGGTCACCCCGTACGGCCGGGAGGTCGCCAAGATCGAACTGGATGCGATCGACGAGCTGGCCGATCGTCCCCGCGCCAAGTACGTGGTGGTCTCGGCGATCACCCCGACTCCGCTGGGGGAGGGCAAGACGACCACGACGGTGGGGTTGGGTCAGGCGTTCCGCCACATCGGCAAGCGGGCGACG
>NZ_DATGOP010000087.1:0-2398 GCF_035305885.1 Pseudonocardia sp.
CGCGGAGGACCCGTACAACCGGCGCTACCACCACGGCGAGCTGACGTTCTCGCTCGTGTACGCGTTCACCGAGCAGTTCGTGCTGCCGATCAGCCACGACGAGGTGGTGCACGGCAAGGGCTCGCTGCTGCGCAAGATGCCGGGCGACCGGTGGCAGCAGCTCGCGGGCGTGCGGTCCTTCCTGGCGTACCAGTGGACGCACCCCGGCAAGCAGCTCCTGTTCATGGGCTGCGAGTTCGCCCAGGACACGGAGTGGGCCGAGCACGAGGGCCTGCGCTGGGACCTGCTCGGCGACGCAGGGCACGCGGGCGTGCAGCACGTGGTGCGCGACCTCAACGCGCTCTACCGCGCGACGCCGGCCCTCTGGGAGCTCGACTTCGACCCCGCGGGCTTCGAGTGGCTCACGGCGGACGACGCGGACCACAACGTGCTCGCCTATGTCCGGCGGTCGCGCTCCGGCGACCCGGTGGTGGTCGTCGTCAACTTCGCCGGGGTCCCGCACGAGGGGTACCGGCTGCCGCTGCCGGACGTGCCGCGCCGTGGTCCCGGTGAGACGGCGCCCGCCGGGGTCGCGAGTACCGGGGCTGCGGCCGCCGGGACGCTGCCGCCCGCCGAGCCCGCCGAGACCGCCGTGCGGCCGTCGCGGGCGCCGCTGGTGGACGGGCCGCTCGCGGACGGGCCGGGTGCCACCGCACCGGCCGCCGCGCCGCCCGCACCCGGCGACACCGGCGCGGACGACCCGGTGTGGCTCGAGGTGCTCAACACCGACGCGACCGTCTACGGCGGCTCGGGCGTTGGCAACATGGGCCGCGTCCAGGCCGAGCCGGTCCCCTACCACGGACGCCGCTGGTCGGCGGAGATCCGCGTCCCCCCGCTGGGCGCGCTCATCCTCACCCCGGCGCCGCGCTGAGTGTCCTGGCGGGTGCTGCTGCCGCCGCTGCTCGCTGAGATCTGGTGTTCGCGGTGAGATCTGGTTGCACACGACCAGATCTCACCGAGAACACCAGATCTCAGCGGCTGGTCAGTACAGGTAGAGCGACAGACGGCGGCGGGCCTTGGCGACGCGGGGGTCCGTCGTCCCCGCGACCTCGAAGAGCTCGAGGAGCCGGACCCGCAGCTTCTCCTTGCCGTCCGCGTCGGCCTCCGGCATGAGATCGAGCAGGCGCGCGAAGGCGTCCTCGACCTTGCCGCCCAGCATGTCCAGGTCGGCGACGGCGAGCGCCGCGTCGACGTCGGACGGCGCGTCGGCCGCGGCCTTGCGCACCGCGGCGAGGTCGGCGTCGTGGGTGCGCTGCATGAGGTGCACCTGCGCGAGGCCTGCCGCGGCGTCGGCGTCCTTGGGGTCCTGGCGGAGCGCCTTCTCGTAGGCGGCAGCCGCGGCGGGCAGGTCGTCGCGCTCGATGGCGTCGTACGCCTCCTGGTGCAGCGGCGGCAGCGGCTTCTCGGGCTCGACGGCGGGCTCGTCGCCCGCCGGGGCGGCGCCCGGCGCGCGGCCGGTCACGCCGTTCTGCTCGGCCGCGGCCAGCACCTGGTCGAGCACGCCGCGGATCTGCTGCTCGTCGGCGGCGCCCTGGAACAGCGGCAGCGGCTGGCCCTGCAGCACGGCGACGACCGTGGGGACGCCCTGCACCTGGAAGGCCGCAGCGACCTGGGGCGACGCCTGCGCGTCGACCCGGCCGAGGAGGAACCGGCCGCCGTACTCCTGCGCGAGCCGGCCCATCGTCGACCCGAGGTCGGCGTTCGCCTTGTCGGTCGGGATCCACAGGAGGATCACCACGGGGTAGGTCGCCGAGTCGCGGACGAGCTGCTCGAAGTTCGCCTCCGAGACGTCCACCACGAAACCACCGGCCTCGGGCGCGCCGCCCGGCTCACCGGGCGGAGGCGCCTGCGGACGGTTCAGTGCGGACAGGTCGACCGCGCCGCGCACCGCGAACTCGGGCTGGGCGCTCCGGGCGGGACCGGGCTGAGAGGTGGCACTGCTCATGGGGCAATCCTAGTGAACCCTCGCCGACCCACCCGCCGACTCCGCTCTCGGCGATCACGTGCCCGAGCGGTCGGCCCTCAGCCGGCAGACACGGCGAACGGCACGGGCTGCAGGCCCAGCAGGCTGACCCGCGCGTCCGAGCCGATCGGCGGCACGTACAGCGCCACGGTGTGGTGGTAGGAGGTGCGCAGCACGTTGCTGCCGTCCCCGTCCCCCCACAGCGCGGCGACCGACGGCGAGCGAGGTGCGAGCTGCCAGTGCTCCTCCGCCCGTAGCGTCTCCTCGCCGCGCAGGGCGACCACCACCAGGGCGCCGCCGTCGAGGGTGCGGACCGCCACGACGGGCTCGTCGGCCGGCTCGAACGCGGCCTCGAAGCTGCCCTTGCCGTCCTCCTCCTCGATCGAGGCGACCTGG
>NZ_DATGOP010000088.1:0-17916 GCF_035305885.1 Pseudonocardia sp.
CGCCGTCGGGCCGGACGATCACGGTTCGGCCGCCGTACACCGCCGCCCACCGCTTCCGGTGCCGCCGGGCGACCTGTTCCCGCCCGACCTCGCGCACCCGGTGCGCCCGTGCCGGCCCGCCCGCGGCGGGGTCGTGCACCGCGGTGAAGGCGGTCGGGTCGAACAGGTCGAGCATGCTGCGCCCGTCGGCGAGCTCGACGTGCGGCGCGCGGGTCCCGGGCCGCCCGGACGGGTAGGCGGGGTCCTCGACCAGGCGGGCCCGGGAGCCGTGGCCCTGCGGGTAGCGGAAGCCGAGGACGAGCGTGGTGGCGTCGATCTGGTCGGGGGGAGGCGGCTGACCGGGGGTCTTGCGCGAGCGCAGCAGCGCCTGGCCCACGGTCAGCTCGGCGATCGGCGCGCGCTCGGACTCGTAGGTGTCGAGCAGCGCGTCGGGGGCGTCCCCGCCGCAGACGGCGGCGAGCTTCCAGGTGAGGTTGTGCGCGTCCTGCACGCCGGTGTTGCCGCCGAACCCGCCGTAGGGCGGCATGACGTGCGCGGCGTCGCCGACGAGGAAGACCCGGCCGCTGCGGAACCGGTCGGCGACGTACGCGCCGCTCGTCCAGGTCTGCACGCCCTCGACGAACGGGTCGAGGTCGGGGAGCCCGGCCGCGGCCCGGATGACGTCGCGCACGTAGGCGTCGATGCGCCGCGGATCCCAGCCGGGGCGCAGGTAGGTGCCGAGCTGCCAGCGCCGCTCCGCCGGGTTGCCCCTGGCGAACAGGAACGCCTCCGCCGCCCGGGCGAGCAGCGCGTCGACCCGCCGACCGCGCAGCGCGGGCCCGAGGTCGGCGCGGAAGAGCACGCTGACCGCGGTGCCCGGCACCGGCTCGCCGTGCCGCCCGATGCCCAGCCGGTCGCGCAGCGGGCTGTGCGCGCCGTCGGCCGCGATCGCGTAGCGGGCGTGCACCGTCGCCGCGCCCGCCCCATCGAGCGTCGCGGTCACCCGGTCGCCGCGGTCGACCACCGCGGTCGCGGTCGTGGCGAACCGGACGTCGGCGCCCAGCTCGACGGCGCGGGCGCGCAGGATCGGCTCGATCCGGTCCTGGTCGCAGGAGTAGGGCCGGCAGGGGCTCAGGTCGCCGCCGGGCGCCTCGTCGGGCGGCGGCGGGATCCACGCCTCGTGCTCGCTCGCGAGGGTGTCGGCCAGGACGAACCCGGCGTTCGGCTCCCCCGCCGCGCGGACGGCCCCCTCGACGCCGAGCGCGCGGTACAGCTCCATGGAGCGGACGTTGACCAGCCGGGCCTTCGGGTGCGTCGACGTGCCCGGGTGCCGTTCGGCCAGCAGCACCCGGACGCCGTGCCGGGCGAGGAACGCGGCCGCGGCGAGCCCCGTGAGCCCGCCCCCGACGACCAGGACGTCGGTCTCGACGATCCCGGTCACCGGGACCGCCACGGGTTGGGCGACGGCGCGGTGCGCGGCTGCGGGACGTCGGCGGCGAGCGCCGACACCAGCCGCGACAGCTGCCCGGCGAACGCGGTGACCTCCGCGTCGGTCCAGCTTGCGAGGTGGCGGGCGAACCGCTCCGACAGCTCGGCGCGGAACCGGTCGAGCTCCGCCCGCCCCTGGTCGGTGAGCTCGACGACGTAGGAGCGCCCGTCGGCCTCGTCGCCGACCCGGCGGGCCAGACCGCGCTCGGTCAGCTCGGCCACCGCCCGGCTGATCGTCTGCGGCAGCACGTCCAGCTCGGCGGCCGCCTCGGACGGGCGGACCGGGCCCTGCCCGGCGAGGTTCAGCAGGCCCAGGGCGGCCTGCCCCAGCGGGGCCGAGGCGGCGGCGCGGCGCTGCAGCAGTGCGGCACGATGCAGATCGCGGACGATCGACCACACCGCGTTACTAACTTCCACGAACTAACGATATCCTGGTGACGCCGCGCCGAACGAGGCAAGTTAGCCTTCCCTCAGTTCGCAGAGGAGGCTCGATGAGACGGATAGCGGCGGCCGGGGCCCTGGTCCTGGCGCTGGTGGCGGGATGCGGTGGTGCGGCGGACGCGCCGTCGTCCGGGTCCGGCAACACCGACGTGGCGACCGGGGGCAGGCTCTTCGCCACCGCCGACGAGGAGACCGCCAAGCTCGGCGCCGACGCCCCACCCGGGGTCTTCCCCCGCACGATCACCCACGCGCGCGGCACCACGCGGCTCGAGCAGAAGCCGCAGCGGGTCGTGGTGCTCGACACCGGCGAGATCGACGCCGTGCTCGCGCTGGGCGTCGTCCCGGTCGGGACGGCCACCCCGAACGGCACGATCCCCTCCTACCTGGAGCCGCAGCTGCAGGGCAGCACCAACGTCGGCTCGCTGGACGGGCTGCGGCTGGAGGCGATCGCCGCGCTCCAGCCCGACCTGATCCTCGGCAGCCGGCTGCGGGTCGACGAGCTCTACGAGCAGCTCTCGGCGATCGCCCCGACCGTGCTGTCCATCCGGCCGGGGTTTCCGTGGAAGGAGAACCTGCTGCTCGCGGGCGCCGCGCTCGGTGAGGAGGAGAAGGCCACCGAGCTGCTGAACGAGTACCAGCGCCGCGCCGACGCCATCCGCGCACGCTTCACGCAGCCGCCGACGATCTCGTTGCTGCGGTTCATGCCCGAGCGCATCCGGCTCTACGGGAACCTCTCGATGATCGGGGTCGTGCTGAAGGACGTCGGGCTCCCCCGCCCGCCCAACCAGGACTTCGACGAGCTGGCCACGGAGATCTCCCCGGAGCGGATCTCCGAGGCCGACGGGGACTGGCTGTTCTACTCCAGCTACGGGCCGAAGGACGCCACGGCCGAACCCGCGGTGGTCGGCGGCGAGCTGTGGAACCGGCTCGGCGCCGTGCAGCGCGGCACCGCGCGCCCGGTGGACGACGAGGTGTGGTTCCTCGGCCTCGGCCCGATCGGGGCGATGCGCGTGCTGGACGACCTGGAGGCCTTCCTGGCCTGACCCGGCCGGTCAGGCCCCCAGCGCCGTGAGGTAGGCGGCGAGCACCCGTTTGAGCTCCGCCACCAGGGCGGACCGCTCGGGCTCGTCGGCGGCCGTGATCGCCCCGGTCATCGCCCGCACGACCTGCACGGCGACCAGCGCCGCTCGGTCGCGCTCGGCGCGGGACAGCGCCGGCACCCTGGCCCCGATCACCGCGGCCACCCGCCCCAGCAGGGCCTCCTGCAGCGGCCGCGTGGCCGCGGCGAGGTGCGCGGGCGCGTCCGGCCCGGTGAGCAGCGCCTTCGCCCCCGGGTTGGCCAGGTTGAACGCGATGATCGGGTCGAGGATCCGGTCGAGGAGGTCGTCGAGCGGGAGGTCGGCGACGTCCGCCCCGTCGAACGCGGCAGCGTGCGCCTGCGCCATCCGCTCGGACAGGCGCGCGGCCAACGCCTCGGCGATCGCCTCCTTGTTGGCGAAGAACTGGTACAGCGAGCCGGGCGAGATGCCCGCCCGCGCCGCGATCCGGTTGGTCGACGCCGCCTCGTAGCCGACCTCGGCGAACAGGGCGAGGGCGGCGTCGAGGATCTCGGCGATGCGCCGCTGTCCGCGCGCCTGACGGCGCACCGGCCTGCCCGCGGTCGTCACACCCGCATCCTGCCGCACCGGCGCCCGCTACAGCTCGGGCAGCCGCTGCCGCGTGCCGATCAGCTCGGCGAGCGGGTCGGGCACCTGGTCGAGCCGGTCGAGGACGGTGCGGATCGTCCAGCGGCCGGGGCGCAGGTCGGGGTCGTCGAGCTCGTCCCAGGTGATCGGCACCGACACCGGGGCGCCCGGGGCGGGCCGCGCGCTGTACGGGGCGACGAGGGTCTTGTTGATCGCGTTCTGCGTGTAGTCGAGCCGGGCGAGGCCCCGGCGGCGGTCCTTGTGCCACTCCCAGCTGATCATGTCCGGGACCGTGCGCCCGATCGCCCGCGACACCTTCTCCACCCAGCCCCGCGTGTCCTCGAACGTGTACCCGCCCGCCACCGGCACCCAGATCTGCACGCCGCGTTTGCCGGTCACCTTCGGCGCGGCCTCGACCCCGAGGTGCTGCAGGGCCGTGCGGTACAAGCGGGCGAGCACGAGGACGTCGTCGAACGTCGTGCGCTCCCCCGGGTCGACGTCGATCAGCGCCCACGTGGGCTCGTGCACGTCCGGCAGCCGCGACGTCCAGGGGTTGAGCTCGATCGCGGCCCAGTTGGCCATCCACACCAGCGCGGCGACGCTGTCGACCACCGCGTAGCAGACGGTCTCGCCGGGGTCGGCCTCCTCGTTGCGCCACTGCGTGAGCCACTCGGGGGCGTGGTCGGGCATCTCCTTGTGCCAGAACCCGGGCCGGTCGACGCCGTTCGGGAAGCGGTTCATGTTCACCGGCCGGTCGTGCAGGTACGGCAGCATCCGCGGGGCGATCTGCGCGTGGTAGCGGACGAAGTCCCGCTTGGTGACCGGCGGCTCGCGGTCGCGGCCGGGGAACAGCACCTTGTCGAGGTTGGTGAGCGCCACCTCGAGGCCCCGCACGCTCCAGCGGCCCTTCGTGCGCAGCGCGTCGAGCGCGGCCAGCTCGTCGGGCGTCGGCGGCTCCCAGGTCGGCGGCGGGTCCCTTCTCGACGCGGTCGAGAGCGCGACGGCGGCCTCGGCGGCCGGGCGGTCGCTACGCCACATCGCCTCCGGCTCGGCCGCCACCTCGTCGTTGGTCCGGCCGCTCTTGACCGAGCGCGGGTGCTCCTCGGGGTCCCAGCCGGGCACGGCGTGCTCGTCCTTCTTGTGCAGCAGCAGCCACTGCTCCTTCCCGTAGCGGTCGGTGCCGGTCCGCACCAGCACGAACCGGCCGGCGAGCTTCTCGCCGTGCACGTCGAAGTGCAGCTCGCCGTCCGCGACGGCGGCGGCCGGGTCGTCGGTACGCGCCGGTTCCCAGGTTCCCCGGTCCCAGACCACGACGTCGCCGCCGCCGTACTCGCCGCGCGGGATGATCCCCTCGAAGTCGACGTACTCGACGGGGTGGTCCTCGACGTGGACGGCCATCTGCCGGGCCTTCGGGTCCAGCGACGGCCCCTTCGGCACCGCCCAGCTCACCAGGACGCCGTCGATCTCGAGCCGGAAGTCGTAGTGCAGCCGGCGGGCTCGGTGGCGCTGGACGACGAACCGCCCCGTGCGCGGCGCGACGTCCGCACCCGACGGCTCGGGCGTCGCGGCGAAGTCGCGCTTGTCGCGATAGGTGGCGAGCCGGTCCGCCTGGTCGGTCATGCCACCCGGGTACCCGGTCCGCGCCACGGGGATGAATCAGGGTGCGCGGGCCCGCCCTCTTCGGGGTGACAGCGCCCGAGAGGAGGCCGTCGATGGACGCCGAGCTGACGCAGCTGGTCCGCGACCGCGTGGCCCGCTGCAACGAGGGGGACTGGGCGGCGGTGCGCGACCTGACCGGGGCGGGGTTCGCCTACTGCGAGGCGGGGACCGGCGGGCGCATCGACGACGTCGACGACGTGATCGCCGCGCTGGCGCGGCTGCGGTCGGCCGACCCGGAGAGCCGCATCGACGTGGTGCGCGTGCTCGGCGACGGCCCGCTGACCGTCGCCGAGCTGGTGTGGAGCGTGACGCTCGGCCAGCGCCGCCTGCGCCTGGCCGACCGCATGTGGGCCCGCTGGGAGGACGGCAAGCTGGCCGCGGAGTGGCACGAGGCCGGCGTGCTGGCGCTCGTCGGGCCGCTCGTCGAGCGGGACCTCGTGGCCCACCGCACCGGCGCCGCGCCGATCGCGCCCGACTAGCCCGAGCTGCGGCGATCCCGCGCTACTCTCCGCTGCGGCCCGGTCACTCCGGCCGGGACGGGGAGCCGTTGCGCGGGGGGCACGATGGCGGAGCCGGAAGGCGGCCACCGGGTCGAGACGGATCTGGAGGTGGTCGCCGGCGTCACCGACCGCGGCCTCATCCACGAGCGCAACGAGGACGCGATGGCGCTCGGCCGGCTGCCCGACGGGACGGTGGCCGCGGTGGTCTGCGACGGCGTGTCCACTTCGCTCGACCCCCAGCAGGCCTCGCGGCTGGCCGCGGACACCGCCCTCGACGTGCTGCTGACCAGCACGTCCCCGGCGCGGGAGCGGGTGGACGCCGCCGTCGCCACCGCAGGGGCGAAGGTGGCGGCGCTCGGCCGCGCGGGCGACGCGCACGCGCCGTCCTGCACGCTGGTGTGCGCGCTGGTGCTCCCGGACGAGATCGCGATCGGCTGGGTGGGCGACAGCCGCGCCTACTGGCTCGCCCCGCCCGGTTCCGCCGAGCCGGCGCGCCGCGTCACCGACGACCACTCCTGGGCCGCCGAGATGGTCGCCTCCGGCGTGCTCGACACCACGGCGGCGATGGACAACCCGCGCGCCCACGCCATCACGCGCTGGCTCGGCGCGGGCGGATCGGCGGAGGCGGGGATCACGACCCTCGACCCGCACCACCGGGGCGCGGTGCTGCTCTGCACCGACGGGCTGTGGAAGTACCTGCCCGAGGCCGCCGATCTCGCCGCCGTCGCGCTCCCCCGCCTGGCCGACGGCGGGCCGCTGGCGGCCGCGTCGGCGCTCACCGCGGTCGCCCTCGACGCGGGCGGCCGCGACAACGTCACCACCGTCGTCATCGTGTCCCCGGCCGGGTGATCGAACTTCACGGCCGGTGACGAATCGGGGGCTCCGCAGCAATGCGAGAACAACCGGAAAGTGGGCGTAACCAAAAGCGTCGCGCACAACTCACCCGATGGTGGTAGGCAATTTGTTATTGCCGGAGAACCGGCACTAACTTCCTCGGGAGTCAGCGAAGCTCCCCATCATCACGCTGACCTCGGATGAGTTGGCTCCGGTCGACTCCGGGCACCAAACAGGAGATGAACTGTGCTGAAGAAGGCTGGAATCGTCGTGGCCGCGGCCGCCGCTGGCCTGCTCGCGGTCAGCCCGCTCGCCTTCGCCGGTGACGACCACGGCAAGAGCAAGACCAAGGTCGAGGACGTCAACAGCATCGACGGCTCGACCCACGGCGGCCTGCTCAACGTCGGCGGCAACAACGTCGCGGTGCCGGTGAACGCGTGCGACAACCACGTCCCGGTGAACGTCCTGGGCGTGCAGGTGCCGCTCAACGACACCCACCTGCTCGCCGCCCTGACCGGCGCGGCCGGCCTCAACAGCGACGTGGACGCCGACAGCGACGGCGACGACACCATCGACGACTCCTGCAAGGCTGCCGCCAAGTCGGGCGACAGCGCCGAGATCGACGACTGATCTCGCGGGAATCGGCGAAACGGCGCCGGGCCTTCAGGGCCCGGCGCCGTTTCGCTTCGTCCGCACCACGGCGGCGGCGAATGCGCGCCCACCCTCGTCGCCGCCGAAATGCCGCTCGTCGGGCTCACCGGGAGGCGGCACGAGCTCGCGCTCGGCGTGCTCGATCGTTCCGAACAGCGCGAACTCCCCGAGCGCCGCCGTGATCGCCGTCGGGAGCACGGCCTCCCGCGCGCTCACCCCCGACAGGTGCAGCCGGATCCCGGCGGCCGTCGCCCCGTCCCGGGCGTGGCGCAGCGCCGTGAGGTCGGCGGTGGCGAAGAAGCGCACCTCGCCGAGGTCGACGACGAGGTGACCGGGCCGGGTCGCCCGGGCGACGTGGGTGGCGACCAGCCCCGCCAGCCTGCCGAGCGCCACCTGGTCCAGCACCCCCGCGACCCGGACGACGCAGAGCCACGGCGAGCGCACCTCCACGCACAGCTGCGCCCCGTCGAAGCAGACCACCCGAACCTCCCCACCACGCACCGACCGTCCGGGCCCGGGGATACCCCGGCGGCGGTGGATCACACCGTCCGGACCGGGGCGGCGTGCTCGGCGACGAGCAGGTCGTGCGCGTAGGTGATCTTGATGTTGCGTTCGTCGCCGCGCACCCAACGGATCGGCACGTCGGGGGCGAAGCGTTCGACGCACGCGGCGGTGTCGGTGCCGGTGAACCCGCAGCGGGCCGCCTCTTCGTAGGCGGCGAGCAGCGGCGCGGCCCGGAACGCCTGCGGGGTCTGCACCGCCACGAGGCGCTCGGCGGGCGGCCCGACCAGCACCGAGCCGTCCCCGGCCGCCGCGGCGACGTCGTCGCGGCGCAGACCGGGCACCGCCCCGCCGTCGGCCCGGGCCGCGGCCAGCACCGACGACGCGAGCTCCCGGGTGGCCAGCGGCCGCGCGGCGTCGTGCACGAGGACCGCGTCCACCGCGCCCGCCTCGATGCGGGCGGCGAGCCGCCGCAGCCCGGCGAGCTCCGACTCCTGGCGGGTGCGCCCGCCCACGACCACCTCGACGTCGCCCGTCGCGTGCTCGGCCAGGACCCGCTCGGCGAGCGGCCGGTCCGGCTCCCGCACGACCAGCACGACGACGCCGACCTCGGGCATGCCGAGGAACGTGGCGAGCGACCAGGCGAGCACCGGTCGCCCGCGCAGGGGCAGGTACACCTTGTTCTGCCCGGCGCCCAGCCGGGTGCCGCTGCCGCCCGCCAGCACGATGGCGGCGGCCGTGGCCGGCGTGGGCGCGTTCACGGCGACAGTGTGCCGGATCGGCGGCACGTCGCCGGATGGGTCCGTATCGTCGCCACGGGGTGACAGCGACGCGCCCGCCCACCGCGGCAGCACCGTCACGAACGGGGAGAACCGCCCGAATCCCCAACCGACGAGGTGCACCGCGGTGTCCGCGATCACTCGCAGTAGGCTCCGGCGGATTCCTCGTCCCGCCGCCGGAGGACCGACCGCCAGAGGGGGGTGCGCATGACCGACGATCGACGCCGCGTGCCCGGTCGAGACCGGACGCCCCCGCCGCGGCAGGGCTCCCGACAGGGGTTCACGCGGCAGCCACCCCGCCAGCAGCCACCGCGCCAGCCCCGCCAGCAACCGCCGCGCCAGCCCCAGCGGCAGCAGCCGGACCGCCAGCAGCCACCGCCGCCCGCGGCCCGCCGGTCCGACCGCGGGCCCCGCGCCGTGCCGCCCTCGCGCCACCCGCAGCCACCGCGGCCCGTCGGCCCGGCCGACGCCACCCGGGCGATGCCGACGACGCACCGACCGCCGCGCCCGCGCGACCCGGCGGGCTCCGGGCCGCGCCCGCGCGACCCGGAGCCCGCCACCAAGCCGGTCCCACAGCCGGGACGGCCGCGCCCGCCCGCCCCGGCGCAGGGGCCGCAACGCAGGTCTCCGGCCGCGGCGCGGGCCGCGGTCACCACCGCGCTGCCCGCGTCGCCGCTCGCCGGGCCGCCGTACGACGACCCCGAGCCGCCCACCGTGCGCAACGGGGCGCTCCCACCGCCGCGCACGTCCGTGGCGCGCACGCGGCCGCGGCGCCGCCCGCAGCCGCCCGCGGCCGAGCGGGAGCCCACCGAGGAGGGCCCGCAACGCTCCTTCGGAAGGGCGCTCGCCGCCGCGGCGGTGTCGACGGTGGCGCCGGGCTCGGGCCACCTCATGCTGCGCCGCACCCGCACCGGCGCCGTCATCCTCGGCACCTTCCTGCTGGTGCTCGCCGTGCTGGTGATGCTGGCGCTCACCTCCGACACCGCCCAGCTGCTGCGGACGGCGCTGTCGTCGAACGTGCTGCTCATGGCCACCATCGGCTGCGCCGTGGCCGGGGTGGCCTGGGTGGCGGTGATCGTTCGCTCCTACCTGCTCGGCCGGCCGAAGGATCTGGGCGCGGGCAAGCAGGCGATCGGCATGGCCACCGTGGTCGCCCTCTGCCTCGTGGTGGCCGCCCCGCTCGGGTTCGCCGCGAACCTGGCCAACTCGCAGCGCAGCCTGCTCGGCGACCTGTTCTCCGGTGGCGGCGGCACGGCGGCGGCCGAGGCCATCGCCAAGCCGAAGCTCAACATCCTGCTCGTGGGCAGCGACGCGGGGCCGGACCGCAGGGGGGCGCGCACCGACACGATGATGGTGGCCAACGTCGACACGAAGACCGGCCGCACCATCCTCTTCGCGCTGCCGCGCAACATCCAGTACGCCCAGTTCCCGCCCGATTCCCCGATGGGCGAGGAGTTCCCGGACGGCTTCCACGACCCCGACGACCCGCTGTCGGGCGACTACCTGCTCAACGCCGTGTACGCGTGGGGGCAGGCGTACCCGCAGCTCGCCCCGCCGGGGCCGACGTCCGACCCGGGGCTGAACCTGCTGCACCAGACCGTGAGCTACATGCTCGGCCTCGAGCTCGACTACTACATCGAGGTCAACATGGCCGGGTTCGCCTCGATCATCGACGCGCTCGGCGGCGTCGTCATGGACGTGGGTCCGGAGCGCATCCCGATCGGCGGGATCACCCCGTCCGGGCGCCACGTCCGCCCGGACGGTTACATCGAGCCCGGCCTGCAGCGGCTGTCCGGGGAGCAGGCGCTCGCGTTCGCCCGTTCGCGCACCAACTCCACCGACTACGCCCGAATGGGCCGCCAGCGCTGCCTGCTGCAGACGATCATCACGCAGAAGAGCCCCGCCGACCTGCTCACCAACTTCCAGAGCGTCGCCGCGGCCACGACCAACAGCGTCTCGACGAACATCCCGCAGGAGGTCCTGCCCGCGCTCGCGGCGCTCGCGGGCAACGGCATCTCGCTGGAGAGCGTGTCGTTCGACCCGAGCCTGCCCGACCCGTCGACCCGGGACGGCCACTTCAGCACCGCCAACCCCAACTTCCGCTACATGCGGCAGGTGGTGCAGGACGCCATCAACCGGCCGCCGGCCCCGCCCGCTCCCCCCACGAGCGCCGCGCCCACCACCCGGGCGGGTCGCGACGACGAGGACGACTCCCGGTCGCGGGAGCAGGAGCAGACGGCGGCACCGCAGTCGCTCGCCGAGACCTGCTGACGGTCAGCCCGCCGTCCCGCCGGGCCGCCAGCGGTACTCCGTCTGCGGCCGCCCGGCGGGACCGTAGCGGGCGGCCCGCTCGGCGAGGCCGGTTTCCACGAGGTACTCCAGGTAGCGGCGGGCGGTCACGCGCGAGGCGCCGATGGACTCGGCCACCTCGGCGGCCGTGCGCCCCTCGGTGCCCTCGAGCGCGGCACGGACCGCGTCGAGGGACTCCCGGCTCACGCCCTTGGGCAGCCCGCCCGCCTCCGCCGGGGCGCGCAGCCGCCCGAACAGGTCGTCGACGTCGTCCTGGGCCACCACGGGGCCCGCGCCGAGCCGTTCCCGGTACTCCAGGTAGCGCTCCAGCTTGCGACGCACGGCGCTGAACGTGAACGGCTTGACCAGGTACTGGGTGGCCCCGAACGCGACGGCGGCCTGCACCACGGCGACGTCCCTCGCCCGCGTCACCATGATCACGTCGGTGGTGTGGCCCGCGGCCCGCATGCGGCGCAGCACCTCGATGCCGTTCGTGTCGGGCAGGTGGACGTCGAGCAGGACGAGGTCGACCGGCGTGCGGTCCAGGCAGCGCAGCGCCTCGGCCCCGGACGCGGCGCTCGCCGCCACGGTGAAGCCGCGCACGCGCTCGACGTAGCTCGCGTTCGCCGCGGCGGCGACGGGGTCGTCCTCGACGACGAGCGTGCGGATCACGTCCGCACCAGCGGCAGCCGCACCGTGAACTCCGCCTTCCCCGCGAGCTCGACCACCCCGCCGTGGCGCTGGGCGGCCCTGCGCACCAGCGCGAGCCCGAGCCCGCGTCCCATGCCGTCGTCCGGTTTGGTGCTGAACCCCCGCTCGAACGCCCGCTCGGCGACCTCGGGCGCGATCCCCGGCCCGCTGTCGCTCACCCTCAGCTCCACCGCGTCGTCGGCGACACCCGCGCCGAACCGCACCCACCGCGGCTCCGGCCCGTCCCGCGCGGCGTCGATCGCGTTGTCGAGGAGGTTGCCCACGATGGTGACGAGGTCGCGCGGGTCGGCGGTCCCCGCGGGCAGGTGCGTGCCCTCGTCGACGCGCAGCTCGACGCCCCGCTCGCCCGCCGCGGCCGCCTTCCCCACGACGAGCGCCGCGACCTCGGGCACCGCGATCCCGGAGACCACGGCGTCGGTGAGGTGCTGGGCGGTCTCCAGCTCCGCGGTGGCGAACTCGAGCGCCTCCTCGGCCCGCCCGAGCTCGATCAGCGAGACGACGGTGTGCAGCTGGTTGGCCGCCTCGTGCGCCTGGGCGTGCAGCGACTCGGCGAACCCGCGCACCGTCTGCAGCTCGCTGACCAGCTGCCGCAGCTCGGTGTGGTCGCGCAGGGTGACGACCGTGCCCAGGTGCCGGCCCGCCCAACGGGCCGCGCCCTGGCTCACCACGACGACCCGATCGGAGGTCAGGTGGATCTCGTCGTCGCGCGCCCGCCCCTCGGCGAGCGCCTCGCCCAGCGCCGCGGGCAGCCCGATCTCGTCCACCCGGCGGCCGACCACGTCGTCCGGCAGGGCGAGCAGCCTGCGCGCCTCGTCGTTGACCAGCTGCACCCGGCCCTCCCGGTCGAGCAGCAGCAGCCCCTCCCGGACGGCGTGCAGCACGGCGTCGTAGTACTCGTACATCCGGGCGAGCTCGGCCGGCCCCAGGTCGTGGGTCGCGCGCCGCAACCAACGGCTCACGAGCCACGACCCGGCGGCGGCCACCAGCAACGCGACCGCGACGGCAGCCAGCACGACCGGGACCTGCCGTTCCAGGTCGCGGGCCACGGCGGTGACCGAGCGGCCCACCGACACCAGCGCCACCACGCGCCCGGAGTCGAACACCGGCACCACCGCGCGCACCGACGGGCCGAGCGTGCCGGTGTAGGTCTCGGTGAACCGGGTGTCGCCCGCGGCCGCGGGCGCGATCGTGCCGATGAACCGGCGGCCGATCTCGCTCGGCGTGGGGTGGGTGTAGCGGATGCCGTCGGGGGTCATCACGACGACGAAGTCGGTGGCGGTGTCGGCCCGCACCCGCTCGGCGAGCGGTTGCAGCACCGCGGTGGGGTCCGGCTGGTCCAGGGCGGCCCGCACCTCGGGCGACGCGGCGAGCGTGTGGGCGATGCCGAGCATCTCCTCCGCGGTGGCGGTGGTCTCCGCCTCGCGCAGCTGCAGGTAGCTCGCCAGCGCCAGCCCGACCAGCACGATCCCGGCGATCGCGGCCTGCAACGCGAACAGCTGCCGGGCGAGGCTCCATCGGCTTGCGCGCCCCATCGACCGCACCTCGCTCGGAACCCGACGTCGTCGTACGAAATGAACAGAAAGCCGACGATAACCAGCCCGCCCCGCATGCTCGCCGCGATGGTCGCCGGTCCCTCGGCACCGCTGCAATCGCCTGAAATCGCCACAGTCGTCGGCTTCGGAGGAGAACGTGACAGACACCAGTCCACCACCGCGCGAGTCGGCACGGGGGCGGGACCGCACCCACTACCTCTACGTCGCCGTGATCGTCGCCGCGCTCGCCGGGGTGGTCGTCGGGCTGGCCGCGCCCGCGGTCGGTGAGGCGCTCAAGCCGCTCGGCACCGCGTTCGTCGACCTGATCAAGATGATGATCTCGCCGGTCATCTTCTGCACGATCGTGCTCGGCATCGGCTCGATCCGGCAGGCGGCGCAGGTGGGCCGCGTCGGCGGGCTCGCGATCGGCTACTTCCTCGTGATGTCGACGATCGCGCTGGTCATCGGCCTGGTCGTGGGCAACGTCGTGCAGCCGGGCACCGGCCTCGACGTCAGCGCCGCCGCCGGCTACACCGCCCCGGAGGGCGAGTCCACGCAGGAGTTCCTGCTGGGGATCATCCCCACGACCCTGTTCTCCCCGCTGGTCGGCGACAGCGTGCTGTCCACGCTGTTCGTGGCGCTGCTGGTCGGGTTCGCGGTGCAGGCGCTCGGCGCCTCCGGCGAGCCGATCCTGCGCGGCGTCAAGCACGTCGAGCGGCTCGTCTTCCGCGTGCTCGCGATGATCATGTGGGCGGCGCCGGTCGGCGCGTTCGGCGCCATCGCCGCGGTCGTCGGCGAGACCGGCTGGTCGGCGATCGTCGCGCTGTTCCAGGTGATGGCCGCCTTCTACCTCACCTGCGTGCTGTTCGTGTTCGTGGTGCTCGGCCTGCTGCTGCGCTTCGCCGCGGGCATCAACATCTTCTCGCTGCTGCGCTACCTCGGGCGCGAGTTCCTGCTGATCGTGTCGACCTCCTCGTCGGAATCGGCGCTCCCGCGCCTGATCGCGAAGATGGAGCACGCGGGCATCTCCCGCCCGGTCGTCGGCATCACGGTGCCCACCGGCTACTCGTTCAACCTGGACGGCACCGCGATCTACCTGACGATGGCGTCGCTGTTCATCGCCGACGCGCTCGGCAGGCCGATGGCGATCGGCGAGCAGATCGGGCTCCTGCTGTTCATGATCATCGCCTCGAAGGGGGCCGCCGGGGTCACCGGCGCCGGGCTCGCCACGCTCGCGGGCGGCCTCGCCTCGCACCGGCCGGACCTGGTCGACGGCGTCGGCATCGTCGTCGGCATCGACCGGTTCATGTCCGAGGCCCGCGCGCTCACCAACTTCGCGGGCAACGCGGTCGCGACCGTCCTCATCGGCAACTGGGTCGGCGAGTTCGACCGCGAGCGGGCCGGCCGCGTCCTGCGCGGCGAGGACCCGTTCGACGAGGCCACGATGCTCGACGACGCCGCGGCCGCGCCGCAGCGGCCCGCCCCCGAGCCGGAGAAGGCCGCCACCAGCGCCTGATCCCCGCGCCGGGCGGCGCCCCGCACACCGGCGGGGCGCCGCCCGGCGCTGGTCTACTGGGCGCCATGACTCGACAGATCACCGCCGAACAGGCCACGCCGGCCGTCGCCGAGCACGGCGAGGGCCCCGTCTGGGACGCGAGCACCGGCGTGCTCGCCTCGGTGGACATGCTGCGCGGCGACCTGCTGACCATCGACCTGCTCCGCGACGGGACCGGGCGCGGTGAGGTGCGCCGCCGCCACGTGGGCGACGTGCTTGCCGCGCTGCGCCCGCGGGCCCGCGGCGGGTGGGTGGTGGCGCTGGAGCGCGGGTTCGGCCTGCTCGACGAGCCGGGGTCGGCCGGGGACGGGCCCGCCCGGTCGCTGGGTGAGCTGTGGTCGGACGAGGGCGTCCGGATGAACGACGGCGGCTGCGACCCCGCGGGTGGGTTCTGGTGCGGGTCCATGGCCTACGACGCGGCGCCGGGGCGAGGCGCGCTGTACCGGCTCGCGCCCGACGGCTCGGTGGCCACGATGCTCACCGGGATCACCGTCTCCAACGGGCTGTGCTGGACCCCGGACGGCGCCCACGCCTACTACGTCGATTCCGACACCGGTCGCATCGACGTGCTGACCGTCGACCTGGCCGCGCCCGCGGTGACCTCGAGGGAGAAGTTCGTCGACGTCGAGGGCGGCACGCCGGACGGGCTCACCGTCGACGCCGAGGGCGGGGTCTGGGTGGCGCTGTGGGGCGGATCGGCGGTGCACCGCTACGCCGCCGACGGCGCGCTCGACGCCGTCGTCCAGGTGCCCACCACCCACCCGACGGCCTGCGCGTTCGCCGGCCCCGAGCTGGACGAGCTGTGGATCACCACCTCGGCGACCGGCGCCGGGGTGACCGACGGCCGCGCGGGCGCGCTCTACCGGTGCCGGCCGGGCGTCCGCGGGGTGGAACCGTTCCCCTATCAGGGATGAACCACCCCCGCTCGGGGAAGACCGTTCGGCGCGTGACCGGGGGGCGCGCGCGTGGCGCTGCACGGTTCTGTCACCCTTGACAGCCAAGATGACCTGCGCACATCCCATCCGGGGTGGACGCACGGAGAGGAGAGAAGTCGACATGGCACTGCCCACGCTCACTCCGGAGCAGCGCGCCGAGGCCCTGAAGAAGGCCGCGGCCGCCCGCACCGCCCGCAAGGAGCTCCGCGACGCGATCGCCCGCGGCGAGGAGACCATCCCCGCGGTGCTCGACCGCGCCAAGACCGACCAGGTCGTCGGGAAGACGAAGGTCGCCGACCTGCTGAAGAGCCTCCCCGGCTACGGCCCCGCCAAGGTCTCGGCGCTGCTCGAGCAGACCGGGATCGACGCCTCGCGCCGCGCAGCCGGCCTCGGCGAGCGCCAGCGCCAGGCGCTCATCGACGCCCTCAAGTGACACCCGCCGCCCGGCGCCCGGCCTAGACGTTCCTCTGGTGCCCGGGCCCGGGCGGGGTGGCGCCCGCCACGCGAGCGCCACCGCCATCGACACGGGGCTGCGTCGACGGGCAGGCTGCACGCCGTGGAACGCTTCGTCGACGTCGAGCCCGGTATCCACCTGTGGGTCGAGGACATCGAACCCACCGGTCCCCACCCGGGTGAGCCGCTGCTGCTCGTGATGGGCGCCAACTCCTCCGGCGTCGTGTGGCCGGACGCGCTCGTGGCCCAGCTCGCCGAGCACCACCGGGTGATCCGCTACGACCACCGCGACACGGGGCGGTCCAGCGCCTCGTTCGAGGACGACCCCTACGGCATCCTCGACCTCGCCGACGACGCGATCGCCGTGCTGGACGCGCTCGACGTGCCGCGCGCCCACGTGGTCGGCATGTCGATGGGTGGGCACATCGTGCAGCTGATGCTGCTCGACCACCCCGAGCGGATCGCCACCGCCACCGTGTTCTGCACCGGGCCGCTGCCGAGCGCCGAGCCGACGGCCGGGCCCGCCCTCCCCGGCCCGGACCAGGCGCTCCTGCGCCTGTGGGCCGAGATGGACGACCCGCGCGACGCCGAGGGCGAGATCGCGTGGCGGCTGGAGCACTGGCGACTGCTCAACGGATCGGGCACCCCGTTCGACCCGGCCGAGTTCCGCGCGCTGGAGGAGCGGGTGATCGCGCACGCCGGCCGCCCCGACCCGGTGGTCGCGCACAGCCGGATGGACCTCGACGGCTACGAGCGCGGCGCCGAGCTGCCCGAGGTCGACGTGCCGACGCTCGTGATCGAGGCGCCGGAGGACCCGGCGTTCCCGCCGCCCAACTCGGGCGTGCTCGCCCGGTCGCTCGGCAACGGCCGGCTGGTCCGGATCCCCGGCATGGGCCACGCGATCAACCGCACGGTGGTCTCCCCGCTGGCCGCCGCGATCCTCACCCAGACCACTCGGACGGCTCCCGCGCCCGCGTAGGGGCCGCCCGGCCCTCGTCGCTGCCCGGCCACCTTCACGCCCCGAGGTGGCGTGAAGGTGGCCATGCTGCAACCCCGGGCGGCCTAGCGGCCTGCGGTGAGGGCGTCGCGGACCAGGTCGAGCAGCCGGTCCGCCCGCCCCGCCCCTCCCGCCTGCTCGGCCACCCACGCGATCCCCGCAACGATCGCGAGGACGTCCTCGACCGGCACGTCGGGACGCACCACGCCCGCCTCTTGCGCGGCGGCCATCAGCCGGGCCGCGGCGTCCCGCATGTGCACGCACGCCGCGTGCAGCGGCGACCCCTCCTCCTCCAGCCCGACGAGCACCGAGCGCGGCAGCCCGCGGTAGGTGCCGCTGTGCTCGGCGAACGCGCGCAGCCAACCGATCAGCGCTTCCACCGTGACCGGCGCGGCGCGCATGGCGTCGGCCCGCTCGGCCAGCTCGGCGAGGCTGCGTTCCAGCAGCGCGGCGAGCAGGTCGTCCCTGGTCGGGAAGTGGCGGTAGAGCGTGCCGATCGCGACGCCCGCCCGCCGCGCCACCTCCTCCAGCGACGCGTCGGCGCCGCGCTCGCGGGCTTCGTCGCGGGCGTGCGGCTCGTCCCGTCCCGCTGGCGCATGATCCGCGAGGTCACCGGGTTCGACGACTCCGACCTCGCCGACGGCGGCAGCGACCGCCTCGTCGACGCCCGCACCGCCCGCGGCGACGTCGACGCGGTGGTCGCGCGCATCGAGCAGCAGTTCGCCGCGGGCGCCGACCACGTCCGCATCTCGGTCGCGACCACCGACCCGCACCCCGTCGTGGACCCGCCGGCGCTGCGCGAGCTCGCGCCCGCGTTCCGGTAACCCGACGGGTGGGTGTGAACGACCGGTTACTGGGGCACACTCGGCGGGCACGGTCAGACGACGGAGGGACAGCATGGGCATCGAGAACCCGGACGCCGACGTG
>NZ_DATGOP010000089.1:0-151059 GCF_035305885.1 Pseudonocardia sp.
GTCCCTCGCGCCCTCGCCTACGAATCACGGACGGCCCTCGTCGGGTTCCCCGTCGCCACAGCGGAGTTCCGGTCACGTCGCCAGATCCAGCCATTCCCCGACGGCCAGCACGTGTGCGCGCCGTCCGGCGTGCGCGCGGAACTCGTTCTCCGGGTCGGGGATCTCGACGTAGCCCGCGACCTTGTCCAGCTGCTCCGCCTCGTAGTGCATCGGCACGGCGTACCGGGCATCGAGGATCTCCGCGGCCGCCGCGGCCTGCCTCGGGTCCATCGCGGCCGGCAGCGGGCTCGGCGGCTGCAGGTGCGGCGCGTCGACCACCGCGCCGTTGGCGGGCAGGAACACCGCGTCGAACGGGCTGAACCGGCGCGCGACGAGCCACCAGAAGCCGACGCGCCGACCGGTGCGCCACCTGCTGACCAGCCGGCCGCGGTCCGCGACCTGCTGCTGAGCCTGTCATGGCCGCCGCGCTCACCCGATGGTGCAGGCATCCCGGGTGCGGTCGGCGGCAGAGGCGGCCTTCGGCTCCCGCTGATCACCCGGCACCGGGCTCGTAGTCGGGCACCGGTACCGACGCGCCGTCGGCCAGCGCAGAGGCGTGCGCGCAGATCCCCGGAGCCGTCCACGCGGCCGCCCGCCGGGCGTCGATGAGCGGCGCCCGCCCCTCGACGATGCTGCGCACGAACTCGTCCACGAGGAACGGGTGCGAACCACCGTGGTCTGCGCCCACCTCGACCGCGGCCGGCATACCCGGCAGCCGCACGGTGGTGGGCCGGACGAACCGCCGCAGCGGCTCCGGGAGCAGCTCGGGGCGATCGGGTGGGGCGAGCGTGCTCGTCTCGACGCGGTTGCCACGCCGCCCCGGCTCCGGGCCGAACATGTCGAAGACGGTCAGCTCGCCCTCGTTGTCGATCGGCCACTCGACGCCGCGGCGGTCGCCGTAGATCGAGAACCCCTCGATGTAGCTGCGGGCGGTCTGGGAGAACGACATCTGGACATCGGCCAGCACGTCGGTGCCCCGCAGGCGGAACAGCCCCACCTCGGTGGGGAACGGGTTGTCGAAGCCGCCGGTGCGGCGGGTTTCGGCGAGCCGCCCGGCGCCCTGGCACTGGACGCTCGCGACGGTGGTGTCGAGCAGGGAGAGGACCGGCGACAGCGCGTGCGTCACGTAGTGCATCGGCGGGAAGCCCTGCCAGTACACGGGGAACCCGTCGAGGTTCTGGATGTGGTAGCCGCGGTAGAGGGTGACCTCGCCGAGCTCCCCGGCTCGGTGCATGTCCGCGACGGCGAAGTACTCGCGGGCGAAGACCGTGGTCTCCATCATCATGTAGTTGCACCCGGAGGCCTCCTGGGCCGCGATGACGCAGTCTATGTCCTCCAGCGTGGTGGCCATCGGCACGGCGCACGCCACGTGCTTGCCCGCCTCGAGGGCTGCGACCGAGAGGTCCGCGTGCGTGTGCACCGGCGCGAAGACGTGGACGGCGTCGACGCCCGGGTCGGCGAGCGCCGCATCGGCGTCGCCGTAGCCGGCGGGCAGCCGATACCGGTCGGCGAGCGCGCGGCGGCGTTCGTGGTCGGGCTCGACGAGCACGACCGTCGCCACGTCGGGGTGGCTGAGGTAGATCGGGACGAACTCGGCGCCGAAGCCCAGACCGGCGACGGCGACGACGAGGCCGGCGCCGCCGCTCATGACAGGGCCACCTGCTCCACCTCGCCGCTCAGGAACACCACGCCCCCGGTGACGAAGTTCTCCAGGTCCTCACGCGCGGCGACGCCCTCCGGCGAGGCGAGCACCGCGTCCATGGCCGCCTTGTCCTCGGCGTAGAGCTCCGCGACGAGGATCCAGTCGGGGTTCCCGTCGGTCCACTGCAGGTTCCAACCGGTGAGGCCCTTCATCTTCCGGGCCAGCGGGACGTGCTTGTCGATGTAGTACTCGCGGAACGCCTCGGGATCCGTCGGCGTGCCGTAGAGGATCGTCATGCGGTACACGTCAGCTCGCCTCCGTCCGGGTCGTGGTCGGCAGCTCGATTCGCAGGTAGGAGCGCATGTGGTCGACCATCGCCACCTCGGTGGGCAACCGCTCCATGCTGGAGGCGCCGAGGAAGCCCTGCACGCCGGGCACGTCCCGGATCACCTCGGCCGCCTCGGCGGGGGAGTGGATCGGCCCGCCGTGGCAGACGACGAGCACGTCGGGGTTCTTCGCCCGCGCGGTGGCGGCGAGCTCGGCGACCTTCTCCTTCGCCTCGGCGAGCGACAGCGCGGTCTGCGCCCCGATCATCCCGGACGTGGTCAGGCCCATGTGCGGCACGACGACGTCCGCGCCGGCCTCGGCCATGGCGGCGGCCTCGTCGGGGTTGGCCACGTAGGTGCAGGTGAACAGGTCCAGCGCGTGCGCGGCAGCGATCATGTCCACCTCCTTGTCGAAGCCGAGGCCGGTCTCCTCGAGGTTGGCGCGGATGATCCCGTCGAACAGGCAGACGGTCGGGTAGTTCTGCACCCCGGAGAAGCCCGCCTCGGCGACGGTGCGCAGGAACTGCGGCATCAGCCGGAAGGGGTCGGTGCCGCATACGCCGGCGAGCACCGGCAGGTCGCGCACCACGGGCAGCACCTCGGCGCCCATCTCCATCACGATGGCGTTGGCGTCGCCGTAGGGCATGAGGCCTGCCATCGAGCTGCGTCCCGCCATCCGGAAGCGGCCCGAGTTGTAGATGACGACGAAGTCGAGGCCCGCGGCTTCCGCGCACTTCGCCGACAGGCCGGTGCCGGCGCCGCCGCCGATGATCGGCTGGCCTCGGGCCACCTTCGCGCGCAGGCGGGCGACGAGCTCGGATCGGGATGACATCGGGTTATCACGTGCCTTTCGTGCGTGGCGTGCTGGTGGTCGAGCGCAGCGCCCGGGCAAGCGCGGCGCCGATGTGGCGGGCGAAGGCGGGGTCGTTGATGGCGAGGTCGTGGACGTGCAGCGGGATGCGTGGGTCGAGCTCTGCGCGAAGCGCGCCGATCAGCGCCGCATCGGCGTCGGGATCGTGGAACGGCCCGCCGGGCGCGGAGATCTGCGAGAAGCCCCGCCGCGGCACGTGGACCTCGACGAACGCGCGCGCCCCCGCGAGCTTGCGGGCGATCATGCGGCCCAGCTCCGCGTTCTCGGCCGGGGAGGTCCGCATGAGCGTGACCGACGGGTTGTGGGCGATGAGGTGCCGTCCGGTGTGTTCGGCGGGCACGGTGTCGCGCGGGCCGAAGTTGACCATGTCGAGGGCGCCGACGCTCACGACCTGCGGCACGCCGTGTGCCGCCGCCGCTTCGAGCCGGTGCGGTCCCGCCGTGCAGACGCCGCCGACCAGCTCGTCGGCGAGCTCGGTGGTGGTGATGTCGGCGACGGCGGCGAAGAGCCCCGAGGCGATCAGGGACTCGAAGGTGCGTCCGCCGGTGCCGGTGCAGTGGAAGACCTGCACCTCGGCGCCGTTCGCCGCCAGGTGCTCGCTCACGGCCTGCACGCAGGCCGTGGTGACGCCGAACATCGTGGCGCCGACGACGGGGCGGTCCGCCCGGGCCGGGACCGGCGGTCCGGTGACCATCCCGACGACGGCGTCGGCGGCCTTGGCCAGAACGGGCGTGCTCACCGAGTTCAGCCCGGCGACGTCGACGACCGGGTAGATCATCGTGACGTCACTGGTGCCGACGTACGGGCGGGTGTCGCCGGCCACCACCGTGGACACGAGCACCTTCGGCACGCCGAGCGGCAGCACCGGCGCGACCTCGCTCATGACGAAGCCCGCGTTCGACCCCCCGAGCACGACCACGGCGGCCACCCGGCCCGCCCGGTGCAGGTCACGCACCACTGCGGCGGCGCCCCTGGCCATCGCGGCCACGGCGGCGTTGCGGTCGCCCGCGTCGGCCAGCGCCTCGTGGTCGGCGCCCGCCGCCTGCGCCACGGCCCGCCGGTCGACGTCGGCGGCGATCCCGGGCGTGCCCAGCACGGACGTGTCGACCACCAGGCACGGCACCCCGGCCGCCGTGATCCGGTCCCGGACGAAGCCGTACTCGGCGTGCTTCGTGTCGAGGGCCCCGACCAGCACCACGTTCACTTGACCGCCCCCAGCGACAGCCCGCTGATCAGACGCTTCTGGGAGATCGCGAACACCACCACCAGCGGCAGCGAGGTCAGCACCGCGAGCGCCATCAGCCCGTTCCAGTTGGCGGCGTAGGTGGTGTTCTGCGCGGCGAGCAACCCGCTGACCGGCGGGACGACGCCGGGTGGCAGCAGGTTGATCGCGTAGACGAACTCGCCCCAGGTGTTGATGAAGACGACGCTCGCGACGGTGAACACGCCGTTGCGCATCATCGGCACGGTGATCGAGCGGAACGATCGCCACGGGCCGGCCCCGTCCATGACCGCGGCCTCGTAGAGCGCCCGCGGTACGTCCTGCGCGTACGGGCGAAGCAGCATGGTCGCGAACGGCAGCATGACCGCGACGTCGGCGAGGATCAGGCCGGGGAGGGTGTTGAGCAACCCCCACTGCGCCAGCACGCTGAACAGCGGGATCACCGTCATCGGCTGGGGGATCATCTGCAGGACGAGCAGCCCGGCCAGCGCGATCGCGATCACCCGTGCCGCGCGGCCGCTCAACCGCGCTGCTGCCGCGAACGCCGCGGGCACCCCCAGCGCCACGACCACGACCGTGACGACCACGCTGATCTGCGCCGAGGTGACGATCGCCGCCGCCCCCTCACCGACCACCTCGCGGTAGGTGTCGAGGGTGGGGGCGAAGACCACGCCGTTCGGATCCGTGAGCACCTGGGTGGTGCTCTTGAACGAGGTCACGAGGATCCAGGCGAGCGGCACCGCGTACGCGAGCCCGAGCACCACCTTGACGACGGCGAACAAGGCTCGTTGGGGAGCAGTGATCACTGGGGTGCCTCCGCGTTGATCCGGCGCACGTACGGGACGGCGCAGACGGCGACCACGACCATCGACAGCACCGCGACCGTGGCGCCCGTGCTCATGTCGAACTGCGTGAACGCGGTGTAGTAGGAGAGCACCGGCAGGGTGTTGGTCGAGCTGCCCGGGCCGCCCTCGGTGAGGACGTAGACGAAGTCGAAGCTTTTGAAGGCGTAGATCACCGTCAGGATGGCGAGGATCCACATCGTGGGTCGCAGCAGCGGCAGCACGATGCGGACCCGCGTGGTCCAGAATCCCGCCCCGTCGATCGCGGCGGCCTCGAGGACCTCCTTCGGCACGGCGAGCATCGCGCCGCGCAGGATCAGCGTCGAGAACGGCAGCGCCGACCACGCGACGACGCCCGCCACCGTCCACAGCGCAGCCGCGGGTGAGCTGAGCCACGGCACCGGGCCGACGCCGACGACCCCGAGCACCGAGTTGAGCGCTCCGGAGTCGTCGAGCAGGAACTTCCAGACGCTGCCGCTGACCAGCGGCGGCAGCGCCCAGATGAACACCATCAGCCCGAGCACGGCGCCACTGCCCCGGCCGGGTTCGGCCAGCACCGAGGCGCAGATGAAGCCCAGCACCAGGTTGGAGGTGAGCAGCACGGCGCAGACCCCGAGCGTGCGCCACAGCGCGTACCAGGTCTCGGGGTCGCCGAGCGCGCCTGCGAAGTTGTCCAGGCCGACGAACGACCACCCGCCGACGATGTTGCTCGGCCCGACGTCGCTCACCGACATCTGGAACAGCACGACGAGCGGGTAGATCGCCATGGCGACCAGCACGACCGCGGCGGGCACGCCGAAGCCGAGCGGGGTGATCGCGCTCCGGTGCCGCGCCTGCTGGTCCTGCGGCGGCGCCGCGACACCCGGGACCTTCGTGGCGAGCCCGCTCATGCGCATCCTCCGCCGCCTTGCTCACGGGCCTCGGCGACGCCCTCGATCGCGTCCCGGGCCCCGTCCTCGGGTGGCTGCTCGCCGGAGATCACGGAGCTGACCGCGGTGCCGAGCGCCTTCTGCATGGCCGCGGTGTTCGGGTTGTTCGGCCACGGGGCCGCATCGCGGGTCGCGGCGACGAACGGCGCGACCAGTGGATCCTCCCGGATCTCCGGCGCCGCCGCGGCCTGCTCGTGCAGCGGGATGGAGCCCGCGGCTCGGTACACCGCGAGGCCGCTCTCCGGCGACATGAGCTGCTCCAGGAACTTCCACGCGAGGTCGGGGTGCTGCGACTTCGACCCGATCGCGAAGCCCTCCCCGCCGGGGAAGACCCGGCTCCGCCCGCCCGGGGGCGCGGGGAACTGCGCCGTGCCGTACCGGAACCCGGCCTCCTTGACGTTGCCGAGCTGCCAGTTGCCGTTGAGCGCGAACGCGTACCGGCCGGTCATGAACTGCTGCCACGCCGCGTTCTGGTCCCACGTGGCCGCGGCGCGGGGCAGCGCGTCCGTCTCCCGCCACGCGGCGATGCGCCGGAAGGCGTCGGTGACCTGCTGGGCCGACTCCGCGAGGTTGCAGTAGCCGATGCCGAGGCCGAGCAGCTGCGGGGCGAACAGCCACGCCCCCTCGACGTCCGCGGCACCGGAGAGCGCGATGCCCTCGTACCTCCCGTCCGCCTTGATCGTCTCCACGGCGGCCTGCAGCTCGTCGAGCGTGCTGGGGGGAGCGAGGCCGTACTCGTCGAGGATGTCCTGGTTGTAGTAGAGGCCGAGCAGGTTCGTGTACGACATCAGGTTGTAGATGCGGCCCCCGTCCTCCCAGGTGGCGTGGTCGGGGAAGGCGTCGGCGTCGGGGAACGACTCCCAGTAGGGCGTGAGGTCGAGCATCACGCCGCCCGCGACGAGGGTCGGGAAGTCGACCACGATGTTGTTGATGAAGAGGTCGGGCGTGGTCCCGGTGGCCACCGACGCGAGCAGCTTCTGGTCCTGCTGGCTGCCGACCACCTGCACGAGCTCGATCTCGACGCCGGGGTTGCGCTCCTCGAACCGCTGCACCTCGGCCTCGAGCCACTCCTTCTGCGTGCCGTCGTAGTACTGCCAGAACGTCAGGACGGTGGTGTCCGGGCTGCTGGCCGCGACGCTCGAGATCGCGCAGGCGGAGATCGCAGGGCCCGAGGTCGCCAGCAGCAGGGCGAGTGCCAGTACGGGCAGGCGCGATCTCATCGGAGGTCCTCCACGGCGACGTGGGCGTCGGGCGAGAGCCTATGCAGCGTTATGGCGACCTGCAAGATATATATGTAGATTCTCG
Organism: Pseudonocardia sp.; assembly: GCF_035305885.1. Taxonomy (GTDB): domain Bacteria; phylum Actinomycetota; class Actinomycetes; order Mycobacteriales; family Pseudonocardiaceae; genus Pseudonocardia. The sequence continues at coordinate 7,177 of NZ_DATGOP010000089.1, forward strand.
ACGTAAATGTCCGGACGTTATGTTGGCCCCATGGCCGTTTTCGAGCGCAGCCACCCGCCGACCCCCGCATCGGTGGAGGGGGCGGGCGTGCTGCTCGGGATGATCCGCCGCGGGCGCGCCCGCACCGTCACCCAGCTCGCGGACGCCATGGGCGTCGCGCGCTCGACGATCCTGCAGCGGCTCGACCACCTGCAGCGGCTCGATCTCGTGCGCAGCGAGATGCGCACCGAGGGCGCGCGCGGCCGTCCTGCTGCCGTGTTCGGGTTCGTCCCTCGGGCCGGCACGGTGCTCGCCGCCCACCTGGGGCTCACGGGCGTGCGGGTGGCCGCCACCGACCTGGACGGCGAGGTGCTCGCCTCCCGGTTCTGCGCCGTCGACGTCGCCCAGGGGCCCGATGCCCTGCTCGACCTGCTGCACCGCACGTTCGACGAGCTGACCGACGAGGCCGCCGGCGGCGCCCTCGTCGGGGTCGGGGTCGGCACCCCCAGCACGTTCGAGCTGAAGGCGTACGCGCGCGCGCACGGGCTCTCGGCCGCTGGATGGGATCGCGACGAGTTCCGCGACGCGCTCGCGGCGCGCTACCACGTGCCGGTGCTGCTCGACCTCGACGTCGCCATGCTCGGGCTGGCCGAGCACCGCGCGTCGTGGCCCGACGCCGAGGTGCTGGTGTGCGTCAAGCTCGGCACGCTGATCGACGCCGCGGTGGTGGTCCGGGGCGTTCCGGTGCGCGGGGCCGACCGGCTCGCCGGCGAGCTCGGCCACATCAAGGTGACCGACGCCGACGACCCGTGCGTGTGCGGGAGCGCGGGGTGCCTCGACGCGGTCGCGAGCGGCAACGCGCTCGTGCGGCAGATGGCGGCTGCGGGCCGCCCCGTCGACCACGTTTCGCAGGTCGTGCAGCTCGCCAACGACGGTGACCGGGACGCGGTGCACCTCATCCGCCGGTCCGGACGGCGCATCGGCGAGGTGCTGTCGTCGGTGGTGAACCTGCTCAACCCGACGGCGATCTCGATGTGGGGCTACCTCACCGAGGCCGAGTCCCTGCTCGCCGGGATCCGCGAGTCGCTCTACCAGACGGCCCTACCCGGCTCGAGCGCGAACCTGCGGCTCACCACGACGGCGTTGGGCGAGCTGGCCGGGGTCCGGGGGGCCGCGCTCGCGGTGATCGACACGGTGTTGGAGCCAGGTGCCGTGGACCGGGCGATCCTCGCCGGCTCCTGGTCGGCGTGACCGGCCGCCGCAGGCCGGCTGCTCGCGGCGACGTCACGGGCGGCGCAGCAGCAGTGCCCCGCCCTGGCCACCCCCGCCGCAGATCGCGGCGAGGCCGAGCTCGGCGCCGCGCCTGCGCATCTCGTGGGCGAGCGTGAGCACCAGGCGGAAGCCCGAGGCGCCGAGGGGGTGGCCGACCGCGATCGCACCCCCGTTGACGTTGACGCGCTCGTGGTCGACCCCCAGGTCGCGCATGCTGGCCAGCACGACGGCGGCGAACGCCTCGTTGATCTCCCACAGGTCGATGTCGGCCGGGGTGAGCCCGTGGCGCTTCAGCAGGGCGCCCGCGGCCGCGGCGGGCTTGAGGTGCAGGGTGGGGTCCGGCCCCGCCACGGTGGCGTAGCCGGCGATCTCGGCGAGCGGCTCGATCCCGAGCGCGCGGGCCCGGGCCGCGCTCGTGACGACGCCCGCTGAACCGGCGTCGGACATCTGCGACGAGTTGCCCGCGGTGAGCGTGCCGTCCGGGGTGAACGCGGGGCGCAGGGCCGCGAGCTTCTCCAGGGAGGTGTCCCGACGCACGCCCTCGTCGCGGTCCAGCTGCGGCAGCGGGGCGATCTCCTCGGCGAGCAGACCGGCCGCGGCGGTGGCGCGGCGGTGGCTCTCCAGCGCGAAGGCGTCCTGATCGCCGCGTCCGATGCCGAGTTCGCTGGTCACCCCGTCGGACATCTCGCCCATGCCCTGCTCGCAGAGCGCGCACCACAAGCCGTCGCGGACGAGGAGGTCGACCATGGCGCCGTCGCCCACGCGCGGCGCGGCGCGCACCGGGACGCCGTGCAGGGCGCGGCTCATCGACTCGAAGCCGCCGACGAGGGCGACGTCGAGCTCACCGGCGCGCACGAGCGTGGCGGCGAGCCCGGCCGCGCTCAGGCTCGCGAGGCACACGTTGTTGAGGGTGATCCCGGGCACCGTCATGGGTACGCCGCCGCGGGTCGCCGCAACCCGCGCCGGGTTCTGCCCGTTGCCCGCCTGCACGACGTTGCCGAGGAGGACCTGGTCGGGGACCGGGTTGCCGGCCCGGTCGAGCGCGGCGCGGATCGCGTGCGCACCCAGGTCGACGGCGTCGATGCCGCGTAGGGCACCGGAGAACCGGCCGACCGGGGTGCGGGCGGCGCTCAGCAGGACGGGGGTGCGGTCGTCGGGGCCGGCCATCGATCACCACGGTACCCAGGCACCCGAGGCGCCCAGCTCGTGCGGTGCCCGAGCAGAGGGCCGCGACCGGGCTGCATCGGCAGGGTCCATCTCCAGAGGCCCATCAGACGGGGTCCGCGCCAACGAAACACCCGTTTCGTTGGTTGCTGGTTTGAGTTTCTGAACTCGAAGAGGGGTGCTGAGTTTGGAAACGTCGAACGTGTAACCTGCGAGACCATGATCGACGAGGTCGTACGCTGCGGCTACAGCAAGTGCCGGGCCGAGCTGCCCCCTCCGGGCCCCCAGGGCGGGCGGCGCCGCTCGTTCTGCAAGGACACCCGCTGGCCGGGTGGCAAGACCTGCGCGCAGATGGCCCGGGCGGAGCGCGACGCGCTGGAGGCGCTGGGCCTCGACGCGGGCCGCGCGACGTTCCAACTGGACGCCGATCGGCTCCGCGAGCACGTCGACGCGCTGCGGGGGCCGGTCGCCGACCTCGCCGAGGCCCTCGCCGCCGTCCGGACGCGGCTGGACGAGGTGGAGGGCGGCGCGCTCGCCGCCGTGGAGGCGGCCAACCGGGCCGCGGCGGAGGCGGAGGCCGCCCGCGTGGAGGCGCAGCAGGCCCGGGAGCGGGCCGAGCGGGACGCCCGGCTCGCGCGCGAGCAGGCCGCGCAGGCGGAGGAGGAGAAGGCGGCCGCCGTCGAGCGGGCCGCAGCGGCGGCGCGCCAGGCCCTCGAGGCCACCGAGGCGCTCGGCGCGGCGCGTCAGCAGGCGCAGGAGGCCGTGGCGGCGCGGGAGCGGGCCGAGGAGCGGGCCGACGCCGCGGAGCAACGGGCCGCCGAGGCCGAGGCGGCGGCCCGGGAGGCGGGGGTGCGGGCCGAGCGCGCCGTCACCGAGCGGGACGCCGCCCGCGCCCGCGCGGACGAACACCGCGCCGAGCGGGACGCGCTGCGCGCGCAGCTCGCCGACACCGCGGCGGAGCTGGCGGGCGCCACCGCGGCACGGGACGAGGCACAGCGGGCGGCGGCCGAGGCCGACCGCGTCCGCGGGGAGCTGGCGGGCGAACGGGACGAGGCGGTCGCCGCGCTCACCGCGGAACGGCAGACCCGCGAGCGGCTCGACCGGGAGCTGGCCCGCGCCCGGGACCGCGCGGAGGCGGAGGCGGCGCTGCGCGCCCGCGCCGACGCCGAGCTGGAGCGACTGCGCCGCGAGCTGGAGGGCGAGCGGGCCCGCGGCGCCGACGAGCTGCGGGCCCTGGTCGCGGCGGCCGTGCGCGAGGCGCGCGATCCCGGCTCGCCGTGATCGTCACCAGGGCACGGGGCGCCCGTCGCGGGTGAAGGTGCCGGTCGGGCCGCCGTCGGGCAGGTCGACCGCGTACATGATGCTGGCGGCGCCCTCGGCCACCGGGCGCCCGCCGGGACCGCCCATGTCGGTGGCCACCCAGCCCGGGCAGACGGCGTTGACGAGGATGCCCTCCCGGCGCAGGTCGCCGGCCAGGGTGCGGGTGAGCGCGTTGAGCGCCGCCTTGCTGACGCTGTAGGCGGGGGTGCCGCCGCCCATCGAGGCGAGCGAGCCGCCCTCGCTGCTCACCATGACGATCCGCGGGTGGGCGCTGCGGCGCAGCAGCGGCAGGAGGGCGAGCGTGGTCTGCCAGGCGCCGAGCAGGTTGGTCTCCAGGGCCTCTCGGACCACGCCCAGGTCTGCGGTGACGCTGGTCTGCCACGTGTCGTAGTGGATGGCCGCGTTGTTGACCAGGACGTCGACCCGACCCTCGCTGCGGGTCACGTCGGCGGCGAGCGCGGCGAGCCCGTCGGCGTCGGTGACGTCGAGCCGCACCGCCCGCACCCGGCCCGGCAGCGCGCGGGCCACGCGCTCGCCGGCGGCGAGGTCGCGGGCGCCGAGCAGGACGGTGTCGCCGCGCGCGGCGCACTGCCGGGCCACCTCCCGGCCCAGCCCGCGGTTGCCTCCGGTCACCACGACCACTCGACCATCGCTCATGGGTGTGGATCTTCGCCGGTGTCGGCCCGGCCCGGGAGGTCCGTTCGTGCCGTCCACCCGGCGAGGAACGACCGGCAGGCCTCGGCGGCGGCGCCGAGCGCGGCGTCGGCGCGGTGCAGCAGCCCGACCGGGCGCAGTTGCGGGCCGGGGTCGACCCCGTGCACCGCCACCGGCGGGCCGGCCGCCTCGGCCACCGACCGCGCGACGAGCGCGACGCCGAGCCCGTGGGCGGCGAGGTCGCGCAGGCGGGGTAGGTGCGTGGTCTCGAACGGGACGCGCGGGGTGAAGCCGGCCTCGGCCGCGAGCCGGTCGAGGATCGCCCGCAACCCGCTGTCGGCGGGCAGGCACACGAACGGCTCGTCGCGCAGCGCGGCCAGCGGCAGCGGGTCGGTGCCCGCCGCGGGGTGGTCCGGGGCGGTGACGAGCACCAGCTCGTCGGTGAACAGCGGGGTGCGGGCGTACCGGGCGGGCAGCCCCGGCGGCAGCGGGCCGATCGCGAGGTCCAACTCGCCGTGGTCGAGGCCGTCGAGCAGCTGGCGCAGCGCGCCGGAGGAGAGCGCGAGCTCGACGCCCGGGTGCCTGCGGTGGAACGCGGCGAGCGCGCCGGGCAGGTCGAACGGGTCGAGCGCCTGGATCGCCCCGATCCGCACCCGGCCGATCAGGCCGCCGGAGAGCCCGGCGACGTCGTCGCGGATGGCGTCGAGCTCGGCCAGAGCCGCGCGGGCGCGCCGCAGCACGAGCTCCCCGGCGTGGGTCAGGGCGACGGTGCGGGTGGTGCGCTGCAGCAGCTGCGCGCCCACCTCGGCCTCCAGCTTGCGGATCTGGACCGACACGGCGGGCTGGGCCACCCGCAGCTGCTCCGCGGCGCGGGTGAACCCGCCGTGGCGCACCACGGCGTCGAGGTACACGAGCTGACGCAGCTCCACCTCTTCATAGTGCACGGTGATGAGTCCGAGAACGAACATGTCTTGGACATATGAATGTCCGGACGCCACGCTGGCCACATGCGTTGGTTCATCACGGGGAGCTCCGCCGGGTTCGGGCGGGCGTTGACCGAGACCCTCCTCGCCCGCGGCGAGGCCGTCGTCGCGACGGCCCGCGACCCGCGCGCGCTGGACGACCTCGTCGAGGCCCACCCCGGCGCCGTGCTCGCACTCCCGCTCGACGTCACCGACCCCGCGCAGGTCCGGGCCGCGGTCGACGCGGCGCTGGCCGCGGGGCCGATCGACGTCGTCGTCAACAACGCGGGCCACGGCCTGGTCGGCGCGCTCGAGGAGGTCTCGGACGAGCAGATCAGCGAGCTGCTCGCGGTCAACCTCCTGGGCGCGCTCGCGGTCACCCGCGCGGTCCTGCCGCACATGCGGGCCCGCAGGCGCGGGCACATCGTGCAGATGTCCTCGGTCGGCGGCGTCGTCGCCAACCCCGGCCACGCCCTGTACTCCACCAGCAAGTTCGCGCTGGAGGGGGCGTCGGAGGCCCTCGCCGGGGAGGTGGCGCCGTTCGGGATCCGGGTGACGATCGTCGAGCCCGGCCCGTTCCGCACCGAGTTCCTCGGCCGGTCCCTGCACCGCGCCACGCCGATCGACGACTACGCCGACGGGCCGGCGGGCGCCCTGCGCAAGCGCTTCGCCGAGGACAACGGTGCGCAGCCCGGCGACCCGGCCCGCGCGGTGGAGGCGATCATCGACGCCGTCCGCTCGCCGTCCGCGCCGTTGCGGCTCCCGCTGGGCCGCGCCGCGGTCGATCGGATCCGCGCCAAGCTGCAACAGCAGCTCGTCGACCTCGATGCGTGCGCGAAGGTGGCGATCGCCGTGGACCGCTGAGCACGCTCACCGAGACGTCAGACGTCTCACGTGACGGAGGGCGCCGAATGGCCTAATGTCGCCTCACCGTCCGTCACACACACCGGAGTGAGCAGTGCCCGACCGAACGACATCGTCCCTCGCCCAGGAAACGCCGGGTCACCGGCTACCCGTCCGGACGCTCGTCGCGGCGTCGGTCGGAAATGCCATCGAGTGGTACGACTGGACGATCTACGCGACGTTCAGCATCTTCTTCGCGACGCAGATCTTCTCGCCGGAGAACCCGACGCTCGCGCTGATCAACACGTTCGCGACGTACGCGCTCGCGTTCTTCTTCCGCCCGCTGGGCGGCTGGCTGCTCGGCCGGTTCGCCGACCTGCGGGGCAGGCGCACCGCCATGCTGCTCACGATCATGCTCATGGCGGGCGGGTCGTTCATCATCGGCATCCTGCCGACGTGGGACCAGGTCGGCTGGCTCGCGCCGATCCTGCTGCTGCTCGCCCGCGTCGGCCAGGGCATGTCGCTGGGCGGCGAGGTCTCCAACGCCTCGGCCTACCTCGCCGAGATCGCGCCCCCGTCGCGGCGGGGCCGCTACTCGTCGTTCTTCTACATCTCCACCGGCTCCGCGGTGCTGCTCGCCTCGCTGCTCGGCGCGTTGCTCACCGCGGTGCTGTCGGAGGAGCAGCTGGCCGCCTACGGGTGGCGCATCCCGTTCATCATCGGCGGCGTGCTCGGCATCATCGGGCTGTGGCTGCGGCGGGCCATGCCGGAGACCGAGCAGTTCGAGGAGAACAAGGCCAAGGCGAAGGAGCTGCGGTTCCCGCTGTGGCTGACCCTGCGCGACCACCCGAAGGCGGTCGGGCAGCTCGTCGCGTTCACGCTGCTGTCCACGCTCTGCTACTACACGTTCTTCTCCGCGCTCACCCCGTTCGCGGTGAGCACGCGCGGCGCGGACGCCGGTCAGGTGTTCTGGGCGCTGTCCACCGCGACGGCGCTGTTCGTCGTGCTGCAGTACCCGATGGGGGTCCTGTCCGACCGGTTCGGCCGCAAGCCGCAGCTCATGATCTGGTCCGCCGCGACGGCGCTGCTGATCGTGCCGCTGTCGGCGCTGATCGGGCCCGGGTTCTGGAACATGCTCGTCGTCTTCGGCGTCGGGCTCGGCCTCTACACCGCGATGACCTCGATCGCGCCCGCGATCATGAGCGAGCTGTTCCCCACCGAGCTGCGCGGCCTCGGCATCGGCGCCTGGTACAACCTCACGGTCGCCACGTTCGGTGGCACCGCCCCGCTCGTGATCCAGACGTTGTCGGCGGCCGGCTACGAGCTGGCGTTCTTCTGGTACGTCGCCACGGGCGCCGCGATCGCGTTCGTCGTGATCCTGACGCTGCCCGAGACGAAGGGGCAGGTGCTGCGGTGACCGGCGCCCTCGACCTGCTGAGCGAGCTCATCCGGTTCCGGACGATCGGGGGCGGCGAGGGGGCCGCGGCCCGCCACTGCGCGGCGCTGGTCGAGGAGGCCGGGTTCGGCACGCAGCTGTTGGCGTGGGAGCAGGGGCGCGAGCAGCTCGTGGCCCGCACCGCGGGTGGCGACGGCCCGCCGCTCACGTTCACCGGCCACCTCGACACCGTGCCCGTCTCCGACGACTGGTCGGTCGACCCGTGGGCGGCCGAACGCGACGGCGAGAAGATCGTCGGCCGCGGCGCGAGCGACATGAAGTCCGGCGTCGCCGCCGCCGTGGTCGCGGCGGTCGAGCACGCGGCCCGCCCGCACACCTGCCGCGGGGTACAGCTCGTGCTGACCGCGGGGGAGGAGACCGGCTGCACCGGCCTGGTCGGGCTGGACGCGGCGGGCCGGAACGCGATGGCCCGCGGTGGCCCGCTGGTCGTCGCGGAGCCGACGGCGAACGCACTCGTGATCGCGCACAAGGGCGCGCACTGGATGCGGTTGCGCGCCACCGGCCGCGCCGCGCACGGATCCGCGCCCGAGCTGGGGGACAACGCCGTCGTCCGGCTGGCGCGGGCCGCGGTGGCCCTGCACGACCACGCCGGCTGGCCGCGCGACGACCGGTTCGGGCCGGTCACCGCGAACGTCGGGGTGCTGCGCGGCGGCGTCGCCCCGAACGTCGTGCCCGACGCGGCGGAGCTCATGCTCGACGTCCGCACCGTGCCGGGGGTCGACGCGGCGAAGCTGCGTGCCCAGGTCGGCCTGCTCGCCGGGGACGGGGTCGAGGTCGCCGATCACGTCGTGCTGCCGCCGGTCGACACCGGCGCCGACGAGCCGTTCGTCGGCATGGTGCGGGCCGCGCTGCAGGCGGCGGGCGCCTCGGACGCGGTGGCGCCGCCCGCCCGGTTCTTCACCGACGCCTCCGTGCTCGCCGGGATCCTCGGCGGCGAGGGCGGCCCGGCGCCGACCGTCGTGCTCGGCCCGGGCGAGCCCGCCCAGTGCCACGTCGTCGACGAGTACTGCCTCGCCGGCCGGGTCGAACAGGCCGTCGAGATCTACCGGGAGCTGCTCGACCGCTGGTGCACGCCGGCCTGAGCCGGCGGCCCGACCTGCTCCGGTTGCAGCACGGCCACCTTCACGCGATCTCGCTGCGTGAAGGTGGCCGTGCTGCGATGCCGACCACCGTGTCCCCGTGACGTCCGGACCGGGGGAGCACGGCGGGCGGACCGTCCCGGATCCCGGTCCACGGCACCTCGGGCTCCGGGAAGACCACGCCGGCTCGCCGGATGGGCGAGCTGACCGGGCTGCCGTGGCACCCGGTCGACGACCCGATGTGGCAGCCGAACCGGCGGCGCCGGATCGAGCGATCGGTGCGGGCGAGGAGCGGATCCTCGACAGCGCCCACGGCGGGTGGCGTGCCGTCACGCCGGCCAGGGTGGAGCTCGTCCGGCCCTGGACGACCCCCGCCGGCTCCGGCTGTCGCGGCTGATCGGGCGCACGCCGGCCCGGCCGGTCGACCGCCGCGTGATCGGCAACGGCGACCGGGAGCGGCTGCGCCCGCTGTCGGCCCGCGACTGCGTCCTCGTGTGGCACCTCCGGTCGTCGCGGCGCGAGCGCGAGCGCATGCCCGCCTGCAGCCGCGGGCTGGGCGAGGGGCGGCTGCCGGTTCACCTCACCCCGGCGGGTGGCGGACCGGCTGCGCCGCCCCCGCTGCTCCCGCGCCCGTAACGGCCCGGCCGCTGCGTCCGAGCCGTCACACACCGTGCGTCCACGGCTCTCCCGAGCCACCGGAGCGATGCGGGGGATGGGGGACTCATGGGCGGGTCGGCGTCCGGACACCACGACGGCACGGGGCAGCATCGGCGGGCCCACAAGGGCACGGCGGGCCCGTCCGTCCTCACCCGTCTGCCCACGCAGCGCACCACCGCCCCGGCCGAACGACCGGCCGACGCGGGGCGCGAGCCGGTGACCGGATCCCCACCGGCGCAGCGCGCCGCCGTCGACCCCTGCGTCTGCGGGCACAGCCGGCAGGCGCACGAGCACTACCGGCCGGGCAGCGACTGCGGCGCCTGCGGGCGACGCGGTTGCGGCGCGTACCGGCCGCAGAACAGCCGCGGCCTCCGGCGCGGCACGTGGCCATCGCGCTGAGCAGCTGAGCCGCGCCGCCGGCCCGGGCCGCGGGGCCGCGAGCTGGACCGTTCGAGGCGACCTCCCGGCCGGCGCGCCGCGCGAACCACCCGTTCGCACCTGCATCTCCGCCTGCTTCGGGAGGTTGCGCCCGGGTGACGCCTCTGCGTCCTGCTCCGTGTCGGTGGCCCGGCGCTGTCGCCTCGCCGGACGCGGAACCCGCAGCCGGGTGAGGCGTCCGGGCGAACCGCGCAACGGGGCGAAACGGTGTACGCGGTCTTCGCGAGTCCTCCCGATCCCGACCAGCCGATGCGGGACGTGGGAGGTGGCACGCGATGATCCCAGCTCGCCGGCCCGCGCCGGCGCCTGCCCCCCGGGCGGCGACCAGCACCGCGAGCCGCACCGAGGAGGCCGTCGCCGGCCTGCTGGCCGACCTCGTCGGGGTCGAGCACGTGCCCGTCGACAGCAACTTCTTCGAAGACCTGGGCGCCGACTCGCTCGTGATGGCGCACCTCTGCGCCCGGATCCGCAAGCGCGCCGACCTGCCGTCGGTGTCGATCAAGGACGTCTACGCGAATCCCACGGTGCGCCGTCTCGCCGCGATGATCGACGCCGCCGAGCCGCTGCCCGCGGCGTCGACCGGTCCGTCGAGCAACGGGTCGTCCGGGGGACCGCGGCCCGGGGCGCCGCAGGCGCACGCGGCCGGGAGCACGGCCCGCTACGTGGCGTGCGGCGCGGTGCAGCTGCTGTGCTACCTCGGCATGGCCTACCTCGCGGCCTTCGTGCTCGTGGCGGGGATCGGCTTCATCACGGGCGCCACCGGGTTCGTCGACGCCTACCTGCGGTCGGTGGCGTTCACCGTGGCGACGTTCTTCGGGATGTCCGCCCTCCCGGTCGTGGTGAAGTGGGTGCTCATCGGCCGGTGGACGCGGGCGCCGATCCGCCTCTGGAGCTTCGCCTACCTGCGGTTCTGGGTGGTGCGCACGCTCATCGGCGCGAGCCCGGCGCTGCTGTTCGTCGGCTCGCCCATCCAGGTGCTCTACCTGCGCGCCCTCGGCGCGAAGATCGGTCGCGGGGTGCTGCTGCTGTCGCGGATGCCGCCGGTGTGCACCGACCTGCTGCGCATCGGGGCGGGCGCCGTCGTCCGCAAGGACGCCCTCATCACCTGCTACCGGGTCCGGGCGGGGGTGCTGCAGCCCGGCGGGGTCACGATCGGGCGCAACGCGGTCGTCGGCGAGCAGTCGGTCCTCGACATCGAGACCTCGATCGGCGACGGCGCCCAGCTCGGGCACGCCTCCTCGCTGCAGCCGGGCCAGGCCGTGCCCGACGGCGAGCACTGGCACGGCTCGCCGGCGCAGCGCGCCGACGCCGACTACCGCAATGCGCCCCGGCTGCGGTGCGGGACGGCGCGGCGCACGCTGTACGCCGTCGGGCAGCTGGTGACCAGGCTGCTGGTGGTCGCGCCGCTCCTCGTGGGCGGGATCGTGCTGCTGGTGATCGAGATCCCGCAGGTCGCGGTGTTGCTCGAGGCCGAGCAGGTCGTCCTCACGAGCTGGGAGTTCTACTACCACGTCCTGCTGGCGTCGCTGCTGCTGTTCTGCACGCCACTGCTCGTCGGGCTCGTCGTCGTGGGCGTGGCCCCGCGCGTGCTGCGCCTCGCCGTCCGCCCCGACCGCGTGTACCCGCTCTACGGGTTCCGCTACGCGGCCCACCGGGCCCTCGTGGGCTTCAGCGGCGTCAAGACCTACAAGCGCCTCTTCGGCGACACCGTCGTGATCACCGGCTACCTGCGCTACCTCGGCTACCGCCTGAAGCCGGTGCTGCAGACCGGGTCGAACTTCGGCACGGACGTCAAGGACGAGTCGCCGGACCTGTGCACCGTCGGCACCGGGACGATGGTGGCCGACGGCCTGTCGATGCTCAACGCCGAGTACTCGAGCACCTCGTTCCGGGTGACGCCGGTGCGGATCGGGGCGCGCAACTTCCTCGGCAACCGCGTCGTCTACCCCGCGGGTGGGCGCACCGGCGACAACTGCCTGCTCGCCACGAAGGTGATGGTGCCGGTCGACGGCCCCGTCCGGGAGGGCGTCGGGCTGCTCGGTTCGCCGTGCTTCGAGATCCCGCGCACCGTGGAGCGCGACACCGCGCTCGACCGCGGGATCGGCCGTCTGGAGCGGCGCCACCGGCTGCACGCCAAGAACCGGCACAACGCCGTGTCGATGCTGCTGTACCTGTTCGGGCGGTGGGTGCACGTGTTCGCGGTGATGCTGCTGTACGCGATCGCCGTCGACACCCACTGGTTCGCCGGGGTGACCTCGGTGGCGATCGCCACCGTCTCCGTCCTGGTGTTCACCACCCTATGGTTCGCGTTCGTCGAGCGCGCCTCGACCGGGTTCCGGCGCCTGCGCCCGCTGAACTGCTCGATCTACACGCGCGAGTTCTGGCGCCACGAGCGTTTCTGGAAGGGCGCGCTCGTGCAGACCCACCTGCAGGTCCTCAACGGAACCCCGTTCAAGGCCATCGCGTGGCGGCTGCTGGGGGTGAAGGTCGGGCGGCGGCTGTTCGACGACGGCTGCGGGATCGTCGAGAAGACGCTCGTGACGATCGGCGACGACGTCGCCCTCAACGCGGGCTCGCACATCCAGTGCCACTCCCAGGAGGACGGCGCGTTCAAGTCCGACCGCATCGTGATCGGCTCGGGCTGCACGGTCGGGGTCGGGGCGTGGGTCCACTACGGCGTCACGATGGGGGACCGGTCCGAGCTCGGAGCCGACGCCTTCCTCATGAAGGGCGAGCAGGTCCCGCCCGGGGCGCAGTGGGTCGGCAACCCGGCGCGCGACGTGCGCGGCGGGCTCACCGTGCCGTCCCCCGCGGAGCGGGCCAGGAGCAGGCGCGGGCACCTCGCCCTGGTCGCGGTGCTCGTCGTGCTGCTCGGCCTGGACGCGTTCGGCGTCGTGCAGGTCGTCGACACCCGGGTGCTCACCGCGCAGCTGCCGCAGGTGCACGCGCCGGCGCAGCCGGCCATCGCGGCCGCGCCCGCGGCGACGACGGCGCCCACCCCGGTCCCGGCCATCCCCGCCTCGGCTCCAGCGCCCGCTCCAGCGCCCGCTCCGACGCCGCCCCCGACGCCGGAGCCGACCCCGGAGCCGGTGGCGCAGCCGACCGCGCCCGAGCCCATCCCGCACGCGGTGGCCCCCACCCCGTTCCGCTACGCCGACCTGCCTCAGCTGGACGGCGGCCTCGGCCTCGGCAGCGCCGGGCCGGTGGTCGCGGCGGTGCAGGAACAGCTCGCCGCGCTGGGCTACTACACCGGTCCCGCCCACGGCCGCTTCGACGAGGCGACCGTGGCGGCGGTGCAGTGGTTCCAGGCGATGGCCGGCGTGGCCGGCGACCCGAGCGGGACGGTCGGGCGGTCGACCGCGATGGCCATCCAGGCCGCCGGACCGCGGCCACCCCTCGGGCCCGGCGCCACCGGCGAGGACGTGCACCGGCTCCAACACGCGCTGATCGTCGCCCTCGGGAAGCCGCTGCGGGCGACCGGCGCCTACCGCGCCTCGACCCAGAGCGCCGTGGCCGAGTACCAGACCTCCCGGGGGCTGCCGGCCACCGGCGTGGTGGACGACCTGACGTGGGCCGCCCTGCAGGGCGGCGGGTGACGGCGGACGGTGGTGACGACGAGATGACCCGACACACGACCCGGCCGCAGCAGGCCGCGCGGTCCTTCTGGACCGGGGTGCTCCTGGCCGGTGGGGCCACCCGGGTGCCGCGCTGGACGCACGAGCCGGGGGTCGACCGCGAGACACCGGTGGCCGACCACGAGACGCGGGTGCCCGACGACCTCGCCGCCGCGCTGGAGCGGGTGGCGGCGGAGCTGGGTGCGCCGCCGAGCGCGCTGCTGCTGGCGGCGCACGCCGCGGTGCTCGGCGCGCTGTCCGGGGACACCGAGATCACGACCGGCTACGTCGCCGAGGCCGGTGCGCCCCCGCTGCCCTGCCCGCTCATGACCCGGCCGGGGTCCTGGCGACACCTCGTCGCCGACGCCGCCGAGCTCGAGGCGCAGCTGCAGGCCCACCGGTCCTTCCCGGTCGAGGAGCTGCGTGCGCAGCTGCAGCTGCCCGAGCCGCGGTTCGAGACGGCCTTCGACCCCACCGCCGACCCCACCGCCGACCCCGGTGCCGGGGAGGCGCTGCCCGGTGGCGTCGTCCTGGCGCTCGGCGTCCTGCGGGCGCGGGAGGGGCTCCGGCTGCGGGTGCGGTACCGGCGCGACGCGCTCGACGCGGACGCCGCCGCCCGGATCGGCGGGTACCACCGCGCGGCGCTCGCCGCCCTCAGCGCCGACCCGGACGCCGACCCCGGGCGGGCGAGCCTGCTGTCGGACGACGAGCTCCGGCTCCAGCTCGACGGGCTCGCCGGACCGCGCCGGGAGCTGCCGAACCGGCGTGTCCACGAGCTGTTCGAGGAGCGGGTGCGGCTGCACCCGGACGCCGTCGCCGCCGAGCACGGGCACGGTCGGCTCACCTACCGAGAGCTCAACGCCCGCGCCAACCGGCTGGGGCGTGCGCTGCTGGCCCGCGGGCTGCGCCGCGAGGAGGTCGTGGCGGTCGTGACCGAGCGCGACCTCGACTGGCTGACCGCGGTGCTCGCCGTGTTCAAGGCCGGCGGGGCCTACCTGCCGATCGAACCGCACTTCCCGGCCGAGCGGATCGCCACCACCCTCGCCCGGGCCGAGTGCCGGCTCGTGCTCACCGAGGACGGCAGCACGGCGAACCTGGCGCGGGCCGTCGAGCTGTGCGAGGGCGACATCCGGGCGCTCACCGTGGCCGACGCAGTGGCCGACGCAGTGGCCGACGCAGTGGCCGACGCCGGGGCCGAGGCGCACGCCGCCGACACCGACCTCGGGGTGGAGGTCACGCCCGATCAGCTCGCCTACATCTACTTCACCTCCGGCTCCACCGGGGAGCCGAAGGGGGCGATGTGCGAGCACGCCGGCATGCTCAACCACGTCCTCGCGAAGATCGAGGACCTCGGCATCGGCCAGGGCGACGTCGTCGCCCAGACCGCGCCCCAGTGTTTCGACATCTCGCTGTGGCAGCTGGTCTCCGCGCTGCTGGTCGGCGGCCGGACCCTGCTGGTCCCGCAGGCGACGGTGCTCGACGTCGCGCGGTTCGTCGAGACCGCGCGCGCCGGCCGGGTGGCGGTGCTGCAGCTCGTGCCCTCCTACCTCGAGGCGGTGCTGTCCTACCTCGAGCAGCGGCCGTGCGCGCTGCCGGACCTGCGCTGCGTGTCCGCCACCGGGGAGGCGCTGAAGACCGAGCTCGTGCAGCGCTGGTTCGCGGCCTTCCCCGGGGTCGTCCTCGTGAACGCCTACGGGCTGACCGAGACCTCCGACGACACCAACCACGAGGTGATGGACCGCCCACCCGAGGGGGGCCGCGTGCCGCTCGGGC
This sequence comes from Pseudonocardia sp., assembly GCF_035305885.1. GTDB lineage: Bacteria > Actinomycetota > Actinomycetes > Mycobacteriales > Pseudonocardiaceae > Pseudonocardia. Next base: position 22,388 of record NZ_DATGOP010000089.1, read on the forward strand.
GGCCGGTCCGCAACGTGCGCGCCTACGTCGTCGACGAGAACCTGGCCCCGGTCCCGCTCGGCGCACCGGGTGAGATCGTCTTCTCCGGGGTGTGCGTCGGACGCGGGTACATCAACGACCGCACCCGCACCCGGCAGGCGTTCACCACCGACCCCCACCGGCCCGACCAGCGCCTCTACCGCACCGGTGACCGCGGCCGCTGGCGCCCCGACGGGAAGCTCGAGTTCCTCGGCCGCCGCGACAGCCAGGTCAAGATCCGCGGGTTCCGCATCGAGCTCGGCGAGATCGAGAACGCCGTGCTGCGCACGCCCGGCGTGCGGGACGCCGCGGTGGTCGTGGCCGAGCGCGCCGACGGCAACCGGCACCTCGTCGCGTTCTGCACGGGCGAGCAGCCGGTGGACGGCGACGCGCTGCGGGAGCGGCTCGGGGCGTCCCTGCCCGAGTACATGGTCCCGTCGGTCGTCCACTGGCGCGCGGAGCTGCCCGTCACCGGCAACGGCAAGATCGACAAGAGGGCGCTCACCGCGCTCGCCGGGCAGCTCGCGTGCGCCCAGGACCGCGACGCGCCGCGCACGCCCACCGAGCGTCGGCTGGCCGCGGCCTGGGCGGGGGTGCTGGGGGTGGCGCCCGAGGAGGTCGGGCGGCAGGACGACTTCTTCGACCGCGGCGGCACGTCGCTGTCGGCGGTGAAGCTGGTGGTCGCGCTGGACCGCGCGGTGTCGCTGAAGGACATCGTGCGCCACCCGGTGCTCGCCGATCTCGCCGGCCTCCTCGACGACGGGGCGCAGCGGGAGCCGGATCGCGCGCCCGCCCTGCCCGACGAGGGCGCGTTGCTGGGGTGAACAGGAGGTCCGATGTCGTCTTCGTCCCACACGCCGCTCGGCGGCGACGAGTTCTTCCACGATCCCCGCCGGTCCGGCTGATCGGCGGGACACGCAGTCAGGAGGCCACCGTGCCGGTCATCTCCCATCCTCACGGCTTCACCGAGGATTCGCTCTACGTCGACCTCCGGCCGATCGTGGGGCAGGGCCTCTTCCTGAAGTGCGAGGGTTTCAACTTCGCAGGCTCGATCAAGCTGAAGGCCGCGGCCGAGATGGTGGACAGCGCCGAGCGGGACGGCGTGCTGCTCCCGGGGTCGATCATCGTCGAGTCGTCGTCCGGGAACCTCGGCGTGGCGCTCAGCATGATCGCGGCCAGCAAGGGCTACCGCTTCCTGTGCGTCACCGACTCGCGCTGCAGCCCGACCACGCGGCGGCTCATGGAGGCGCTCGGCGCCCAGGTGCACGTGATCGACGAGGCCGATCCCGCAGGCGGGCTCGTCCAGGCGCGGATCGACTTCGTCCGGGCGCTCTGCGCGTCGGACGACCGGTACGTGTGGCTGAACCAGTACAGCAACCCCGGCAACGTCCGCGCGCACTACCGCACCACGGCCCCGGCGATCGCGCGCGAGTTCCCGCGCCTGAGCGTGGTCTTCATCGGGGCCGGCACCACGGGCACCCTCATGGGCTGCGCCCGCTACTTCCGCACCTGGCACCCGCTCGTGCGCGTCGTCGCGGTCGACAGCGTCGGCTCGGTCACCTTCGGCGGGCCTCCCGGCCGCCGGATGATCCCCGGGCTCGGCATGGGGGTGCGCCCGCCGCTGCTCGACGAGGCCTACGTCGACGACGTGGTCCTCGTCGAGGAGGCCGACACGATCCGCGCCTGCTGGCGCCTCGCCCGGGCCGGGTACCTGTTCGGCGGGTCGACCGGCACGGTCGTGAGCGGGGCGGTGCGCTGGCTCGCCCGGCACGGGTCGGGGCGCGAGATCGCGGTGGCCATCGCACCGGACCTCGGGGAGCGCTACCTCGAGACCGTGTACCACAACGACTGGGTCGAGGCCCGCTACGGCCCGGACGCCCTGGCCGCCACCCCCGACGAGACGCGCCCGGAGCGGGTCGGCGCCGGGTTGCCGTCGTCGGCGTGATGACCGCCGCGTGCGCCCCCGCCGCCGGCGGACGGCCCGCCGTCGTCGGCCGCATCCTGCTCGTCGAGGACGACCCGTCGATCGGCGAGGTGCTGACGGGGAGCCTGCGCAACCACGCCTACGAGGTCGTCTGGGCCCGGACCGGCGCGGCCGGGCTGGCCGGGGCGGCGGGCGCCGACCTGGTGCTGCTCGACCTCGGGCTGCCCGACGTCGACGGCGTCGAGGTCTGCCGCCAGCTGCGCCGCGCCCGGCCGGGGTGCGTCATCGTCATGCTGACCGCCCGCGCGTCGGAGATGGACGTCGTGGTCGGGCTGGAGGCCGGGGCGGACGATTACCTCGTCAAACCGGTCCGGCTGGCCGAGCTGCACGCCCGCATCCGGGCCCACTTGCGCCGCACCGAGGTGCGGGCGGGGGCGTCGCCGGTGCGGCCGGTCGGCGACCTCGTCGTCGACGTCGCGCGGCGCCGCGCGGAGCTCGCCGGACGGGAGCTGTGCCTGCGCGCGAAGGAGTTCGACCTGCTCGCGCGGCTGGCGGCCGAGCCGGAGGTGGCGTTGAGCCGCGAGACCCTCATGGCCGACGTCTGGGACGAGAACTGGTTCGGGTCGACCAAGACCCTCGACGTGCACATCGCCGCGCTCCGCCGCAAGATCGCGGACTCGGCGGCCGGGGGCGCCGCGCTCGTGCCGAGGATCGTGACCCTGCGCGGTCACGGGTACCGGCTGGAGCTCGGCGGGCCGGAGGAGGAGCCGGGTCGCGACTGAGGGTCAGGCCGGCCGCGGCTCGGCCACGGCACCGTCGACGGCGGGCGGCAGCAGCAGGGTGAACACCGGCGGGCTCCGCTGGGCGAGCTCGAGCCGGCCTCCCTCGGCCTCCGCGAGCCGGCGCGCCAGGGGCAGGCCCAGCCCGTGGCCGTTGCGCGCCGCGCGGTCGGCGAGGATCACGTCCGGCCGGTCGAGGCCCGGCCCGCCGTCGGCCACGTCGATCGCGACGGCGTCGCCGGCCTCGCGGACCCGCACCGTCACGGTCCCCGCACCGTGCGTGCTCGCGTTGTCGACCAGCACGGCGAGGACCTGCCGCACCGCCGCCGCCGACGCGCACGCGGCAGGCACCTGCGGGCCGATCGCGACGTCGAGGTCGCGCCCGTGGAGCGCGAGGCGGTCGCGCCAGCCCGCGGACAGCTCGTCGAGCAGGGCGCGCAGGTCGACCGGGTCCGCCCGGCCGCACCGCCCGTCGCGGGCGAGGGCCAGCAGCTCCTCGATCGTCGCCTCGAGGCGGTCGGCGTCGGCGAGGCTCGCGACGATCGCCGCCTCCAGGTCCTGGCCCGGCGATTCCAGGGCCGCCTCGAGGCGCATCCGGAGCCCGGCGAGCGGGGTGCGCAGCTGGTGCGAGGCCTCCGCGGAGAACGCGCGCTCCCGGGCGACCAGGTCGTCGAGCCGCTCCGCGGTGTGGTCGAGCGCGCTGCCCACCGAGTCGATCTCCGGGATCCCGCCGCGCTTCGTGCGCACGCTGAAGTCGCCGTCGCCGAGGCGGTGGGCGGCCACGACGAGGTCCTCGAGCGGGCGCGTGAGCCGGTGCGCGAGCCCCTGCGCCAGCGCCCAGACGGCGCCGACGGCGACGGCGGCGAGCGCGATCATCCCGGCCCAGACGAGCGCCACGCCCGCCAGCACGGGGCGATCCGACGCGGAGACCCGAACCGCGCCGATCACGTCGTCCTCGTGCGTGACCGGCACGGAGACGACCATCTCCCCGCCGGCCCGCGTCCCGGTGGCCTCGCCCTCGAGGGCCCGGTCGAGCTCCGCCCGGCCCGCGCGCGGCCAGACGCCGAACAGCGGCTCGCCGTCCTCGCCGTGGACCGCGACGGTGAGCCGGCGCGGCAGCGCGATGCTGCGGATCCGCTCCTCGTCGGAGACGTCGCCCGCCACCGAGATCGCGGTGTTGCGGGCGACGCGCGCGAGCTCGCCCTGCTCGACCCGCATCGCGTACTCGTGGACGGCGACGGCCAGCGGCACGCCGAACAGGGCGATCGCCAGGACGGCCGCCCACACCGCCACGCTGATGATCCGGGTCCGCACGGCGCCTCCCCTCCCGCGGCCGTCGCATCGCGGCTCAGGCGAGGTCGGGCACCCGGGCGAGGGCGCGGGGGACGCGGTGCCGGCCCGCGGTCCGCGGGGTGAGGCGGGGCACCACGGCCTGCCCGCGACCCGGCGGTGCAGCGGAGATCTCGAACGTGCTGGCCTGCGAGAGGGTGTCGCGCGTGCCGTCCACCGTCACGCAGGACGTGCCCAGCCACAGCGCCCTGACCGGAGGGTCGAGCGATGCGACCGTGAGCGCCGCCTCCAGCCTGCGGGGGACGGTCTCGAGGAGCGCGGTGTCGACCAAGCGGGGGTCGCGCCCGTCGCCGCGGGGCACGTGGACGCGCGCGGTCAGCAGCTCGGCGCCGCAGGCCGCCCCGGCGGACCCGAGCGGCGACCACGTCAGCGCGAGGAAGGGGGTGCCCGGCGGCGCCCCGCGGCCGTGCCGGTCGTGGTCGATCCGGTCGGCGTGGTTGACGAGCAGCCTGCGGAGTTCCGGGTCACGGGTGATCCGGACGAAAGCCGCGAAGCGAAGGTCCACGGTCACCGCCCCGCCCTCGATCGTCGGGTCGCCGGGGCATCCGGCGCGGACCAGGCTAGACCCCTGCCGACCAGCGCGGGACCACGCGACGGCAAGGCGACGGTAAAGCGGCTCGCCCCGGGGCGGGTCAGACCAGGGGGCTGCTCGCCAGCACGCGGACCGCCTCGGCCACCGCCGCGCGCCGGGCGACCCGCACCGCCGTCTCGACCGGGCGCAGCGCCTCCCGGCGGGCGTTCGCGGCCGACGCCGACAGCGCGCCGCCCGGGTCGTCGACCTTGGCCGCGGCGAGGATCGCCTCCACCTCGTCGGCGTGCTGCAGGACCCGCAGCGCCTGCTGCGGCATGCCGGCGGGCCACAGCGCCGTCGGCCGGGCGCGCAGGGCGGCGGCGATCTCCTCGCGGACCCCCGGGCGGTGCCGTGCGATCCCGAGCGAGGTCAGCACCGACGTCGACTGCCGCACCTGCTCGCGCAGCTCGCGCTCGGCGTGGCTCAGGGCCACGAACTCCGGCGGCGGGCCGGGCTCCGGCACCCGGTAGACGGTCCAGCGCAGCACGCCGTCGGCCACCCGGGTGGGCACGATCCCCAGCCCACCTCCCGGCCCGGTGTCCGGGAAGAGCACACCTTCGCCCGCCGTGATCGCTGCGGTGCTGAACGCGCCCGGGCCGGGCAGGCCGCGTACGTCGCCGGGCGCGGGCAGCACCAGGCGCGCCGGACCGGCGGCCGCGCGCCCGGCGGCGGCGCGGCGCAGCGCCGCCAGCAGGAACGCGGGGGAGCTCACCGGCTCCCCGGGGGCGGGCAGGTTCGTCTGGTGCGCAGTGTCCGAATCGGCGGCTTGGACGTCGTGCGCGTCCGCCCACGGAACGAGCGCGTCGAGCACGTCGTCGGGCGCGGCGGCGCCCACCAGCCAGGCCGAGGCCCACACGGTGAAGGTGGCGGAGGGGCAGGGCACGGCGAAAGGCTATCCACGTCCGAGTGCGTCGGCACCGCCGCCTGGGGGTGAAGCCGAGCACGCTCCGTTGCCGCAGCTCACGCGCGGTGACCCGGCGTGTCGCGCTCGGGTGCGGGTTCGGCCGCCCGGTAGACAAGGGGCCGTGACCCGTGCACACGACTACCGAGGGGCCTTCACCGCCGACGGCACCCGCGTCCGGAGGCGCAAGCAGATCCCGGAGGTGCCGGCCGAGATCGGCCTCGTGGTGGAGGACCCGGAGAGCGGGTTCTGCGGGGCGGTCGTGGAGGTCGACGCGCGCGCCGTCACCCTCGAGGACCGCCACGGCGGGCGGCGGGTGTTCCCGCTGCGACCCGCGGCGTTCCTGTACGAGGGCGCGCCGGCGACGCTCGTGGTCCCGCGCCGGGCCCCGGCCCGGCCGGCCCGCTCCGCGTCCGGGTCGGTGCGCGTCGAGGGGCTGCGCGCCCGCACCGCGCGCGCGGCCCGGATCTGGGTGGAGGGCCTGCACGACGCCGAGCTCATCGAGCGCGTGTGGGGTCACGACCTGCGCGTCGAGGGCGTCGTCGTGGAGCCGATGCACGGCATGGACGACCTCGCCGCCGCGGTGGCCGAGTTCGAGCCGGGCCCGCAGCGGCGGCTCGGGGTGCTCGTCGACCACCTCGTCGAGGGCTCCAAGGAGACCCGCGCCGCGGCCGCGGTCGCGGGCCCGCACGTGCTCGTCACCGGCCACCCCTACGTCGACGTGTGGCAGGCGGTGAAGCCGTCGGTCGTGGGGATCAGGGCGTGGCCGCAGGTGCCGCGGGGCACCGACTGGAAGACCGGCGTCTGCCGGGCGCTGGGCTGGGGCGAGCCCGCGGAGGGGGCGCGCCGCGTGCTCGGCGCGGTCCGCACCTACCGCGACCTGGAGACGCCGCTGATCGGTGCCGTCGAGCGGCTCATCGACTTCGTAACCACATGATCTCGAGCGGCCACGCGGAAGCGGGCGTTCTGGCAGGATCGGCGCCATGACGGCCGCCGTGATCTGGCTCATCGTCGGCGTGCTGCTGATCGTGGCCGAACTGCTGTCCGGCGAGTTCGTGCTGCTGATGCTCGGGGGCGGCGCGCTGGCCGCGGGCGGGGTGTCGTTCTTCGTCGGCGGGCCGGTGGTCGGGGGCGTCGTGTTCGCCGTCGTGTCCGTGCTGCTGCTGTTCGCGGTCCGCCCGGCGCTGCGCCGCCGCCTCGAACGCGGCGTCGACCCGGCCGTGATGCACCACAAGGCGTTGCTGGGCAGCACCGCCGTCGCGGTGTCACGGGTCGACGAGCACGGTGGCCGGGTGAAGATCGGCGGTGAGCTGTGGTCGGCCCGCACGAGCGAGGGGCACGGCCCGATCGAGCCCGGGGCCCGCGTGACCGTGCTGAACATCTCCGGCGCCACCGCGGTCGTCGTCGCACAGGACTGAAACTTCCGACCGCTCTATTCGAGGGGGCTGCCGTGACCGAAGGCACCGTCGTGCTGATCGTCGTGGTGCTGTTGGTGTTGCTCGTCGTGGTGTCGCTGGTCAAAGCGGTGCAGATCATCCCGCAGGCCACGTCCGCCGTGATCGAACGCCTCGGGCGCTACAAGGCCACCGCCGACCCGGGCCTGGTGTTCCTGGTGCCGTTCATCGACCGGGTGCGCGAGCGCATCGACCTGCGCGAGCAGGTGGTCTCGTTCCCGCCGCAGCCGGTGATCACCCAGGACAACCTGACGGTCAACATCGACACCGTCGTCTACTTCCAGGTGACCGACCCGAAGGCGGCCGTCTACGAGATCTCCGACTACATCACCGGCGTCGAGCAGATCACCACGACGACGCTGCGCAACGTCGTCGGCGGCATGACGCTGGAGGACACGCTCACCTCCCGCGACCAGATCAACACCGTCCTGCGCGGCGAGCTGGACGAGGCCACCGGACGGTGGGGCATCCGCGTGAGCCGCGTCGAGATCAAGGCCATCGACCCGCCGCCGTCGATCCAGGAGTCGATGGAGCGGCAGATGAAGGCCGACCGCGAGAAGCGGGCCATGATCCTCACCGCGGAGGGCCAGCGGGAGTCGGCCATCCGCAGCGCCGAGGGCCAGAAGCAGAGCCAGATCCTCACCGCCGAGGGCGCCAAGCAGGCGGCCATCCTCGACGCGGAGGCCGAGCGGCAGTCGCGCATCCTGCGCGCGCAGGGCGAGCGGGCGGCCCAGTACCTGCAGGCGCAGGGCCAGGCCAAGGCGATCGAGAAGGTGTTCGCCGCGATCAAGGCGGCCCGCCCGACGCCCGAGCTGCTCACCTACCAGTACCTGCAGACGCTGCCGCAGATGGCCCAGGGCGAGGCCAACAAGGTCTGGATCGTGCCGTCGGACTTCGGCAAGGCGCTGGAGGGCTTCACCCGCATGCTCGGTGCGCCCGGCGAGGACGGCGTGTTCCGCTTCGAACCGTCGCCGGTCGACGAGGAGGCCCTGCGCGCCAAGCCCGAGGAGGACGACGAGTCGATCAAGGGCTGGTTCGACACGACCGGCGACCCGGAGATCGCGAAGGTGGTCGCCGACGCCGAGGCGCAGGCCCGCAAGGAGGTGCCGCCGATCGGCGCGCCGATCCCGGACACCCCGGGCACGTCCTCGGCGTCGAACCCGCAGGCGCGGCCCGCCCCGCAGGCGGACCCCACCCCGGCCCCGCCCCGGGAGGAGCGCCCGCAGCCCCGGCCCGAGCCCCAGCCCCAGCCGCCGCAGCAGCCTCAGCCGCCGGCGCCGGAGAGCTCGCTGCCCACCCCACCGCGGGGGATCCCGCAGACCCCGACCGACCAGAGCGGGAGGGGCAACGGCGGCCCGCGCCCGGGCTACCCCGCCCCGCCCCCGCAGCAGTAGGAGCGCGCGGGGTGGACGTGGTGATCACGCCCGGCGGGCTGCCGGACGTCGACGCGCTGGCCCCGCTGTGGAAGGCGATGGTCGAGCACCACCGGGCCGTCGTCGACGGGCGGGTGCCGGTGCGTCCGGCCGGCGAGGCGTGGGAGCTCCGTCGCCGCGAGTACGTCGCCTGGCTGCAGGACGGCAGCGGCCTGCTCTTCCTCGCCCGCCGCGAGGGCGCCGACGAGGTGGTCGGCTACGCGATGTGCCGGCTCGTGCCCTCGGGCCCGACGTTCGACCTCGGGGACGATCAGCGTCGCGGCGGACAACACCGCCGCCGTGCGCCGCTACGAGCGCGTCGGGTTCCGGCCGGTGGTGCAGGTGATGCACGACGCCCCCCTCACAGGCTGAAGCCGAAGGGGAGCTCGAGGCGGTGCCGGCGCAGCAGCTCGGTGTCTCGGAGCAGTTCGCGGGTCGGGCCGTCGGCCACGACGACGCCGTCGTCGAGCACCACGCTGCGCGGGCACAGCTGCAGCGCGTACGGCAGGTCGTGGGTGACCATCAGCATCGTCGTGTCCAGCCCGAGCAGCACCTCGGCGAGCTCGCGGCGGGCCACCGGGTCCAGGTTGGTGGAGGGCTCGTCGAGCACGAGGATCTCCGGCTCGCAGGCCAGCACGGTGGCGAGCGCGACCCGCCTGCGCTGCCCGCCGGACAGGTGCAGCGGCGAGCGGTCGCGGTGCTCGCTCATCCCGACCGCGGCGAGCGCCGCCTCCACCCGCGCCTCCAGCTCGGCGCCGCTCACGCCGAAGTTCGCGGGGCCGAACGCGACGTCCTCGCCGACGGTCGGCAGGAACAGCTGGTCGTCGGGGTCCTGGAAGACGATCCCGACGCGCCTGCGGATCTCCCGCAGGTGCTGCTTTTCCACCGGCAGCCCGCCGACGACCACCGACCCCCTGCCGGGCGTGAGGATGCCGTTGAGGTGCAGCACCAGCGTGGTCTTGCCGGCGCCGTTCGGGCCGAGCAGGGCCACCCGTTCGCCCCGGCGCACGGTGAGGTCGATGCCGTAGAGGGCCTGGTGGCCGTCGGGGTAGGCGAAGGCGAGCCCGCGCACCTCGAGCGAGGGCGGCTCGGGGGAGGGGGCTGCGGCCGTGGCGGGCTCGGGCGCGGTGCTCACGCGACCACCCACCCGGTGACGGCGAGCGCGGCCGCGACGCCCACGGCGGCGAGCCCGGTGAGCCACTGCGCCCGGCTCGTCCGCTGCTGCGACAGCGCCGGCATCCTCCCGGTCCAGCCGCGCGACACCATCGCCAGGTGCACCCGCTCGCCGCGCTCGTAGGAGCGGACGAACAGCGACCCGACGCCGCGGGCGGTGGCCCCGGCCTGCCAGAGGAAGCGCGGGTCGTGCCCGCGGGAGATGCGGGCGAGGCGCATCCGGCGGGCCTCGCCGACGATCACGTCGGCGTAGCGGAGCATGAGCGTGGCGATCGTGACGACGATCGCGGGCGCGTGCAGCCGCTGCAGCCCGAGCAGGAGGTCGCGCAGCGGGGTGGTGGCGGCGAGCGTGAGGGAGGTGAGCACGCCGAGCGTGCCCTTCACGAGGATGTTCCAGGCGCCGAGCAGTCCCGGCTCCGACAGCGTCACGCCGCCCGCGATCTCCACGTGCGGCTCCCCACCGGTGAACGGCAGCAGCACCGCGAGCACGACGAACGGCGCCTCGATGAGCGCGCGCCGCGCGATCCACCCGGGTGGGATCCGCGCCGCCACCCAGACGGCCGCGAGCAGCAGCAGGTAGCCGCCGAACACCCAGAACGCCTCGCGTGGGGTGGCCACCACGCACAGCACCACCCCGAACGCCGCGACGATCTTCACCTCGGCCGGGAGCCGGTGCACCGGCGACTCCCCGGGCAGGTAGAGGGGGTGGCTGTGGCCCGCGCCCACTACCGCTTCTCCGGTGGGCGCCGGCGCAACAGCCAGAACAACCCACCGGCGACGACGAGGGTGACGAGCACACCGATCACCCCGGCGAGCCCGACCGTGCCGTCGCCGCCGCCGACGGCGTAGTCGGCCAGCGGGCTGTCGGCGAGCGCGTGGTCGTCGGCGTTCTGGGCGATGCAGGTGCCCTCCAGCTGCTCGCCCGCCTCGGTCTCGACGACCTCGCACCCGTGGAGGGTGACGGTGTCGAGGCCGTCCGGGTCGGGGCTGGCGAAGTACGACAGGCCGCCCGCGACGAGGAGCGCCACCGCGAGGAAGCCGAGGAAGAAGCCCGCGGCCCTGCGGTTGCCGACGGGGGCGCTCACGCCGCGCTCCCGCGCACCTCGAGCGGGGTGGTGGGGGCGCCGCGCAGCAGGTGCAGCAGGTCGGGCCGCACCGCGGCCACCGCCCCGACCGTGGCCGCCGTGATGATCCCCTCGCCGATGCCGATCAGCACGTGCAGGCCGAGCATCAGCGCGGCGACCGTGCCCAGCGTCGCCCCGCCGGCGCCGCCGATCGCGTACTCCACGACGAACGCCAGCGCGGCGACGACCGTGTTGACCAGGGCGGCGACGAACGCGGTGGTCAGCAGGCCGGCCCGGCCGCGACGGGCGAGCGGGCGCAGCGCCGTGGCGACCAGGTGGCCGGCGAACACCCCGACCAGCGCCATGTTGACGATGTTGGTGCCGAGCGCGGTGAGCCCGCCGTCGGCGAACAGGAGGGCCTGCACCGCGAGCACGATCGCGATGCACAGCGACCCGACCCACGGGCCGACGAGGATCGCGACCAGCGCCCCGCCGAGCAGGTGCCCGCTCGCGCCCGGCAGGATCGGGAAGTTGATCATCTGGACGGCGAAGACGAACGCGGTCACCAGCCCCGCCATCGGGGCCGTCCGATCGTCGAGGTCGGCGCGCGCCCGGTGCACCGCGATCGCGAGACCGACGGCCGCGACGAGGCCGAACCCGACCGCGGTGGGCGCGTTCACCAACCCGTCGCTCATGTGCATGGCCAGGGGCACCTGGGTGGAGACCATGCGACCTCCCTCGCACGCGGTGGGTAGCGGTCGGATGACCTCGGCTCACACTAGTAGCAACCGCTGAGATTCGGCAGTCGCAAGTGATGTGCGATAAGCACCCCGGCGAGTCGCGCTCTGGGTGTGGGCGAGTCGCGGGCTGAGTACGCGCGAGTCGCGTCGTGGGTGCGCGCGAGTCGCGGGCTGAGTGCGGGCGAGTCGCGGTCGGGGTGCGCGAGCCCGCGCTCGAGCCGACACCAACGCCCTGACCAGCGACTTCACCCACCCGCGGTGTGTGCAGTCGCTCCCCGGGCGAGCCCGCGCCCACGGGACCTGCCGGCGGCGCCGCGCGCCGGGGCGGGCGGGCTCCGGCCTGCCCGCGGGGCCTGCCGAAGGGGCCGCGGAGGCGCGCAGGTCAAGGGTCGCGAAGCGATCGCGTCAGCGACGCCGCCAGGCGCCCTTGACCCGCGAGGAGCGGCCCCGCACCCTGCGCGGCGCCGCCGGCAGCCCGGGCTGCGCCGCCGCGATCGGAGGCCTGGCCGCCGACACCGCGTGAGTCTTGGCGTGAGCGATCGGAGGCCTGGCCGCGAGCGGGCATCCGTCCTGGGTGCGCCCCGTACTCGGCCGCGGCTCTCGCCTCCGCACACGCAGTCCGCGACTCGCGCGCACCGACAGCGCGACTCGCCGCGCCCAGACCGCGACTCGCCGGGGCTCAGCCCGCGACTCGCCGCACCCAGAGCGCGACTCGCCGGGGTGGGGTCAGGCGCTCTTGCCGCGCGACGCCACCGTGGACAGCGCGTACAGCGCCCGGCGCCGGGCCCGCCCCGCCGGCGCGAGCGCCCGCCCGACGGCGAGGTCGAGGCTGCGGACCTGGAAGTACGGCGACTCGCCGATCTCCTCGATGAGCATGCGCTGCTGCGCGTAGAGCTCGTCGTCGCTGCTCGAGGAGATGCTGTCGTTCGAGATGCGGAACGCCGCGAGCGGCTCCGGCAGGCCGAGGAAGTCGCCGAGCTGCAGCAGCCGCAGCCACAGGTCGAGGTCCATCACGTTGGGGCGGTCGGCCCTCCAGCCCCCGACGGTGAAGAAGTCGTCGCGGCGGAACAGCACGTTGTTGGACTCGCCGATCGGGTTGGAGCCGCTGCGCACCACCTTCCGGGCCACCTCGACGCCCGTGTGCACGCCCACCAGTCCCTTCAGCCCGCGGCGCGGGACGATGATCCGGCTCTGCTCGTCGATCATGTGCCGCCGCGAGGCGACGAGCGCGAGGCCGGGGTCGGCGTCCATGGGCGCGACCTGCAGCTCCAGGCAGCGGGGGTGGAGCAGGTCGTCGGCGCAGACGACCTTGATCAGCGGGCCGCGGGCCAGCTCGACGACCCGGTTCCAGTTCTCCGCCTGCGGCAGCGTCTCCCGGTTGCGCTCGACGCGGATCCGCGGGTCGCCGAACGACCGGGCGATGGCGCCGCTCTGGTCCGTGCTGCCGTTGTCGAGCACGACCAGCTCGAAGTCGCGGTAGGTCTGGTCGAGGACGCTGCGGATCGTCTCGGCGAGGAAGCGCTCGCCGTTGTAAACCGGCAGGCAGACGGAGACGCTGGGGATCGGCAGCACGTGCCGACGGTACCGCTCACCGTGCAGGCGACGTGCGGGGCCACCCGAAGGAGGCACCCGGGGCTGCGCACGTGGAACCGGGTCCGTAGAGTGCGCCCAGCGCACGACAACCGTCCCGGCCGAATGCAGCAGCGGGAGTCGCCGAAGGGAGGACTCCCCGTCGCACAAACGTAACGTAACGCGGCGGGTGCCTGCGGAGATAAGCCCGGTGATGACGAAGGTCTCCGGCGGTGACTACGGGCAGCCGCGATCCGAACGGCGCGAGCACGCCGCTGATGCGGTGGGGGGGAGAAAGGCGATGCAGCGGAACGGCAACCCGCGGGTCTCCGTGGTGGTGCCGACCCGGAACGAGGCGAGGAACCTGGAGGTCGTGCTGCCGGCGATTGCGGCGGTGCGGCCCGCGGTGCACGAGATCATCATCGTCGACGGCCACTCGGTCGACGGCACGATCGAGACCGCGCAGCGGGTTCTGCCCTGGGTCAAGGTCATCACCCAGACGCGCAAGGGCAAGGGCAACGCGATGGCGTGCGGCTTCGCGGCCGCGACAGGGGACGTCATCGTGATGTTCGACGCCGACGGTTCGGCCGACCCGGCCGAGATCCCGCGGTTCGTCCAGGCGCTGGTCGACGGCGCCGACTTCGCGAAGGGGAGCAGGTTCGTCCGCGGTGGGGGAAGCGACGACATCACGCTCCTGCGCAAGTCGGGCAACGCGGGCCTGAACGGCGTGGCCAACGCGCTGTTCGGCACCTCGTACACCGACCTGTGCTACGGCTACAACGCCTTCTGGCGGGACATCCTGCCGATCCTCGACCTGCCGCCGATCGACCTGCCCCAGCCGCCCGACGGCAGCATGCTGTGGGGCGACGGGTTCGAGATCGAGACCCTGCTGAACTGCCGGGTCGCCGCGGCCGGTCTGAAGATCACCGAGGTCCCGTCCATGGAGCGGGAGCGGATCTTCGGCCAGACCAACCTGCGCACCTTCGCCGACGGCACCAGGGTGTTGCGCACGCTCGCCGCCGAGAAGCGGCGCGCCGCCCGCAAGAAGGCGGAGCGCGCGCGGGCGGAGGCGCAAGCCCGGGCGCTCACCCCGCCCCGCGGCGTCCCGGTGGTGTCGCCCGCGCCGCAGCCGGTCGCGTCCGCGCCCCAGGCGGTGGCCTCGACCCCGCAGCCGGCGTCCCAGGCGCCCGCGCCGCACCCCGCGCCGGCCGCGCCGGGCCGCCCCCCGCAGAACCACGCCGGCCCGACCCACACCGGGCCGAACCGCGTCGTGCCGGCCAACGGCGCGCGCAACGGCCAGTTCAACGGTGCGCGCCCCGCCCAGCAGAACGGGCACCACACCGGCCAGCACCCCGTCCAGCACAACGGGCACGTCCCCGGCCACGCCAACGGCCAGCCCAAGCCGGCGGTCCCCGCCGAGGCGGCCGCGAGCGGGCAGGCCGAGCCGGTCGAGCGGCACCCCGCCCCGCAGGTGCGGGCGGAGAACGAGCCGCGGGTCGAGGGCCCGGTGCGCGAACCGCGCGACGGGGTGAGCCTGCGCCTCGCCCTCGAGGAGGAGGCCTCCTGACCACGGGTCGCCCGCCGGGGGCGCCGGGCGATTTCAGTGGTTCACCCGACTAGACTGATCCGTCGGTCAGGTGTGCCCGCGCCTCCCGTGGAACACGTGCGGTTGGGCCGCGCCGGGAGGGGGCGTGGCGAGGTGAGGAACGGAGCGAGCAAGTGACCATGCCCTCTAACGCCGTGCTGACACGCGCGCGTGTCGCCCGGCGCTACGTGGCGTTGGTCCTGGTCGTCGCGGGCATCGCGGCGTGCGTGTTCAACGTGCTGGGCACCACCGGCGGCTTCCTCGGCGACCTCCGGTTCGTCGTCACCGTCGGGTTCCTCGTCCTCGGTCCCGGCTGGGCCGCGGCGGGCTTCCTGCGGCGCGCCCCCGCCGCGCACGTCTGGCTGCTCACCGTCGGCGTCGGTGTGGCCGTCACGCTGCTGGTCGCCCAGATCATGGTCAGCGCGGCCTTCTGGCGTCCCGACCTCGCGCTGTACGTGATCACGGTCGTCAGCATCCCGTTCCTGCTCCGGCACGCGGTGGTGGCCCAGTGAACCGGGTCGGGAGGAGCACGGGCATGATCGCGCCGTGGTGGGTCGCGGTGTCGTGAGCCGCAGGCAGTCAGCACCCACCGCTCCAGGGGAGGTGGTCCTGCAGCCCGCGATCGTGCGGCCCGACGTGTTCGGCCGCACCCACCCCGATCCACGCGCGGACCCGCCGACCGTGGTCCTCGACCCGTCCCGCGCCCGCACCGAGGAGCTGCAGCAGGTCGGGCCGGAGACCCCGCACATCCCGACGATCGCGGGCGCACCGCAGGGCGCCGCGCCGGACCCGGACAGCGAGGCCGACACCGACGGCATCCCCGTCGTCGCCCACCCGGCCGACGACGGGCGGGCCATGGCGCTGCGCGCCCTGCTGGGCTCGGCAGGCGCCCTCGTCGGCTGGCTCGTCGCGGCCCACCTCGTCCCGCCGGGCGCGCTCGGCGGCGCGCAGCTCGCCGTGTCGCTGTTCCTCCTCGTCGGCGGGCTGGCCCCGCTCGCGCTCGGGCTGTTCGGCTCACCACGGCCCGGCCGCCTCGCGTGGCTGGCGCCGGCGGCGGTGCTGCCGGTGGCGGCCGCCGTGGGGGCGGCGTGCGGGCTCGCGTTGCCGCGGCTCGCGGCGGGGTCGGTGCTCCCGGGCCTGCCGCCGATCGTCGGTCCGCTGCTCGTCGCCGCCGGCTGCGCGGGCTGGGCCGTGCTGTTCGCCCACGACGCCGTGCTGGCCGGCGCGGGAAAGGCGCGGTGGACGGTGTGGCGCACGGTCGTGCTCGCGCCGGTCCAGATCGGCGCGCTCGTCGCCCTGTGCGCGGTCGCGGGTCTCGGTGCCCCCGGGGTGGTGCTGTCCTGGCTCGGGCCGGCCGTCCTGTGCGCCGTGCTCGGCGCCGCCGTCCTCCCGGTGCTGCTGCGCCGGGGGCCCGCGGGCGCGTCCCGCGGGCAGGCCGCCCTCGGGGTGGTCGGGGCCGCGCTGCTGCACCACCTCGTCCCGATCGTGGTGACCGTGCGCTTCGGGCCCGAGACCGGGGCGGCGTTCTTCGTGGCGTGGCAGGTGTTCGTCGTGGTCGACCTCGCGGCCGCCTACACGGTGCACGCGCTGTCCGGCGCCGTGGCCCGCGAACCCCGCCGCACCGACGCGCTGGTCGCCCGGGCCCGCAAGCGGCTGTTCATCGTCTTCCTCCCGGTGATCGCGCTCGGCGCGGGGCTGGCTGGCCCGCTGCTGGCCGCGTTCGGCGCGGCCTACGGTGAGGCGGGCGACCTGCTGCGGCTCATGCTGCTCGGGCTGGCCTTCCGGCTCGTCGTCGCGCACGAGGTCGGCGTGCGGCAGGCCCTCGGCCACGGCCTGGGCTTCGACCGGCTCCAGCTGTTCAGCGCCGTGCTCGTGCTGGTCGTCGCGATCGCCCTGCCGGTCACCGCCGTGGGCGTCACCGAGCTGCGGCTCGTGGCGATCGGCTACATCATCGTCCAGGTGGCCTGTGCGGCCGCTGTGCTCGTCATCCCGGCAGTGCGCCGGACCGACGTGGAGGTGCGTGCACCGTGACATCGATCGACCGCGGCGGAGACCCGGGCCGCGGCCGCACGCCTCCGGCTCCGGCGCCCAGGCGCGCGCCGCTGCCGGGTCCACGCCCGGATCTGCCGCCCGCCGCCCGCCGCGAGCCGCCGGTGGGCCGCCCACCGGTCCGTCCCGAACCGCGCCCGGAGGGCCCCCGCCCGGGGGCGCCGCGTCCCGGGCCGTCCGCGCAGCCGGGCCGTCCCGTGCCCCCGCAGCCGGGTCGTCCGGCCGCCCCGTCGTCCGCGCGCCCGGCGGGCCCGCCGCCCGCCCGGCCCACGCCGGCGCCGTCGGCGCCGCGCCCGCCCCGCCCCACCGCGCCGGAGGACCTGCGCACCACCGCGCTGCCCGTGCAGCGGCGGCCCCCGGTGCCGCCGCCCCCGCCCGCGCCGCCGCCCGCCGGGATCCACCGCTGGCTCTCCCCGGCGTTCGCGCTCGCCGCGGTGGCGCTCCTGCCGATCGCCGCGGCCACCACCGACCTGTCCGCGCTCGACGGCTGGGGCCTGGCGCAGGTGCTCAGCCCCGCCGCGTGGGTGTCGTTGGCGTGCGCGGTCGCGGCCTGCGTCACCGAGCTGTGGTCGCCGCGACCCCGGATCCCGATGCTCGGCGCGGCCACGGCCGTGCTGATCCTGTGCTCCTACGGCATCCCGTCGGTGGTCGAGCCGGCCGCGCGGTTCTCCACGGCCTGGCTCATCTCCGGGTTCGTCGACGCGATGGCCGGCGACGGCCGGGTCGTCGAGGGTTACGACGCCCGCTTCTACTGGCCCGCGTTCTTCGCGCAGTGGGCGTGGTTCCGCGACGCCGCGGGCGCCACCCAGCTCGACGAGGTGCTGCGTTGGTTCCCGCCGGTCGTCGTCGGGGTGTGGGCGATCGGGATCTACGCGCTCGCCCGATCCATGCTGGGTGGCCACCGCGCCCCGTGGGCGGCCGCGTGGCTGTTCCTCGGCCTGAACTGGATCGAGCAGGACTACTTCTCGCCGCAGGCCACCGGCATCGTGCTGATGCTGACCCCGCTGGTGTTCGCGCTCGGCCCGCTGGCCACCCGACGCACCGACGCAGCGGGCGTCCCCGGTTGGCCGAAACCGCACCCGGACGCGAAGCGGCTCGCGCTGCCCCGGCGGTGGCTCGTGGCCGCGCTGACCCCGCCGAACCGGCCGACGTTGCCGCCGAAGCAGCTGCTGCTGATCTACTTCTGCGCGGCGCTGTGCCTCATCGCGATCGCACCGACGCACCAGCTCACCCCGTTCGCGATCATCGGCCAGCTGGTGGTGCTCGCGATCGTGGGCCGGTTCCGCGGCCGGGGCCTGGTCCTGGTCGGGATCGTCGCGGTCGCGGTGTACATCCTCATCGCCGGCCGCGACTTCTGGCTCAGCCAGCTCGACATGATCATCGGCTCCGGCAACGCCGAGGAGGCCATCCAGGCCGGCGTGTCGGACCGGTTCGCCGGCGACGAGGGGCAGAAGTTCGTCAAGGCGCTGCGCATCGTCGTGCCCGGCCTCACCTGGCTGCTCGCCATCGCGGGCGCGTGGGTGTACTGGCGGCGCAGGCGGGACCTCACCCCGATCGCGCTGGCCGCGGTGCCCATGGCGTTCGCCGCGCAGGGCTACGGCAGCGAGGTGTTCCTGCGGATCGTGCTGTTCGGCCTGCCGATCCTGTCGATCCTCGGCACCGACGCGCTGCGCAGGCTCGTGCGCCGCAACCGACGCGTGTGGGAGAAGGTGCTCGCCGGCGGCATGGTCCTGCTGTTCGGCATGCTCGTCCTCATCCGGGGCGGCAACGAGTCGTACATGATCGTCTACCCGGAGGAGGTGGCGATGTCGCGCGAGGTGTACGCGACCACGCCACCGGGGCTCGAGGTGGTTCCGCTGGTCAGCGGCGTCGGGCCGTACGCCGTCGACGGTGTCGACACCCACGCCCGCGGCGATTCGATCGAGGGATGCGACCAGCTCATCGACGACCCGATCCGCTGCGTGGACCTGCAGGACCCCGACGTCATCGTCTCGTTCGGGTCCACCGAGGCGTACGGGCGCGACCTCAAGCTCATGCCACCGGGCTGGTCGCTCGACGTCGTGCGGCAGATCGTCGCCACGGGTGAGTACGAGATCACCTACCAGAACGGCTTCAACGTCGTGCTGCGGAAGGTCGAACCGACCGGGCTCCCGGGAGCACCGCGATGATCGACCCTCGGCTGGATCTCCTCGTCTGGGCGGCCGTGCTCGTGCTGTTCGGCCTCATGGGTGCGCGGGCGTGGGCGGTGGAGACCACCGCCGCGCGCCACTACCGCCAGTCGGCGCGGGTCCGCGTGCTGACCGCGGCGACGGCGGTCTCGTTCGTCGCGCTGGTCGGGCTGGTGGCGATGCAGGGCGGGGCCGCGTTCTTCCAAGCGGTCCTCACCCGCACCGACCCGGAGACGTTCGTGACCGTCATCGGCGAGGACGACAACACCGACCAGGCCGTGGCGGACCCGGACAGCCAGCCCGACCAACCAGGCGCCCCGGCGGACCCGAACGCCCCGCCGGCCGACCCGAACGCGCCGCCCGCCGGGGCCGAGCAGAACCCCCCGCCGGGGCCGGGAGACGCCAACCCGCCCGCCGACGACGCGAACCCGCCGGCAGGCGGGGCCGGCGACGCGAACCCCCCGCCGGCGGGGGCGGACGACCCGGACGCGCCCGCCGACCGGGGCGGGCCGGGGCCGGGCGGGAACGCGCCCGCGCCGCGCGGCGGCGCCCAGGCCCCGCCGGCCGGCCAGGGCGGCTGACCGGCCGAACGGACGGGAACGTCAGCCGCCGAAGCCGATGGCCACGTACTTGGTCTCGAGGAACTCCTCGATGCCCACGGTGCCGCCCTCGCGGCCGAGGCCGGACTCCTTGATGCCGCCGAACGGCGCGGCCGGGTTGGACACCAGCCCGGTGTTCAGCCCGACCATCCCGGACTCCAGACGTTCCGACACGCGCAGCGCCCGGTTGATGTTCTCCGTGAACAGGTAGCTGACCAGGCCGTAGTCGGTGCTGTTCGCCGCGGTGAGGGCCTGCTCCTCGTCGTCGAACACGATCACCGGGGCGACCGGGCCGAAGATCTCCTCGGACGTGAGGCGGGCGTTCATCGGCACGTCGGACAGCACGGTGGGCCGGTAGAAGTAGCCGGGCCCGTCGCCCGGCTCGCCGCCGACCTGCACCCGGGCACCCCGGTCGACCGCGTCGCGGACGAGGTCGACGACCTTGTCCCGGCCGCGGGCGTCGACCAGCGGCCCCACCTGCACGCCCTCCTCCGTGCCGCGCCCGACGACGAGGGAGCCCATCCGCTCGGCGAGGCGGCGGGAGAACTCCTCGGCGACGCCGCGCTGGACGAGGAACCGGTTGGCCGCCGTGCACGCCTCGCCCATGTTGCGCATCTTCGCGAGCATCGCGCCGTCGACCGCCTTGTCCAGGTCGGCGTCGTCGAAGACGAGGAACGGCGCGTTGCCGCCGAGCTCCATCGAGGTGCGCAGCACCTTCTCCGCGCACTGCTCCAGCAGCTTCTTGCCGACCGCGGTGGAGCCGGTGAACGACAGCTTGCGGGCGCGGCCGTCGCGGATCAGCGGCTCCATCACCCCACCCGCGTCCGTGGTGGTGACGAGGTTGAGCACGCCGTCGGGCAGGCCGGCCTCGGTGAGGATCGCGGCGAGCGCGTGCATCGACAGCGGGGTCTGCGGCGCCGGCTTCATCACCATCGCGCAGCCCGCCGCGACCGCGGGCCCGATCTTGCGGGTGCCCATCGCCAGCGGGAAGTTCCACGGCGTGATCAGCAGCGACACCCCGACCGGCTGCTTGTGCACGAGGAACCGGCTCGCCCCGTTGGGGGCCACGGCGTATCCGCCGTCGATGCGGACCGCCTCCTCGGCGAACCACCGGAAGAACTCGGCCGCGTAGGTGACCTCGCCGCGGCTCTCGGCCAGCGGCTTGCCCATCTCCAGCGTCATCAGCAGCGCGAGGTCGTCGATCCGTTGCATCATCAGCTCGAACGCCCGCCGGAGGATCTCACCGCGGTCGCGCGGCGGCATCGCGGCGAACGAGCGTTGCGCCTCGACGGCGGCGGCCAGCGCCGCCATCCCGTCCTCCGGGCTCGCGTCGGCGACCTCGGTCAGCGCCTTGCCGGTGGCCGGGTCGTCGACGACGAAGGTGCGACCGCCCGCGGCCGGCCGCCACGTACCGCCGATGAACAGGTCGGTGGGAACGGCGTCGACCACCCGGGCCTCGTCGTTGGGGCTGGGGGCAGCGGTGTTCGTCCCGGCGTTGGTCATGCCGCGATGCTGCCACCCCGGCGCAGGTCACGCAGCCGTGGCACCCCTGTGGGGCGCGCCACGTCGGTGCGCCGGTGACGGATGGCTCAGGATGGGCGCGTGACTGCGACGGTGCATCGCCTACCCGAACTCGTGCCACCACCCACCGAGCTGCCCGCGCGGACCGCCGCGCTCCGCGCCGACGTGCGGGCGTTCCTCGCCGAGGAACGGGCGGCCGGGCGGTGGACACCCCGCCCGGACGTCTGGCTCTCGGGCTGGGACGAACGCTTCTCCCGGGAGCTGGGCCGGCGCGGCTGGCTCGGCATGACGATCCCGAAGGAGTACGGCGGGCACGGTGCGTCGGCGCTGGACCGCTACGTCGTCACCGAGGAACTGCTGGCCGCGGGCGCGCCCGTGGCCGCGCACTGGATCGCCGACCGGCAGATCGGGCCGACGCTGCTGCGGTTCGGCACCGAGGAGCAGCGGCAGCGCTTCCTGCCGGGCATCGCCAAGGGCGAGGTGTACTTCGGCATCGGTATGAGCGAGCCGGACGCGGGCTCCGACCTCGCCGGCGTGCGGACCAAGGCCGAACGGGTCGACGGCGGCTGGGAGCTCACCGGGACGAAGGTGTGGACGTCGGGTGCGCACCGGGCGCACGCGTTCTTCGCGCTCGCCCGCACCTCGCCGCGCGACGAGAAGAACCGCCACGCCGGGCTCTCCCAGTTCATCGTGCTGCTCGACTCGCCCGGCGTGCAGATCCGCCCGATCCCGCTGCTCACCGGCGCCCACCACTTCAACGAGGTCGTCTTCGACCGGGTGTTCGTGCCCGACGACATGGTGCTCGGCGAGATCGGCGCCGGCTGGAAGCAGGTCACCAGCGAGCTGGCGTTCGAGCGCAGCGGCCCCGAGCGGTTCCTCTCGACGTTCCCGCTGCTCGTGGCGCTCGTCGGGGAGCTGGCGGGCACCTCGGGCGCCGAGCGCGAGGTCGGCGGGCTCGTGGCGCGGCTGTGGACGCTGCGCCGGATGTCTCTCGCCGTGGCCGGCGCGCTGGAGTCGGGGGAGGCCCCGGAGCTGGCCGCGGCCGTGGTGAAGGAGCTCGGCACCCGGTACGAGAACGAGGTGATCGACGTGGCGCGCCTGCTCGTCTCCATCCCGCCGGACCCGGGCGCGGAGTCCGGGTTCGCCCGCCTGCTCGCCGACGCGGTGTTGCACGCGCCCGGCTTCACGCTGCGCGGCGGCACCAACGAGGTGCTGCGCGGGATCGTCGCGAGAGGGCTGGGGCTGCGATGACGGGAGCGGGGATGACGGGAGCGGGGATGACGACGTCTGTGAACGCGGAGCTGCAGGAGCTCGCCGAGTCGATCTTCGGCGACGCCGCGTCCGGCGACACCGGGTTCGACGCCGCCCTGTGGCGCACGCTCGAGGAGACCGGGCTCGCCCGGCTCACCCTGCCCGCGGCGGCGGGCGGCAGCGAGGGCACCCTCGAGGACTCCGCGGTGGTCCTCGCGGCGGCGGGGGCGCACGCCGCCCGCGTGCCGCTGGTGGAGACCGACCTGGTGGGCGGCTGGCTGCTGCACGCCGCGGGGGTGCCGCTGCCGGACGGCCCGCTCACCGCCGCCGCCGGATCCCTCGAGGTGGACGGCACGACCGTCCGCGGGCAGCTGCGCCGGGTGCCGTGGGCGCGGGCCGCCGCGGGCGTCGTCGTCCTGACCGACGCCCACGTGGTGCTGCTCGACCCGGGCGCCGTCGAGGTCACCGAGGGGACGAACGTCGCGGAGGAGCCCCGCGACACCGTGTCGGTGGACGGCCCGGCCGCCGCCGTCGCCCCCGCCCCCGAGGGCGCCGCCGCCGAGCTGCGGCTGCGGGCCGCGCTGGGCCGGGCCCAGCTGCTCGCCGGAGCCGCGCGTGCCGCGCTGTCGGCGAGCGTGCGCTACGCGGGGGAGCGGGTGCAGTTCGGCCGCCCGATCGCGAAGTTCCAGGCCGTGCAGCAGCAGCTGGCGCTGGCGGCGGGCGAGGTGGCGGCGGCGTCCGCTGCCGCGTCGGCCGCGGCCCGGGCGGCCGCCGACACCGGTTTCGCGGCCCCGTCCACGCGGTTCGCCGTGGCCGCGGCCAAGTCGCGCACCGGGGAGGCCGCGGGCGCCGTGGCCCGGATCGCGCACCAGGTGCACGGGGCGATCGGCTTCACCCGCGAGCACGACCTGCGCCTGTGGACCACCCGGCTCTGGGCGTGGCGCGACGAGGACGGTTCGGACGCCGACTGGAACCGCGAGCTGGGCGCCACCGTCCTCGCCGCCGGCCCGGACGGGCTGTGGCCCCTGATCACCGGCTAGCTAGCCGTCGGACCGGTCGGAGCGGTCGGAGCGGCCCTCCTCCGCCGCCCGCTGGTGCCTGCCGTGGCGGACGCCGCGCTGGAAGGTGCTGAGCCGCCCGCGGACGGCCTCGGGGTCGCGCCCCGAGATCGACGGCGGCGGCTCGCCCGGCATCGCGCTGCCGGGCATCAGGCGCCCGCGCGGCACCCGCTTCGGCAGGCCGGCGCGGGTGAAGCCGGCGGTCTGGCCCTCGGTCGCCCGGGCGGCCGCCTGCCACACCGCGTCGGCGCGGGTGACGAACGCCGACGGGTCCGCCTGCCCCGCTCCGACCCCCGCGGCCACCGGCTCGCCCCGGGGGGACCGCACCGGCGCGTGGAACCAGCCCGACGTGACCTCGGCGAAGATCGGGGTGGCCTCCAGGTCGTCGGGGTCGGCCGCGAGCGGGTCGGCCGGGCGCGGCTCGGTCGGGTCGGGTAGCGAGGGCGGCGGGACGACCGGCTCGAACAGGTTGATCGGCTCCGGGCGCACGTCCGCGGCGGGCTGCGGCGCCGGCTCGGGTTCGGCCGCGGGCTCGGGCTCCTCGGCGCGCACCACCGGCAGCTGCAGCGTGGTCTCACCGCTGGTGGGGTCCCGGTCCGGCCGGGACCGGCCCGACGGCAGCGACGCGCCGTCCGAGCCCGCCGCGGCGCCCGCCGGCTCGGGGGTGCCGCCCGCCGCGCGGTGGGCCGGGCCGGGCGGCAGCACGATGCGGTCGGGCACGGCGGGGGAGGAGTCGGCGTCGAGGCGGGACCACACGATCTGGTCCGGCTCGTCCACGCGCTCGCCCACCAGCTCGGCGGGGATCGTCACCCGGGCGGTGACGCCGCGGTTGGTGGTGCCCGACGACGGGCCCATCGAGTCGGTGAACAGCCCCACCGAGATACCGTGCCGGTTGGCGAGCCGCCCCACCACGAACAGGCCCATGCGCCGCGACGCCGCCACCGACGCGGTGGACTCGGTCGGGTTGCGCAGCCGCTCGTTCAAGGTGCTGAGCTCGCTCGGGGAGAGCCCGATGCCCTCGTCGAAGATCTCCACCAGGATCGAGCCGTCCCGGGCCTGGCTGCAGCTCATCACCACCTGGCTGTCGGACGGCGAGAAGTTGGTGGCGTTGTCGAGCAGCTCGGCGAGCAGGTGCTGGATGTCGTTGGCCGCGGTCTCGGAGAACGTGGCGTCCGGCGGGTTCTGCACGACCACCCGCTGGTAGTGCTCGATCTCCGACACCGCCGCGCGCAGCACGTCCAGTACGGGGACGGGTTCCGCCGCGGGCCGCGGGATGTCGGCGCCCGCCAGGACGAGCAGGTTCTCGCAGTTGCGGCGCATCCGCGTGGCGAGGTGGTCGAGCCGGAACAGGTCCGACAGCTGCTCGGGGTCGACCTCCCCCTCCTCCAGCTGCTCGATGAGCACGAGCTGCCGGTCGACCAGCGCCTGGCTGCGCCGGGAGAGGTTGACGTACATCGCGTTGATGTTGTTCTGCAGCGTGGCCTGCTCGGCGGCGAGCCGCACGGCCTGCTCGTGCACCGCGTCGAACGCGCGGGCGACCTCGCCGACCTCCTCGCGGGTGGTGACGGGCACCGTGGCTATGTTGATGTTCGGAGCGGTGCCCTCGCGCATCCGCCGCACGGCTTCGGGTAGCCGGTCCTGGGCCACGGTGATGGCGGCGCGGCGCAGCGTGCGCAGCGAGGCGATCATCCCGCGGGCGACGAGGCCGACGATCACGCCGGCGAGGACGATCGCGAGCAGCAGGACGGCGCCGTTGGCCCACGCCTCGACGAGCGCGCTCTGGCGTCGTTCGGCGACGGCGGTGCGCAGCTCGGCGCGCAGCCCCTCGGCGGCGGCGTCGAGCTCGCCGAGGAAGCGGCTGTAGACATCCGCGACGGTCGCCACGCCGTCGCCCTCGGGGGGCGCGCCGGCCAGCACGGACTGGACGAGGCCGTTGCGGGCGGTGTTGCCCGAGCCCGGGATCAGCCCGGCGTAGCGCACGCGCTGGGGGGCGTTGAGCGACACCCGGAAGTCGGCCAGCGCGCTCTCCAGGCGCGCGTTGGTGAACTGCAGATCCGTGGCGAGGGTCGGGGTCAGGCCGGTGCGGACCGAGACAGCCATCTGGGCCTGCTGCAGGGTCGCCTCGTTGCGCGCAGCGCCGAGCCCGGCGAGGGCGTTGGCGAGGCCGGTGACCTCGGAGGTGTTGATGTTGCGCAGCAGCGCGGTGTCGAGCTGCACCAGCTGCTCGATGAGCTCGGAGTAGCGGGTGAGGACGGCCTCGGGGGGCGCGTTGGACCGCGTGACCACCTCACGCAGGGGTGGGAGCCGGGAGATGGCCTGCTCGGCCTGCTGCTGGACGAGCACGAGCGCGGGCACGTCCTCGGCCAGCCGCGCCACGGCGTCGCGGCTGCGCGCCGCGCGCTGGTCGACCGCGCCGATCACGCCCTCGAGCGCGCGCTCGTCGACCCGGCCCTCGGCGACGAACTCGGTGGCGCGGTACCGCTCGCGCTGCACGTCGACGACGAGGGACGTGACCATGCCCTGGGTGGCGACGAACCGGGAGACGAGGTCGCGTTCCTCGGCCTCGGTGACCTGGTCGAGGATCCGCATCGTGCCGAGCGCGACGGCGAGCACGAGCGGTACGACGACCACGACGGCGAACTTGACCCGTACGCTCCAGTGGCGCGGAGACGGCCACGCGGACCGCCGGCGGGCGGCCGGCCGGTCGTCCGTTGTCACGTCGGTCTCTCTCCACTCGGGCGCTGGGGAGCGAGGCGGCCCGCCCTGGCCGCCCGGGGCACCATGATCACCTGCATGCGCAGTGTAGCCAGGGTCACCCATAGTTGTCGGCAGGTGGACGCCACGATGCGCTGAACGGGTGGTCCGCCCGCTGCGCTGCGTCATGGTATGGGCACCGCCGGTGGACCGTCCCGTGGTCGCGGCATCCCGCGTGTCCCACCTCTCTCGAGTTTGACACGTCAGATGTCTGCCCGTGATGCTTCGCTCCGGTCAACGACCGCGACGACCGGACACCACCCCGCACGGCGATCACGAGGACGGTATGCAGGACGGCACAACCAGCGTCTCGCGGTCGACCCGTCGGCAGTTCCTCCGGACCGTCGGCGCGGCCGGGCTCGGCGTGCTGGGTGCGGCCTGCGCCGGCGAGCCTCGGTCGGCGGCGCCCGTCGCCGGGGCCCCCGCCGACGTGGTCAGGATCGGCTACGTGAGCCCCGAGACCGGCCCCCTGGCCGCGTTCGGGGCAGCCGACCGGTTCGTCGTCGGGGCGCTCGCGGAGCACTTCGCCGCCAATCCGATCGAGGTGGGCGGCCGGCCGCACCGGGTCGAGATCGTCACCCGCGACAGCCAGTCCGACGCGAACCGGGCCGCCGACGTCGCCACCGGCCTCGTCCTCGCCGACGGGGTCCACCTGATGCTGGTGTCGGGGACGTCCGACACCGCGAACGCGGTCGCCGACCAGTGCGAGGCGGCGGGCGTGCCGTGCGTGGCGACCGCGATCCCGTGGCAGTCGTGGATCTACGGGCGCGGTGGGCGGCCCGACGCGGGGTTCGCGTGGACGTACCTGTTCGGGTGGGGCCTCGAGGACGTCCAGGCCGTCTACGCCGACATGTGGGACCAGATCGCCACCAACCGGACCGTGGGCGCGCTCTGGGTGAACGACACCGACGGCCTGACCTGGGGCAACCCGGAGGCCGGCCTGCCGGCCGCCATCGCGCAGCGCGGCTACACGCTCGTCGGCCCCGGCAACTACGTGCGCGGTACCCGGGACTTCACGCCGCAGATCCGCGAGTTCCGCGACGCGGGGGCCGAGGTGCTGCTCGGCGCGTGCGGCCCGGCCGACTTCACCGCGTTCTGGCGGCAGGCCGTCGAGCAGGGCTACCGGCCGAAGATCGCGACGATCGGCAAGGGCATCCACGTCCCGGCCACGGTCGCCGAGATCGGCCCGTCGGCGGTGAACCTCGCCACGGAGGTGGGCTGGTCGCCGAACCACCCGTTCACCTCGTCGCTCACCGGGCAGAGCGCGGCCGACCTGGCCGCCGCGTTCACGGCCGCGACGGGCGCGGCGTGGGCGCAGCCGATCGGGTTCGCGCACGCGCTGTTCGAGGTCGCGGTGGCGGCGCTGGTGGCGGCCGGGTCCGTCGAGGACCGCAGGGGGATCGCAGATGCGCTCGCCGCCCTGCGGCTCGACACGGTCGTCGGCCCGCTCGACTTCGCCGCGGGTCCGGCGCGGGGGGTCGCGACGATCCCGCTCGTGGGCGGCCAGTGGCGCCCCGGGCAGAGCGCGCCGTACGAGCTGGTGGTCGTGAGCAACGCCCGGCACCCGCAGATCCCGGTGGGGGGCGCCGTCGAGCCGCTCCGCGGCCCCGTCCGGTGACGGGGGGTCAGCGGCCGAGCTTGCGGAAGTCCCAGCTCGTGATCTTGTCCGGGACCAGGCGGAGCCAGGCGTGGCGGCCGTCGTGGGCGAACGGCCCGCCGCCCAGGTAGCGCTGGGCGAAGAGGCGCTCGGGGCCCTCCAGCTCCGGCACCGGTTCACCGGTGCGGGGCACCTCCCCGACGACCTCGACGCGTCCGCGCAGCTCGACGCCGCGCAGCTCCCCGTAGGCGGTGCCCGCGTCGACGACGACGGCGACGCGGGGGTCGCGTTGCAGGTCGGCCCACCGCTGGCTGCGCACCACCGACGTCAGCCACAGGGCACCGCCGTGCCAGGCGTACCAGAGGGGCGTGACGTGCGGGCCGCCCGGACCCGCCGTGGCGACCCGACAGGTGCGTTCCTCGGCCAGGAAGGCGTCGACCTCCTCGGGGGTCATCGCGATCCGGCGGCCCCTGCGCTGCTCCTGCGTCACGGGCCGACGGTAGCCGACCCGGTGCGCCCGCCCGGCCGGTCGGGCGAGTACAACGGCAGGAGTGGACGACGAGGTCGACGTGGCGGTGGTGGGCGCGGGACCAGCCGGGTGCGCCGCGGCGCTGCGGGCGCTGCAGCTGCGCCCCGACGTCCGCGTGCTGCTGGTCGACGCCGCGGAGTTCCCGCGCGAGAAGACCTGCGGCGACGGGATCGCCGCTCACGCCCTCGACCTCGTCGAGGCGCTCGGCGTGCCGGGGGTGTCCCGGCTCGGCCCGCCGGTGCCGCGGATGCGGCTGCGCAGCCCCGGCGGGAGGGTCGTCGAACGCACCTGTGCCCGCCCCAACCGCGTGGTGCCGCGCATCGTCTTCGACGCCGAGCTCGTGGCCGCCGCCGTGGCGCGGGGCGCCCGCCTGGTGCGCCACCGCGTCCGGCGCCTCGACGTGCGGGCCGACCGGGTCGTGATCGACGGCGCGCTCGCCGCCCGCGTCGTGATCGGCGCCGACGGCGCGAACTCGACCGTCCGCCGGGCGATCGGCGCCCCGGTCGCCCCGCCGTCGGCCGTCGCGGTGGCGGTGCGCGGCTACGCCCGCACGGCGGTGGACCCGGACGCGCTCGTCATCGAGTTCGCCCGCGGCCCCTACCCGGCCTACGCCTGGTCGTTCCCGCTGCCCGGCGGCGGGGCCAACGTCGGGTTCGGGGTGTTCGACAAGCGCGGCAGCGGTTCGCGCGCCGAGCTCGTGGCCGCTCTGCGGGCGCTCCTGCCGGGCCACGAGCCCGACCCGGCGTCGGTCCGGGGCCACCACCTGCCGCTGTCCACCGCGCCCCGCTACCACCCCGACGGCCGCGTGCTGCTCGCCGGCGACGCCGCGGCGCTGGTCAACCCCCTGACCGGGGAGGGCATCTTCGACGCGCTCGCCTCCGGCGCGCTGGCCGGGCGGGCGGCGCTGCTCGGCGCGGCCGCGGGTGCGGCGCACCGGGCCGCGATGCGCCGCACGTTCGAGCGCCACCACGCGCACGGCGCCGTGCTGGCCCGGCTGCTGCGCCGCCCCCGGTTCCTGGATGCCGCGGTGCACGCGGCGGCGCGGCGCCAATCCGTGTTCGACGCCGCTGTCGACCTGGGGCTCGGGCGGGGGACGGCGACGCTGTCCGCGCTGGCCCACGTCGCCCTGAGTTACGCGCTCACCGCTTCCTAGGGTCGGCGACCGTGGTCCGCGCGGCGCTCGCGGACGTGCTGCGCCCGCTCGCCCCGCAGGTGCTCGCCGTGCTGGTGCGCCGGCACGGGCGGTTCGAGGCGCGCGAGGACGCGGTGCAGGAGGCGCCGCTCGCCGCCTCCGCCCGGTGGCCGGCCGAGGGCGGGCCGGACAACCCGCGGGCCCGGCTGCTCACCGTCGCTTCGCGGCGGCCGGCCGACCACTGGCGTGCCGAGCGTGCGCGGTGGCGCCGCGAGGCGACGTCGGCCCTGCTCGAGCGCCGCGGCGCGGCCGCGCCGGTCGAGCCGCCCGCGTCCGACGACACGCTCACGCTGCCGTTCCTGCGCTGCCACCCGGCCTCGACCCCTCGCAGGTGGCGCTCACCCTGCGCGCGGTCGGCGGGCCCACCACCGCCGAGATCGCGTTCCTCGTGCCCGAGGCCACGATCGCCCAGCGCATCAGCCGCGCGAAGCGCACGGACGCGGGAGCCGCCTTCGCGACGCCGGACGAGGCCGAGCGGCCGGCCCGCCTCGCCGCGGTGCTGCGCGTGCTCTCCCCCTGTCGAGCAGCCCCGCCACCTCGCCGTCGTCGGGCAGAAGCCCGTGCAGGCCGCGGACCAGCCGCAGCGCCTCCCGGGTGAGGTCGGGCCGGTGCAGGTCGGGCCCCGAGGTCGCGGCGTCTCGCCCTGATGCTCATCACCGAGGCGTGCAGGCCCGCCCGCACCCACCCGACGGCGACCGGGTGCCGCTCGCCGAGCAGGACCGCAGCCGCTGGGACCGCTGCCTGCTCGCCGAGGGCATCGCGCTGATCGAGCGGACGACGGCGCGCGCCCCGATCGGGCCCTACCAGCTGCAGGCGGCCATCGCCGCGGTGCACGGCGAGGCCGAGCGGGCCGGGGACACCCACCGAGCACAGATCGCGCAGCCGTACCGGGTGCAGTCGGTGGTGGCGCCGGGGCCGGTCGTCACGCTGAACCGGGCCGTCGCGGTCGCCGTGGTCGACGGCGCGGCGGCGGGCCTCGACCTGCTCGCGACGCTGGAGGGCGGCCCGCTCGCCGGCCACCACCGGGTGGCGGCCGTACGCGCCCACCTGCCGGAGATGGCGGGGGAACGGGCCGCGCCGCGGGCGGCCTACCGCGAGGCCGCCCGCGGGACGGCCGGCGAACCGGAGCGGCGGGACCGGGAGGAGCGGGCCGCCCGGCTCGGGTGAACCGCGAACCCGGCAGTAACGGGTCGATCACCGCGTCGTTGATCCGGTGTGCGCCGCTCCCCGGTCCGATGGGTCGCCCCGCTCGTGCTCGCCGCCGTCGTGCCGTTCGCGACGGCCGCAACCGCCGCCGCGGAGCCCGGCCAGGCGTCCGTGCAGCGCTACGTCGCGCTCGGCGACTCCTACGCCGCCGGCCCGCTCGTGCCGGTCACGACCGGCGAGCCGGCCGGGTGCCTGCGGTCGAACCAGAACTACCCGTCGGTGGTGGCGCGGAAGCTGGGCGTCGCCGAGTTCCGCGACGCCAGCTGCAGCGGGGCGAGGACCGACCACATCACCGGCCCGCAGAGCGTGCCGCTGGGGGAGAACCCGCCGCAGCTCGAGGCGCTGTCGCCCGACACGCAGCTCGTGACGATCTCGATCGGCGGCAACGACATCGGCTTCGCCGACATCGTCACCGAGTGCGCGCAGCGTTCGCCGCAGCGGCCCACCGGCAGCGCGTGCAAGGACCACTACACCGCGGGCGGCACCGACGGCCTCGCCGAGCGGATCGACGAGGCCGCCCCGAAGGTGGCCCGCGTGCTGGAGGCGATCCAGGACCGGTCCCCGGACGCGCGCGTGCTGCTCGTCGGCTACCCGGCGATCCTGCCCGACGAGGGACCGGGCTGCTTCCCCGTGGTGCCGTTCAGCCCCGGCGACGTCGAGTACCTGCGCGGAGTCGAGAAGGAGCTCAACGCGATGCTGGCCGACGTCGCGGACCGGGCCGGCGTGCGGTACGTCGACACCTACACACCGTCGATCGGCCACGACGTCTGCCAGCCGCCGGGCAGGAAGTGGGTGGAGGGCATCGTGCCGACCGCCCCGGCGGCCCCGGTGCACCCCAATGCGCTCGGCATGCGGGAGATCGGCGAGATCGTCGTCGACGCGCTCGGCGACGCGTCGTCCCGGGCCACCGCCTGACGGGTCGCGTTCCCACCGCACCCCCTCGACGGGGGTTGACTCGGCTCCTATTCTCAACCTCGAGGTTAATTAACCGAGAGGTTTGGTACGTGGAGAAGCTGGACGCCGTGTTCGCGGCGCTCGCCGACCCGACCCGGCGCGCGATCCTGGCGCGGCTGGCCGACGGCGAGGCCACGGTCACCGAGCTGGCCGAGCCGTTCGCGATGAGCCTTCCCGCGGTGTCGAAGCACCTGAAGGTCCTCGAGCGCGCCGGGCTGATCAGCCGCGGGCGCAACGCGCAGCAGCGGCCCTGCCGGCTGGTGGCCGCCCCGCTCGCGGACGTCGCCGAGTGGGTGCTGGCCTACCGGCGGTTCTGGGAGGAGAGCTTCGACCGCCTCGACGAGCACCTGCGGGAGATGCAGGAGGGAGGCCGGGCGTGAGCACGACCCGGGAGTTCACGATCACCCGGGAGTTCGCCGCGCCGCGCGAGCTCGTCTTCCGGGCCTGGACCGACCCGCGCCACCTCACCCGCTGGTACGGGCCGCGCGGCTGCTCGACGCCGCTGGAGTCGATCAGCGCGGACGTCCGCCCCGGCGGCGCGTGGCGGGCCACGATGATCCTCGACGCCACCGGCCAGGAGTTCCCGACCGGCGGGTTCTACCTGGAGGTCCGCCCACCGGAGCGGCTCGTGTTCACCTGGCGCGAGCCCGGCGGGGACGCGGAGTCGGTGATCACCGTCGAGCTCGCCGACCTCGGCGACGGGCGGACCGCGATGACCTTCCACCAATCCGGCTTCACCACCCAGGAGACCTGGGAGAACGTCCAGGACGGCTGGGAGAGCGCGCTCGAGCGCCTCTCCGAGCACCTCGCCGGGCACACCACCGAGGAGGGAACCGGATCATGAGCACCCCGACCCGCACCGAGCTCCCGGTGCAGGCGCTGCCTCCGATCGTCACCGCGGAGGAGTGGGAGGCGGCGGCCGCCGAGCTGCGCGCCGCCGAGAAGGCGCACATGCGCGCGGGCGACGAGCTCGCGGCCCGGCGGCGCCGGATGCCGATGGTGGAGTTCGGCTCCTACACCTTCCGGGGCGCCAACGGGCCCGCGACCCTGCTCGACCTGTTCGAGGGCCGCCTGCAGCTGGTGGTCTACCAGTTCATGTCCGGGCCGCCGTGGTGCGAGGGCTGCTGCATGTTCACCGACCAGATCAGCGAGCTCGCCCACATCCACGCCCGCGACACCACGGTGGCCAACGTGTCGCTCGCCCGGTACGAGGACCTGGCCGCGCTGCGCGAACGCATGGGCTGGCAGGTGCCGTTCTACTCCTGCGCGGGCACCGACTTCGCCGCCGACTGCGGCACCGCCGAGGGCTTCGGGCTCAGCGTGTTCCTGCGCCACGGCGACCGCGTCTTCCGCACCTACTTCACCAACGGCCGGGGCGTCGAGGCGGTCGGCACGGTGTGGTCGATCCTCGACCGCACCCCGCTCGGCCGCCAGGAGACCTGGGAGGACACCCCGCCCGGCCGGCCGCAGAGCGCCCCGTACGACTGGTGGCGCCTCCACGACGAGTACTGATCGAACCCGATCTGCGCGCGTTCGCGCCGCTCATCGGCCGCTGGATCGCCTCGGGGCGGACGGTCGACGGCGTCGCGGGCGCGGGGACCGACGCCTACCGGTGGCTGCCCGGCTGGCGCTGGTCGTAGCCCTCGACCACGCGGACCTGCATCGGGAAGCGCACGGGGGTGTTGCCGAACAGGCGCCTGCCCGCGGTGGCGGCGGCCGCGTGGACGGCCGCCGCGGCCTCGTCGGCCACCTCCGCGGGTGCGTGCAGCACCACCTCGTCGTGCTGGAAGAACACGATGCGGGCCGGGCTGCCCGCCGCGCGCAGCAGCCCGCGCAGCTCGGCGAGCATCACCAGCGCCCACTCGGCCGCCGTGGCCTGCACCACGAAGTTGCGGGTGAACCGCCCCCTGGCCCGCGCAGCGGCGGGCCGCTCGTCGCCCGGACGCGCGGGTGGGCAGGTGCGGCCCAGGTGCGAGCGCACCAGGCGGCCCTCCTCACCGGCCCGCGCGGCGTCCTCGACGAACGCCATCGCCGCGGGATACCGACGGCGCAGCGTGGCCAGCAGGACGGCGGCACCGCCGGAGGTCTGGCCGTACATCGCCGAGAGCAGCGCGAGCTTGGCCTTCGCCCGGTCGCCGTCGAACTCGCGGGCCGCGAGGGCGGTGTAGAGGTCCTCCTCGCCGGGGGCGAGGGCGTGGTCGCCCGAGAGTGCCGCCAGCACGCGCGGCTCCAGCTGGGCGGCGTCGGCGACCACGAGCCGCCACCCGGGGTCGGCGCGCACCGCGGCCCGCACCGCCTTCGGGATCTGCAGCGCGCCACCACCGCGGGTGGCCCACCGCCCGGACACGACCCCGCCCACCACGTACTCGGGGCGGAACCGGCCGTCGCGCACCCAGGTGCGCAGCCACGCCCAACCGTGGGCGGAGTGCAGCCGGGCGAGCTCCTTGTACTCCAGCAGCGGGGCGACCGCCGGGTGGTCGACCCGCTCGAGCTCCCAGGAACGTGTGCTGGTGAGCTCGTGTCCGGCGCGGGCGAAAGCGCGCAGCAGCTCGGCGGGGGAGTCGGGGTTGACCGGGCGCCCGAACGCGGCGGCGACCTCCTCGGCCAGCGCCGCGAGCCTGGGCGGCCGACCGCCGAGCGGCGGGCGCGGCCCGAGCAGCTCGACGAGGAGGTGGTCGTGCACGTCGGCGCGCCAGGGCAGGCCGGTCGCCGTCATCTCCTCGGCCACCAGCATCCCGGCCGACTCGGCCGCAGCGAGCAACCGCATGCGTGGCCCGGCCGCCGCGAGCGCCCGCTGCTGGGCCGCGTGCACCGCCACGACGTCGGCGAGCTCGTCGCCGGGCGGGGCGGCGTCGAACAGCGCGGGCGGGCCGTCGTCGGCGGCGGGCGGGTCGGGCTCGGGGGTGCGTCCCTGGAGGCGGGCGACGGCGGCGGCGAGGCCGTGCGGCTCGCCGAACCTCCCGTCCGCGGCGACGAGCAGGCCCTCGACCAGCTCGACGTCGTGCGCGCGGCCGACCTCGACGCCCGCGGCGAGCAGCCGGCGGTAGCTGCGGGCCCGCGCGAACACCCACCGCGGCGCCTCGGCCTTCTCCACGGCGGCGACCGCGTCGAGGTCGGGCAGCGTCTCGGGCGGTGCCGCCGGGCTGCCGTCGGAGTGCAGCCGCTGGATCCGCGGCGGGCCCTCGCGCGGTCCGGGGGTGAACGCGACCCTCACCGCGACCGCGGCAGCAGCCCGGCCAGCAGGCCCCGCTGCGGGCCGCCGCGGATCTCCTCGGGGCCCGCCCCGACCTCCGCGAGCACGTCGTTGGCCGCGAGCACCCCGGACACCGCGGCGCGTTCCATGAGGCCGGTGAGGAATCCGGTGTCGACGTGGTCGCCCGCCACCCGCACGCCGCGCCCCTCGCCGGTGACGGTGAGCCGGGCCGCCGCGCCCCCGGGCGGGAACGTCGGCGCCGTGGCCTCCATCCGCGCCACCTCGTGCACCACGCGGGCGGCGGCCGTCTCGGGCCACAGCGCGGCGAGCTCCTCGCGCATGCGCGCGGCGGCGGTGGCGGCGTCGGGGGCGGTGCAGGCGTAGGAGTGCAGCTCGACGACCGAGCCGCCCGTGCGCGCCGCCCAGCGCAGCGACGGCTCCTCGAGCCGGGAGTAGACCGTGATCGAGTCGAGGGTGCGCTCGCGGCTCACGGCGCTGAACGTGGCGCGGTCGGCGCGGACGTCGCGGTCGAGCCACAGCCGGGTGACGGCGAACGGCGGCGCCACCGGGATGGCGGAGGCCTTGGCCGCCAGCCGCGGCACCGCGGCCGCCGCCTCGGGCGACGCGGCGAGCAGCGCCCGCAGGGCGGGCGGGTCGGTGGCGAGCACGAGGTGGTGGGTGTGGAGGGCGTCGTCGTCGAGCTCGACCCGCCAGCCGTGCCCCGCGGCGGGCGCGATCGCGCGGGCCGGGGTGGCCGTGCGCACCTGCGCCCCCAGCTTCTCGAGGTGGGCGGCGAGCGGCTCCCAGATCGCGCTGCGGTGGTCGGTGTCGGGCGCGTCGAAGCCGATGCCGTGCGGGTTGCCCAGGAAGTAGTAGTGGAACATCGCGATCAGCTCGGCCGCCGACAGCGCGCCGGGATCGGCGAAGAACGAGCGCGCGAACGCCTCGAACAGCATCGCCTGGGCGCGGTCGGACAGGCCGAGCGAGGCGAGGAACCGGGCCGCGGGCACGTGGTCGAACCGCTCCGTGGTGCGGCGGCGGTCGTAGGCCAGAAGCTCCGCCGCGAGCGCGGTGCGGGACCCGAGCAGGTCGCGCAGGCCGAGGCTGGGCGAGCGGGCGAACAGCGCGACGAGGTTGAGCGGCGGCGCCGCGGGCAGGTCGGTGAGGTCCTCGGCCGGCCAGTCGCGGGAGATCACCGGGTAGCCGGGTACGGGGCGCAGGAAGCCCAGCTCAGGGTCGATGCGCCGCAGCACGGCCCGCCAGGTGTGGTAGTGGCGGAAGAACGCGTGGAACCCGTGCTCGACCACCTGCTCGGTGCCGTCGGGCAGCGTGTGCGGCCAGGCGCCGAGCCGGCCGCCGAGCGTGGGCGCCGCCTCCAGCAGCGTGACGGAGACCCCGCGTTCGGCCAGCACGACCGCGGCGCTCACCCCGGCGATCCCGCCGCCGACGACGACCGCCTCGGTGCCGGGCGGGGCCTCGCGGGGACGTGCGGGGTCCGCCGGGACGAGCACCCGTGTGCGCGGTTCACGACTCACGGCCCGACCTTATGCGGGGGAGCCGACGGTTCCGCGGAATGCCGCTGCCGCCGGCCGTGTTGGTCGGGGTCATGACGGTCGATGTTGGACGGTACGGGATCTGGCGACGCTGCACGGATCTGACGCCCGAGTTCGCGACCGAGGCGGAGAAGCTCGGCTACGGCGCCATCTGGATCGGCGGGTCGCCCTCGGGGGACCTCGCGCTGGCGGAACAGCTGCTCGACGCGACGGAGCGGATCGCCGTCGCCACCGGGATCGTGAACATGTGGAAGACGCCCGCGGCGGAGGCGGCGGCGTCCTACCACCGGATCGCCGCCAAGCACCCCGACCGGTTCCTGCTCGGGGTCGGGATCGGGCACCCCGAGGCCACGAAGGAGTACCGCAGCCCGTACGCGACGATGGTCGCCTACCTCGACGAGCTGGACGTCGCCGGCGTGCCCACCGCGGGCCGGGTGCTCGCCGCGCTCGGGCCGAAGGCGCTGCGGCTGGCCGCCGACCGCACGGCGGGGGCCCACCCCTACCTGACGACGCCCGAGCACACGAGGCAGGCGCGCGAGATCGTCGGTGACGGCGTGCTGCTCGCCCCCGAGCAGAAGGTGGTGCTGGACACCGACGTCGAGCGGGCGAGGTCGATCGCCCGCCCGGCCGTCGACCGGCCCTACCTGCACCTGGTCAACTACCGGTCGAACCTGCAGCGGCTCGGCTGGAGCGAGGCCGACCTCGACAACGGCGGCAGCGACGCGCTCGTCGACGCGCTCGTGGCCCACGGGGACGTCGAGGCGGTGGCCGCGCGGCTGAGGGCCCACCTCGACGCGGGTGCCGACCACGTCTGCGCGCAGGTGCTCACCGCCGGCGACCCGCTGCCTGCGCTGCGCGAGCTCTCGGCGGCGCTGAACCTGACCTGACCCTCGTCACCGCGGGGCGTCGGAGGGGTGCTGCGCCGGGCCCGTCATCGGGCAGTGCAGGCACTCCTCCACCCGCAGGCCGCCCGGCGCCGGTTCCGCCG
The DNA here is from genome assembly GCF_035305885.1 of Pseudonocardia sp. Lineage (GTDB taxonomy): Bacteria > Actinomycetota > Actinomycetes > Mycobacteriales > Pseudonocardiaceae > Pseudonocardia. Next base: position 59,540 of record NZ_DATGOP010000089.1, read on the forward strand.
CTGCGGGCGGCCTGCGGACCAACGCGAACGCGGTGAGCGCGGCGGCGACCATGCAGCCGGCGCCGATCAGGATCGCCGTGCGGAAGCCTGCGTCGAACACCACGGGGTCGGTGTAGTCGCCGCCCGAGATGCCGGCGATCCCGGGCACGACGGCGACGGCGAGCAGCCCCGCGGCCCTCGCCACCGCGTTGTTCACCCCGGACGCGGCGCCCGCGTAGCGGTCGGGGGCGGAGTCGAGAACGGTGGCGGTGAGCGGGGCGACGGTGAGCGTGAGCCCGGCCCCGAACACGACCATCGCCGGCAGCACGTCGGCGAGCCACGACGCGCCCACCCCCACGCGCAGCAGCAGGAGCAGCCCCGCGGCGGCGACCAGCGGGCCCACCGTCATCGGCAGCCGCGGCCCGATCCGCCCGGCCAACGCGCCGGCCCGGGCGGAGAACACCAGCATGAGGGCGGTGACCGGGAGCAGCGCGGCGCCCGCCGCGACCGGCGGGAACCCGGCGACGGTCTGCAGCTGCAGCACCAGCAGCAGGAACACCACGCCCATCGCGCCGTAGATGAGGACGGTGGCGAGGTTGGCGGCGCTGAACGTCCGGTCCCGGAACAGGGCGGGCGGCACCAGCGGGTGCGGTGAGCGCAGCTCGACCAGCACGAACACCGCCAGGGCGAGCGCGCCCGCGGCGACGGCGACCAGCGCGACCGGCTCGGGGCCGCGCTCGCCGAGCCCGGTGAGGCCGTGGGTCAGCGCCCCGAGCCCCACCACCGCCAGCACGGTGCCCGCCACGTCGAGCCCGGGTGCCGACTCGGTGTCGCGGCTCTCCGGCACGTGGCGCAGCGCGATGGCGATGATCAGCGCGGCCAGCGGGAGGTTGATCAGGAAGACCGCCCGCCAGCTCCACTCGACGAGCCAGCCGCCGAGGAACGGCGCCACCGCGCCCGCGATCCCGCCCAGCCCGGACCACGCGCCCACGGCGGCGGCCCGGTCGGGCCCGTGGAACGAGGCCGAGATCAGCGCGAGGCTGCCCGGCGTCAGCAGCGCGCCGCCCACGCCCTGCAGCGCCCGCGCGGCGATGAGCGTGCCGATGTCGGGGGCGAGCCCGCAGGCGAGCGAGGCCAGCGCGAACCAGGCGACCCCGATGACGAACACCCGCCTGCGGCCGAGGTGGTCGCCGAGCGAGCCGCCGAGCAGGATCAGCGACGCGAGCGCGAGCGTGTAGGCGTTCACCGTCCACTGCAGGCCGGTGAACCCCGCGTCGAGCTCGGTGCCGATGCGCTCGAGCGCCACGTTCACCACGGTGCCGTCGATGAACACCAGCCCCGAGCCCAGCACCGTCGTGGCGAGCACCCAGCGCCCGGCCGCCGTGCCCATGCGCACTTCCCCCGCCACCATGCGCCGCAGCTTACGGCGACCCCGGCCGGATTCGTGATCATGCTCACACCGGGCGGAACTCCGCGTGCACGCCGGATGACGGTCCGTCACCTCCGAGGCGACTGATCGTTGACGGGTCAGGAATTCAGGAGGCGAGATGGGAAGACACGCGCGGCGGCAACCGGGTGTGGCGGTTGCGGTGGGCGCACTGGTGACGGTGGTCGCCACTGGTCTGTTGGGTCTGGGGTACGCGCAGGCGGCCCCGCCGCTCGTCGGGCCCGATCTTCCCGCGGAGTCGCCGGTGGCGGCGCCCGCGAGTCCCGTCGAGCACACGCGCACCGCCGCGCCCTCCCGCGGCGCGGACCGCACCGCCGCGCGCGATCGCGGGGCGGACCTCGACGATGTCGACGACGCGGACCGCACCGCCGCACCCGCGCGGCTCAACGCCGCCGCACCTCCTGCTCCCGCCCCGGCCCCGTCGCCGGAGCAGGCACCTCCGCCCGCCGAGCCGGCTCCGGCCCCCGCGCCGCCCCCGCCGCCGCCGCTGGTCCACGGCACGCCCTGCACAGCCACCGCGCGCGCCTGCGTGGCGCTCGACGAGCGGCAGGCCTGGCTGATCGACAACGGCAGGATCGTCCGGGGCCCGGTGTCGATCCAGCACGGCGACGCGGCGGACCCGACCCCGCGCGGCACGTTCACGGTGCAGTGGAAGGCCGAGGAGTACACGAGCCGCGAGTACCTGCGGCAGATGCCGTACTCGGTGTTCTTCGCCGACGGCGGGATCGCCTTCCACGAGGGTGCGCAGGACACGCCGTCCGCGGGATGCGTCAAGCTCGACCGGGAGAACGCGCAGGCGTTCTTCTACTTCCTGCAGGTCGGTGACGAAGTCCAGATCCACTAGGTGGTGTCGGGGGTTCTACCTCAAGTAGAATGGCCTTCGTGCCGACACTGGGTGAGCTCGAACGTGCCGTGATGGAGACCCTCTGGTCGGCCAGCGCACCTGTCACGGCCCGTGACGTCCAGGACGCGCTCGCCGGCCGCGAGCTCGCCACGACGACCGTGCTCACGGTGCTGGGCAGGCTGGAGCGCAAGGGGCTCGTCACCCGGGAGCGGGAGGGCCGCGCCCACCGCTACCGGGCCGTCGCGAGCCGCGAGGACCACGTCGCCGAGCTGATGCGCGACGCACTCGACGCCGCTCCCGACCGGGGCGCCGCGCTGGCCCGCTTCCTCGGTTCGATCCCCGAGGACGAACGCGCCGCCCTGCGCGAGCTCCTCGACTGACCTCGGCCGTGCCCCACACCGGGTGGTGGCCGCGACGTCACTCGGCGCAACGTGGGTACCGCCGGGTGCCGTGCCGTTCGGGCGGTCCGGGAGACTAGGCCGCATGGAGGTCGCGGCATTGCTGCTGCTCGCGCTCGGCGTGCTGCTCGCCGAGCCGGTCAGCCGCTCGCTGGCCCGTGCGCAGTGGCCGGCGCGCGACCCGGTGGGCGCGCTGCTGGTGTGGCAGGCCATCGGGCTGGCCGGGGGCCTGGCCCTGCTGGGCTCCGGGGTCGTCTACGGCCTCGCGCCGCTGGGGCCCACGCTGCCCGCGGCGGTGGGCAACGCCGTCGACGTCCTCTCGGCCGGGGAGCTGCCGGAGCTGGGCGTCAGCCACGTGCTCGCGCTCGTCGCGGCGTTCGTGCTGGCACTGCGGCTGGTCGGGGTGCTCATCCTGGTCACCGTGCGCACGTTGCGGGCCCGGCAGCGGCACCGCGACCTGCTCGACCTGCTCGCCACGCCGTGGCCGGACGTGCCGCACGCCCAGGTGCTCGACCACCCGGTGCCCGTCGCCTACTGCCTGCCCGGCCTGCGGTCGCGGCTCGTGGTCTCCGCCGGGGTGCTGGACGCGCTCGACCCGCCGGCGGTGAAGGCCGTGCTCGCCCACGAGCAGGCCCACCTGCGGGAGCGGCACGACCTCGTCGTGCTGCCGTTCGTCGCGTGGGGGGCGACCGCCCCGTTCGTCCGCGGGATGGTGTGCGCGCAGGTCGCCGTCGCCGCGCTCGTGGAGATGCGCGCCGACGACGTCGCCTCGGCCGCGGTCACCCCGAAGCAGCTCACGGGGGCGCTGCGCACGGTCGGCGGCGCCGCCCCGGCGGCCGCGCTCAGCTCGTTCACCGACGCGCTCGACCGGCGCCTGCTGCGGATCACCCGCCCGCCCGCGCCGCTGCCCGCCGCGGTGCGGCTGCTGGTGCGGCTGGCCGCGGTCGGGCTCGTCGCGATCCCGACCGGGCTCCTGCTGCTGTCCTGACGGGGTTGTTCGGGGTTGTGGCTGTTCGGGGTTGTGACGGGGCCCCGGCCCGCTCCCCAGCAGCCGGGGCCCCGTCCCGCAACATGGCCTGACGGCCGGTGGAGTCGCCCGCCGGGCCCGCCCCGTTACGGCCTCCCGCGCCCGGCTCCGGCGGTCAGGACCGCAGCGGGGCGCTCGCCTCCTTCAGCTGCCGCAGCGACTCCGCCCACGACCGCACCAGCCCCGTCTCGTGGTAGGGCACCCCGATCTCGGCGCAGAACCCGCGCACGATCGGCCGGGCCCGGCGCAGGTTCGGCGTCGGCATGCTCGGGAACAGGTGGTGCTCGATCTGGTGGTTCAGCCCGCCCATGACGACGTGCACCAGACCGTCGGTGAGGCGCCCGCCCGCGACGTTGCGCGAGGTGAGCACCTGCTTGCGCAGGAAGTCCATGCGCTCGGTGGGCATGGGCATCCCCTTGTGGTTCGGGGCGAAGATCGAACCGAGGTAGACGCCGAACAGGCCCTGGTGCACGGCGAGGAACGCCAGCGCGAGCCCGGGCGGCAGCACGGTGAACAGCGCCCCGAGGTAGCCGGCGGCGTGCGCGGCCAGCAGCGCGAGCTCGAGCCCGCGCCGGCGCACCCGCGCCCCGTTCGCGCCGAGCAGGCCCTGCAGGCTCGCCCGGCGCAGGTCGAGGCCGGCGAGGGTGAGCAGCGGGAAGAACAGGACCGCCTGATGCCGGTTGAGCCACCGGTTGATCCCGCGGCTCGCGCCGGCCTGCTCGCCGGTCCAGGCCAGCGCGCCCGGCTCGACGTCGGGGTCGAGGCCCTCGTGGTTCGGGTTGGCGTGGTGGCGGGTGTGCTTGTCCATCCACCAGCCGTAGGACATGCCGATGCCGAGGTTGCCGAGGATCCGCCCGACGATCGCCGAGGGTCGGCGGGTGCGGAAGACCTGCCGGTGGGCGACGTCGTGGGCGAGCAGCGCGATCTGGCCGTGGAGGACGGCGGCGGCCACGGCCACGGCGAGCTGCCAGGGCGAGTCGCCGAGCAGGACGAAGGCGGCGGCGGTGGCCGCGGCGAACGCGCCGACGAGCGCGAAGCGGGCCAGGTAGTAGCCGGGCCGGCGGCGCATCAGGCCGGCGGCCGCCACCCGCGCGGACAGGCGGGCGAAGTCGCTGCCGGCGGGGCCCGCCGACGCGTCGGTGATCGTGCTGCTGGTCATGCCCCGACCCTGCGCGAGGCGCGCGCCGCTGGTGAGCCGGGCAGCCCCCGGACCGGGGGTGGGGATCACCCCCGATCGGGGATCTGCTCACAGCGTCGTCACAGCGTTCATCTGCCAACGTGTGCTTCCGGCTGCACGACCCGGGAGGCGCACGATGACGATCTCGCTGCACACCGGTATCCGCACCGCGACCGTCAGCACCGCCTGGACGGCGTGGGACGAACCGTTCCGGCTGGTGGTCACCGACCCCTGGGCGATGCACCACGCCCGCCTGCAGGTGGCGGAGCTTCTCGGCGCGATCGTGGAGGCGGTCGGCAGGCGGCGGCTCCCGGCGGCCCGCCGCGAGGCGCGGCTCGTCGAGCTGCTCGGCGGGGCGGCGCGCCCCGCGCCCCGCCCGTTCCCCTACGGCATCGCGGGCGTGGCGGCAGGCACCGACGTGCACCGGACGGCGCCGACGGCGTGGCAGATGGCGTTCACCGCCGCGATGCGCACCCGCGACGGCTGGCACGTGGCGCCCGGGCCCGCCGCGGCGGCCCTGATCGCCCAGCGCTGCGCCGAGCGCGTGGCGGAGGACTTCTCCTGCGGGGTGCTCGTGGCGTTCGGCGACCACGTCGCCACGTCCGGGCTCGCCCCGGTCGGCGGCTGGCGGGTGCAGCTGCGGGACGCGCCGGGCGCCGAGTGCGACCTGGTGGCGATCGACGGCGGCGCGATCTCGTCGGTCAGCGCGGTGCGGCCGGGCCGGCCCGACCGGCTGCAGCCGTTCGTCGTGCCGGCCACCGGGCGCACGGTCGTGCCGGCGTGGCGGTCGGTCACGGTGGCGGCGGCCGACGCGCCGGCGGCCAGCGCGGCGTGCGCCGGGGCGCTGCTGCGCGGGGCGGCCGCCCCCGAGTGGCTCGACGAGCTGGGCCTCCCGGCGCTGCTCGTCGACGCCGAGGGCGGGCGCCGCACCGTGGGGCGCTGGCCGACCTCGGCCTGATCCGTCAGGCGGGGACCGGCTCGGCCTCCACCCGGTCCGGCCCGCCGAGCAGCAGCGCGGTGAGGCCGGCCAGCGGGAGCACCACCAGCAGGCAGAACGCCGTGGGCACGCCGATGAGGGAGGCGAGCCCGCCCACGAGCGCCGCACCGACGCTGGCGCCGGTGAGGAACACCAGCGTCGCGATGCCGAGCGCGACGCCGCGCTGGGCCTCGCGGACCGCGGAGCCGACCGACGAGATCATCGCCGGCTGGCCGATCCCGAACGCCCCGCTGACCAGCACCACCGCGAGCGCGAGGAGCGTCGGGGACTCCAGGAAGGCGCCCGTGGCGGCCGTGAGCAGGGCGATCACGGCGGTGGGGCACGCCAGCGCGATCGAGCGGCGCGGGCCGATCCGGGCGAGCAGGGTGCGGGCGATCCGCGGGGAGACGAAACCGATCACCGCGGACGGCACCAGCAGCAGGCCCGTCGCGAACGGGGACCAGCCCCACGACGCGGCCGAGAGCGGCACCCCGAGGAGCAGGGCGAACCAGCTCGCGGGGACGGCGGCCGCTGCGAACGCGCTGCGCAGCACCGTGGTGTTGGTGACGATCTCGCGCGGCAGGAACCCGTGCGGGTGCGCGCGGACGCGCAGGGCGAGCAGCGGGGCCCCGACGACGAGCAGCACCGCGCCGACGGCGGCGGCGACGGCCCCCGCCGAGGGGGACTGGATGAGCAGCACCAGCCCGGAGGCCGCGACCGCGACCAGCAGCGCGCCGAGGACGTCGATGCGCTCGCCGGTGCCGACCGCGGGGGAGACCCGCCAGAGCGGCACGATCGCGAGCGCGCCGAGCACGGGCAGCGCCACGGCCAGCCGCCATCCACCGAGCGCCTCGAGGCTGCCCCCGACCAGCGGGCCGAGCGAGCCGAGCGTGGCGGCCACGCCCGCGATGCGGCCGAGGGCCGCCCCGCGGTCCGCGCCGGTGAACCGGGCGCTGATCAGCGCGGTCGCGAGCACCGGAACGGCGGCGGCGCCGGCACCTTGCAGCACGCGCGCCACGATCAGCACGCCGAACGAGGGGGCGAGCGCGGAGACCAGCGCGCCGACGGCCATCGCGCCCGTGCCGAGCGCGAGGGGGAGCCGGATGCCGATCATGTCGGCGATCCGGCCGTGGGCGGGCGTCGCGACGGCGAGCGCCACGGTGTAGGCGCTCACCATCCAGGCCGCGGTGGCGGCGCTGACCTCGAGGTCCGCCCCGAGCTCCGGGAGCGCGACGGTGACCGCCGACGTCGACATGCCGGCGAGGCCGAACAGCAGACCGAGCAAGGTGGCAGATCGCCCAGGAGAACGCACGTCGAGGTGGAACCGCGTCCGGTGGGAGCGCATTCCCGGGGCGCACTCAGATCACAATTCACCCGCACCGGGAACGCGACTCGCGCACAGCGAGAGCGCGACTCGCCGAGAACCCCGGCGAGTCGCGCTCCGAGTGCCGGCGAGTCGCGCGCTGGGTGCGGGTGAGTCGGGGTCAGGGCACGAGGACGACCTTGCCGGTCGTCTCCCGGTTCTCCAGCGCCCGGTGCGCCCCCGCGGCGTCGGCCAGCGGGAACGGCGGGTTCACGAGCGGCACGAGCCGCCCGGCCGCCGCCTCCGACAGCGCGCGGGTTTCCAGCCCGCGCAGCCCGCCGTAGCGCTTCACCATCCGCGGCCCGGTGACCCACCCGACCGACAGCGACCTCTCGGCGATGTCGGCGCCGGTGAACGGCGTGACCTCGCCGGAGGTCCAGCCGAACATCACGATCCGCCCGCCGGTGCCGAGCATCTCGAACGCGGCCCGGCCGACCGCGCCGCCCACGCCGTCGAGCAGCACGGTGGGCTCGCGCCCGTCGAGCGCGGCGCGGACCCGCTCCGGCCAGTCCGGCTCGCGGTAGTCGACGGCGACGTCGGCGCCGAGCGCCTCGACCTGCCGCACCTTCTCCGGCCCGCCGGCGAGCCCGACGGCGACGGCCCCGGCCCCGCGGGCCGCCTGCACGAACAGGCTCCCGAGCCCGCCCGCCGCGGCCGGGATGAGGACGACGTCCTCGGCCTCGATCTCCGCGGCGTCGAGGATGCCGACCGCGGTGCGCCCGGTCCCGATCATCGCGACCGCCGCCTCGTCGGTGAGCGGGTCCGGGATCTCGTGCAGCGACGCCTCCTGGGCGACGGCGAGCTCGGCGTAGCCGCCGCTCGCCATGCCCAGGTGCGCCACGACCCGCTTGCCCACCCACGCCGGGTCGGCCCCGGGCCCGACGGCCGCGACGGTGCCGGCCACCTCGCGGCCGGGCGTCATCGGCAGCTGGGGGAGGGGGAACGGCCCGCCGCTCTTCCCGGAGCGGATCGCGGTGTCCACCAGGTGCACGCCCGCTGCGGCGACCCGGACGAGCACCTGTCCCTCGCCGGGCACCGGGTCGGCGACCTCCTCGTGGCGCAGCGTCTCCGCCGGTCCGAACTCGTACTGCCGGATGGCCTTCACCGTGTCGTCTCCTCGCTCGTTCCGATCTCGCCACGGACACTAGGAGTTGAAGTTAAGTTGAGGTCAACGGGATCTCGGGCGCCGCGCCCGAGGTGACGGGCGTAACGTTGATTACGTGCCTTCTGGATTCCCCCGCACCGTGGGCGCGCTCCGCGCGTCCGGCCACGAGCTCCGTGGCGTCAAGGACGAGATCCGCTCCAACCTGCTCGCCGCGCTGTCCGAGGGGCGCGACCCGTGGCCCGGCATCGTCGGGTTCGAGTCCACCGTGATCCCGCAGCTGGAACGCGCCCTGATCGCCGGCCACGACGTCGTGCTGCTCGGCGAGCGCGGCCAGGGCAAGACCCGCCTGCTGCGCTCCCTGGTCAACCTCCTCGACGAGTGGAGCCCGGTCATCGAGGGCTCCGAGATCGGCGAGCACCCGTACGCCCCCATCACGCCCGCGTCGAAGCGGCGCGCCGCCGAGCTGGGCGACGACCTGCCGGTGGCGTGGCGCCACCGCGACGAGCGCTACACCGAGAAGCTCGCCACCCCCGACACCGCGGTCGCCGACCTGATCGGCGACGTCGACCCCGTCAAGGTCGCCGAGGGCCGATCGCTCGGCGACCCGGAGACCATCCACTACGGCCTCGTGCCGCGGGCCCACCGCGGCATCGTCACGATCAACGAGCTGCCCGACCTCGCCGAGCGCATCCAGGTGGCGCTGCTCAACGTCATGGAGGAGCGCGACATCCAGGTCCGCGGCTACACGCTGCGGCTGCCGCTCGACGTGCTGCTCGTGGCGAGCGCCAACCCGGAGGACTACACCAACCGCGGGCGGATCATCACCCCGCTCAAGGACCGGTTCGGCGCCGAGGTGCGCACGCACTACCCGCTGGAGCTGTCCGACGAGATCGCGCTGGTCCAGCAGGAGGCCGAGCTCGTCGCGGAGGTGCCGCGCCACCTGATCGAGGTGATCGCCCGGTTCACCCGCTCGCTGCGCGAGTCGAGCGCGATCGACCAGGGCTCCGGCGTCTCGGCCCGGTTCGCCGTCGCGGCCGCCGAGACCGTCGCCGCGGCGGCCCTCCGGCGGGCCGCGATCACCGGCGAGGAGCGCGCCTTCGCCCGGCCCGTCGACCTCGAGGCGGTGCCCGCGGTGCTGCGCGGGAAGCTCGAGTTCGCCTCCGGTGAGGAGGGGCGCGAGATGGAGCACCTCGAGCACCTGCTGCGCCGCGCCACGGCCGACACCGCCCGGGCCCGGCTGCGCGGGATCGACCTGAACCCGCTGGCCGAGGCCGTGGCCGAGGCCCCGGTGCGCACCGGGGAGCGGGTGCCCGCGGTCGAGGTGGTGTCGGCGCTGCCGGCCGCCCCGGAGCTCACCGAGGTCGCCCGTCGGCTCGACGCGGCGGGCACCGAGGACCCTGGCCCGATGGCGAGCGCGGCCGAGCTCGCGCTCGAGCTGCTGTACCTCACGCGCCGCCTGGCGAAGGAGGCCTCGGACGAGGGCGACGCCGTCAGCTACGGCTGAGCCGCCCCCTCCGGGGATCTACGGATCCGCCGGCGGGGAACGGGCGCAAGACTGCTCGGCATGCGTTCCCCGTCCGCACTCCGTGCGGTCCTCGCCGTCTCGGTCTCGGCCCTGCTCGGCCTCGTCGGGTGCACGCCCGCGGACCGGGCGGTGCTCGGGGCGCCGGAGTGCCGTGACGTGCCGGGCGGCCCGTCGTCGGACCGGGCGGTGCCCGGCACCGTCTACGCGTGGCGGCCGCCGTTCACGACGGCCGACTCGCCCACGCCCACGTTCGGCGAGAACGGCCCCGAACCCGTGCCCGGCTGGACCGACGTCGTGTCCATCGCGAGCACGGGCCATACCGCGTTCGCGGTACGGGCGGACGGCACGGTGGAGGGGTACGGCCTCGGGTTCCACGGCAGCCTCGGCGACGGGGATCTCGGCCGGCACATCGCCATGGCGCCGCAGCCGGTCCCCGGTATCACCGACGCGCGCTCGGTCCACGCGGTCGGTGACGCGGCGTTCGTGGTGCGGGCCGACGGCACGGTGCTGGCCTGGGGCCAGGGGCTCCTCGCCAACGGCGGGGCCGTGAACAGCGGTCGCGACCACGTCGCGCAACCCGTCCCGCTCGACGGGTTGCGCGACGTGCACGCGATCGCCGAGGGCGACCTCACCGCGCTCGCCCTGCGCACCGACGGCCGGGTCGCGGGCTGGGGGATCAACGTGACCGCCCAGCTCGGCGACCGCGACGGCACCGCGTTGACGACGGTGCGCGGCGTCTCGGGTGTCGTCTCCCTCGCGGCGGCCGGCGGTGCCGTGGTCGCGGCGCGGGGCGACGGGAGCGTCTGCGCCTGGGGCAACAACGCCTTCGGCCTGCTCGCCGTGACCCCCCTCGGCGGGCAGACGGGCCGTCCCCGAGCGATCGCGGGCCTCGCCGACGTCGTGCAGGTGGCCGGCGCGAACCACGCCGCCTTCGCGTTGGATCGCCACGGTGGGGTGTGGGCGTGGGGGCGCGGCGGGAACGGGTTGCTGGCCGACGGGCGGGAGGACGACCACGTCAGCGCGGTGCCGACCCGCATCGAGGGCCTGCCCCCGGCTCGCTGGATCGGCGCCGGCAGGGGTACCGCCGTCGCGATCGACCGCGACGGCGGCCTGTGGACGTGGGGCATCCAGCTGTCGAGCGCGCGGTCGCCGCGCGCCTACCACGCCGTGCGCCCGGAGCGGGTCCCGCTGCCCGGTCCGGTGCTCGCGGTGTCCGGGAACCACGCGCTGATCGCCCCATCGGGCGTAGCGTTGTAATCATGGCAAGACGAGACCGGTGGTTGCGGTACGGCCCTTACGTCGGCGGGCCCGACCCGCTGGCCCCGCCCGTCGACATCCGGGAAGCCCTGGACGCGATCGGCCGGGACGTCATGGAGGGGTCGTCGCCGCGCACCGCGCTGCAGGAGCTGCTGCGCCGCGGCACCCGCGAGCGCCGCGGCCTGGACGACCTCACCCGCGAGGTGTGGCAGCGCCGCAGCAGGCTGCAGCGCGAGAACCGGCTCGACGGGACGCTGCAGCAGGTCCGCGAGCTGCTGCAGCGGGCGCTCGACGCCGAGCGCGACGTGCTGGGCCGCCAGGACACCGACGACGCGCGGTTCCGGGAGATGCAGCTCGACGCGCTCCCGTCGAACCCGGGCGCGGCGGTCCGCGAGCTCGCCGACTACGACTGGCAGTCCTCGGACGCCCGCGACGCCTACGAGGAGATCCGCGACCTGCTCGGCCGGGAGATGCTCGACCAGCGCTTCCAGGGCATGAAGCAGGCGATGCAGAACGCCACGCCCGAGGACGTCGAGCGGATCCGCGAGATGCTCGACGACCTGAACGACCTGCTGGCCAACCACGCGCAGGGCCGGGACACGCAGCGGCAGTTCGAGGAGTTCATGGCCAAGCACGGCCAGTTCTTCCCGGAGAACCCGCGCAACACCGACGAGCTGGTCGACCTGCTCGCGCAGCGCGCGGCCGCGGCCCAGCGGATGCTCAACTCGATGTCGGCCGAGCAGCGGGCCGAGCTCATGGAGCTCGCGCAGCAGGCGTTCGGCGACCCGCGCCTGGCGCAGGCGCTCTCCCAGCTGGACGCCCAGTTGCAGTCCCTGCGCCCGGGCGAGGACTGGGAGGGGCGCGGGCGGTTCCGCGGCGACAACCCGCTCGGGATGGGCGAGGCCACCCGGGTGATGGAACAGCTCGGGGAGCTCGACGCGCTGGCCGAGCAGCTGTCGCAGAGCTACCCGGGCGCGCGGATGGAGGACATCGACCTCGACGCGCTCGGCGAGCACCTGGGCGAGCAGGCCCGGGTGGACGCGCAGGCGCTGGCGGAGCTGGAGCGCGAGCTGCAGCGCCAGGGCCTGTTCGAGCGGGCCCCGGACGGGTCGCTGCAGCTGTCGCCGAAGGCGCTGCGGCGGCTGGGCGAGTCGGCGCTGCGCGACGTGGTCGACCGGATCGGGGCGCGCCGCGGTGAGCGGGAGGACCGCCGGTCGGGCCCGTCCGGCGAGGCGACCGGCGCGACCCGGCCGTGGGCGTTCGGCGACACCGAGGCCTGGAACGTGCCCCGCACCCTGCTCAACGCGCAGCTGCGCCGCGCAGGCGGTGACGATCGGCCGCTCGACGTGACCGACGTGGAGATCGTGGAGACCGAGCAGCGCTCCCGCGCGGCGGTGGCGCTGCTGGTCGACACGTCGTGGTCGATGGTGCAGGACGGGCGCTGGGTGCCGATGAAGCGCACGGCGCTCGCGCTGCACCAGCTGATCTCCACCCGCTTCCGCGGCGACGACCTGAAGCTCATCACCTTCGGCCGGCACGCCAGGACGGTGGAGCTCGGCGAGCTGGTCGGCCTGGAGGGGGTGTGGGAGCAGGGCACGAACCTGCACCACGCGCTCCTGCTGGCCGGGGAGCACCTGCGCCGCAACCCGGACGCCCAGCCGGTGGTCCTGGTCGTCACCGACGGCGAGCCGACCGCCCACCTGGAGCCGGACGGCGAGGCGGTCTTCGACTGGCCGCCGAGCCCGGAGACGCTGCGGGCCACGATCGGCGCCCTGGACAGGATCGCGGCCCTGCGGGCCTCGATAACGTTCTTCATGCTCGGCGACGACCCGCGCCTTGCGATGTTCGTCGACGACGTGGCGCGCCGGTGCAGCGGGCGGGTGGTGGCCCCGACGCTGGACGGGCTCGGCGCGGAGGTCGTGGCCGACTACCTGCGCACCCGCAGACGCTGACCCCCCTCATGCCGGGTGCGGCCGCACGACCGCGCCCGGCACGGGGTGGATCTCGAAGCGCGCCGGCGTCCCGGAGGCGATCGCGGGGTCGCCCGCGGCGATGGCCTCGGCCTCGTCGCGGGACCCGACCTCGAGCACGGCGAGGCCCCGAGCGCCGGTCGGCCCGGCGACCGGCCCGGAGGCGACGACGCGGCCCCCGGCCATCAGCCGGTGCCAGTTCGCGGAGTGCTCGGCCATCGCCGCGGCCGCGGCCTCGGTCATGTCCGCGGGGAAGCTCGGCCGGGGCGGGACCAGCCGCAGGAGGACGTGGCTGGGGCTCGTCACGGGCACTCCCGGCACACCGAGGCCGGCGCGCAGGTCAGCGCGGCCGCGAGCCCCTCGAGCTGCCGGCCGTAGGCGGGGTCGTCCGGGTAGCGCGAGTGGCCGGCCGGGCGGCTGCCCGGCGGAGCGTGGTAGGGCGGGTCGACCAGCCGCCGGTCGACGCGCAGGTCCGCGTGCAGGGCCTCGTCGAGGTCGGCCAGCACCGGCCCGCCGAGCGGGTCGCTCAGCCGCCACAGGTTGCGCCAGCGCGGCATCCGCCCCGCCAACTCCGCGAGCACGTGGCGACCGAAGTAGGCGGGGAAGTAGCGGCTGTAGAAGCGGCGCAGGACGGAGCCGTGGGTGAGCAGGGCGAGCCCGTCGGTGGTCGCCGGGTCCGGCTCGTCGCCGAGCTGCAGCACGGTGGCGGCGGCGATCACGCTGCCCTGGCTGTGCGCGGAGAGCACCAGAGCACCCCGCGGGTAGTCGTCCGGCTCGGGCCGTTCGCCCGACCCGACGTGGTAGCGGATCCGGTCGATGAGCTCGGGCACCGTCCGCTCCGCGTAGCAGGGCGGGGCGAGCGGGTGCACCGCCCGCGGCCAGAACGCCGCGATGTCCCAGACGATCCCCACCACGCGCCGCGTGCGTTCCACGGAGAGGGCCGCCACGGCCAGGGCGGTCGCGACGAGCAGGAGGATCACGATCCCGGCTGCCCCGACGGCGCTGACGCCGTCCAGCTCGCCGATGGCGGCCACGACCGCCCGGGCGCCGTCGCTCCAGAGCGCCGCGGTGAGGAGCCCCGTGACGAGCAGGGCGCCGATCGTGAGCGCGGTGAGCAGCGGCAGGAGCACCGCGGGCGCGAGGTCGACCAGCCGGGCCCGCCAGAAGACCTTCCGGATCTCCTCGTCGCGGGCCGGGTCGCGGCCCGCGCAGCGCTCGGGGTAGGTGGCGAGCAGCTCGCCGATCCGTTCGGAGCGCCACCCGGCCAGCAGCCGCGGGAGCACGGTGAGCCCGGCCACGCCGACGAGCGCGGCGCCCGCCACGAACGCCACCGCGGTCACCTGGAGCGACGGCGGCAACAGCAGGCCCTGCCCGCGCGGCGCGCCGACCAGGTCGGGCAGCACGTCGCCCTCCGACAGCCAGCCGGCCGCCGCGAGGTACACGCCGGCGGAGAACGCCGCGCCCAACTGGAAGGCCACGGACGCGGCGAGCACCGTGCCGAACCCGTGGAACGCCTGCCCCTCCCGCAGGTCGGTGCGGGTGTCGCGGCGCAGGACGAACACGGCGACCGCGATGAGCACGATCAACGCGGCCTGCACCGCGAACAGCCAGGTGATCATCGCGTCGTACGACCGGAGGGCCCCGCCCAGGTCCGGCCGGACCGCGGCGGGGTCGGTCGCGAGCGGCCAGACGACCATCAGGCACGCCACGGCCGTCGGCAGCCAAAGCGTCGGCACGGGCCCCCGCAGCGCCGAGCGGTCCCGCCTGCCCACCACGGGCGGCAAGGCGAGCAGCAGCGCCCCGGCGGCGATCGTGGCCAGCCCGATCGCGCGCACGAGGTCCCGGTAGCCGGGGTCGGCGAGCGACCCGGCCACCAGTACCACCACCGCGAGCGCGCCGACCTGCAGGTGGATCCCGCGCGTCCGGCGCACCATCCGCTCGCCCCGCCACAGCCACGGGTGGGTGAGGCCGGGGTCGAGGTCGTCCGCCGCGCCGCGCTCGGACCCAGGGCCGGGGGCGCTCGGCCGGGCGACCGCCTCGTAGCGCCGCGCCGTCGCCCGGCTCAGGACGTGGACGAGCGCGAGCATGCCCGCGGGCAGGACGAGGCCCACGAGCAGGCGGTCGCCCGGGGGCCACGACGGCGGCACGACGGCGTCGACGAACGCGCGGCAGCGGCCCGGTTCACCGCCGCACTGCCACGCGAGCAGGTCCACCCCGACCCCGGCCGCGGCGACGACGAACGTCGCGGTCAGGGCGAGGGCGAGCAGCCGGGAGAGCGTCAGCAGCGCCCACACCGCGGGGCGCGAGCGCGCCCCGCCGGGCGGACGCATCCGGGGTGCGACGTTGGCCAGCGCGAACGGCAACAGCAGCAGCCACAGCGCGCGGAGCCCGCGCCCGGAGGTGAGCCCTCCCCACGCGTAGCCCTCGAGGGACGTGCCCGCGGCGGGCCGGTAGAAGCCGGTGAGGGGACGCCGGCCCCGCCGGCCGCGATCGCCGCCCGGCGGGGCCGGCCTCGGGTGGGGGTCCCCCAGCAGCTCCTCCGGCGACGTCCCGGAGACGCCGTGCACCCGTAGCTCCACCACGCGACGTCCGCCCATCGCCGCCTCCCGCCCCTCGCGAGCTGGTCAGGCACTCGCCGGCGGTGAGCGGCCCGTTACGGGGTGCGGTGCGGCGGCACCGGCACGCCGGCCCGGTAGACCGCGGTGACGCGCAGCTGCGGGTCGAGCGCCACGAGGTCGGCGCGCCGCCCCGGGGCGATGGCGCCGACGTCGTCGAGGCCGAGGGCGCGCGCCGGGGTGGTGGCGGTGAGCGCGACGGCCCGGCGCAGGGCGTCCGCGCGGGGCACGGCGGCGTGCCGCACCACGTTGGCGAACAGGGCGTCGGCGGTGGCCGTGCTGCCCGCGATGGCCCCGGGGCGTCCGCCGTCCGCGGCGAGCCGGGCGACGCCGTCGGTGACGGTCACCCGCATCGCCCCGAGGTGGTAGTCGCCGTCGGGCATGCCCGCCGCGGCCATCGCGTCGGTCACCGCCGCGACCCGCCCGGTGCCCGCGCTGCGGACGACGTGCTCCCACAGCGCCGGGTGCACGTGCAGGCCGTCGGTGACGAGCTCGACGGTCACGCGGTCGTCCTCCAGCAGCGCGACGGCCGGGCCGGGCTCGCGGTGGTGCACCGGCGCCATCGCGTTGAACAGGTGGGTGCCGACGCTCGCGCCGGCGGCGATGGCCTCGCGGGTCAGCGCGTAGCTCGCGTCGGTGTGCCCCAGCGCGGCGACCGCCCCCGCGCCGACGATCCGGCGCACCGCGTCGAGGCCGCCCTCCCGCTCGGGCGCGAGCGTGACCATCCGGACGGCGCCGTCGCCCGCGCGCAGGAGGCGCTCCAGCTCGGCGGGGTCGGGGTCGCGCAGCTGGCGCGGGTCGTGGGCGCCGCAGCGGCCCTTCGCGAGCCACGGGCCCTCCAGGTGCACCCCGGCGAGCTCCCCGTCGGCGACCAGCTCGGATAGCGCGTCGACGGTCTTCAGCAGCTCGTCCGGCCCGGCGGCCACGAGGCTCGCGACCATGCTGGTGCTGCCGTGGGCGCGGTGGAACGCCACCGCCCGCAGCGCGGCCGCCGCGTCGCCGTCGGGGAAGGCTGCGCCCGCTCCGCCGTGCACGTGCATGTCGACGAAGCCGGGCACGAGCACGCCGTCGCCGAGGTCGACGTCCGGCGGGGCGGGCGCCGCCCCGGCCCCGGCGCGGGTGATCCGGTCACCGTCGATCTGCACCCATCCGGGGCCGACCGGGAGGTCGGCGGCGACGAGCGTCCCGGCCGCGAGGATCACAGGGTTTCCGTGATCTTGCTCAGGCCGCGCGGCGCGTCCGGGTCGCCCCCGCGCGCGACCGAGGTGTGCAGCGCGAGCAGCTGGAACGGCAGGATCTCCAGCAGCGGGGAGAGCTCCTCGGGCGCACCGTCGGGCAGCGTGAACCCCACCGCCGCATCGGCCACCGCGGCGGGGTGGCCCACGCAGAAGACGTCGGCGCTGCGCTCGGCGAGCCGGGGCAGCACGTCGCCCATCGCGGCGCCGCCGATGCCGGCCGCCACCACGGCGAGCACCGGCACCTGGGGGTCGACCAGGGCCAGCGGGCCGTGCAGCAGGTCGGCGCCGGAGAACGCCTGCGCCGAGACGTACGAGGTCTCCATGAGCTTCAGTGCCGCCTCCCGCGCGGTGGCGTAGGAGTAACCGCGCGCCGTGGTGAGCATGCGCTGGGCGAAGCGGTAGCGCTGGGCGAGTGCGACGATCTCGCCGGTGCGGGCGAGCACCTGCTCGCCCAGGTCGGGCAGCGGCGCGGCCGCCTCCCGGCCGTCGACCTCGCGCACCCGCTCCAGCAGCAGGTACAGCGCGAGCAGCTGGGCGGTGTAGGACTTGGTGGCCGCCACCGAGCGCTCCGGCCCGGCCAGCACGTCGACGTGGGCGTGCGCGGTGCGCGCCAGCGCCGACGACGCGTCGTTGGTGACGGCGACGGTGAGCGCGCCCTGCTCCCTGGCCACGGCGAGCGAGCGCACCAGGTCCGGCGACCCGCCCGACTGGCTCACCCCGACCATCAGCACGTCGCGCAGGTCGGGCCGCGCGCCGTAGGCCGTCATCGTCGACGGGGAGACCAGGCCCGCGGGCAGGCCGTGGCGGATCTCCACGAGGTACTTCGCGTAGAGCGCGGCGTGGTCGCTGGTGCCGCGCGCGACGAACAGCACCGCCCGCGGCCGGCGGGCCCGGATCGCCGCGGCGGCGGCGTCGACGCCCGCCGCCTCGCTGTTGGCGAGCAGGGTGCGCCAGACCGCGGGCTGCTCGCGGATCTCGGCGGCCATCAGGTGGCCGGGGGGCGCGGAGGCCGGTGCTGGGGCCGGTGCTGGGGTCGTCGGTGCTGGGGTCACAGCGTCTCCATCTCGGGGCGGGGGAGGGCGGCCGCGAGCCGCACCGCGCCGACGGCGGGCGCGTGGGACAGCACGCGCACGTCGCGGCCGGCGAGCCGCTCGCGGACGGCGCGCTGCAGCAGCGGCTGGTGCACGGCGAACCCGCCGCCGAGCACGACGGGGCCGGGCAGGTCGAGCCGGCCGAGCACGCGGGCGGCGAGCGCGGCGAGGGCGTCGGCCGCAGCGGCGAGGACGGCGCCGGCCGCCGGGTCGCCGTCCGCGGCGAGCTCGGCGACGACGCCGGCGCGTTCGGCCCAGTAGCGCTTGTCCTGGTTCGCGTAGACGAAGTCGATGAGCTCGGTGCGGTCGGTGAGCCCGCACCGGGCGACGATCGCGTCGGTGAGCCGGTCGGCGGGCTCGCCCGAGTCCATCCGGGCGAGCGCGTGGCGGACCGCGTCGAGCGCCACGTGGTAGCCGCTGCCCTCGTCGCCGAGCAGGTGGCCCCACCCGCCCGCACGGGCCTCGGCGCCGTCGGCGCGGCGGCCCCAGGCCACCGAGCCGGTGCCCGCGATGAGGGCGACGCCCGCGTCGAGCCCTTCCGCGGCGAGCACGAGCCGCGCGTCGTGCACCACGCTCACCCGTGCGCCGGGCACGAGGTCGGCGATGAGCCGCGTGATGGTGCCGATCGACCCGGTGCCGTCGGCGCCGGCCGCCCCGGCGCACACGGCCTCGACGCCGCGCGGGTCGAGCTGTCCGATCACCGCTGCGAGCTGCCTGCCCGCCTCGGCCTCCCCGACCGCCGCGATGTTGGCGCTGCCCGCCACCGCCTCCGCGACCGGCGTGCCGTCGACGGCGCGGATCGCGTGCGTCTTGGAGCCGCCGATGTCGACCCCGATGACGGTGCGCACCCGTTCCCCCGCGAGTAGACGTTTGGTCTAGATGACTGGGCCCAGGTTGTCACGCGTCCCGGGCGCGGGCAAGTCGGCATCCTGTCGGTGTGGACACGTGTCGCAATTGCGGGGCCGCCCGGGAACAGGATGCCGCGCGGGCGCTCGCCTGGGCGCGCGAACGTGACGCGGACGGCCGCGAGCACTGGCTCTGCCCCTCCTGCGCCCGCGAGCACGTGCGCGACATCGAGGCGAAGCTGCCGCACGAGCTGTGGGGCTGAGGGCGTCAGCGCGCCCGCCCGCCCGACCCCACGGGCTCGCCCACGATCGCCCGGACGATCGTGCGGTCCATCCCGGGCAGCCCGGAAAGCCGCAGCACGGCCCTGCGCAGCAGGACCTGCCGCCGCGTGGCCGGGAGGAACCACCGCGCCACGCGGCGTCCCGTGGCCTGCCGGTGGGCCACCACCGGGCGCCAGCGGCGCTCGTAGCGCTCCAGGCCGGCCTCGACCGTCGGGGCGGCCGCGAGCTGCGCGGCGAGGACGTCCGCGCCTGCGACGCCGAGCGAGGCGCCCTGGCCCGCCAGCAGCGACACCGCGCCGCACGCGTCGCCGAGCAGGGTGACCCGCCCGTGGCTCCAGCGCGGCATCTCGATCTGGGCGACCTGGTCGTAGAAGACCTCCGACGGCGGCGGGCACGCGGCGAGCGCGCGGGGGACGAGCCAGCCGAGCGAGCCGTACTCCGCGCGCAGCGCGGCCCGGGGGTCCGCCGGCAGGGCCGGATCGGGGGTGCGGTGGACGGTGAAGGTCGCCACCCGCCCGCCGCCCAGGCCGTAGATCCCGACCTGGCGCTGCGGGGTGTCGGTGAGGCAGACGCGGTGCCGGGTGGCCGCCTCGACGACCGGGTCGTCGAACTGCCAGGCCGCGGTGTGGAACCCGAGGTAGCGCAGGAACCGGTGCTCCTGTCCGAAGACGAGCCCGCGGACGGTGGAGTGGATGCCGTCCGCGCCGACCAGCAGGTCGGCGCGGACGCGGCTGCCGTCGGCGAGGCCGACCTCGACGCGGTCGGGCTCGGGCCGCACGTCCGTCACGCCCGCGCCGAACCGCAGCTCGACCCCGGCGGGCAGCCGCTCGCGCAGCACCGCCTCCAGCTCGGAGCGCAGCAGGCTCACCAGGCGGCCGCCGCCCCCGGCCACGAACCGGGCGAACGTGAGCCGGGCGGTCGGGCGGCCGTCGCCGTCCACGTAGGTCGCCTCGTCGATGGGGTGTGCGCGGGCGTGCAGCGCCGGGGCCAGGCCCATCGCCTCGGCCGCGTCGAAGCCCGGGCCGAAGAAGTCGATCATGTAGCCCTGGTCGCGCGGACCGGGCGCCCGCTCCAGGACGACGACCTCCCAGCCGTGCGCGCGCATCCGGTGGGCCAGGGCGAGCCCGGCGATCCCCGCGCCCGCGATCGCGACCTTCACCGGCGCGCCCCCGTCCCGACGAGCCTGCGCACGACGGGGGTGACCGCGCCGCCCGGCAGCGGGGCGAGCGCGCGGTGCAGCAGCACCCCGTCGACCACCGCGGCGAGCACCGCGGCCGTGGCCTCCGGGTCGGGCACCGCGAGGTCGGCGAGCCGGGCGGCGAGCCTCCGCCGGAAGTCGTCGAGCACCTCGGTGAGCGCGGCGTGCAGCTGCGGGTCGCGCGTGGCGGCCAGGTAGGTCTCGACGGCGAGCAGCGACGCCGGGTCGGTGCCGTCGAACCGGTCGACCTCGGCGGCGAGCAGTTCGACGAGCTCCTCGGGCGAGCCGGCGCGCTGCAGCACCGCGTCGACGCCCGTGACCATCTCCCGCAGCTCGCCCAGCGCGGCCTCGGCGAGGAGCGCTTGCACGGAGGCGAAGTGGTAGTGCACGAGCCCCGGGGCGACCCCGGCGCGCTCGGCGACGGCGCGCGTGCTCACCGCGCTCCACCCGCGCTCGGGCACGAGCTCGCGCGCCGCCGCCACCAGGCGTCTGCGCACGTCCCGGCCCCTGCCCGCCGCCGTCTCCGCCATGCTTCCTCTTCGGTCGCTCGCCTTGGTCATTCGCCTTGGGCGATTGTCCAAACAATAGCATCACGTACTTTGTTGGGCATGCAGACCTGGGCATCCGTCGACGTCCCCCGGCTCGAAGGCGGCGGCCCGCCGCTTCGGCTGCACGACACCGCCTCGGCCAGGATCCGGCCAACCGCGCCGGGTAGGACGGCCACGATGTACGTCTGCGGCATCACCCCCTACGACGCCACCCACCTCGGCCACGCGGCCACCTACCTGGCGTTCGACCTGATCAACCGGGTGTGGCGCGACCTCGGCCACGACGTGCACTACGTCCAGAACGTCACCGACATCGACGACCCGCTGCTCGAGCGCGCCGCCCGCGACAACGACGACTGGGTCGTGCTCGGCATGCGCGAGACGGCGCTGTTCCGCGAGGACATGCAGGCGCTGCGGGTGCTGCCGCCGCGGCACTACGTCGGCGCGGTCGAGGCGATGGGGGAGATCGCGGAGCTGGTCGGCAAGCTGCTCGCCGCCGGCGCGGCCTACCGCGTGCCGGACCCGGACTACCCCGACGTCTACTTCGACTCGACCGCCAGCGGGCACTTCGGCTACGAGTCCGGCTACGACGAGGCCACGATGATCGAGCTGTCGCGGGAGCGCGGCGGCGACCCGGACCGGCCGGGCAAGCGGCACCCGACCGACGCGCTGCTGTGGCGGATGGCCCGGCCCGGCGAGCCGCATTGGGAGTCCGACCTCGGTCCGGGCCGCCCGGGCTGGCACGTCGAGTGCACCGCGATCGCGCTCAACCGGCTCGGCAACCAGATCGACCTCAACGGCGGCGGCTCGGACCTGATCTTCCCGCACCACGAGTTCGGCGCCGCGCACGCCGAGGCGTTCACCGGGGTGCACCCGTTCGCCCGGCACTACGTGCACACGGGCATGATCGGGCTCGACGGCGAGAAGATGTCCAAGTCGCGCGGCAACCTCGTGTTCGTCTCCAAGCTGCGCGCGGAGGACGTCGACCCGAACGCGGTCCGGCTCGCGCTGATCGCCGGGCACTACCGCAGCGACCGGGCGTGGACCGACGAGCTGCTCGCCACCGCCCAGGCCCGGCTCGCGCGCTGGCGCAGCGCCGTGGCGCTCCCCGCGGGCCCGCCCGCGCACGACCTGGTCACCCGGCTGCGCACCCACCTCGCCGACGACCTCGACACCCCGGGCGCGCTCGCGGCCGTCGACGCGTGGGTGGGGGAGGCCCTGGAGCGGCGGGGCCGCGACGAGGGCGCGCCCGCGCTCGTCCGGGACGCGGTCGACGCGCTCCTCGGCGTGGCGCTCTGACGGGCGTCCGCATCGAGGGCGCGACTCGCGCGCACCGAGGGCGCGACTCGCCGGCGCCCAGGGCGCGACTCGCGGGGTCAGTCGGGGGGTTCGGGCGTGCCGGCGGCCGGGGTGACGTCGTCGTCGGCGGGCAGGTTGCCCGGCTGGTCGTCGATGTCCGCGTCGGCGGGCAGGTCGACGTCCAGGTCCGGCGTGCCGGGCGGCGGGTCCGGGTCGGGGCGCGGACCGGTGGGGGTCTCGCTCGGCTCGGTCATGCGCGCGGGCTACCCGTTCTGGTTGGCTTGCGCACATGGCGCGCAACGTCCTGGGCGGTGAGCTGCAGACCTGCAGCACCGATCCGATGACCGGCTTCTACCGCACCGGCTGCTGCGAGACCGGCGCCGAGGACGCCGGCGTGCACACGGTCTGCGCGCAGGTGACGGCCGAGTTCCTCCGGTTCTCCGCCGAGCGCGGCAACGACCTGTCCACCCCGCGGCCGGAGTGGGGGTTCGCCGGCCTGCAGCCGGGGGACCGCTGGTGCCTGTGCGCCGACCGGTGGGTGGAGGCGCTCGCCGCGGGCGTCGCACCGCCCGTCGTGCTGGAGGCGACGCACGCCCGCACCCTGGAGTGGGTCGACCTCGCCGAGCTGCGCGCGCACGCCGTCCCCGCGCCATGATCTCGGTGGAGCTGGCGCTGCGCCTGCGCGCGGCGGGGTTGGAGTGGACGCCCGCGTCGGGCGACCGTTTCGTCATCCCGGGGCGTGGGATGGACGGCGACGTGTTCGTCGTATCCGAGTTGACGATCGACGTCCACCACGCCCCCACCGGCCCGCTCATCCGCTTCAACGGCACCACCGAGTGGGCGCTCGACAGCGTCCCGCAGGAGGTGGTGGTCTGGCTGCCGCACGAGTACCAGCTGCGGGAGGCGCTCGGACCGCGGTTCCGCCGCCTGGAACCGATCGGCGACGGCTTCGCGGTGGTGATCGAGGGCCCGGACGGCGCGGAGCAGCGCCACGTGGACGTCGACGCCGAGCGCGCCTACGCCCGCGCCCTGCTCGCCGTCCTCACCGGCTGAGCGCGGGCCCCGGGTCGCGGGGGAGCACCGCGGGGACCGCGCCCGCGAGCAGCGCCGCGGGCACCAGGAACCCGGCGAGCGGGTCGGCGTGGTAGAGCGGCGTGAACGCCACCGGGCTGAGCGCGCCGCCCCCGAACCGCAGCGCCTGCACCACCGACACCGCGCCGCCGCCCAGCGCCGACCCCAGCACGAGCGCGTTCACGCCCACGAGCAGCATCTGCGTGGCCACCCCGCCCACCGCCCAGGCGAGCGCGACCATCCCGACCCCCGGCAGCGTCCCGACCGCCACCACGACGAAGGCCCCGGCCACCGCGCCGATGAGCACGCTGCGGCGCCGCCCGATCCGGTCGACCGCCCCGCCGACGAGCCGGGCCGTGAGCAGGCCTGCGACGCCCGCCGCGGTGAGCACGAGCCCGCGCGGCCCGGCACCGATCGCGAACCACTCCTCCAGGCGCAGCGCGACCATGAAGCTCAGCCCGGTGAGGCACCCCCAGCCCAGCGCGGCGACCGCGCCGATGCGCACCACGTCGGGCCGCACGGCCTGGCGCAGCGCGGCGACCAGGGACTCCCGCCGCGCACCGCCCGCCGGGTCGTCGGGGATCCCGGCCACGGCGAGGGCCCCCGCCACCACCGCGACGCCGCCGAACGCGAGCCGCCAGTCGGCCTCGGCGGCGACCCCGCCGACCAGCGGGGCGGACGTCTGCCCCGCCGCCTGCAGCGACCCGAACCAGCCGAGCGCGCGGCCGAGCCGGTTGCCCGGAACCGCGGCCCCGACCGCGGCGAGCAGGAGCGGCGTGGTGAACGCGTTGGCGACGCCCTGCAGCGCGCGCCCGGCGAGGAACAGCGTGAACGTCGGGGCCAGGACACAGACCAGCGACGCGAGCACATACCCCGCGTACCCGACGACGACGGTCCGCCGCCGCCCCCACCGCTCGCCGAGCGCGCCCGAGAACAGCATGACGGCCGCGAACGGCAGGAAGTAGCTCGTGACCGACAGCGACGCCGTACCCGGCGACACCCCGAAGGACGAGCCGAGCTCGGGCAGCATCGCAACGGTGATCCCCGCCCCGAACGGCCCGAGGAACGCCCCCGCGTAGAGCCCCGCGCGTGCGAGGGCCCCGTTCAGTTGCCCGAGCCCCCGGTGCCGCGGCGGCGCAGGTACCGCTCGAAATCGGCGGCGATGGCGTCGCCGTCGGCCTCCGGCAGCACGTCGTTCTCGGCCTCGGCCTGCTCCTCCAGCTGGCGCACGTACTCGCGCACCTCGTCGTCGGCCTCGGCCATCTCCGAGACGGTGCGCTCCCACTCCTCGGCCTGCGCGGGCAGGCCACCGAGGGGCACCTCGACGTCGAGGACCTCCTCGACGCGGTGCAGCAGCGCGACGGCGGCCTTCGGCACCCGGGCCTGCGAGACGTAGTGGGGGACCGCCGCCCAGAACGACATCGCCGGCACACCGGCCTCGACGCAGGCGTTCTGGAACACCCCGACGATGCCGGTGGGGCCCTGGTAGCTGGACGGCTCGACGCGCAGGTCGCCCGCGGACGTCTTGTCGTAGGAGATGCCGCTCACCGGGGTGGGGCGGGTGTGCGGCGTGTCGGTGAGCAGCGCCCCGAGCGTGATGACCTTGGTCACGCCGAGCTTGTCGACGTAGTCGAGCAGCTCGCGGCAGAAGGCGCGCCAGCGGAGGTTCGGCTCGATCCCGTTGACGAGGACCACGTGGCGGTCGGTGCCCGGGAGCTTCGCCCACGACAGGCGGGTGGTCTGCCACTCGATCTTCCGGGTGACCCCGTCGGTCAACCGGACGTGCGGGCGCGTGACCTGGAAGTCGTAGTACTCCTCGGGGTCGATCGACGCCAACGGCGTGGCGTCCCAGCTCAACTCGAGGTGCTCCAGCGCGGTGCTGGCCGCCTCCCCTGCGTCGTTCCACCCCTCGAAGGCGGCGATCATCACCGGCTCGACGAGACGCGGCAGGCCGCCCGACGCTCCGGTTCGTGGATCGCGATCGGTCATCCGTCCAGCCTACGGCCCCTGGGCCTTCCCCGACCGGTGCACACCCCGCAGGCGGCTACCGTGGACTGGTGCGGTCCGATCTCGACTCGACGTTCCTCGACGTGCTCGCCGAGCGCGTCGTGCTCGCCGACGGCGCGATGGGCACGATGCTGCAGGCGGCGAACCTGGTCCTCGACGACTTCGGCGGGCTCGAGGGCTGCAACGAGATCCTCAACGACACGCGGCCCGACGTGGTCCGCGGCATCCACCGCGCCTACTTCGAGGCGGGGGCCGACGCCGTCGAGACGAACACGTTCGGGGCCAACCTGCCCAACCTCGCCGAGTACGGCATCGCCGACCGGATCCGCGAGCTCGCGCACAAGGGGGCGGCGCTCGCCCGGGAGGTCGCCGACGAGGTCTCCACGCCCGACCGGCCCCGGTTCGTCCTCGGCTCGGTCGGCCCGGGCACCAAGCTGCCCACCCTGGGCCACGAGTCGTTCGCCCGGCTCCGCGACGCCTACGCCGAGTGCGGCCGCGGCCTGCTGTCCGGCGGCGTCGACGCGGTCATCATCGAGACCTGCCAGGACCTGCTGCAGGTGAAGGCAGCCGTGCACGGCGCGAAGCGGGCGATGGACGCCGAGGGCAGGCGCGTGCCGCTGATCACGCAGGTCACGGTCGAGACCACCGGCACCATGCTGCTGGGCAGCGAGATCGGAGCGGCGCTCACGGCGATCGAGCCGCTGGGCGTCGACCTCATCGGGCTCAACTGCGCCACCGGCCCCGCCGAGATGAGCGAGCACCTGCGCACGCTGTCCAAGCACGCGCGGATCCCGCTGTCGGTGATGCCCAACGCCGGCCTGCCGCGGCTCGGTCCGAAGGGTGCGGAGTACCCGCTCACCCCCGACGAGCTGGCCGAGGCGCTCGCCACGTTCATCCGCCAGTACGGGCTGTCGCTCGTGGGCGGCTGCTGCGGCACCACGCCCGAGCACATCCGGGCGGTCGCCGCCGCGATCCGCGACGTGGAGCCTGCGAAGCGCACCCCGCGGCCCGAGCCGGGCGTGTCGTCGCTGTACGCCGCGGTGCCGTTCCGCCAGGACACCTCCGTGCTGATGATCGGCGAGCGCACCAACGCCAACGGCTCGAAGAAGTTCCGCGAGGCGATGCTCGCCGACGCGTGGGAGGACTGCGTCGCGATCGCCCGCGAGCAGACCCGCGAGGGCGCCCACATGATCGACCTGTGCGTCGACTACGTGGGCCGCGACGGCGTGGCCGACATGAGCGAGCTGGCCGGGCGGCTGGCCACCGCGTCCACGCTGCCGATCATGCTCGACTCCACCGAGCCGGACGTGCTGCGCGCCGGCCTGGAGCGCCTCGGCGGCCGCTGCATCATCAACTCGGTCAACTACGAGGACGGCGACGGGCCCGGCTCGCGGTTCCGGCGCGCCATGGAGCTGGTCCGCGAGCACGGCTGCGCGGTGGTCGCGCTGTGCATCGACGAGGAGGGCCAGGCCCGCACCAAGGAGTGGAAGGTGCGGGTGGCGGAGCGGCTCATCCGCGACCTCACCGAGAACTACGGCATGCGCGTCGAGGACATCGTCGTCGACACGCTCACCTTCCCGATCACCACCGGCCAGGAGGAGGTGCGCCGCGACGGCCTCGAGACCATCGAGGCGATCCGCGAGCTCAAGCGCCGCCACCCGGACGTGCAGACCACGCTCGGCGTCTCCAACATCTCCTTCGGGCTCAACCCGGCGGCCCGCCAGGTGCTGAACTCGGTGTTCCTGCACGAGGCGGTGCAGGCCGGGCTGGACACCGCGATCGTGTCGGCGGCGAAGATCCTGCCGATGTCGAAGATCCCGGACGAGCAGCGCGCGGTCGCCCTCGACCTCCTCTACGACCGCCGCCGCCCGGGCTACGACCCGCTCAACCGGTTCATGGAGCTGTTCGAGGGCGTCACCGCGTCCTCGGCCAAGGCGGGCCGGGCCGAGGAGCTGGCCGCGCTGCCGCTGTTCGAGCGGCTGGAGCGGCGCATCGTCGACGGCGAGCGCAACGGTCTCGAGGCCGACCTCGACGCCGCCCTGGAGCAGCGCCCTGCGCTGGAGATCATCAACGACACGCTGCTCGCCGGCATGAAGACCGTCGGCGACCTGTTCGGCTCCGGTCAGATGCAGCTGCCGTTCGTCCTCGCCTCCGCGGAGGTGATGAAGGCGGCGGTCGCCTACCTCGAGCCGCACATGGACAAGGCCGACACCACCGGCAAGGGCACGATCGTGCTCGCCACCGTGAAGGGCGACGTCCACGACATCGGCAAGAACCTCGTGGACATCATCCTGACCAACAACGGCTACACCGTGATCAACCTCGGCATCAAGCAGCCGATCTCGGCGATCCTCGCCGCCGCCGAGGAGCACGGCGCCCATGCGGTCGGGATGTCGGGCCTGCTGGTCAAATCCACGGTGGTGATGAAGGAGAACCTGCAGGAGATGAACGCGCGCGGGGTGGCCAAGAAGCTCCCCGTGCTGCTCGGCGGCGCCGCGCTCACCCGCTCCTACGTGGAGAACGACCTCGCCGAGATCTACGAGGGCCGCGTCTCCTACGCCCGCGACGCCTTCGAGGGCCTGCGGCTCATGGACGCCACGATGGCCCGCCTGCGTGGCGTCGAGCCGGAGGTGGACCAGGAGGAGGAGGCCAAGCGCGCCGAGCGCAAGGCCCGCCACGAGCGCTCGCAGCGCATCGCCGCCAAGCGCAGGGCGGCCGAGGAGGCGGCGGCCGGGCCGCTGCCCGCCCGCTCCGACGTCGCCGACGACAACCCGATCCCCACCCCGCCGTTCTGGGGCACCAGGGTGGTCAAGGGCCTCGCCGTGGCCGACTACGCCACCATGATCGACGAGCGTGCGCTGTTCCTGGGCCAGTGGGGGCTGCGCGGCGCCAGGGGTGGCGGCGGACCCACCTACGAGGAGCTGGTGGAGACCGAAGGCCGCCCGCGGCTGCGCTACTGGCTCGAGCGGCTGTCCACCGAGGGCGTGCTCGCCCACGCCGCCGTCGTCTACGGGTACTTCCCCGCGGTGGCCGAGGGCGACTCGCTCGTCGTGCTCACCGAGCCGAAGCCGGACGCCGAGGAGCGGCTGCGGTTCACCTTCCCCCGCCAGCGCCGCGACCGGCACCTGTGCCTGGCCGACTTCTGGCGGCCGCGGGAGCGGGCGATCGCCGAGGGCGAGGTCGACGTGCTCCCGCTGCACCTGGTCACGATGGGCCGGCCGATCGCCGACTACGCCAACGAGCTGTTCGCGAAGGACGCCTACCGGGACTACCTCGAGGTGCACGGCCTCGGCGTCCAGCTCACCGAGGCGCTCGCCGAGTACTGGCACCGGCGCATCCGCGAGGAGCTGGTCTTCCCCGACGGCCCCGCGGTCGCCGCCGAGGACCCCGACGAGGTCGAGGAGTTCTTCCGGCTCGGCTACCGGGGCGCGCGGTACTCGCTCGGCTACGGCGCCTGTCCGAACCTCGAGGACCGCACGAAGATCGTGGAGCTGCTCGAGCCCGGCCGGATCGGGGTGCAGCTGTCCGAGGAGTTGCAGCTCCATCCCGAGCAGTCGACCGACGCGCTCGTGGCCCACCACCCGGAGGCGAAGTACTTCAATGCAGGCTGAGGACCGTGTGTCGGGTCCGAACATCGACGCAGCGAGGATCGACGCAGCCAGGATCGACGGGCCCCTGAACCCCGCGGCCGTGCTGTGGGACATGGACGGCACGCTGGTCGACTCGGAGAAGGTCTGGACGATCTCGCTCGCCGACACGGCGCGGTGGCTGGGCGGTGAGCTGTCCGCCGAGGCGCGCGAGGCGATGGTCGGGTCCAACATGGGCCGCTCGCTCGCGCTGATGTTCGACGACCTCGGCGTCGAGGCCGACCCGGGGCGCATGGCGGAGGCGGCCCGCTACCTGACCGACCGGACCGGCGAGCTGTTCGCCGCCGGGCTGGTGTGGCGGCCGGGTGCGCTGGAGGCGCTGCGCATGGTCCGCGCGGCGGGCTGGCCCACCGCGCTGGTGACCAA
Organism: Pseudonocardia sp.; assembly: GCF_035305885.1. Classification (GTDB taxonomy): domain Bacteria; phylum Actinomycetota; class Actinomycetes; order Mycobacteriales; family Pseudonocardiaceae; genus Pseudonocardia. The sequence goes on from NZ_DATGOP010000089.1 coordinate 88,815, forward strand.
CACGCTGCGCACGCTCACCGAGAAGGCGCTCGACAGCATCGGGCGCGAGCACTTCACCGTGACCGTGTGCGGGGACGAGGTACCACGCGGCAAGCCCGACCCCGACCCGTACCTGCGGGCGGCCGAGCTGCTCGGCGTCACCCCCGAGGCCTGCCTGGCCGTGGAGGACTCGCCGACCGGGGCGCTCGCGGCCGAACGGGCAGGCTGCGCCGTGCTCGTGGTGCCGTGCGACGTCCCGGTGCCCGCCGGGCCGCGGCGCGTGCAGCGCACCTCGCTGCTGGGGCTGACGGCCGACGACATCGAGATCAGCTACGCGCAGGCACGAGGTGAACGCGCCGCGTGACCGTTCGTCCGCGTTCGGGGTCCGCTCGCCGGGCCCGCGAGCGGTGGTGCGAGGCTTGAGACCGTCCGGCGCAGCACGCTGACCGGGCGCAGCACGTGGTCGGGTCACGTTCGCGTCGCTTCCGCGAAACATATGACACTGACCAGGAGAGGAGAAGTCGACGTGAAGACCTTCGACGCGCTGTACGTCGAGCTCGCCGAACGCGCCGCCACCAGGCCCCCCGGCTCCGGCACGGTCGCCGCACTCGACGCCGGGGTCCACGAACAGGGCAAGAAGGTGCTCGAGGAGGCGGGTGAGGTCTGGCTCGCGGCCGAGCACGAACCCGACGACGCGCTGGCCGAGGAGATCTCCCAGCTGCTCTACCGGATCCAGGTCCTCATGATCGGGCGCAAGATCACGCCCGAGGACGTCTACAAGTACCTTTAGAACCACCCGTGCCGTTCTCAGACGGCACCGCACGTAGCTCGTGAGGAGAGTCCCATGCTCCGCGTCGCACTCCCGAACAAGGGGACGCTGGCCGAGCCCGCTGCGACCATGATGCGGGAAGCGGGGTACCGGCAGCGCACGGACTCGCGCGACCTCAGCATGCTGGACGAGGAGAACGGGGTCGAGTTCTTCTACCTGCGGCCCAAGGACATCGCCACCTACGTCGGCTCCGGCGACCTGCACCTGGGCATCACGGGCGCCGACCTCATGGAGGAGTCCGGCAGCCAGGTCAAGCGCGTCATCGAGCTGGGCTTCGGCGCCTCCAAGTTCCGTTTCGCCGCGCCGCCGCTCACCGAGAACGGCGAGAAGTGGACGATCAAGCACCTCGAGGGCAAGAAGATCGCCACGTCCTACCCCCGCCTGGTCCGGGCCCACCTCGCGCGCAACCGGGTCCGCGCCGACATCATCAAGCTCGACGGCGCCGTCGAGATCTCCGTGCAGCTCGGGCTGGCCGACGCGATCGCCGACGTCGTGTCCTCGGGGCGCACCCTGCGCCAGCACGGCCTGGTCCCCTTCGACGAGGCGATCGCGGAGTCGCAGGCCACCCTGATCGAGCGCGAGCCGCGCCCGGACCGCCCGGAGACGGCGGAGATCAAGCAGGCGAAGGCCGTGTTCACCGGCCGCCTGCAGGGTGTGGTCTACGCCCGCCAGTACCTGATGCTCGACTACGACTGCCCCAACGACGTGCTCGAGCAGGCCAAGCGGATCACGCCGGGCATGCAGGCGCCCACCGTCTCCCCGCTCACGGAGCCGGGCTGGTCGGCCGTGCGGTCGATGGTGCGCCGCAACATCGCGAACAAGGTCATGGACGACCTCGCCGCGCTGGGCGTGCGAGCGATCCTGACCTCGGAGATCCGCTCCTGCCGCGCGGTCGACGGCGCGCAGATCCAGCCGTACGCGAACTCGTAGCCCGCCCGGCGCACCGGGGCGCTGGTCGTGCCTACCCCTGGCGGGGCCGCACGATCAGGGCCTGGGCGCTGCGGCCGGTGTGGCCGTGCTCGTCGTGCAGGACCGCCGACACGGTCCCGGCCCCGGTCGGGCCCACCACGGTGGTGGCGTCGACCCCGATCCACTCGCCCACGGGCGTGCGGTGCAGGTGGACGGTCAGCTCGGTGTTGACGAACAGCCACTCACGCACGTCCAGCCGCGCGGCCACGCCGTTGGCGCAGTCGGCGGCGACCATGAGCCGCTGCACCGGCGTGGGCTTCTCGCCGGCCACCAGCGGCACCCGCTGGCGCAGCCACGCCGTGCCCGGCCCCGACCCGAGCGGCCCACCGGTGAGCCACCGCCACTCGACGGCGTCGAGGAAACCGGGCAGCCAGCCCTCGGCCCGGCCCGTCTGCGGCGTGGCCTCGGCGGGCGGCGGGAGCGGGTCGGCCTGGCCCGCGGCCACGCCGGTGGTGTCGTTCGTGGCCAGCCGCCAGCCACGGGCGCGCAGCACCGTGCGCCCGCCCGCGCTCATCTGCGCCGCGACCAGCTCGATGGACCGGCCGGGCCGTTCCACCTCGGCGCCGACCTCCACCTCGCCCGCGGGCACCGGCCCGAGCACCTCCACCGTGACCCGGGCGAGCTGCAGCGACGAGCCGCCCGGCAGCCGCTCCATCGCGCGCGTGAGCAGCGCGGACGGCGGTCCGACGTGCTGCGCGTCGGCGAACCACGGGCCCGTGGTGGAGCCGGTGGCGTGGAAGCGGGACCCGTCGGGCCCGTCGAGGGGCAGGTAGAACGGCTCCATCTCGCTCATGTGCCCGCGCCCGCCCCCGAGCCCCCGCTGCCGCCCGGGGTGTTGGCGGAGCCGGACACCAGCCACCGCTCGTCGACGCGGCGCATGTTCGTGGTGCCCGACCCGTTGCGGCCGCCCACGCGCGAGGACCACTGGATGGTGGCCTGGTCGCCGTTCACGGTGATGTTCTCGATCTGCGCGTTCTTGGCGACCTGCTCCACGACCCGCGCGTTCTCCGGGATCGCGTAGACCGCGGTCATGCCCTCCTCGCAGGTGTTCGCCTCGACGCCGCGGACGTGCAGGTCCGCGAGCATCCTGCTCGTCGTCTCGGGGGCGTTGTAGCTGCAGGCGGCCGCGAAGTCACGGGCGCGCAGCGCGCGGTAGTAGTCCTGGAACACGGTCTCGATCGCCCGCCGGTCGGCCGCGAGGTCGCGTGGTGGCGTCGTCGGCGCGGGTCGCGGCGTCGTCGGGGCGGGCGGGGGAGCGGGCTGTGCTGCGGGCGTTCCCGCCACCGGGGTGCCGCACCCGGCGAGGGCGGCGACCAGCGCGGCGGCGGCGACCGCGGTGCGGATCGTCTTCATCGGGGTCAACCTAGAGCAGCCGCCCACGGGTGACCGCGCCGCCCGGGAGTGTCAGAGGGGTCCCCTACGCTGCGGAGCGTGACGGACACGGCGAGCACGGACAGCGCCCTCGCCGGGTCGAGCGCCGACCCGGAGCCGCGGCGCAGGCCCGCCCTGTCGCCGTCGCGGGCGAGCGACTTCAAGCAGTGCCCGCTGTTGTACCGCTTCCGCGCCATCGACCGGCTCCCCGAGCAGCCCTCCCGCGTCCAGGTCCGCGGCACCGTCGTGCACGCGGCCCTGGAGCGGCTCTACGACCTGCCGGCCGCCGCGCGGTCACCCGAGGCCGCGCGCGGGCTCGTCGGTCCGGTGTGGGAGGAGCTGTGCGCCGCCCTGCCGGAGCTCCTCGGGCAGCTGTTCGAGGGGCCGGAGGACCCGGAGCTGCCGCCGTGGCTGGAGTCGGCCGCGGACCTGTTGGAGGCCTACTTCCGGCTGGAGGACCCGCGCCGACTCGAACCGGCCGCCCGCGAGCTGCTGGTCGAGACCGAGCTCGCCTCCGGGGTGCTGCTGCGCGGCTACATCGACCGCCTCGACGTCGCCCCCACCGGGGAGCTGCGCGTGGTCGACTACAAGACCGGCTCCGCGCCGGGCGAGGCGGGCGAGGTCGCGGCCCTGTTCCAGATGAAGTTCTACGCGCTCGCGCTGCTGCAGGACCGTGGCGTGGTACCCACCCAGCTGCGGCTGCTCTACCTCGCCGACGGCGTGCACCTCACCTACGAGCCCGACGAGGCGGAGCTGCGCCGCTTCGAGCGCACCCTCGAGGCGATCTGGGCGGCGATCCGCGAGGCGGGCGAGAGCGGCGACTTCCGCCCCAACCCCACCCGCATGTGCGACTGGTGCAGCCACAAGGCGCTGTGCCCGGCGTGGGACGGCACGCCGCCCGCGTACCCGGGCTGGCCGCAGCTCGCCGAGGAGCCGGTGCTCAACCTGTTGGACCAACCACCGCGGCGGGCCACTCGATCGGACCACTCGACCGGCCGTCACGCGGCCGCGACACGCCCGGGACGGACCGCCGTGAACGGTTTTCCGCGCGCCCGTTAGCGTTGCGCCTCGTGTCCGAGCGCCGACCCGACGAGACCGCCGAACCCGTCGAGGCGGCCGACCTGCGCACCCGCGGCGGCCCGTTCCGCGACGGGGACCGGGTGCAGCTGACCGACCCGAAGGGCCGCAACTACTCGATCACCCTGAAGGCCGGGGCGGAGTACCACACCCACCGCGGCGGGATCGCCCACGACGACCTCATCGGCAAGCCGGAGGGCAGCGTGGTCGTCGCCCCGTCCGGCACGCCCTACCTGGCGCTGCGGCCCCGGCTGGCCGACTACGTGCTGTCCATGCCGCGCGGAGCGCAGGTGATCTACCCGAAGGACGCGGCGCAGATCCTGATGTGGGGCGACATCTTCCCCGGCGCGCGCGTGCTGGAGGCGGGCGCCGGGTCGGGGGCGCTGACCTGCTCGTTGCTGCAGGCCGTCGGGCCGCGGGGCAGGGTCGTGTCGTACGAGGTGCGCGCCGACCACGCCGAGCACGCCGAGCGCAACGTGCGGCAGTTCTTCGGGGAGCTGCCCGCGCACTGGGACCTGCGGGTCGCCGACCTCGCCGCGCTCGCCGACTCGGACCCGCCCGAGTGTTTCGACCGGGTGGTCCTGGACATGCTCGCTCCGTGGGAGCACCTCGAGACCGTCGCGAAATCGCTGGTTCCCGGCGGCGTGCTGGTCGGCTACGTCGCGACGACCACGCAGCTGTCGCGGCTCGTGGAGGACCTGCGCGCCCAGCAGTGCTGGACCGAGCCGCAGGCCTGGGAGACGCTCATGCGCCCGTGGCACGTCGTGGGCCTCGCCGTGCGGCCCGAGCACCGCATGCAGGCCCACACCGCCTTCCTCGTGACGGCCCGCAGGCTCGCGGAGGGTGTCGTCCCCCCGCGGCCGCAGCGGCGGCCGACCGGCCGTGGGGTCCGACCGGCTTAACGCCGGACGTCGCGGAGGTGACCGGACCAGGACGATCGCTCCGCGTCAAGGTGCCGTCCGGTTGAGTGGTGGATCACCGGTTCGCCGCAAGGTCGGAACCGCCCATTGGCAGGTACCGTATGGAAACGGAACACGGAGGGAGGATGCCGTGAACCACTACGACGGTCCCGGCAACCGGGAACCAGGTGATCGCGGCGAGCTGAGCCCTGCCGAGGCGGCCGCACAGATCCGTTTCCTCGAAGAGGAAGTCGCGCTGCTCCGCCGCAAGCTCACCGAGTCGCCGCGGCACGCACGCGTCCTCGAGCAGCGGCTCGCCGAGTCGGCCAGCCGGCTCGCTCAGCTCTCCGCCCGCAACGAGAAGCTCACCGAGACCCTCAAGGAAGCTCGCAGCCAGCTCGTCGCCCTCCGCGAGGAGGTGGACCGGCTGGCCCAACCGCCGAGCGGCTACGGCGTCTTCCTGACCCGCTACCCCGACGAGACGGTCGACGTCTTCACCTCCGGGCGCCGCATGCGCGTCGCGGTGTCGCCGGCCGTGGACACCTCCGCCCTGCGACCCGGCCAGACCGTGCGGCTCAACGAGGCGCTCACCGTCGTCGAGGCCGGCGACTTCGAGCGCGTCGGCGAGGTCTGCGCCCTGCGCGAGGTCCTGTCCGAGCCCACCGAGGACGGGATGGCGGGCCGCGCCCTCGTCGTCGGCCACGCCGACGAGGAACGCGTGGTGTGGCTGGCCGACCCGCTGTTCCCGCGCGAGGACAACCCGGACGCGGTGCCGCTCAAGCCGGGCGACTCCCTCCTGGTCGACACGAAGGCCGGTTACGCCTACGAGCGGGTGCCCAAGGCCGAGGTCGAGGACCTGGTCCTGGAAGAGGTGCCCGACGTCGAGTACGAGGACATCGGCGGCCTGTTCCGCCAGATCGAGCAGATCCGCGACGCCGTGGAGCTGCCGTTCCTGCACGCGGAGCTGTTCAAGGAGTACGAGCTGCGCCCGCCCAAGGGCGTGCTGCTGTACGGCCCGCCCGGCTGCGGCAAGACGCTCATCGCGAAGGCCGTGGCCAACTCGCTGGCCAAGAAGGTGGCCGCGGTCCGCGGCGACAACCCCGACGAGGGCCGCGCGTTCTTCCTGAACATCAAGGGCCCCGAGCTGCTCAACAAGTTCGTGGGCGAGACCGAGCGGCACATCCGGCTGATCTTCCAGCGGGCACGCGAGAAGGCGTCGGCCGGCACCCCGGTGATCGTGTTCTTCGACGAGATGGACTCGATCTTCCGCACCCGCGGGTCCGGGGTGTCCTCCGACGTCGAGACCACGATCGTGCCGCAGCTGCTGGCGGAGATCGACGGTGTCGAGGGCCTGGAGAACGTCATCGTCATCGGCGCCTCGAACCGCGAGGACATGATCGACCCCGCGATCCTGCGGCCCGGCCGCCTGGACGTGAAGATCAAGATCGAGCGGCCGGACGCCGAGGCGGCCCGGGACATCTTCTCGAAGTACCTCACGGAGTCGTTGCCGATCCACGCCGACGACCTCGCCGAGTTCGGTGGCAACCGCAAGGCGTGCATCGACGCGATGATCCAGCGGGTCGTCGAGCGGATGTACGACGAGACGGAGGAGAACCGCTTCCTCGAGGTCACCTACGCCAACGGCGACAAGGAGACGCTGTACTTCAAGGACTTCAACTCCGGCGCGATGATCCAGAACATCGTCGACCGGTCGAAGAAGGCCGCGATCAAGTCGGTGCTCGAGACCGGTCAGCCGGGGCTGCGGGTGCAGCACCTGCTCGACGCGATCGTCGACGAGTTCGCCGAGAACGAGGACCTGCCCAACACCACCAACCCCGACGACTGGGCGCGCATCTCCGGCAAGAAGGGGGAGCGGATCGTCTACATCCGCACCCTCGTCACCGGCAAGAACGCCGAGACCGGCCGCGCGATCGACACCGCGTCGAACACCGGCCAGTACCTGTAGCCCCCCGTCGCGGACGGCCCGCCGATCACCCGGATCGGCGGGCCGTCCGCGTTCCGGCGGTCAGGGACGCGCGGGTTCGCGCAGGCGGGAGAGCAGGAGCCAGCCGAGGGCCGGGAACGCGATCAGCGGGGCGAGCGCGGCCTGCAGGGATGTGTGGTCGGCCAGCGCCCCGATGAGCGGGCTCGCGAGCCCGCCGACGCTGACCGTGAGGCCGAGCGTGACGCCGCTGGCGGTGCCGACGCGGCGCGGCAGGTAGTCCTGCCCGAGCGTGATGGAGAGCGAGAACGGCACGTAGAGGCAGGCCGAGGTGAGCGCGACGAAGCCGAGCATCGCGGGGCCGGGCACGAACACCACGCCCGCCACCGCGAACACGGCGAGGGCGTTGGACCAGCGCACGACCGCGACGCGCCCGAACCGGTTGGCGAGCGTCCCGCCCAGCACGGTGCCGACGGCGCCGCCCAGGTAGAGCACGAACAGCGCCGCGCTGCCGACGGCCTCGCCGCCACCGGTGCGCTCGGCGGCGTACAGCGCGACGAAGGCCGAGAGCCCGACGAAGACGATCGAGCGGCACACGACCGAGCCCGACAGCCTGCCGAACGACGCCCAGTCGTCGGTGCCCTCCGCGGCCCGCCGACGCCCGTCGGCGGGCCGGGGCGCGGCGACGGCGCGCATGGCCGCGAGGCAGAACGCGCTGCCCAGCACGGCGGGCACGAGCAGCACCGGGGTGGCCCGCAGCCCGCCGAGCGCCACGACGACGGCGACCACGACCGGGGCGGTGGCGAAGCCGAGGTTGCCGCCGAGGGAGAACCAGCTCATCGCGGTGTGGCTGCCGCGGCTCGCGGCGCGCGCCGCGCGGGCGGACTCGGGGTGGAAGGCCGCCACCCCGATGCCCGACAGCGCGACGAGGGCGAGCGCGAGCGGGTAGGAGTCGGTGACCCCGCAGAGCGCGACGCCGATGCCGCCGACCAGCGTGCTCACCGGCAGCAGCCACGGCATCGGCCACCGATCGGTGAGCGCGCCGAAGACCGGTTGCACCACCGACGACAGCAGCGACGCGGCGAGGACGAGCCCGGCCGCCGCCGCGTAGGAGTAGCCGCGCTCGACCACGAAGAACGGCACCAGCGCGGCGATGGCGCCCTGGTAGACGTCCACGCAGGCGTGGCCGGCGGCCAGCAGGGTGATCGGCCCGGTGCGGGCGGCGAGCTGCTGCGTCACACCGTGATCGTCGCCGCGCCCCGCCCTGTCGCGCTTCCGATAAAGTGCCAATGCATGCCGAACATCCGCCACGAACCGGTGGCGCCGACCCGGCTGCAGCCCCTCGCCAGCGGGCAGGGGATCGACCCGCACCGCCACGACGACCACCAGATCCTCTACGCCGGTTCCGGCGTGCTGGCGATCACCACCGACGAGGGCACCTGGTTCGCCCCCGGCACCCGCGCGATCTGGGTCCCGGCCGGCACCGTGCACGCCCACCGCGCCCACGGCGACCTCGAGCTGCACATGCTCGGCGTACCCGCGCAGACGAACCCGCTGGGGCTCGACCGGCCCACCGTGCTCGTCGTGAGCCCGCTGCTGCGGGAGCTGATCCGCGCCTACACCCGCGCCCCGCACGAGGACACCCCCGAGCGGCGGCGCCTGTTCGCCGTTCTGCTCGACGAGCTGCGCGCCTCGCCGCAGCGGCCGGTGCACCTGCCCGAGCCGAGCGACCCGCGGCTCGCGGCGGTGTGCGCGGCCCTGCGCCGCGACCCCGCCGACCCCCGCACCCTCGCCGCCCTCGGCGCCGAGGTCGGGGTGAGCGAGCGGACCCTGTCCCGGCTGTTCCGCGCCGACCTGGGGATGACGTTCCCGCAGTGGCGCACCCAGCTGCGCCTCTACCACGCGCTGCGGATGCTGGCCGACGGCTCCGCGGTCACCACCGTCGCCCACGCCTGCGGCTGGTCGTCCACGAGCGCGTTCATCGACGTCTTCCGTCGCGCGTACGGTCACACGCCCGGGGCGCACCACCGCGCCACCGGTGCGGTGTCCGATCCGTTCACGACCGCCGACGGCTCCCGCCCGTAGCGTCGCCGCCATGACGATCGACGCGAAGCTGGACGCCATCGGCATCGTGGTGGCCGACATGGCGAAGTCGCTGGCCTTCTACCGCGCGCTCGGCCTCCCGATCCCCGACGGCGTGCAGGACGCCCCGCACGTCGAGGTACCGCTCGGCGGCGGGCTGCGGTTGCTGTTCGACACCGAGGAGACGGTGCGCTCGTTCCACCCCTCCTGGAGCCCCGCGATCGGGGCCGGGCGGATCGGCCTGGCCGTGTCGCTGCCGGACGCGGCGGCGGTCGACGCCGCGTACGCCGAGTTGACCGCGGCGGGCTACCACGGCGAGCTGGAGCCGTTCGACGCCTTCTGGGGGCAGCGCTACGCGAGCGTGAACGACCCGGACGGCAACACCGTGGACCTCTACGCGCCGCTCGCGCGCTGAGCGGGGAAGATCTGGCTGGGCGCGACGCCGGCCAGCGCCCGCACCTCACGCGACAGGTGGGGCTGGTCGGCGTAGCCCGCCTCGGCGGCGGCCGTGGCGATGGGCACGCCGTTCCACAGCAGGAGCGACGCCCTGCGGAAGCGCAGCACCCGGCGCAGCACCGCGGGCCCGTAACCGAACGCGGCGAGGCAGCGTCGGTGCAGCGAGCGCTCGGTCCAGCCGAGCCGGTCGGCCGTCTCGGCGGCCGAGGCGCCCCGCGCGAGCTGGTCGGCGACGACCCGCACCGCCGGCCCGGCCGGGTCGCCCGGCAGCGCGAGGGCGAGGCCCAGCAGCACCGGGAGCGGGCGCTCGCCGGATTCGAGGCGCGCCAGCGCCCGCGCCGCGAGCGCGGGGTGGAACTCGGCCACCGGCACCCGTTCGTCGCGCACCTCGGCCGCGGGGAGCCCGAGCAGGGCGGGGAGCCGGCCCGGGGCGAAACGCAGGCCCGCGCTGCGCACCCCGGGTTCGCGCCGGGTGGGGTGCGGACCGGTGTCGGGCCCCGCGACGAGCAGCTCCCGGCCGGTCCAGACCAGGTCCATGCACCCGTCGGGCAGCACCTGCACCGACTCCGCGGGCGCGCCGGGGGCGACGCCGGCGGTCCAGGCGCACTCGATCTCCCCGCGCAGCGGCCGCGGCGGCGGGATCTCGCGGTAGCCCACCGGGCCACGGTAGCGCCGGGCACCGACGAACCGGAGACCTCGGCGGGCGACCGGGCTACCGGGCGCGGCTCGGCGCGGTCGCGCCCGCGGAGCGCAGGTCGGCCTTGGACGTCTCGCCCAGCACCAGGATGCAGACCACCGACAGCAGGCAGAACGCCGCGATGACCAGCGAGACGAGGACCGTGCTGCCCGTCGCGGAGAGCACCGCTGCGAACGTGACGGGGCCGAGGCCCGCGCCGGTGCCCGCGATCTGGTAGCCGAGGGAGGCGCCGGTGTAGCGCGCCCGGGTGGCGAACAGCTCGGCGTAGAGCGCGGCGAGCGGTCCGTGCAGCGCCGCGTGGATCACGCCCTGCCCGATCACGACGGACGTCCAGAGCAGGAACGTCGAGCCGCTGTCGATCATCGGGAAGAGCAGGAACGCCCAGATCCCGGTGCCGATCGCGCCGGCGAGCACCACCGGCCGCCGCCCGAGGCGGTCGGTCAGCGCGGAGTAGCCGATCACGCCGGCCACGGCCACCGCCGAGGAGAACGTGAGCGCGTTGAGCACCGCCTGCCGGGTGAAGCCGGCCTCCACCGCGTAGGAGATGGAGAACGTCGTGAGCGTGCTCTGCGCGACGAAGGAGCCGAAGCCGACCCCGACCGACAGCGCGAGGCTGCGCGGGTGGTTGCGCAGCACCTCGACCAGCGGGGCCCTGCTCGGCTGCGCGGTGGCCGCCTCCCGGAACACCGGCGTCTCGTCGACCCGGGCCCGGACGAACAGGCCGACGACCAGCAGCACGGCGCTGAGCAGGAACGGGATGCGCCAGCCCCAGACGAGGAACTGCTCCTCCCCGGAGATCGCGGTGGCGGCCGCGAGCACGAGCGTGGACACCACCATGCCGGCGGGCCCGCCCGCGTTGGTGAAGCTCGCCCACAGCCCGCGGCGCGAGGTGGCGTGCTCGGCGGACATCAGCACGCCGCCGCCCCACTCGCCGCCGACCGCGATGCCCTGGGTGATGCGCAGCACCACCAGCAGGATCGGCGCGAGCGCGCCGATCTGCTCGTAGGTGGGCAGCAGCCCGATGAGCACGCTGGCCACGCCCATCAGCGACATGGTCACCATGAGCATCTTCTTGCGGCCGACGCGGTCGCCGAAGTGGCCGAAGATGATGCCGCCGAGCGGGCGGGCCAGATAGCCGGTGGCGAGCGTTCCGAAGCTCGCGACCGTTCCGACCAGCGGGTCGAGGTCGGAGAAGAAGACCCGGTTGAACACCACGGCGGACGCCGTCGCGTACAGCAGGAAGTCGTAGTACTCGATCACCGTGCCGATGAAGCTCGACGCCACGGCACGGCGCAGCTGGACGGGGGAGTGGGCGGGATGCGCCATTGCGAGAGGCCCTCTCGGAACGGGTGGGGCCAGACTTTAGGCGTGATCAAAACGCCCGTCAACAAGGTGTCCAACGTCGGCGACGGCGGGCGAGCTGCGAAGATGGCGGGATGACGAGCAGTGCCCCGCGCGTCGGGCCGGCCGGCGGTGCGGACGGGTTGCCACAGGTCCGGCCGCAGACCCACGTGCTGATGTTCAGCGGGATCCACCTCCTGCGGCCGGGCGCCGCCGTCTCCACCGCCGGGCTGATCGACGTGCTGGCGCGGGTCGGGGTCGGCGAGCACGCGGCCCGCGCGACGTTCGCGCGGATGACCGCCCGTGGCGTGCTGCAACGGCGCAGGCGCGGGCGGCGCGTCTACCTGTCGCCGACGCCGTCGGCGCGCACCGCGCTCGAGGAGGGCGGCGTGCGCGCCTGGCAGTCGCCGGTCAACCGCACCTGGGACGGGCGGTGGACGCTGCTCGGCTTCTCCCTGCCGGAGAGCAGGCGCACCGACCGCCACCTGCTGCGATCGCGGCTGCAGTGGGCCGGGTTCGGGATGCTGCAGAGCGGGCTGTGGGTGGCCCCCCGCGCCGTCGACGTCGAGCACCTGCTCGAGGAGTTGGACGTGCTGGGGCACGTCAAGGTCTTCCGCGCCCACGTCGACGCCCCGACCCGGGTCGCCGAGCTCATCGAGGACGCGTGGGACGTCGCCGGGATCGCCCGCGGCTACCAGGAGTTCCTCGACCGCTGGGACCGCCCCGACCCGCTGCCGGGCGCGCCCGACGACCTCGCCCGCCAGCTGTGGCTGCACGGCGAGTGGAGCCTGCTCGCCCGGCGCGACCCCGGTCTCCCGGTCGACTACCTGCCCGCCGACTGGCCCGCGGTGCGCGCCGAACACGTGGCGCTGCGCCTGCGGGCGCAGTACGAGCCGGTGGCCGCCGCGCTCGCGGCCGAGGTCGTCGAGGCGCTCGACGTTCGACAGGATCGTGACGGCCGACAGGTCGACGAATGACGTTCGGGCCGGCCCCGTGGGCCGTCAGGCCGCTTCGTCGCGCAGGTGCGCCAGCGCACTGACGAGGCGTTCGGTGATGTCGGCCGGCCAGGGGAAGGAGACGGTCACCGACTGCTGGTGCGCGAGCCCGTGCAGGCCGAGCCACAGCGCCACGGCATCGGCGGCCGGGTCGGTGCTGGTGGCGACGCCCGCGGCGACGCAGCCCCGGAGCGCCTCGGTGATCAGCTGCAGGGTGTCGCGGCCGAGCGCGTGCAGGTCGGCCTCGGTCACCGAGCTCGTCCCCAGTTCGGGCATCCAGACCCCGCCGAACATCGTGCGGTAGCGCGCGGGACGGCTGCGGGCGAAGTCCAGGTACGCGGTGCAGACCGCGAAGAGCCGCGCCCGGGGATCGTCGCCGGCGTCGTCGCGCGCGCGGTGCAGCTCGGCGGCGAGCTCCGAGAAGGCCTGCTGGACGACGGCCAGCATGATGGCGGGTTGGTCGGCGAAGTGGCGGTAGATCGAGGGTGCTGTGATCCCGACCCGTCGGGCGATGGCCCGCAGGGTCACCGACGACTCGTCGCCGGTCTCGTCGAGCAGGGCGGCGGCTCCGGCCACGATCTCGTCGCGCAGTCGCGCGCCCTCGCCGCGGCGGTTGCGGGTGCGGGCCGTCGGGGTGTGCGGTTGCTCCAGCATGCTGTGAGTTTACACATAGAAACTTACACGTGTTTGCTTCACCGTCGTCGCGTGAACGCGCGTAGCTTTACGTGCGTAAGCTTACGATCGTGAACGGAGTCGTGATGATCCAGACCGCCACGCACGTCACGGAGGTCGTCCTGCCGGGCCGGGTCGAGCCGAGCGGGCTGCAGGTGCGCAACCGCGAACTGCCGGCCCCGACCGCCGGGCGGGCCGTCCTGCGGATGGAGGCCACCGGCGTGTCGTTCGCCGAACAGCAGATGCGCCGCGGCAAGTACTTCGACCAGCCGCCGTTCCCGTTCGTGCCCGGCTACGACGTGGTCGGCACGGTGACCGCGGTCGGGCCGGGGGTGGACGCCGCGCTGGTCGGGCGCCGGTTCGCCGCGGTCACGAAGGTCGGGAGCTGGGCGTCGCACCAGCTGGTCGACGTCGCCGACCTGGTTCCCGTGCCGGACGGCGTGGACGCGGCCGACGCCGAGACCGTGGTCGTCAACGGGATCACGGCCTGGCAGATGCTGCACCGCACCGCGCGGGTCCGCCCCGGGGCGACGATCGTGGTGCTGGGTGCCAACGGCGGCGTCGGGACGACCCTCGTGCAGCTGGCGCGCCACGCCGGGATCACGGTGATCGGCACCGCGTCCGCCCGGCACCACGCCGCGGTGCGCGCGCTCGGCGCCACCCCCGTCGACTACCGCGACCCGAACGTGTACGCGCGGATCCGTGAGATCGCGCCGGACGGCGTGGACGCGGTGTTCGACCACGTCGGCGGTCCCGGGATCCGCGAGTCGTGGCGGCTGCTGCGCCGCGGCGGGACGCTGATGTCCTACGGCACCGCGGCCACGAAGGACGAGGAGGGCAACTCCCGGCTCCCGGTGCTGAAGCTGATCGGCCGCCTGGTCATCTGGAACCTGCTGCCCAACGGCCGGTCGGCGCACTTCTACAACTTCTGGGCGGGCCGGCGCCGCATCGACGCCTTCCGCGCCCGCCTGCGGGAGGACCTCACCTCGGTGCTGCGGCTGCTCGCCGACGGGGTGCTCACCGCGCAGGTCGCCGCGCGGTTCCCGCTGTCGGAGGCAGGCGCGGCGCTGGCGCTGGCCGAGTCGCGGACCGTCGCCGGCAAGGTCGTCATCGTCCCGGACGCGCCCGGACGCTAGACCCGCACCCGCCAGGGCCCGTTCCGGCCCGGTGACGGCGTTGTCGACTCGAACGACCTACGGCAGCTCCAGCTCCAGCGCCAGCAGCCGCGAGCTGAGCGACTTGCCGTGCGTGTCGAGCGCGAGCGAGGTCGTCACCCCGCCGTCGCGGATGCCCGTGCAGACGAACTGCAGCGCGGGCAGCAGCGGTAGCTCGTAGCGCACGACCTCGCCACCCACGTGGCGGGCGAGCTGGGCGCGGACCCGCTCGGCGGTGAGCTCGCGCACGAGCAGCGGGTAGTCGGCGTCGGAGTACGGGATCACCGACAGCGTGGCGACGTTGCCCTTGTCGCCCGCCCGGCAGTGGGCGAGCTCATGCAGCCGGACGGGCATCCCCCACCCCCAGGATCGTGACCGACGGCGTGACCGCCGACCGCGGCAGGAACGTCGACACCACGCCGATCACCTCGCCGGTGAGCACGCGCACCCCGCCCCCGCCCGCGGGCCCGTTCGTGTACAGCGCCTCCACCTCGTGCCCGACGGCGTCCAGGACGGCCGCGTCGGCGCTGCGCGCCGCGACCCGCACCCGGCACTCGGCGTCCTCGTCCGCGCCCGGGGGCGCCACGCCGAGCACGTCGATCCGCGGCCGGACCGGCAGCCCGGCGAGGCGGGCGGCGAGGACGTCGGCGGCGAGGCGGGCGCGGCGGTCGGCGCGCGGGCCGGAGTAGGAGATCTCGGCCTCCACCTTGTGCCCGGCCCGGTAGCCCACGCTCACCTTGAGCGCGTCGGGGCGGGGCCGCCCGCGCGCGCCTGCCACCCGCACCCGGTCCGGGCCCACCTGCGTGACGGTGACCCCGCGCAGGTCGAGCA
Organism: Pseudonocardia sp.; assembly: GCF_035305885.1. Classification (GTDB taxonomy): domain Bacteria; phylum Actinomycetota; class Actinomycetes; order Mycobacteriales; family Pseudonocardiaceae; genus Pseudonocardia. The sequence goes on from NZ_DATGOP010000089.1 coordinate 104,109, forward strand.
CGACGTCCGGGGTCCGGTAGCCGGTGGGGTCGGTGACCTCGTAGAGCAGCTGCTCGCGCACCGTCGCGCGGTCGAGCCTGCCCCCGGTCCCGGGCAGCTTCCCGTACTCCGCGCTTCCGTCCGCGGCGACGTCGGCGAACGGGAACCCGAGCTCGGCGAGCCCCGGCACGTCCTTCACCCCGGGGTCGGCGAAGTAGCCGCCGGTGAGCTGGCCCGCGCACTCGAGCAGGTGTCCCACCAGCGTTCCCGCCGCCGCGAAGCCGGGGTCGGCGAGGTCGCGGCCGAGGCGGTGGGCCAGCGGGGCGAGGAAGAGCGACGGGTCGGCCACCCGGCCGGTGACGACGACCCGGGCCCCGGACTCGAGCGCGGGCAGCAGCGCGTCGGCGCCCAGGTAGGCGTTCGCGGCGACCACCTCGCCGTGGGCGCGCAGCGGCAGGCCGTCCTCCAGGGCGGGGGCGTCGAGGTCGATCCGGTCGAGCACGTCGTCGCCGGTGACGACCCCGACCCGCGCGGTCGAGCCGAGCCGGGCCAGCAGGTCGCGGGTGAGCTCGCCCGCGCGCAACGGGTTGGCCGCACCCATGTTGGTGATGACGCGGACGTCGTGCGCGAGCGCGGCGGGCAGCAGCCGCTCGAACCGGGCGGTCAGCCGCGGGTCGTGGCCTGCGGTGGGGTCGGCGAGCCTGCGCTGCTGGCCGAGCGCGATCGTGCGCTCGGCCAGGCACTCGAGCACGATGTCGGCGAGCCCGCCCCGCTCGGCGAGCTCCACCGCGGGCTCGAGCCGGTCGCCCGCGAACCCGGCGCCCGCCCCGATCCGGACCGTCCGGCTCATGCGATCGCCCCGGTGCCGAGCGCGACGGCCGTCATGACGAGCGTCGTGCCGAACGCCCAGCCGAACACGAACCGCTGGTGGGCGCCCAGCTGCACGCCCGCCATCCCGACGAGGATGAACGTCGAGGCCGTCAGCGGGCTGAGCGGGAACCCGGTGGTCATCTGGCCGAGGATGGCGGCGCGGGCCACCTCGGCCGGGTCGCCGCCGAGCGCGGCCGAGGTCTCGGCGAGCACGGGGAGCACGCCGAAGTAGTACGCGTCGGGCGTGAACACCAGGCTGAGCGGCATGCTCGTGACGGCCACGAGCGCCGGGAGCGCGTCGCCCGCGCCGCCCGGGACGAGCCCGACGATCGCCCGCGCCATCGCCTCGATCATGCCGGTGCCGCCGAGCACCCCGGTGAACACCCCTGCGGCGAAGATCATCGTCGTGACGAGCACGACGCTGTGGCCGTGCCGGGTGAACAGGTCCTTCTGCGCCTCCCACCCGGGCCGGTTCACCAGCAGCGCCAGCACGAACGCCACCACGAACACGACCGGCAGGTCGGCGAGCTGGGCCAGCAGGACCACCACGAGCGCCACGGTGAGCGCCACGTTGAGCCAGAACCGCAGCCGGTCCACGGGCGTCGCTCCGGCCTCGGGGGCGTGGGCCGCGCCCGGGGCGTCGGCGGGCGCGGGCGCCTCGGCGACCGTCCCGATCCGCTTGCGCTCCGCGCGCCCGATCAGCGTCGCGGCCACGAGCACCCACAGGATGCCCGCGCCCATCGCGGGCAGCACGGGCACGAACACCTCGCCGCTGGTCAGGTCGAGCGCGGCCATCGCGCGGGCGGTGGGGCCGCCCCACGGGATCATGTTCATCACGCCGGCGCCGAGGCAGATCACGGCGGTGAGCACGAGCGGGCGCATCCCGAGCCGCCGGTAGACGGGCAGCATCGCCGACACCATGATCAGGAATGTGGACGCGCCGTCGCCGTCGAGCGCGACGAGCAACGTGAGCACCGCCGTGCCCACGGTGATCTTCAGCGGGTCGCCGCCCGCCCAGCGCACGACGCGGCGCACCGCCGGGTCGAACAGCCCGGCGTCGACCATCAGGGAGAAGTAGAGCACCGCGAACGTGATCATGATCGCGACCGGCGCCACGGTCTCGAACCCGCCGAGGATCAGCTCGCCGAGCCGGTCCCCGGCCCCGACCACGAGGGCCGCGACGATCGGCAGCACGGTGAGCGCGACGAACACCGAAACGCGCTGGGACAGCACGGCCGCCAGGAAGGCGGCGATCGTCAGGAAACCGGTCGCGGCGAGCATCGTTGACCTCCGTGCCTCATCGCCTCCCGCTGCGCTCCGGCGTGCGCGCGGGCCGTCTGTCGCCCCCGCTCCTGCGGTGCTCGGTCGCTCGCCCCTTCGCTCCCGGTGCGCCGCTCCCCGCGGGGCGGCGCCGGCCCGCGCGCGGGCACCACTGTCGAAGCGGAATCGACTCGGCTCACCCTCGGTGCCCGACTCATGCAGGTCAAACACCAGTTGTCGATAGATTCATGCGCTGTGCGCACGGATCTGACGCTGCAGCAGCTGCGGGTCGTGGTGGCGGTCGAGGAGGCGGGCAGCTTCACCTCCGCCGCGCAGCGGCTGCTCGTGGCGCAGTCCTCGCTCAGCCGCACGGTCGCCGAGGTGGAGCGGCGGCTCGGGACGCCGCTGTTCGAACGCACGACGCGCCGGCTCGAGCCGACGCCGGCCGGCCGGGAGGTCGTGGCGGCGGCCCGGCGCGCGGTCGAGGCAGTGGACGCCGAGATGCGCCACGTCGAGGGCTACCTCGCGGGCCGGACGGGGCGCGTGCGCATCGCAACCCTGCCCTCGCTCGCGGCGATCCTGCTGCCCGGGGTGGTCTCGGCGTTCCGCGCGCAGCACCCGCAGGTCGAGGTCACGATCGAGGACGCGCTGTCGGACGAGGTCCTCGAGCGGGTGCGCGGCGGGGTGGCCGACCTGGCCGTCACGGTCGTCTCGCAGGCGCCCGACCCGCTCGCCGACCTCGACGTCACCCCGGTCGCGCGCGACCGCTTCTGCTGCGTGGTCCCGCCCGGGCACCGGTTCGCCCGCCGGGACCGGCTGGCGTGGCGCGAGCTCGCGGGGGAGCCGTTCATCGCCTTCGACCGCACCACGAGCATCCGCCAGCACGTCGACGCCTGCCTCGCCGCGGCGGACGTGGCGCCGCGGCAGGTGGTGGCGGCGCGCAACATCGCCGCCGTGGCCGGCCTGGTGGCGGCCGACCTCGGCGTCTCGGTGGTGCCGGGCCTGGTGCTGCCGCTCATGGGCTTCGCCGGGGTGCACCGCGTCGTGCTGGACGAGCCCGCCGCCCACCGGACGACCGCGGTGGTCCACGCGGCCGCCCGCCCCCTGTCGCCGGTCGCGGCGGCGTTCGTCGCGGCGCTCACCGACCCGGCGCGCGCCCGGCCCGCGCTGCCCGACCAGGCGGGATGGCTGGACCCGTAGCCGTGCGCAGGAAGCGGAGCGGCCCGGCCCTCACGGGGGAGGGGCCGGGCCGCCGCAGGTCGGTCGGGGATCAGGACTGGCGCAGCACGGCCTCGATCTCGAGGTTCACGTTCACCTTGTCGCCGACCACCGCGCCGCCGCCGTCGAGCGGCATCTTGATGTCGACGCCGAAGTCGTTGCGGTCGATCGTGGTGGAGGCGGAGAAGCCGGCACGGGTGCCGCCCCACGCGTCCTTGCCGAATCCGTTGATCTCCAGGGCCAGCGTCACCGGGCGGGTCACGCCCTTGATCGTCAGCTCACCGTCCAGGGCGAGGCCGTCGTCGGAGACGCGCAGGCCGGTCGAGCGGAAGGTCCACTCCGGATGGTTCTCGACGTCGAAGAAGTCGGCCGAGCGGATGTGGTCGTCGCGCTGCTGGTTGTTCGTGTCGATGGAGCGTGCGTCGATCTTCGCGGTGACCGACGAGTCGGTCAGGTTCTCGGCGGTGACGATCTCGCCGGAGAACTCCCGGAAGTGGCCGCGTACCTTGCTGACCATCATGTGGCGGACGGTGAACGAGACGTCGGAGTGATCCTTGTCGATGTCCCAGGTGCCCGCGACGTAGCCGGGGATCGGGGTGGTGGTCGGTGCGGTCGTCATCGAAGCTCGCTCCCAGAGTTAGTTGAACTCTCACTTGTTGAGAGTGACGCTAGCTGAAAGGCGCATGAGCGCTCAACTATTCCGGAGGTGTGGTGTCGGACACGCGATGGCTCGACGAGAACGAGCAGCAGACGTGGCGCAGCTTCATGACGGCCACCCGACTCTTCTTCGACGGCATCGAGCGGCAGCTGCAGCAGGAGTCCGGGCTCCCGCACGCCTACTACGAGATCCTCGTGCGACTGTCCGAGGTGCCCGGCCGCACGCTGCGGATGAGCGAGCTCGCCGAGACGTCGCTGTCGTCGCGCAGCCGCATCTCGCACTCCGTCGCCCGCCTCGAGGAGATGGGCTGGGTGCGCCGCAGGCGGTGTGAGCACGACAAGCGCGGCCAGCTCGCCGAGCTCACCGACGAGGGGCTCGCGGGGCTGCAGGCCGCCGCGCCCGGACACGTCGAGGCCGTGCGCAGGGGCCTGTTCGACGCGCTGTCGCCCGAGCAGGTCGCCGCGCTGCGCGACATCAGCGACACGCTGGTGGCCCACCTGTCCGACAAGCCGGTGTGGCCCGCCGCGGCCGACCGCTCGGGCGAGGCCACTGCGCGCAAGGTGAACGGCTGAGGAAGCCTAGAGTCGCTGCCATGGCAACTCACGTCGATGTCGTGGTCCTCGGAGCGGGTCCGGGTGGGTACGTGGCGGCGATCCGCGCGGCCCAGCTCGGCCGCAGCGTCGCGGTGGTGGAGGAGAAGTACTGGGGCGGGGTGTGCCTCAACGTCGGCTGCATCCCGTCCAAGGCGCTCCTGCGCAACGCCGAGCTCGCCCACCTCGTCACCGCGGAGGCGAAGACCTTCGGCATCTCCGGCGACGTCTCGTTCGACTACGGGGCGGCCTTCGACCGCAGCCGCACCGTGGCCGACGGCCGGGTCAAGGGCGTGCACTACCTCATGAAGAAGAACAAGATCACCGAGGTGGACGGCTGGGGCTCGTTCGTCGACGCCCACACGATCGACGTCAAGCGCAGCGACGGCGGCACCGAGCGGATCACGTTCGACAACGCCATCATCGCCACCGGCGCCGAGACCAGGCTGCTGCCGGGCACCACGCTGTCGGAGCGCGTCGTGACCTACGAGAAGCAGATCCTCTCCCGCGAGCTGCCGCGCAGCATCATCATCGCCGGCGCGGGGGCGATCGGCGTGGAGTTCGCCTACGTCCTGCGCAACTACGGCGTCGAGGTCACGATCGTCGAGTTCCTGGACCGGCTGCTGCCGCTCGAGGACGCCGACGTGTCCAAGGAGCTGGCGAAGCGCTACCGCAAGCTCGGCGTCCAGGTGCTCACCTCGACGCGCGTGGAGTCGATCGACGACTCCGGCGACCAGGTCACCGTCACCGTCACCGGCAAGGACGGGCAGACCAGGACGCTGCAGGCCGACAAGGTGATGCAGGCCATCGGCTTCACCCCGCGGGTGAAGGGCTACGGCCTGGAGAACACCGGCGTGCAGCTCACCGAGCGCGGCGCGATCGCCATCGACGACCACATGCGCACCAACGTCCCGCACATCTACGCGATCGGCGACGTCACCGCGAAGCTCATGCTCGCCCACGTCGGCGAGGCGCAGGGCGTCGTGGCGGCGGAGACCATCGCCGGCGCGGAGACCATGCCGCTCGACTACGTGATGATGCCGCGGGCCACGTTCTGCAACCCGCAGGTCGCGAGCTTCGGCTACACCGAGGCGCAGGCCCGCGAGCTGGCCGAGGAGAAGGGCTGGAAGGTCAAGGTCGCCCAGTTCCCCTTCACCGCCAACGGCAAGGCGCAGGGCCTCGGCGAGCCGGGCGGGTTCGTCAAGCTCATCGCCGACGAGACCCACGGCGAGCTGCTCGGCGGGCACCTCATCGGCCCCGAGGTCACCGAGCTGCTGCCCGAGCTGACACTGGCGCAGAAGTGGGACCTCACCGCCCACGAGCTCGCCCGCAACGTGCACGCCCACCCGACGCTGTCGGAGGGCCTGCAGGAGGCGTTCCACGGCCTCACCGGCCACATGATCAACCTCTGACCGGCGCTACGCGAGCGGTGGCGGGGTGAACCCGCCGAGCTCGCGCTCGACGAGCTCGGCGAACCGGATGGTCGTGCGGTCGCCGTAGGCCGGGCCGATGGCCTGCACGCCGATCGGCAGGCCCTCGTCGGACCGACCCACCGGCAGCGCCGTCGCCGGGAGGCCGGGCAGCGTCGCCACGCCCGCGTAGGCGATCTGGTCGAGGTAGGCGAGCTCGGTGCCGTCGACGTCGATCCGGCGCCGGGACACGGGCGTGTGGTCGTGCGGGAACGCGGGCGTCGGGGTGACCGGGTGGACGACGACGTCGAACTCGGTGAACACCTCGCGCCACTGTTCGCGCACGACAGCGCGCCGCAGGTCGGCGGCGATCCAGTCGCGGTGGCTGAGCACCGTGCCGCGGGTGCGTTCCGCGGCGAGGCTGCGGTCGTCGTCGGGCAGCTGCGCCGCCTCCGCGCGGGCCCGCTCGTAGACCTTCGGCGGGAACTGCGAGCCCAGGACCGACAGCAGCAGGCGCATGAACAGCCGCCCCGCCTCGGCCAGGTCCGGCAGCAGCGGGCTCTGCCGGGCTACGGTGGCGCCGGCCGCCGCCAGCCGGTCGGCGAACCCCTCCACCGCGGCCCGGACGCTCCCCGCGACCGGGACCAGCGGGTGGGCGTCGACGACGAGCACGCGGAAGTCGGCGAGCGCGGTGTGCCGCGCGGGGGGCAGCTCGAGCCGGTAGGCGGCCCCGTTGCCGAGCGGGTCGGGCCCGGCGAGGACGTCCAGCAGGAGGCCGAGGTCCGCGGCGCTGCGCGCCATCGGCCCGATCACCGCCAGGTCGTCCTCCGCCGGCACGACCGGCATCCCCGGCGCCGTGTGCCCGCGCAGCGGGAGCAGGCCGAGGGTCGGCTTGTGGGCGTGGATGCCGCAGAAGTGGGCGGGGGTGCGCAGCGAGCCGCCGATGTCCGAGCCGATCGACACCGCACCGTAGCCGGCCGCGAGGGCCGCCGCCGAGCCGCCCGAGGAGCCGCCGGGGGTGCGCCGCGGGTCCCACGGGTTGGTGGTGGTCCCGTAGATGTCGTTGTAGGTCTGCACGTCGCCGAGGGCGAGCGGCACGTTCGTCTTGCCCAGCACCACCGCGCCCGCGTCCTTCACCCGCTCCACCGCGAGCGCGTCGGCGTCGGGCACGAAGTCGGCGAACTCCGGGATGCCCCACGTCGTGGGCAGCCCGGCCACGTGGAACGACTCCTTGACCGTCATCGGCACCCCGAGCAACGGCGCCCGCTCGCCCCTCGCGCGGCGTTCGTCGGCGGCGCGGGCAGCCGCGAGGGCGCGGTCGAAGTCCCGCACGCAGACCGCGTTGAGCGTCCCGTCGTGGCGCTCGATGCGGGCGATGGCCGCCTCGGCGAGCTCCACCGCCGACACCGCGCCCCGGTCGAGCAGGGCGAGCAGTTCCGTCGCGCTCCGGTAGCCCAGGTCGCTACCGGTGCTGCTGCCGCTACCGCTGTCGGTGCTGCTGTCCGTGCTGGTCACATCCGTCCCCGTTCCGTCGGCCCGTGGCTACACCCGCGCGCCGCGCCTGTCGAGCCAGCGCTCGATCCCGATCCGCCCGTCCGGGGTGAACGGCCGCTGCGGGTCGGCGAGCACGGCCCGCAGCTCGGGCACCATCACCCATCCGCCCCACGCGACCTCCTCCGGCTGGTGGCGCAGCGGGCCGTCCCACCGCACCTCGTACAGGAACACGTGGTAGCGCAGCGCACCGTCGTCGTAGCGGAACCGGTCGATCGGGGTCAACGCGACCCCGCGCACGCCGAGCTCCTCGTCCAGCTCGCGCGCCGCGGCGGCGTCGGGGGACTCACCCGGGCCGAGCACGCCGCCCGCCCAGCAGTCGTAGTGCCCCGGGAAGATCAGCTTCTCGGTCGAGCGCCGGTGCAGGTAGACCCGCTCGCCGTCGCCGCTGCGCACCAGCACGCCGGTGCTCGCGTGCCACAGCCCGTCCCGGTAGACGACCCCGCGCGGCGCCACCCCGACCTCGTTGCCGTCGGCGTCGTAGCGGGCCACCTCCTCGTCCGCGTCCTGCACGCCGCCCATCATCTCGGATCCGGGGCGGCGCGCGGCGCCCCGCCGGTTCCCGGACGGCTAGGCTTGACACCATGAGTGCGCACGTCGGGACCGTCCGATGACCGCCCGCCGGATCATGGGCACGGAGGTCGAGTACGGGATCTCAAGCCCTGGCGACCCCACCGCCAACCCCGTGATCACCTCGACGCAGATCGTGCTCGCCTACGCGGCGGCCGCCGAGATCCCGCGTTCGCGGCGGGCCCGCTGGGACTACGAGGTGGAGTCGCCCCTGCGCGACGCGCGCGGCTTCGACCTGTCGGCGCCCACGATGCACAACCCCGCCGAGTCGGAGCTGGACGACCTCGGCGCCGCGAACGTGATCCTCACCAACGGCGCGCGCCTCTACGTCGACCACGCTCACCCGGAGTTCTCCACGCCGGAGGTCACCACCCCGCGCGACTGCGTGATCTGGGACAAGGCGGGGGAGCGGATCATGGAGGAGGCCGCCGAGCGCGCCGCCACCGTGCCCGGCGCGCCCCGCATCCAGCTGTACAAGAACAACGTCGACGGCAAGGGCGCGAGCTACGGCTCGCACGAGAACTACCTGATGTCGCGCCAGACGACGTTCCCGTCGATCGTCGCCGGGCTCATCCCGTTCTTCGTCACGCGGCAGGTCATCTGCGGCGCGGGCCGGGTCGGCATCGGGGCCACCGGCGACGAGGCCGGCTACCAGATCTCCCAGCGCAGCGACTACATCGAGGTCGAGGTCGGCCTCGAGACCACGCTCAAGCGCGGCATCATCAACACCCGCGACGAGCCGCACGCCGACGCCGACAAGTACCGCCGCCTGCACGTCATCATCGGCGACGCCAACATGAGCGAGTACTCCACGCTGCTCAAGGTGGGCACCACGGCGCTCGTGCTGGACATGATCGAGGCGGGCGTGCGGTTCGACGAGCTGCGGCTGGCCGAGCCGGTGCGCTCGGTGCACCGGATCAGCCACGACCCCAGCCTCAAGACGCTGGTCGACCTCACCGACGGGCGCAAGATGACCGCGCTCGACATCCAGCGCGCGTACTTCGAGAAGGCCCAGAAGCACGTCGAGAACACCCTCGGCGCCGACGTCGACCCGGACACCGCCGAGATCCTCACGCTGTGGGGCGAGATCCTCGACGACCTCGCCCGCGACCCGATGAGCACGGCCGACCGGCTCGACTGGACCGCGAAGCTGCGGCTGCTCGAGGGCTACCGCGAGCGCGACGGGCTGAGCTGGAGCTCCGGCCGCCTCGCGCTGGTCGACCTGCAGTACACCGACGTGCGCCTGGCCAAGGGGCTCTACAACCGCCTGGTGACGCGCGGGTCGATGAAGCGGCTGGTGTCCGAGGACGACGTCCAGGCGGCCATGCACAACCCGCCGGAGGACACGCGGGCGTTCTTCCGCGGGCGCTGCCTCGAGCGCTACCCGGCCGAGGTCGCCGCCGCCTCGTGGGATTCGGTGATCTTCGACCTGGGCCGCGAGTCGCTGGTGCGGATCCCCACGCTCGAGCCGCTGCGCGGCACGCGACGCCACGTGGGCGAGCTGTTGGAGCGCTCCCGCACGGCCGAGGAGCTCGTGGAGGCGCTCACGCGCGGCTGACCCGCTCGCGACGAGGCGGAACGCGCTCGAACTCGCCGATGGAGCGGGCCTCAAACGCGGGCGTGTCGCCGATCCGCTAGGTAGTGTTCATCTACACCGATCCGGTACGCCGCGTGCAGGACGGCAGCGGCGGCCGGGCAGGCGCGAGGAGGATTCACGATGTCCCAGGAGCAGACCAAGCGCCAGGGCGGTGGCGGGGGCGACGACGAGGACGGTGCCGACGCCGCTGCGGCCGGTCAGGAGCGACGTGAGAAGCTCGGCGAGGACGTGGACACGATCCTCGACGAGATCGACGACGTGCTCGAGGAGAACGCCGAGGACTTCGTCCGCGCCTACGTGCAGAAGGGCGGCGAGTAAGCCGCTCGCTGCGCCACCACTGGCACCGCATACGCGCGGAGAGAGGCTCTCACCTGACCATGACGTTCCCCGAGCGTCCGCCCCTCAGCGTGCCTACCGGTCTGGGCGCGTACCTCGCCCCCGGCGTCACGTCGTTCACCGACTTCGTCGCCGCCACCGCTCCGCACCTTCTTCCCGGCCGCATCCCGCCGGGCGTCGTGCCGGAGTCCGGCGCGGCCGGGAAGCTGGAGGTCCCGCACGGCACCACGATCGTCGCGCTCACCTTCTCCGAGGGCGTGGTGATCGCTGGTGACCGGCGGGCCACCCAGGGCAACGTGATCGCGCAGCGCGACATCGAGAAGGTGTTCATCACCGACTCGTACTCGGCGGTGGGTTTCGCCGGCACGGCGGGCAACGGCCTGCAGATGGTCCGCCTGTACAGCGTCGACCTGGAGCACTACGAGAAGACCGAGGGCGTTCCGCTCTCCCTCGACGGCAAGGCGAACAAGCTCGCCGGCATGGTCCAGGCCAACCTGGCCGCGGCGATGCAGGGGTTCGTCGTGGTGCCCATCCTCGTCGGCTACGACCTCGACGCCCCCGAGCCGTCGAAGGCGGGCCGCATCATCACCTACGACGCCGTCGGGGGCCGTTACGACGAGAAGCTCGGCTACCACGCGATCGGCTCCGGCTCGACGTTCGCGAAGTCGGCGCTCAAGAAGCGCCACGACCCGAACGCCGACCTGTCGGGCGCCATCCGCACCGCGGTCGAGGCGCTCTACGACGCCGCCGACGACGACACCGCCACCGGCGGCCCCGACCTGACCCGCCGCATCTTCCCCGTGGTCGTGAGCATCACCGGCCCGGACGGTGCCGTGCGCCGGCCCGAGGAGGAGATCGAGGCGGTCGTGCGCGAGGTGGTCGCCGGCCGCACCGAGAACCCCGGGGGATGATCATCCCCGTGAACCGCTCCCCCTCGACGCACCAGGAGTTCCTGCCGTGACGATGCCGTTCTACTCGTCGGTCGACCAGCTGCTGCGCGACCGATCCGAGCTGGCACGCAAAGGCATCGCCCGCGGCCGCAGCGTCGTCGTGCTCACCTACACCGGCGGCGTGCTGTTCGTCGCCGAGAACCGCTCCACCGCCCTGCACAAGGTCTCGGAGATCTACGACCGCATCGGCTTCGCCGCGGTGGGCCGCTACAACGAGTTCGACAACCTGCGCACCGCCGGCATCCGCCACGCCGACCTGCGCGGCTACGCCTACGACCGCCGCGACGTCACCGGGCGCGGCCTGGCCAACGGCTACGCCCAGCTGCTCGGCACCTCGTTCGTGGAGCAGCAGAAGCCCTACGAGGTCGAGCTCTGCCTCGCCGAGGTCGGCCCCGAGTTCGGCTCCGACCAGCTCTACCGCATCACCTACGACGGCTCGATCACCGACGAGCCGCAGTTCGTGGTGATGGGCGGCACCACCGAGCCGATCAGCGCCAAGCTGCGCGAGACCTACCGGCCCGAGCTGGAGCTCAAGGAGGCCATCGGGATCGCCGTCGAGGCGCTGCAGGCGGCCTCCACCGGCAACGGCGGCAGCCCGGAGGTGCTCGGCGTCGACGCCCTCGAGGTGGCCGTGCTCGACCGGACGCGCCCCCGGCGCACGTTCCGCCGCATCACCGGCAACGTGCTGCGCGACCTGCTCCCCGAGGCCAACAAGGCCGCGAGCACCGGTGGGCGGGGCGCGCAGGCGGGCGGCGACGAGGCCCCGGCGGGCAGCGCCGCGGTGAACGGGGACAAGGGCTCGAGCTCCTGACGGCAGCTCCCGACGGCTTGACCTGAACCCGGCTCCAGGGCGCAGGGTGGCGGAATGGCCGTCCAGCTGAACCACACGATCGTCCCCACCCGCGACAAGCAGGCCGAGGCGCGGTTCGTCGCCGACGTCCTCGGGCTGCCCGGGCCCACGTCGTTCGGCCCGTTCGCCGTGGTCGAGCTCGCGAACGGGGTGAGCCTCGACTTCATGGACGTGGCCGGCGACGTCCCGGTGCTGCACTACGCGTTCCTGATCGGCGAGGACGAGTTCGACGCCGTCGCGGGGCGACTGCGCGACCGCGGCGTGCCGACGTGGGCCGACCCCGGCCACCGCAGGCCGGGGTTCAACACCAACGACGGCGGGCGCGGGCTCTACTTCGACTCGCCGGAGGGCCACAACCTCGAGGTGCTCACGGTCCCGTACGGGGGCTGGCCGCAGGCGCGCTGACCGCGCCGGGTCGGGCCAGCGCGTACAGCCGCGCGGCCACCACCACCGCGCCGGCCGCGGCGGCCACCTCGGCCGCGACGAGCGCGGTCGGCCACAGCGCGGCCAGGTCGGCGAACGTGGCGGCGCCGCCCACGAGGGGCGCGGCCAGGTCCGGCAGGAACGCGAGCAGCACCAGGGGCAGGGCGTACGGGGCGAGCCGGAGCGCGCGGCCCGCCCACGGCCGGGTGGCCCGCGCCCACCGCCGGGATCGCAGCACCGCGACGGCCGCGACCACGAGGGCGCCCACCGCCGCGGCGGTGAGCAGCAGCTCGACCAGGAACGCCACCGGCGGGCCGGGCGGGGCCGGGGTCTCCCCGCGGACGAGGGCGGCGAGCTCGTCGGCCAGGTCGTCGACCTCGCTGGGGGCCGCCCCGTCGCCGCGGGCGAGGGGGTCGCGGCCGTTCGCCAGCACCGCGACGCCCCACCGCTCGTCGGGCGTGCGCCCGGGCCGCATCACCAGCGTGGCGGCGGAGGTGGCGGTCCGCCCGCGCAGCACCAGCTCGCCGCCCGGCCGCTCCTGGCACCCCAGCCGCTGCACCTCGCGCAGCCCGTCGCCCGCCAGCACCGTCCGCAGCCCCCAGCCGACGTTGAACTGCAGCCAGGTCCCGACGTCCGCGGCGGTGCTCACGACGCCCTCCGAGCCGCTGACGAGGCGTTCCGGCTCCGCCTGCGGCCTGCTGACGGCGAGGAAGCGGGTGTGCCCGTCCACCAGGCCGTCCACCAGGTCCCGGGTGCCGGCGACGGTCGTGGTCTCCTGCGCGCCCACCTGGAACAGCACGCGCTCGGTCAGGAACGCGTCGAACGGGCGCCCGGTCTTCACCTCCACCAGCCGGGCGGCGACCTGGTAGCCGAGCCCGCTGCGCACGCGTCGCTCGCCGGGCGCCGCCACCAGCGCGACGTCGCGCAGGCCGGCCACCGCCTCCTCGAGGGAGCGCGCGGGCGTCCGCGGCGCCGCCGGGGCGGGCGGCAGGCCGGAGGTGTGGTCCAGCAGCCGGCGGACGGTGATCTCGCCCGATCGCGGGTCGGCCGTGGTGAACCCGGGCAGGTGCGCGACCACCGGGTCGTCGAACCGCACCACGCCGAACCCCACCAGCTGCGCCAGCGCCACCGCGGTGAACGACTCCGACACCCCGCCCAGCCGCACCGGGGTGTGCTCGGTGACCGGCTCGCCGGTCGAGTCGTGGCCGTAGCCCGCGGCGTGCACGATCCGGTCGTCGTCGACCACGGCGACCGCCACGCCCGGCAGCCGGGTGGCCCCGACGTGCGCGCGCACGATCTCGTCGATCGAGGCGGGGTCCGGCCCCGCGGGTGGGGCGGCCGCCGCCGGGGCCGCCCCGGCGAGGACGCATCCGAGGGCCACACCCACCGCGAGAACGCGCACCGCCGTCATCCCCCGTCGCCACCCGGGCCGACCGTGCCCCGCGACCGTGCCGCCGCCCGTGGTGCGGCCATCCTGCCGGTCAGCCGAGGAAGGGGCGTTCCCGGCCCCGCCACCTGTCCTCCCGGCGGCGGTAGACGGGCACGGGGCGCGGCGCGACCCGGAACGTGAACCGGCCCGCCTCCTCGACCACCTCGCCGTCGGTGGCGAGCATGCCGGGCACCGCGAGCTCGACGTCGAGCTCGGCCACCTCGCGCTGGTGGTACACGCGGCTGTGGCCCAGCGCGCCCAGCAGCAGGGCGACCACCGCACGCAGCCGTGAGAACCGCAGGTCGGCGCGCAGCCATCGCACGTCGAGCAGGCCGGAGTCCAGCGAGGGGCGCCACGCGGGCACCATGCCGCGCGGGTGGTAGGGACCGTTGCCGACGAACAGCAGCCAGACCGACGTCCACCGACCGTCGATCCTGACCCGCACCGGCTCGGCCCGGCGCAGCACCACGACGAGCGCCGCGGCGAACGCGGGCCACTTGCCCCACCGGCCCTGCCAGCGCTCCCGCAGCCGCACGAGGTCCGGGTAGGAGCCGAGGCTCGCGGTGTTGAGGAAGTAGCGGGTGCGCACCACGGCCGGGTCGAACGGCTCGGCCCCGCGGCCCGGGTGGACCTCCACCACGCCCAGGTCGACGGCGACGGCCTCGCCCGCGCCGGTGGCATCCACCGCCTCCTGCACGTCGTAGACGCCGACGTCGCGGGCGAAGTGGTTGAGGGTGCCGGTCGGCACCACCACGAGCGGCAGCCCGCGCCGCCCGGCCACGGTGGCCGCCGCGGCCGCCGACCCGTCGCCGCCCGCCACGCCGACGGCCTCCACCCACCCGTCCCGCTCGGCGACGGCGGCGTCGAGCTGCTCGTCGATGTCCTCCTCGGCCGTGCTGCGCAGCACGACGGCGGCGGGCCACGCCTTCTGCAGCTCGGCGGTGGGATCGTGCTCCGGGTCGCCGGAGCGCTGGTTGGACACCAGCACCAGGCCCTCGCCGTCGGGCAGGCGCGGCACGGCGTCCAGGGGGCGCGCCCGTGCCTCGTCGGTGCGCCGCACGGGCCACCAGCGCCGCGTGGCGAGCGCGATCCCGCTGCCCACCGCCGCGCCGGCCAGCACGTCGGAGGCCCAGTGGACGCCCACGTGCACGCGCGAGTAGGCCACCGAGGCCGCGAGCGGCGCCACGGCGAGCCCCAGCTTCGGGCTCTCCAGCGCGACGGCGGTGGCGAACGCGGCCGCCGACGCGGCGTGCCCGGACGGGAACGACGACGAGGTCGGGCCGTTGCGCAGGGTCTGGTAGGCGGGCAGCTCCGCCGCCGCGGGCCGCCTGCGCGGCAGCAGCGGCTTGAGCAGGCCGTTGGCCGTGGTGCTCGCCGCCGCGATGGCGAGCACGCCGCGGGCGGCGGCCTTGCGGGAGGCCCCGCGGCGCGCCGCGAGGATCGTGGCGATCGTGAACCACAGCAGGCTGTGGTCGGCGCTGATCGAGGCGGACTTCATGGCGGCGTCGAGCGGGCTCGGCGGCAGCGCCGAGATCCGGCGGGACACCGCGCGATCGGCGTCGACCACCCCGTCGGTGGCCCGTCGGATCCACGACAGCACGTCCCGACAGTACGCACACGGCGCAGCGGCGTCGGATCAGAGGAGCAACACGACACGGCCAGTCGGTCACAGGCATGACATGAGCGGGCTCTCTCCGCTTACGCTTGCTGGATGCAGCGGCGGATCTACGGCGTCGAGACCGAGTTCGGGGTCACGTGCACCTTCCACGGGCAGCGGCGCCTGTCGCCCGACGAAGTTGCGAGGTACCTGTTCCGCCGGGTCGTCTCGTGGGGGCGTTCGTCGAACGTCTTCCTGCGCAACGGCGCCCGGCTCTACCTGGATGTCGGCAGCCACCCCGAGTACGCCACGGCGGAGTGCGACTCGCTGGCCCAGCTCGTCTCCCACGACAAGGCGGGGGAGCGGATCCTCGAGGACCTCCTGGTCGACGCCGAGCGCAGGCTGGTCGACGAGGGCATCGGCGGCGACATCTACCTGTTCAAGAACAACACCGACTCGGCGGGCAACTCCTACGGCTGCCACGAGAACTACCTGGTGGCGCGGGCGGGCGAGTTCTCCCGCATCGCCGACGTGCTGCTGCCGTTCCTCGTCACGCGGCAGCTGATCTGCGGCGCGGGCAAGGTGCTGCAGACCCCGCGCGGCGCGGTGTACTGCCTGTCGCAGCGGGCCGAGCACATCTGGGAGGGCGTCTCCAGCGCCACCACCCGGTCGCGGCCGATCATCAACACCCGCGACGAGCCGCACGCCGACGCGGAGCGCTACCGCCGCCTGCACGTGATCGTGGGCGACTCCAACATGTCCGAGGTCACCACCCTGCTCAAGGTCGGGTCGGCCACGCTCGTGCTGGAGATGATCGAGGCGGGCGTCCAGTTCCGCGACTTCACCCTCGACAACCCGATCCGCGCCATCCGCGAGATCAGCCACGACCTCACCGGCCGCCGCACCGTGCGCCTCGCGGGCGGGCGGGAGGCGAGCGCCCTGGACATCCAGCGCGAGTACCACGCCAAGGCCGTCGAGCACGTCCGGCTGCGCGGCAGCGCCGACCCCACCATCCCGCGGGTGGTCGACCTGTGGGGCCGGGCCCTCGACGCCGTCGAGACCCAGAACCTCTCGCTGATCGACCGCGAGATCGACTGGGCCATCAAGCACCGGCTCGTCGAGCGGTACCGGGAGCGCAACGACCTCGACCTCGCCAGTCCGCGGGTGGCCCAGCTCGACCTCGCCTACCACGACATCCGGCGCGGCCGCGGCCTGTTCGACCTGCTGCAGCGCAAGGGCATGGTCGACCGCGTCACCGACGACGGTGAGATCGAAGCGGCCAAGGACACCCCGCCCCAGACCACCCGCGCGAAGCTGCGCGGCGACTTCATCGCCGCCGCCCAGGCCGCGGGCCGCGACTTCACCGTCGACTGGGTGCACCTCAAGCTCAACGACCAGGCCCAGCGCACCGTGCTGTGCAAGGACCCGTTCCGGGCCGTGGACGAGCGGGTGGAGCGCCTGATCGCCTCGCTCTGAGCCGGGGAACACGCCGGGGCGTTCCCGCCGGTCGCCCGCGCGGGGACCGCGCCCGGTCGTACCATGCCCAGGTGTCCTCTGCCCGGGCCGAGCGGCTGGTGAACCTGGTGCTCTGCCTGCTGTCCACCCGGCAGTTCCTCACGGCGGAGCGGATCCGGCAGATCGTCCCCGGCTACGCCGAGACGCCCAACGACGAGGCGTTCTTCCGGATGTTCGAGCGGGACAAGGCCGAGCTGCGCGAGCTCGGCGTGCCGCTCGAGACCGGGCGGATGTCGAGCTTCGACCCCGTCGACGGCTACCGCATCGCGCGCCAGGACTACGAGCTGCCCGACATCGACCTCGAGCCCGACGAGGCGGCCGCGGTCGCGCTGGCGGCGCGGCTGTGGGACTCGCCCGAGCTCGCGGTGCCCGCCCACAGCGCGCTGGTCAAGCTGCGCGCGGCGGGGATCGAGGTCGACGAGGAGCAGGGGCGGGTCCAGCCGCGGGTGCAGGCGGCCGACCCGGCGTTCGCGCCGCTGCTCGCCGCGGTGCGGGCCGGGCGGGCCGTCACGTTCGACTACCAGCGCGGTGGCGTGGGCGGACCGGTCCAGCGGCGCACCGTGGAGCCGTGGGGTGTGGTCTCCTGGCGCGGGCGCTGGTACCTGTGTTGCCACGACCGCGACCGTGACGCGCCCCGCTGCTTCCGCGTCTCGCGGATCCTGGAGCCGGTCACGCCGATCGGGCCCGCCGGCGCGGTGAAGGTGCCCGAGGGCGTCGACCTCATGGGGATGGTGCGCGAGGGCGTCGACCCGCCGCCCGCCACGGACACCGCTCGGGTCTGGATCGCCGACGGGCGCGCGCACGGCCTGCGCCGGCTCGGCCGGGTCGTCGGCAGGCACACCCACGCGGGCCGGCCCGGCGACGAGGTGGAGCTCGAGCTGCGCTCCCTGGAGACCCTCGCCCGCTGGGTCGCCGGGCACGGACCCGACGTCGCCGTGATCGCCCCGCAGCGCCTCGCCGACGCCGTGCGCGCCAACTGGGCGGCCGCGGTGGCGGCCCACACCGAACCGCTGGCGAGGACATGAGCACGGGCGGCGTCACGGAGCGGCTGCCGCGGTTGCTCTCGCTGGTGCCCTACCTGCTGGCGCGCCCCGGCATCCCGGTGGCGGAGGCCGCGGCCGACTTCGGGATCTCCGAGAAGCAGCTGCGCCGCGACCTCGAGCTGCTGTGGATGTGCGGGCTGCCCGGCTACGGGCCCGGCGACCTGATCGACCTGTCGTTCTCCGGCGACACCGTCACCGTCACCCACGACGCGGGCATGCGCAGGCCGCTGCGGCTCACCACCGCGGAGGCCACGGCGCTGCTGATGGCCCTGCGCACGCTCGCCGACGTGCCGGGCGTCGCCGACACCGAGGCGGTGCGGCGGGCGGCGGCGAAGGTGGAGCGCGCGGTGGGCGACGCCGGGCTCGCGGGCGTGGCGATGGATGCGCCGAGTCGGGAGGAGGCCGCCACCACGGCCGCGGTGCGCGACGCGCTCGCCGCGGGGAAGGCCCTGCGGATCGTGTACTACACGGCCGGGCGCGACGCGGTGTCGCAGCGCACGATCGACCCGATGCGGCTGCTCATCGTCGACGGCCGCGGCTACCTCGAGGCCTGGTGCCGGCGCGCGGAGGCCGTGCGGCTGTTCCGGCTCGACCGGGTCGAGGACGTCGCCGTGCTCGACGAGCCCGCCGCCCCGCCGCCGGACGCCGAGCCCACCGACGTGTCGGGCGGCCTGTTCAGGCCCAGCGCCGAGCACCGCACGGCCGTGCTGCTGCTGGAGCGGGAGGCCCGCTGGGTGGCCGAGTACTACCCCGTCGACGAGGTCGTCGAGCTCGGCGACGAGCGCGTGCAGGTGCGGCTGCGCTTCGCCGACCCGGCCTGGCTGGTCCGGCTCGTGCTGGGCCTCGGCGGCGGTGCGCGGCTGCTGGAGCCGCGGGAGCTGGTGCACACGATCGCCGAACGGGCGCGGGAGGCGCTCGCGGCCACGGAACCGGAGCCGGGGGACGGGTAGATGCTGTTGGTGTGGGTCACGGTCGGCGTGGGGACCGCGCTGCTCGTGGTGCTGCTGCTGGTCGTGCTGCGGCACGTGCGGCGGTTCGCCCGGGCGAAGGCGGCCCTGGAGGCGGACGTGGCGCGGCAGGTGGGCGAGCTGCGGGCGCTGGCCGACGAACGACGACAGGAGTCGGCCTGAACCGCGACCCGCGTAGACTCCTCACGACTGCACACGGCGGAAGGACGAGAACATGCCGAACCTCGGCGGCTGGGAACTGGTGATCCTCATCGGAGTCCTGGTGCTCCTGTTCGGTGCCAAGCGCTTGCCGGACATGGCCCGGTCCATCGGTCAATCCGCCCGCGTGTTCAAGGGTGAGATGAAGGGCCTGAAGGAGGAGTCTGCGAAGTCGGAGACGCAGACGACCGACCAGGCCGCGACGCCCGAGCCGAAGCCGCTCCCCGAGGGGCAGGCGAAGGCCGAGGAGAAGACCCCCGAGGCCACGCGCGCGTCCCAGCCGGGTTCGGGCAGCACCTCGGCGCAGTAGTAGTACCCCGCGGTGGCTCGTTTTCCGCTCCGTCGGGCAGGCAGGCGGCCGAAGAACCCCGACGGGACGATGTCGCTCGTCGAGCACCTGTACGAGCTGCGTGATCGGCTGACGATCTCGCTCGTCGCGATCCTGCTCACCACGATCTTCGGCTACATCTGGTTCGCGGTTCCCTTCTTCGGGTTGCCGAGCCTCGGCGAGATGCTGAAGGGCCCGTACTGCGCGCTGCCGGACTCCTCCCGGGCGGTCTTCACCGCCGACGGGTCGTGCAACCTGCTGGGGATCGGCCCGTTCGACCAGTTCATGCTGCGGCTGAAGGTGGCCGCTGCGGCCGGTCTGGTGCTCGCCTGCCCGGTGTGGCTGTACGAGATCTGGGCGTTCATCGTCCCCGGCCTGTACGCGAAGGAACGCCGCTACGCGCTGTGGTTCGTGTCGGTGGCGTCGGTGCTGTTCGTGGCCGGCGCCGTCCTCGCCTACGCCGTCATCACGCAGGGCCTGGCGTTCCTCTTGACCATCGGCTCCGAGGTGCAGACCACGGCGCTGTCCGGTGACCAGTACTTCTCGTTCGTCATCGCGCTGCTGCTGATCTTCGGGGTGAGCTTCGAGCTGCCGCTGCTCGTGGTGATGCTCAACGTCGCCGGCGTGCTCAGCTACGCCAGACTCAAGGCATGGCGGCGCGGGCTCACCTTCGGCCTGTTCGTGTTCGCCGCGGTCGCGACCCCGGGCCAGGACCCGATCTCGATGATCGCGTTGGCGATCGCCCTGGTGCTGCTGTTCGAGCTGGCGATCCAGATCACCCGCCTCAACGACCGGCGCCGCGCCCGGCAGCGGGCCGCCGAGGGTTGGGACAGCTGGGACCCCGACGCACCGAGCCCGATCGACACCTCGCCCAGCGCCATCGACACCTCGCCGAGCCCGATCGACACGAACCCCAGCCCGGTCGACCACAACGCACCGGGCGACGCCAAGCAGCGCCTCGACGACGTGACCTGACGGCCGCCGGTCAGGAGCGCGCCAGCAACCGCCAGGTGGCCGCCGCGGTCTCGGCCGGCGGCCGGGCGTCCCCGGTGGCGCAATGCGCGATGACGCCCACCAGCGCGCCGGCGAGGTAGGCCGCGTGCACCTCGAGCGGCACGGCAGCTGCGGTCGGCCGTGCCCCGGCCCGGAACCGCTCGAGCAGCGCCTCGCCCAGCGCCTGCCGCAACCGGGCGGCGAACCGGGCGCTGCCCTGCGGCCCGAGCATCCGCGCGTACAGGGTGGCGTGCGCGGCCACGTGCTCGAACAGCGTCACCAGCGGTGGGGGCGCGGTGTCCGGGTCGGCGTCGAGCGGGCACAGCTGCGCGGCCCGCGCCACGGTGGTGACCGCCTCCTCCATGGCGTCGGCGAACAGCGCGTCGAGGTCCGGGTAGTGCAGGTAGACGGTCGCCCGGTTCACCCCCGCCCTGCTCGCGACGGCGGAGAGCGTGAGCGTGGCCGGGTCGCGTTCCCCGGCCAGCTCGAGGGCCGCGGCGCGGAGGCTCGCGCGGGTGCGCCGGGCGCGCGGATCGTCCGGTGGCATGAGCCGCAGTCTACGACACATGTCGACTAAACGACATCTGTCGCGTAGGGTGGCGGACATGCGAGCGGAGATCTGGATGGACGTCGTGTGCCCGTGGGCCTACATCGGCAAGCGGCGGGTCGAGCGCGCCGTCGCCGGCACGGGCGTCCCCGTCGAGATCGTGTGGCGGCCGTACCGGATCGACCCGTCCGCGCCGGTGCCCGCCGAGCCGCTCGCGGAGGCGCTGCAGGACCCGGTCGCCGACGAGGCGCTGCGCGCCTGCGCGCCCGACCTCACACCCGCCGAGAACCGGCTGCGCGTGGAGCGGATCGCCGCGAAGGAGGGCCTCGGCCCGCCGTGGGGTGCCAAGTGGCGGGCGAGCAGTCACGACGCCCACCGGCTGATCGCGCTCGCCGAGCCCGCGGGCGTGCAGGACGCGGTGGTGGAGGCGCTGCTGCGGGCCCACTTCGTCGACGCCCTCGACATCAGCGACCGCGAGGTGCTGGCCCGCGTCGTCGGCGACGTGTTCCCGGCCGGGCCCGCGCTGCTGGCGAACGGCGCGGGGGAGCAGCGGGTGCGCGAGCTGCTGCTCGAGGGCAAGGCGCGGGGGATCCGCACCTCGCCGACGCTCGTCGTCGGCGACCGCGCCCTCGCCGGCGCGCAGCCGCCCGAGGTGATCGCGGAGTTCCTCGCCGAGGGCGGCGAGCCCCGCGACGTGCCCGCCGAGGTGGAGCGCTACCGGTGGGCGGAGTCGCTGCTGGAGCAGCGCGACCCGCTAGGCGCCCTGGAGCTGCTGCGCCCGCTGCTCGACGAGCACGGCCGCGACCGCTCGGTGCGGCTGCTCGCCGCCCGCGCCTGGTACGCCTCCGCGCAGCTGCGGCGGGCGCGCGCCGCGCTGGAGGAGCTGGTGGCCGAGCAGCCCGGCGACGCCTACGCCCACGCGCTGCTCGGCCGCACCCTGCAGCGGATGAGCGAGCGCGAGCAGGCGGGGCGGTACCTGCGGCTCGGCAGCGCGATGGGGACGGCGGTCTAGCCGCCGGCGGCGCCACGCAGGGTGTGCGGAGCCGCCCGGTGCCCCGTCAGGCGGGGTCCTCGGCCCAGTCCTTCACCAGCTCCACCCTGCCCTCCAGCAGCACCGGCGCCGGCTGGACCCGCACCCGCCACGGGTCCAGCCGCAGCGCGGCGAACGCCGGACTCCGCGGCCCGTCCTTCCAGGCGTGGATGATCGTCGGGTCGTAGCCGACGGGCTCGGGCCCGCTGCGGAAGCGCTCCCACAGCTCGGCGCAGGTGGCGTCGTCGGTGTGCAGGGACGCTCGGCAGTGGGCGGACACGGTGTCGTGGGAGGCGTCCCAGTAGGTCACCGACACGTAGGGGTGCGCGGCGAGGTGAGCCCGCTTCGTCCGGGTCGGCTCGGTGGCGACCCAGCCGGTGAGGCGTTCGCCGTCCCACTCCCAGATCGGGTGCAGGATGCGCGTCCACGGCCTGCCGTGGCTGTCGACGGTGGCCGCGGTCGCCCACACGATGCGGTGGGCGATCTCGACGAAAGCGGGCGCGGTCTCGGCGAGCGTTGCCATGCGGGTGATCGTGCCACCCCCGTTGTGAGCAGGTGCTGCGCCCATCTCGGCGGTCATGTGGAAACCTGGGATCGTGGCCAGCAGCAGGTCTGCTCCCGCGGAGGCCTACGCCGCCGCCCGGAAGCGTGCCGCCCATCCCCGGCTCGCCGAGTTCGTGCAGACGCTCCCGTTCGAGCTGGACGAGTTCCAGCACACCGCGTGCGCCGCCCTCGAGGACGGCCACGGCGTGCTCGTCTGCGCCCCGACCGGCGCCGGCAAGACGGTCGTGGGCGAGTTCGCCGTGCACCTCGCGCTCGCGCAGGGGCTCAAGTGCTTCTACACGACGCCGATCAAGGCGCTGTCCAACCAGAAGTACGGCGACCTCGTGGAGCGGCACGGGGCGTCCGCGGTCGGGCTGCTCACCGGCGACCAGGCGATCAACGGCGACGCGCAGGTGGTCGTGATGACCACCGAGGTGCTCCGGAACATGATCTACGCGGGCTCCCGGCAGCTGGAGCACCTCGGCTACGTGGTGATGGACGAGGTCCACTACCTCGCCGACCGGTTCCGCGGCGCGGTCTGGGAGGAGGTCATCCTCCAGCTGCCCGAGCACGTGTCGCTCGTGAGCCTCTCGGCCACCGTCAGCAACGCCGAGGAGTTCGGCGACTGGCTGGTCACCGTGCGCGGCGACACCACCGTCGTGGTCGACGAGCACCGGCCGGTGCCGCTGTGGCAGCACATGATGGTCGGCAACCGGCTCTTCGACCTGTTCGCGGGCGAGTCGGCGACCGGCGAGCTGAAGGTCGACCCGAACCTGGTGCGCCACACCCGCGAGCTGGACCGGCAGAACGCCATGGCGCAGTGGCACCGCGGCGGCCGCCGCGGCCGCTCCGGGCCGCCCCGGCGCAGCGGGTTCCGGCCGCCGTCGCGCACCACCGTGATCGACCGGCTCGACCGGGCGGGCCTGCTCCCGGCGATCACGTTCGTGTTCAGCCGCGCCGGCTGCGACGCCGCGGTCGCGCAGTGCGTGCGCGCGGGGCTGCGGCTCACCACCGACGACGAGGTCGAGGAGATCCGTCGCACGATCGACCGGCACACCGCGGAGCTGCCCCAGGGCGACCTGGCCGTGCTGGGCTACTGGGAGTGGCGTGAGGCCCTCGAGCGCGGCATCGCCGCCCACCACGCCGGCCTGCTGCCTGCGTTCAAGGAGACGGTCGAGGAGCTGTTCGTCCGCGGCCTGGTGCGCGCGGTCTTCGCCACCGAGACCCTCGCGCTGGGGATCAACATGCCCGCGCGCACGGTCGTGCTGGAGCGCCTGGTCAAGTACAACGGCGAGTCGCACGCCGAGCTCACGCCCGGCGAGTACACCCAGCTGACGGGGCGGGCGGGCCGCCGCGGCATCGACGTGGAGGGCCACGCCGTCGTCATCTGGCAGCCGGGCGTCGACCCCGAGCAGGTCGCGGGCCTCGCCTCCACCCGCACCTACCCGCTGCGCAGCTCGTTCCGGCCCGGCTACAACATGGCCGTCAACCTCGTGGGGCGGCTGGGCACCGAGAACGCGCGGGAGCTGTTGGAGCTGTCGTTCGGCCAGTTCCAGGCCGACCGGTCGGTGGTGGGCCTGGCCCGGCGGATCGAACGCAACCAGGAGGCGCTGGAGGGCTACGCGAAGTCCCTCGAGTGCCACCTGGGCGACTTCCGCGAGTACGCCGCGCTGCGCGGGCGCGTGTCGGAGCGGGAGCGGGCGCTGTCGCGCCAGGGGGTGGCACAGCGGCGCGAGGAGGCCGCCGACTCGCTGCGCACGCTGCGCCCCGGTGACGTGATTGCGGTGCCCGCCGGCCGCCGGGCCGGGCTCGCCGTGGTGCTCGACCCCGGCATCGGCCCGGACGGCGACCCCCGCCCGCTCGTGCTCAACGAGGACCGCTGGGCGGGCCGGTTGTCCGCGGCCGACTTCCCCGCGCCCGTCGAGCGGCTCGGCCGCATGCGGCTGCCCAAGCGGGTGGACCACCGCGCCCCGCGGGTGCGCCGCGACCTCGCCTCGTCCCTGCGCAACACGGGGATCGTCGCGCCCCCGACCCAGCGCAGGCGCTCCCGCGGCGGCGCCGTCGACGACCCGGAGCTCGCCGCGCTGCGCCGCGCCCTGCGCGCCCACCCGTGCCACGGGTGCGCCGACCGCGAGGCCCACGCCCGGTGGGCCGAGCGGTACTGGCGCCTGGAGCGCGACACCGAGCAGCTGCGCCAGAAGGTGCGGGCCACCACCCACTCCCTCGCCCGCGCGTTCGACCGGATCCGCGCGCTGCTGGCCGAGCGCGGCTACCTCGACGGCGACCGGGTCACCGAGCACGGCGACCGCCTGTCGCGGCTGTGGGGCGAGTCGGACCTGCTCACCGCGGAGTGCCTGCGCCACGGCGTGTGGGAGGGCCTCGAGCCGTCCGAGCTCGCCGCGGTGGTGTCCGCGCTGGTCTACGAGTCCCGCCGCGACCACGGGCCGATGCCGCGGGTGCCGTCGGGGCGCGTGGCCGACGCACTCGCCGAGACCGTGCGCATCTGGGCGGACCTGGAGAACGACGAGCGGCGGCACAAGGTCGACCGGACCCGGGAGCCGGACCTCGGCTTCGCCTGGCCGATGCACCGCTGGGCGCGCGGCGAGTCGCTCGCCGCCGTGCTGACCGCCGCCGAGCAGAACGGGGTCGAGCTCTCGGCCGGCGACTTCGTCCGCTGGTGCCGCCAGGTGCTGGACCTGCTGGACCAGATCCTGGGCGTCGCCGGGCGCGACAGCGGGGTCGGCCGGGCGGCCGCATCGGCCATCACCGCGATCCGCCGAGGGGTGGTCGCGGTCGGCACCGAGTGATCGGCCGAAGGGGTGAACCAGGGTGAACCGGTCGAAGGGGCGACCGGCTCTGTGCCCCTCCTCCGGGCTGTGCTTTGATCGCCCGACCGCACGTCTCCAGGGGGAAGGCCCGCGATGAGTACGCCACAGGGACCGCAGCCACCACAGGGCGCGCCGCCGCAGCAGCCTGGCGACCAGGCGTCCTGGGGCCAGCAGCAGCCGCAGGCCGGGTGGGGGGCTCCGCCGGAGGGGCAGCGACCCGGCGAGGAGACCCGCGCCGTCCCGCAGCAGCCGCCGTGGGGCGCGCCGGAAACGAGCGAGGTGCCCCAGCAGGAGGAGCCCGCGTCCGCGGCGCCGCCCGAAGCCGCCGGGCCGGCCGAGAACGCGGGCGGCGAGCCCGAGGCGGGCGGCGCGGCGCCGGAGGAGAACGCGCAGGCGAACCCGCAGGGCGGCGACGCCGGCGACCCCACGACCGTCGTGCCGACGCAGGGTGCGCAGCCCGAACCGGCCTCGCAGCACCAGCCGTTCGGCCCGGCCGACCAGACGCAGGCCGCGCCGCCGTACGTCGCCCCCGAGCAGCTCCACGGCGGCCAGCCGCCCGCGGGCCCGGCCCAGCCGGGGCAGCAGCCCGGCGGGCAGCCGCCCGAGTCGCAGGGGGTCCAGCACACCCAGCCGCAGCAGGTGAACCCGGGCCAGGCGAGCGCGCCGTACGCGCCGCCCGGGCAGCAGCCCTACGTCGAGCAGCCCTACGCCGCCCAGCCGGGGCCCTACGGGGCGGCCCAGCCGGGCTACGGCCAGCAGTCGCCGTACCCGCCGCCGTACGGGGCGCAGCCGGGGCAGCCCTACGGCCAGCAGCCCACCCAGCAGTACGGGCAGCCGCCGTACGCCCAGCTGAACCAGCCCGGCCCGTACGGCCAGAGCCCGTACGGCCCGCCCGGGCAGCAGCCGCCCTACGGCCAGGCCGCGTACGGGCAGCAGCAGGCGGGTGGGCAGGCCCCGTGGGCGGCGCAGCAGGCCGCGTGGGGCCAGCAGGCCGGTGCCGCCCAGCAGCCGCAGGCGGCCCAGCAGCCCCAGCCCACCCAGCAGTGGGGCGGCCGCCCGGACGGCCAGCAGCCGTGGGCGCAGGGCTACCCCGCCGCGCCGCAGCAGCCGGGTCCGGAGGGAGCGGGCGGCCCGGCGAACCGGAGGCCGCTGATCCTGGGCGGGGTCGCCGTGGTGGTCGTGCTCGCGGTGGTCGGGGTGCTCGGCTTCGTCAGCCCCGGGTTCTTCACCACCCGCGTGCTGGACGCGGCGGCGGTGCAGAACGGGGTGCAGCAGGTCCTGACGCAGGACTACGACCTCGAGGTCCAGTCGGTGACCTGCCCCGAGGGGCAGCAGGTCGTGCCGGAGGCCACCTTCGAGTGCACCGCGATCGTGGACGGCGACCAGGTCACGGTCCCGATCCGGATCACGAGCGAGGACGGCAACTACGAGGTCGGGCGGCCGGCTTGACCTCCACGCTCTCCGTTCGGGCCCTCGAAGCCGGTGAGCTGCGCGCCGCCCACACGCTCTTCGCCGCGGCGATCCACCGCGGACCGGCCGACGACGCGGCCTGGGCCCGCTCCGCGCAGCTCTACGGCCCGGGCCGCACGTTCGGCGTACACTCGGGCGGCGCGCTGGTCGGCACCGTCGCGTCGTTCCCCAGCGAGCTGACGGTGCCGGGAGGGGCGGTGCTCCCGATGGCTGCGGTCACCCGGGTCGGGGTACGCGCCGACCACACCCGCCGGGGCCTGCTGACCGCCATGATGCGCACGCAGCTCGAGGACGCGGCCGCCCGTGGCGAGCCGGTGGCCACGCTGCGGGCCAGCGAGGCCCGCATCTACGGCCGCTTCGGCTACGGGATCGCGACACGCGCCCGCAACCTGCGCGTGCGCGCCGACCCGGCCCTGCTGCGGGACGACGCGCCGCGGGGCGGCACCGTGCGGCTGCTGGCCCGCGAGGAGATCATCCCGGTGCTGCGCGGGGTGCACGCGAGGATCGCGCACCGGCGCCCGGGCGGCATCAGCCGCACCGACGGCTGGTGGTCGGCGACGATCGGGCGGCGCGTGGACGTCGACCGCGAACACGTCATCGCCGCCGTGCACACCGGGCCGGACGGCGACGACGGGTTCGCGATCGCCTTCCTCGAGGGATCGTCCGACTTCACCGAGCGCGGGCTCGAGGTGTCCGACCTGCACGCCGCCGACGTCGGCGCCACCGCGGCGCTGTGGCGGTTCCTCATGGGCATCGACCTGGTCCGGCACGTGTCGGGCGAGCTGCGCCCGCTGGACGAGCCGCTCGAGCTGCTGCTCGCCGACCCGCGCGCCTGCGCCGTGACGGGCCACGCCGACGAGACCTGGCTGCGGCTGGTCGACCTCCCCGCCGCGCTCGCCGCCCGCACGTTCGGGCCCGCGGAGCCGGTGCTGATCGCCGTGCACGACGGCTTCCTCGCGGCCAACACGGGCGTGTACCGGATCGCCGACGGCCACGCCGAGCGGGTCGGCGCGATCGACGGCCCGGTGCGGCCCGAACTGGAGTGCACCGCGGCCGGGCTCGCGATGGCCTACCTCGGGGACCGGCGCCCGTCGGAGCTGGTGGCGACCGGCTGGTGGAGCGCACCGGAGCCGGCCGCGGTGCCGCGGGCCGACGCGGCGTTCGCGACCGCCGAGGTGCCCTGGTGCGGGACGTACTTCTGAGCTAGCGGGCGTTGTTGAGGATGGCGGTGCACAGCCGCTCGATCGAGCTGCCCACGCCCCAACGCTCGCCCAGCTCGGCGAGGCGCTCCAGGTCGGCGGGCTCGCTGGGGAGCGCGTCCGGGCGGTCCAGCTCGACCGGCGCGTCGAGGGCGACCCGCACCACCGGCTCGACCACGGCCAGGTAGTCCGCGGCCGCGGCCAGCTTGGTGCGCACCGGTGCGCTCAGGCGGGCGTCGCCGGTGTCGGACACGGCGGCGCGCAGCTCGGCCCACGACTCGAACCGGCCCACCAGGGTGGCCGCGGTCTTCGCGCCGATCCCGGGCACGCCCGGAAGCCCGTCGGAGGGGTCGCCGCGCAGCATCGCCATCTCCGCGTAGGCGTCGCCCGCGCGCCCGACCGGCACCCCGTACTTGGCGGCCACCTCGGCGGGCCCGAGGTGCTCGGCCTTGGCGAGCCCGCGCCCCAGGTACAGCAGCCGCACGGGCACCGGCTCGTCGCGCACGATCTGCATGAGGTCCCGGTCGCCGCTCACGGCGACGACCGGGTCGTCGCGCTCGGCGGCGGCGAGGGTGCCGATCACGTCGTCGGCCTCGTAGCCCTGCGCGCCCGCGGTCGCGATCCCCGCGGCGGCGAGCACCTCCAGCAGCACCGGGATCTGGGGCTCGAGGGTGTCGGGCACGATCTCCGGCAGCCCGGGCGGCGCTTCCTCCGGCTCGCCGGGCACCCGGTGCGCCTTGTAGGACGGCAGCGCCTGCACCCGGAACGCCGGGCGCCAGTCGAGGTCGAGGCAGGCCACGAGCCGCGTGGGGCGGCGGTCGGTGATGAGCCGCGCCACCATGTCGGTGAACCCGCGGATCGCGTTGACCGGCGTGCCATCCGGGCCCGTGATGGACTCCGGCACGCCGTAGAACGCGCGGAAGTACAGGCTGGCGGCGTCGAGCAGCATGAGCGACTGCGCGGGCGGTGCAGGCGGGGTCACACGTCACAGCTTGCCCGAATACCCTCCCGTGCATGACACCGGCCGTTCCGACCGCGCTGCTCGCCGACCGCATCCGCCGGGCCGGCGAGGTGGCCGCCGCTCAGGACATCGACCTGCTGCTCGTCACGCCGGGCCCCGACCTGCGCTACCTGCTGGGCGTCTCCGGCGAGTCCCACGAACGCCTCACCTGCCTCGTGCTGCCCGCGGCCGGCCACCGCGCCCCGCCCGCGCTCGTGGTACCCCGGCTGGAGGCGCCCGGGTTCGCCGACCTCCCGCTCGACGAGCTGGGCATCGAGGTCGTCACGTGGCGCGACGGCGAGGACCCGCACCGGCTCGTCAGCGACCTCGGCGGGGGCCCGAGTCGGGTCGGGCTCGCCGACGCGATGCCCGCCCTGCACGTCCTGCCGCTGCGCACCGCGTTCCCCGACGTGGAGCAGGTGCTCGCCGGTCCGGTCATGCGCGAGCTGCGGATGCGCAAGGACGCGGCCGAGGTCGCCGAGCTGCGCGCGGCGGGTGAGGCCATCGACCGCGTCCACGCCCGGATCGGGGAGTTCCTCAAGCCGGGGCGCACCGAGGCGCAGGTCGGCGCGGACATCGCCGACGCGATCGTCGCCGAGGGCCACACCGGCGCCGCGTTCGTGATCGTCGGTTCCGGCCCGAACGGCGCGAGCCCGCACCACGACGTCTCCGACCGGGTGATCGAGGCAGGCGACGTCGTCGTGATCGACATCGGCGGCCCGCTGCCGAGCGGCTACAACTCCGACTGCACCCGCACCTACGCCGTCGGCGCCGAGCCGCCCGCGGCGGTGCGGGAGGCCTATGCCGTGCTGCAGGACGCCCAGGAGCGGGCGGTGCGGGCCGTGCGGCCGGGCGTGCCCGCCGAGCAGGTCGACGCCGCCGCCCGGGAACCGATCACCGCCGCCGGGATGGGGGAGCGGTTCGTGCACCGCACCGGCCACGGCATCGGCCTCGAGGTGCACGAGGAGCCCTACATCGTGGGCGGCAACGCGCTCACCCTCGACGAGGGCATGGCCTTCAGCGTGGAGCCCGGCGTCTACTTCGACGGGGAGTGGGGCGCCCGCATCGAGGACATCGTGGTGGTCACCGCGGACGGCTGCGAGCGGCTCAACTCCCGGCCGCGCGACCTCGTGGTCATCTGATCGCGGCCCGCGCGACGACCTCGTCCAGGAGCGTCCGCACCGGGGTGGCCGGGCGCCCGATGAGCGCCTCCAGGTCCCGACCCGTGGCCGCGAACTCGCCGCGGCGAGCGGCGGCGTACATGCCCAGCAGCAGGTCCGCCCGCTCCCGCGGCACGCCGTGCGCGATGAGCGAGGCCGCCCACTCGGCGTCGTCGGCGACGAGCCGGCGGATCGGGCGCCCGGAGAGCTCGGTGAGGATGGCGGCCACGTCGGCGAGGTCGAGCGCCTCGGGCGCGGTCAGGGGAGGGGTCGGACCGTCGAAGCGGCCCTCGTCGGCGAGGATCGCGGCCGCCGCCTCGGCGAGGTCGGCGTGCGCGGTCCACGACACCGGACCGTCCTTCGGCGCGACGATCTCCCCGGTCCGCAGCGCGTCGCCGATCATCAGCTCGATCGTGCTCGCGTAGAACCCGTTGCGCAGCGCCGTGAACGGGGTGCCGGTCGCCGCGAGATGGCGCTCGGTGGCGGCGTGGTCGGGCATCGGCGCGAACAGCGAGTCCGCGGCGGCCCCCTGGTGGCTGGTGTAGAGCACGCGCCGCGCCCCGGCCCGCCGCGCGGCGTCGACCGCCGCGACGTGCTGGGCGACCGCGGCCTCGCCGGTGCCATCCGCCGAGACGACGAGCACCTGCGCCGCCCCCTCGAACGCGGCGGCGAGCGAGCCGGGGTCGGTGAAGTCGCCGCGCCGCACCCGCACGCCGCGTGCGACCAGGTCGGCGGCCCGGCCGGGGTCGCGGACGCTGACCCCGACGCGCTCGGTCGGTACCCGCCGCAGCAGCCGATCCACGATCTGGCCGCCGAGCCGGCCGGTCGCCCCGGTGATGATGATCATGACCGCCTCGCTATCACTGTTGCTTCCGTTGTTAGCAACAGTGATAGCAGGTTTTCGCTATCGTTGGAAACATGGCCGTGGGCGTCGACAGGCAGCAGACCCGTGAACGGATCGTCGAGGTGGCCGCGCACCTGCTGCGCGAACGCGGCGCGGGGGCGGTCACGACCCGCGCGGTCGCGCAGGCGGCCGGGATGCAGGCGCCCACCATCTACCGGTTCTTCGAGGACAAGGACGCGCTGCTCGACGCCGTCGCCGAGCACGTGCTCGCCGGCTACGTCGCCGAGAAGGCGGTCGCCGGGGCGGGTGACGACCCGGTCGCGGACCTGCGGGCCGGGTGGGAGGCGCACATCCGCTTCGGCCTCGCCAACCCCGCGCTGTTCGGCCTGATCATCGACCCGGCCCGCGGGGCCCGCTCCGCGGCGGCGCTCGCCGGGCTGGACGTGCTGCGCGCGCGGGTGCGCCGGATCGCGGCCGCCGGGCGGCTCCGCGTGAGCGAGCGCCGCGCCGTCGAGCTCATCCACGCCGCCGGCACCGGTGCCGTGCTCACCCTGCTGGCCACCCCGGAGCCGGAGCGGGACCCGGGCCTCGCCGACGCGATCTACGACGCGGTGGCGCGCACCATCCTCACCGACCCCGCCCCGCTCCCCGCCGGTGCGGCGGCCACCGCCGCGGTCCGGGCCGCTGCGCCGGCGCTGCCGATGCTCACCGACGCCGAGCGCGCCCTGCTCGTCGAGTGGCTCGACCGCGCGGACGCAGCACCGGCCGGCTGACCCGGCGACGTCGGTCGATCGGCACCGTCAGGCCGCGGGGGCCGCGGCCGGGGCCGGCTCCAGGTGGGCGCGGCCGTCCGCGCCGGCGACGCAGGCCGCCGCGGCGGCGTCGGAGAGCACGAACTCGCGCACGCAGCGCGCCATCTCCGCGTGGGCGGCGGCCTTCGGGTGGAACGACTCCTGGGCGAGGTGGACCCCGATGGCGTCCAGCCCGCCGTGGACCAGGGCCTCCGGGTCGACGGTGATCCGTCGCTGCCACTCCTCGTCCGGGATGGGCTTGGTGCACGCCTCGTAGCCCTCGGTGGCCCGGACCATGTCGAGGAAGCGCGCCCCGGTGCGCTCGGCGACGCCGTGCAGGGCAGCCGAGAGGGCCGGGAACAGGGTGGTGCGGCCCCACGCGGCGTCGGGGCGGCTGTACGGGCAGCCCGCGACGGCCTGCAGCGGGAGCATGTGCTCGGTCACCGGGGAGGCGTAGGAGGCGAGTACGAGCGTGTAGTCACCGCGCCCGTAGCCGGCCTGGGCCATGGCCGCGCGCACGTCGCGCACCGCGGCCTCCACCTTCGTCGCGGTGGCGGCCATGCGCTCGGGCACGAGCGGGCCGATCGTCTCCCGGCACGGGGGCACGCGCGGGTCGAGGAACGCGCGGATGCAGGCGACGCCGGTGCCGAACAGCGCGGCGTCGTCGTTCGCCCCGATCTGGACGATCACCGTGGTGACCCGGTACCGGTTCGCCACGTCGACGAGCCGCCCGGCCTGGGAGCCCTCCGTGTAGTGGGTGCCGTCGCCGAACGCGACGTCGGCGGCCTCGGCGCCCGAGCAGGCGAGGTTGACCGACTCGGGGGCGAGCCCGGTGCGGTGGACGTAGGCGTGCACGGAGCGGTGGCACCAGTTGCCGTTCTCGCCGCGCGTACCCGGCTCGTAGTCGCCGGCGCCGTCACCGGCCGCGGCGCTGTCACCGAGCACGACCACGGCGGCGGGGACCTCGGCCGCCGCCACGACCGGGGGCGCGAACAGGGTGAGCGCCACGGCAGCACCCGCAGCGAGCAGGGCCAGGGAGCGCGATCGCCTCACGAGCGAGGACGCTATTGCCCCCGCAGGCGCCCGACCAGGGCATTCACCGACTTCGGCGATCAACGACCCCGCACGGCGCAGCGCGGGGTCACGCAGGGCGAGTACGCGGGGGCCTCCGGGGTACCTGCCAGGAAACTCAGGGGTGTCTCCGGGGGTTTCCCGAGCCGGTGCCGCGCGATCGCGCCGACACTGGATCCCAGCGGCGAGACGCGCCGCGACGTGGAAGGAGCCAGAACGTGGCATCGACCCTGACCCGCCCGCGCCACGGCAGGATCATCGCCGGCGTGTGCGCGGGCCTGGCGGACCGGTTCGGCATGAGCCCGTTCGTGGTCCGGCTGCTGTTCGTGCTGTCGTGCCTGCTGCCCGGCCCGCAGTTCGTGATCTACATCGTGCTGTGGATCCTCATGCCCAAGCGCGACTACTGATCCGCTGCTGATCCGCTGCTGATCCGCGGGGCCTGCCTGGGTGGCGGGCCCCGCGGTTCTCGGCACGGTCCTCGGCGCGGTGTTCTCCGCCGCGGTGTGACGCGCACCCGATGGTGCCGCGCGGACGGGCTCTGGCAGAATCACCGCCCGTGACGGACCGGACGTGCTGCGCGGGCGTGGCCCTGTGCTGTCCGGGGTGCTGTCGCTGCTGTTGCAGCTGACCCCCGGCCCCCGTCCGTCCCGGCCGCTTCGCGCGGCCCCGCACGTCTGCGACCCCACATGATCAGCACCCCCGACCTGCGCGGGCACACCGTTCTCGTCCTGCACGCCCACCCCGACGACGAGGCGATCTTCACCGGGATCACGCTGCGCCGGCTGGCCGACGCCGGCGCGCGCACCGTCCTCGTCGTCGCGACCGCCGGTGAGCTGGGCGGCTCCCGCGTGCCGCTGCGGCCCGGCGAGACGATCCCCGAGCGCAGGCTCGCCGAGCTGGAGCGGGCGGCGGAGCTGCTGGGGGTGTCGCGGCTGGCCCTGCTGGGCAGGCGCGACTCGGGCCTTCCGGGGTGGGCCGACGCCCGCCACGAGCGGGCGCTCGTCATGGCCGACCCGCTGCGGCTGGCCCGCGAGGTCGCCGAGCTCGCCGACGACGAGGGCGCGTGCGCGGTCGTCCACGACGACGAGCACGGCATCTACGGCCACCCCGACCACCGGGCGGTGTTCCGGATCGGCGCCACCGCGGCCGAGATGCTGGGCGTCACCGGTTACCGCGTCACCGTGGACCGGGAGCACCTGCACGTCTCCGCGCGCGACCGCCACCTGGTCCACGGCGCCGCCCGCGCGGCATCGGTGCCGTTCGGCCGGGTGACGGCCGAGATCGGGCTCGCCCTCACCGGCACGACGCAGCACCTGGACACCAAGCGCGCCGCGATGGTGGCGCACGCGAGCCAGATCGCCGACGAGGACGTGCCCGTCGCCGGCTTCGCGAGCGCCTACGGCTACGAGTGGTTCACCCGCAGCGGCGCCCCCGGTCCGCTGGACGCGCTGGGCAACGCGCACCTGCTGGCCCCCGTCCGCGCGTGAGCGCCGTGCGGCTCGATCACCGCCGCCTCACACGCGCCACGTAGTCTCACGCCGTGGCCGTCACCGCCGAACCCGTCGCGCCCGAACCGGGGGCGCAGGCCACCGGCTCCCGCGCGGGGCGCCGGTGGTGGAGTCCCTTCGTCGCGGCGCGGGTGCTCGGCGCGGCCGGCGGTGGGGTGCTTTTGTACCTGAGCTTCCCGCCGCGCACGCTGTGGTGGCTGGCCCTGCCCGCGTTCGCGCTGCTCGCAGTGGTGCTGCACGGGCGGCGGGCCCGCACCGGGTTCGGCTACGGGTTCCTGTTCGGCCTCGGCTTCCTGCTGCCCCTGCTGGCGTGGACGGGCTCGTTCGTCGGCTCGCTGCCCTGGCTGGTGCTGAGCGCGTTCGAGGCGCTGTTCGTCGGCCTCGCCGGCTCGGGGATCGCCGTCGTCTCCCGCCTGCCCGCGGCGCCGGTCTGGGCGGCGGCGGTGTGGGTCGCGGGCGAGGCGGTCCGCGGGCGCGTCCCGTTCGGCGGGCTGCCGTGGGGCCGGGTCGGCTTCGGCCAGCCGGACGGGCCGTTGCTGCCGGTCGCCGCGATCGGCGGGGAGCCGCTCCTGTCGTTCGCGGCCGTGCTCGCGGGGCTCGCGCTCGGCGAGCTGGTGCGCCGGATCGCGCGCAGACGAAGCCCGCGCCTGCTGCTCGCGCCCGCCCTCGTCGCGGTCCTCGCGGTCGCGGCGGGCCCGCTGGCCGCCCTCGTGCCCGCCACGCCGAACGGTGCCGACCGCACGGTCACGATCGCCGCGGTGCAGGGCAACGTCCCCCGGCTGGGCCTGGACTTCAACGCCCAGCGCCGCGCCGTGCTCGACAACCACGTGCGGGTCACCGAGCAGCTCGCCGCCGACGTGGCCGCGGGCCGCGTGCCCCGCCCCGACCTGGTGATCTGGCCGGAGAACTCCAGCGACATCGACCCGCTGCGCAACCCGGACGCCGCGGCGCAGATCGACCGGGCCGCGCGCGCCGTGGGCGTGCCGCTGCTCGTGGGGACGGTGCTGCGCAACCCGGACGGGCGCACCACCTCGAACTCGGCGCTGGTGTGGGAGGCCGGGGTCGGGGTGGTGGAGCGCAACGACAAGCGCCGCGTGCAGCCGTTCGGCGAGTACATGCCGTGGCGGGAGTTCTTCCGCCTGTTCTCCCCGTACGTCGACCGGGCGGGCTACTTCGTGCCGGGCGACGGCGCGGGCGCGGTCGACA
This sequence comes from Pseudonocardia sp., assembly GCF_035305885.1. GTDB lineage: Bacteria > Actinomycetota > Actinomycetes > Mycobacteriales > Pseudonocardiaceae > Pseudonocardia. The sequence continues at coordinate 139,638 of NZ_DATGOP010000089.1, forward strand.
TGGCGGGCGTCCGGGTCGGCATCGCGATCTGCTGGGAGGTCGCGTTCGACGACCTGGTGGCCGACAGCGTCGCGGCGGGCGCCCAGGTGCTGGCCGTGCCCAGCAACAACGCCACGTTCGGGCTGTCCGAGATGACCTACCAGCAGCTCGCGATGTCGCGGGTCCGGGCCGTGGAGCACGACCGCCCGGTGATCGTCGCGACCACCAGCGGGGTGAGCGCCACGATCACGCCCGACGGGACGGTCACCGCGAGCACGCAGCAGTTCACCCCCGATGTCCTGGTCGATCGGACCCGACTGCGGGACACCACTACGCTGGCCACCCGGTGGCGGTCTGCGCCCGAATGGGCGCTGGTCGCCGTCGGGGTGCTCGCGATCGGCACGGGGATCGTGGTGAGGCGTCGCGCGGCGAGACGCGCGGGAAGGGACGAGGATGGCTGATCCGAGGGGCCGGGTTCTGGTGGTGATCCCCACCTACCAGGAGCGGGACAACCTGGGACCGGTCGTGGCGAGGTTGCACGCCGCCGTGCCCGAGGCGGACGTCCTCGTCGTCGACGACGCCAGCCCCGACGGAACCGGTGAGCTCGCCGACGAGATGGCCGCAGCCGATCCGCGCATCAAGGTCCTGCACCGCGAGGGCAAGCAGGGGCTGGGCGCGGCCTACCTCGCCGGCTTCGCCGAGGCGCTGCGCGGTGACTACCAGGTCGTCGTCGAGATGGACGCCGACGGCTCCCACCCGCCGGAGGACCTGCCGGCGCTCATCGCCGCCCTCGACGACGCCGATGTCGTGCTCGGCTCCCGGTACGTGAGCGGCGGGGTCGTGCGCAACTGGCCCGCGCACCGGCAGCTGATCTCCCGGGCGGGCAACCTGTACTCGCGGGTGGCGCTGGGCGTGCCGATCCGGGACATCACCGCGGGGTTCCGGGTGTTCCGCCGCCAGGTCCTCGAGGAGCTCGACCTCGACCAGATCGCCTCGCAGGGCTATTGCTTCCAGATCGACATGGCGTGGCGGGCGGTGCTCGCCGGGTTCCGCGTGCGCGAGGCGCCGATCACCTTCACCGAACGCGAGCGCGGCGCGTCGAAGATGGACACCTCGATCGTCGCCGAGGCGTTCTGGCGGGTGGCCTACTGGGGCGTCGGCCGCCTGCTTCGGCGCACGCCCGTCGTGCTGCGGGCGGACCGGCCGGCGGCCGATCCGCCGCCACCGGAGCGTCCTGCGGAACCGACCGGGGGCGGGGCCGTGAGCGACGGGACGGTGCGCACGTGAGCGCGCCCCGCGAGGAGCTCACCTGGGAGCTGTTCGGCACCGCCTCCCGTGAGCTCGCCGAGCAGATCGCCGCCGACGGCTATGAGGCCGACATCATCCTGTCGATCGCCAGAGGCGGCCTGTTCGTGGCCGGCGCGCTCGGCTACGCCCTCGACGTGAAGAACCTGCACGTGGCGAACGTCGAGTTCTACACGGGGGTGGACGAGCGGCTCCCCGTGCCGATCATGCTGCCGCCGGTGCCGAACGTGGTGGACCTGTCCGGGGCGCGCGTGCTGGTGGCCGACGACGTCGCCGACACCGGCGCCACGCTGAAGCTCGTGCGCGACTTCTGCGGCGAACACGTCGCCGACGTGCGCTGCGCCGTGGTGTACGAGAAGCCGCACAGCAGCGTCAAGTGCGAGTACGTGTGGCGGCGCACCGACCGGTGGATCAACTTCCCCTGGTCGACGCTCCCACCGGTGGTGGAGCGCGCCGGACAGGTGCTCGACGCCTGACGCCACCTCGACGCACGAGAGCCGGGCCACCCCTGGTGGGGGCCCGGCTCTCGTGCGTGGGAGGTCAGGCGATCTCGCGCCTGCGCTCAGCGAGCTGCTGGAGACGCTCGTTGAGCAGGGCCTCGAGCTCAGGGATGGAACGACGCTCGAGGAGCATGTCCCAGTGGGTGCGCGGCGGCTTGGACTTCTTCGGCTCGGGTTCGGCGCCGTCGACGAGGCGGGAGATGCTGCCGTGCAGACGGCACTCCCAGGTCGCCGGTGCTTCGGCGTCGCCCGCGAAGGGCACCTCGAACTCGTGCCCGCGCGGGCACGAGTAGCGCATCGACTGCCGCGGCGCCAGGTCGTGGTTGCGGTCCGTCTCGTAGCTGACAGCCCCGAGCCGGCTGCCACGGAGCACGCGGTCGGCCATGCGTCATCCTCCCTACCGGGGTCGAGGGAGCCTCCCCCGACCGTCACCACCGGGTGTAACGTCTGCAGAACAGCCGTCCATTCCCGCCACAGGGGCGGAATCCGACCGGCTGTGGTTTCCATGCGACCACACCGGACGTCCGCCGCCCCGGTACACGAGTGTCCACGATCGGCCGCCGCTACACACGCGGTTGTGACCTGTCAGCCAACTGTGACTTATGTCACCGTCGTCTGACCTGCTGTTCACAGAGGAGCCGTCGGCCCGTTACCCGCCCGATCGGGCAGGGTCGGCGCGCGCACCGGCACCAGCGCGAGCAGACCGGCGAGCAGCACGACGATGATGCCCGCGATGCCGGCCCGCTGCGCGTGGAAGAGCGAGACGAACAGGCCGAACAGGCTCGGCGCGAGGAACGACACCGCCCGGCCGGTGGTGGCGTAGAGCCCGAAGAGCTGGCCTTCGTGCCCCGGCGCCGCCAGGCGTGCCAGGAACGTGCGCGACGACGACTGCGCCGGCCCCACGAACAGCACGAGCACCAGGCCGAACACCCAGAACGCGAGCGGCCCGGACACGACCAGCAGCACCACGGCCGCCGCGATCATCCCGACGAGCGACGCCACGATCACCCGCTTGGGGCCGACGCGGTCCTCCAGCCGTCCTCCGGCGACGGCGCCCGCGGCCGCGACCACGTTGGCGGCCACGCCGAACAGCAGCACGTCGTCCGCCCCGATCCCGTAGACGCCCACCGCGAGCACCGAGCCCACCGTGAAGATCGCCGCGAGCCCGTCGCGGAACAGCGCGCTGGCGCCGAGGAAGTACAGGGTGTGCCGGTCGTCCCGGTAGAGCGCGGCGAGATCGGCGAACAGCGCGCGGTAGGCCCCGACCACGCCGGGGCGGTCCGGGCGGGCCGGCGGGCGTGGGGTCTCGGGCACGCGCAGCAGCAGCGGCAGCGCGAACACCAGGAACCACCCCGCCGCGACGAGCGCGACGGCGCGCACGTTGAACCCGTCGTCGCGGGGAAGGCCCAGCAGCCCCGCGGTCGGGCCGTCGCCCGCGACGAAGCCGTAGTAGACGACGAGCAACAGCACGATGCCGCCCAGGTAGCCCATGGCCCAGCCGAACCCGGACACCCGCCCGATCGTCGCGGGCGTCGACACCTGGGCGAGCATGGCGTTGTAGGAGACCTGCGCGAGCTCAGCGGCCACCGAGCCGACGGCGAGCAGCGCCAGCCCCGGCCACAGGTACGCGGGGTCGTCGCGGATGGCGAACAGCCCGGCCATCGCCGCGATCGTGCAGGCCGTCCACACCCCGGTCGCGAGCTTGCGCCTGCCCGTCGCGTCGGCCCGCTGCCCGATCACGGGCGCCAGCAGCGCGATGACGAACCCCGCCGCGCCGACCGCGAACCCCAGGGCGGCGCTCGCCTCGGGCCGCCCGTCGCCCACGACGTCGGTGAGGTAGACCGAGAACACGAACGTGAGCGCCACGGCGTGGAAGGCCGCCGATCCCCAGTCCCACAGCGCCCACGCCAGCACCCGGCGCCTGACGACGGTGGTCGCCCGAGTCACCGGGGGAGATTACCGTTCCGGCCGGCTCAGGCGCCCTGCCACGCGCCGCGCGCGTGCAGCACGTCGCGCAGCACGTCGGGCCGGTCCGTGAGCAGGCCGTCCACCCCGAGGTCGAGCAGCGCGTGCATCTGCTCCGCTGCGTCCACCGTCCACACGTGCACCTCGCGGCCGCTGCCGTGCGCAGCGCGCACCAGGGCGTCGTCCACGACGGGCAGCGGGCCGACGCGGCGGGGGAGCTGGGCGAGGTCGCCGGGCGACGGCGGCGCGGGCACGCAGCGCAACGGGCCGGGCAGCCGGTCCAGCCACGCCCGGGTGCGCAGCCCGATCGCTGCCCCCTGCGCCATCGACGTGCACAGGCGCGGCCCTGCCGCGGCGCGGGCCCGCTGCAGCCACGCGTCGCGGTAGCTGCCCAGGCAGACCCGGTGCCAGCTGTCGGTGCGGTCGAGCACCTCCAGCACCGGCTCGACGACCGCACCGGACTTGAGCTCCACCGTGATCCGCGTGTCGGGCAGCTCCACCAGCACCTGCTCGAGCAGCGGGACCGGCTCTCGGCCGCGGACCCGCACGCGGGCGAGCGCGGCGGCGGGCAGGGACCGGATCCGGCCGCTGCCGTCGGTCGTGCGGTCGAGCGTGGCGTCGTGGTGGACCACCGCGACGTCGTCGGCGGTGGCGTGCACGTCCATCTCGAGGTAGTCGAAGCCCTCGGCGACCGCGCGGTGGAACGCCGCGAGGGTGTTCTCGCAGCCGTCGAGGTCGTCGATGTGCCAGCCGCGGTGGGCGTAGGCCCTGGGGTGGGGCCCGTCGAAGTAGGGGTGCCGGGGCACGCCCGAAGCCTCTCAGGCGAGGCGATCACACGCGAGCGGGCAACGGTTGCGGTTGCGTCAACAGCGGGGCCATGAGGTCGCCGTGCTCGGCGATGCGGGCGGGGACGTCGGCCGCGGTGAACACCAGGTCCTCCGGGCGCCGGCACGCCCGCACCTCCTCCCACGTCACCGGGGTGGCCACCGTGGGGTGGGCCCGCCCGCGCAGCGAGTAGCTCGCGATCGTGGTCTTGTGCGGGTTGTTCTGGCTCCAGTCCACGAACACCTTCCCGCGACGGCGCGCCTTCGCCATCACCGCCGTGACCCGCTGCGGCGACTCGCGGGCCAGCTCCTCGGCGATCGCCTTCGCGTACTGCGAGGTGTGCTCGGCGCGCGTCACCTCCACCGGCACGTACAGCTGCATGCCCTTGCCGCCGCTCGTGCGCGGGTAGGCGACGAGGCCGTCGTCGGCGAGCCGCTCGGCGATCCGCTCCGCCACCCGCGCGCAGTCCACCACGGTGGTGCCCTCGCCCGGGTCGAGGTCGAACACCACCAGGTCCGGCGGCTGCGGGGCGCCGTCCGGGCCGATCCGCCACTGTGGGACGTGCAGCTCGAGCGCGGCGAGGTTCGTCGCCCACGCGAGCCCCTCCGCGTCGTCGATCAGCGGGAAGTCGGCGCTCTCCGACCGGCCGCCCGGGGTGCCCACGCGCGCGGTGCGCAGCCAGCGGGGGGCGTGCCGTGAGACGTCCTTCTCGAAGAACGAGCCCCGCTCCACCCCGTCCGGCCAGCGCACGAGGGTGACGGGCCGGTCGCGCAGGTGCGGCAGCATCACCTCGGCGACGGACAGGTAGTAGGCGAGCACGTCCGCCTTGGTGGTGCCGGTGAGGGGGTAGAGCACCTTCGTCGGGTTGCTGAGCGCAGCCCGCCCGTATCCCGCCTTCGCCGCCGGGCGGCGGGGCCCGCCCGCGGCGGCACCGCCGCCGATGCCCGTGTCGACCTGCACCCACCGCTTGCTCGTGCGCCCCGGCTCGTAGGGCGAGTCCGGGTCCTTCGCCACGACGTGGGGGAGCTTCTGCTGCTTCGCCGCGGCCACCACCTCCGCGCCCGCCCCCGGGAACACCGGGGCGAGGCGCCAGCGTGGCCCGTCGAGCGGCAGGCGCTCCAGCAACGACCTGCGCTCCCGGAACGGCAGCTCGCACACGTCGCGCCCGTCGAGGTGCAGCAGGTCGCCGATCCACAGGTACGCGCCCTCGGCGTCGCCGACCAGCTCGGCGTCGAACAGCGCCTGCGTCGCCCCGAGCGACGGCCCGAGCCCGCGCAGGCCGGGCGCGGCGACCTCGTCGCCCTCGGCGTCGGTGATGCGGATCCGCCCGCCCTCGGCGCGCACGACGACGCGCTCCCCGCCGAACCCGACCTGCAGCCACCACTCGCCCCCGGTCGGCAGGTCACCGGGGGTGGCGATCATGGGGCGGACGTCGTGGGGGAGCGGGGCCCGTGCGCCGTCCCGGTCGGAGCGGCGCAGCAGCCAGTTGTCCTTCCCGCCGTCCCGGTCGGTGCGGATGAACACGAACCGGCCGGACGCGCGCTCCCCCTTCAGCCGCACGATCACCTCGCGCGGGTTCCACTTCTCGGTCTCGTAGGTGCCGGAGTCCCAGATCGTCATCCGGCCGCCGCCGTACTCGCCCGCCGGGATCTCCCCCGAGAACTCCAGGTACTCGATCGGATGGTCCTCGGTCCGCACGGCCAGGCGCACCGTGTCCGGGTCGGTGGGCAGCCCCTTCGGCACCGCCCACGAGGCCAGCACGCCGTCGCGCTCGAGCCGGACGTCCCAGTGCAGCCGCCGCGCGTGGTGCTCCTGGACGACGAAGCGGTTACCGGGGCCCTCCGCGACGGGGTCCTCGGCCGGCACCGGCTCCGGCGTGCGCCGCGGGTCGCGCTTGCGGCGGTACTCGTCGAGCGGCACCCGCCAAGGCTAGTTCTTGCGTCCAGAGGGAAGGTGGTGTGAACATAGGCAAGCCTTGCTTGACCGAAGGAGTGCCTGTGTACGTGTGCATCTGCTACGCGGTGCCGGACACCGTGATCAAGTCCTGCATCGCGCGCGGTGCGCGCACCGTCGAGGAGGTCGGCGACGCCTGCGAGGCCGGCACCGGCTGCGGCTCGTGCCACGACCACATCGACGTCTTCCTGGCCGCCGCCCACGCGCCGTCGGAAATCGCCGGGCTGCCGGCGTCGGCCTGAAGCCAGCCCGCCCTGTGACGAGGTTCGCCTGACCTGCGCAAAGGCGATCCTGAATCGTTTGTCGCCCATTCGTGGGGTTAACGTCCGCGGTAGATTCTGCTGCCGTTTCACCGCCGACGAAGCGAGGACCCCATGCGTGGCGACGACGAGATCATCGCGCTGCTCAACGAACAGTTGACCAGCGAGCTCACCGCGATCAACCAGTACTTCCTGCACGCCAAGATGCAGCAGAACTGGGGCCTGACCAAACTCGCCGAGTACACCAGGAACGAGTCGATCGACGAGATGCGGCACGCGGAGATCATCACCGACCGCATCCTGTTCCTCGAGGGCCTGCCCAACTACCAGCGGCTGTTCCCGCTGCGGATCGGCCAGACCGTGCGCGAGCAGCTCGAATCCGATCTCGCGATCGAGCTGGAGGTCGTCGAGCGGCTGCGGCCGGGCATCAAGCTCTGCCGCGACAAGGGCGACATCACCACGGCGAAGCTGTTCGAGGACATCCTCGCCGACGAAGAGCACCACATCGACTACATCGAGACCAACCTCGAGCTCATCGACAAGCTCGGCGAGCAGCTCTACCTCGCCCAGCTGGTGGACCAGCCGCCCACCACCGGCGACTGAGGCCTCGCCGACGCCGTCTGGCACGCTCGGAGCGTGATCCTGCCGAAGGTCAGGGACCCCCGCTTCACCACCATCCGGCGCGGCGGGACCCTCACCGACGAGAACCACCGGCTGCTGGCGCTGTGGGCGGCCACCTGCGCGGAGCACGTCCTGCACCTGTTCGAGGCGCAGCGGCCGTCCGATCCGCGCCCGCGGCACGCGATCGCGCAGATCAGGGCGTGGACGCGCGGTGAGGTCAAGATGTCGCAGTCGCGGGCGGCGGGCGGGCACGCGATGGCCGCCGCGCGCGTGCTCTCCGGGGCGGCCCGGCACGCCGCGTTCGCCGCAGGCCAGGCCGCGGTGGTGGCGCACGTCGCCGCGCACGAGCTGGGCGCCGCCGCCTACGCGATCAAGGCGGCGCGCGCGGCGGCGCCCCCGGGCGAGGAGGAGGTCGCGGGCAGGCGCGAGTGCCGCTGGCAGCGCGACCAGCTGCCGGACCCCATCCGCGAGCTGGTCCTGGACGACCAGCGGCTGCGCAACGAGATCTGCTGGTCGGTCTTCGAGTGCTGAGGGCGCGTCAGCACGGATTTCCGCGGCGGACCCCGGCCATGCGCACGACCAGCTGCTCGAGGATCCCGCGCGAGGTGGCGAAGTTGAGCCGCGCGTGCCCGCGGCCGGGAGGGCCGCACTCGGGGCCGCTGGTCAGTGCAACGCCGGTCCGTTCCCGGATCACCGCAGCCGGGTCGTCGCCGAGCCCGAGCTCCCGCAGGTCCAGCCACGCCAGGTAGGTGCCCTCCGGCGGGTCGTAGCGCGCGCCGGGCAGGTGCTCGGCGAGCAGGGCGGCCAGCAGGTGGCGGTTGCGGTCGAGGTAGCCCAGCACGTCCCGCAGCCACGCGTCGCCCGCGGTGTACGCGGCGGTGGCGGCGACGAGGCCGAGCGTGCCGGCCCCGTGGGTGGCGAACGGCCCGATCTCGGCCAGGCGGCGCGCGTCGGCGTCGTTGCTGGTGATCAGCTGCGCGCAGCGCAGACCCGCGAGGTTCCAGGCCTTGGACGCCGAGGTCGCCGTGACGGTGTGCCCGGCGGCGGTCTCGGACAGCGAGGCGTACGGCACGTGCCGGTGGCCGGGGTAGGTGAGCGGAGAGTGGATCTCGTCGGCGAACACGCGCCCGCCGTGGCGGTCCACCACGGCGCACACGGCGTGCAGCTCGTCCGGCGTGAACACGCGGCCCAGCGGGTTGTGCGGGTTGGTCAGCACCAGCAGGTCGCCGCCCGCGCGGTAGGCGGCGTCGAGCGCGTCGAGGTCCATCACGTACCGGCCCGCGTCGCGCACCAGCGGCACCTGGAGCACCGCCCGGCCGAACGCCTCCGGCAGCGTCACGAACGGCATGTACGCGGGGGTGGGCAGGATGACCGGGCTGCCCGGCCGCGAGAAGTGCTCGACCGCCACCACGAAGCCGGTGACCACGTCGGGCAGCGCGTGGACGTGTTCAGCGGGCACCCGCCAGCCGTGGTGGCGGGCCTGCCACTCCGCGCAGGCCCGCGCCATCTGCTCGACGAGCGCGGGCGCCGGGTACCCGAAGCGCATGGCGTCCACGGCCTCGTGCAGCGCTTCGACGATCGGCGGCGCGGCCGGGAAGTCCATCTCGGCGACGAACGCCCCCAGGCTGTCCTCGCCGTACAGCGTCCACTTGAGGCCGCCCTGGGCGCGCAGCGCCTCGACGGTCAGGTCGTCGAAGGGGTGGGTCATGCGCGCGACCGCTCTTCGGTGCGGAGGTCTGCGAGCACCAGCTCGCGCTGCCGTCGGGCGAACCGGCCGGATACCACGGCATCCATCATCACGCGCATCGGCGGCGTGCGCTGTCCGGCGCCCGTGGATCGGCCGGCCGGGCTATGGGCGGGCGATGCGTGGGTACGTCGACGGTATGGCGCTGACGAAGCGTTCGACCGGGGGAGAGCGCCCCGCGGCCGTCCGCTGGTGGTACGCGGCCGCGCTGCTGCTCGCCGCCCTGACCGCGGGCCTGGAACTGGCCCACGTGCTCGGGTGGGCCCACCTGGCCGAGATCTACGCGCTGCTGCCGAACTCGCTGTCCGTCGGGCACGGCACGATCGGCCTGGTGACCTGTGTCGGCGCGATCGTCGCGACGGCGGCGCTGGTGTGGCTCGTGCGGCGAAACCGGCGCCTGGCGGCCCCGACCGCGACGGCGTTCGCACTGCAGGTGATCGCCCTCACGAGCCTGCTGGCGTTGATCGTTCCGGTCGACGTGCGGCTGCGCGCCCTGCCGCCCGGGACCGCGCCGCCGGACCTCGCGGTGCTGCGCGACCGGTGGGAGTACACACACGGCGCGGGGTTCGTGCTGTTCGCCGTGGCCTTCGCCCTGCTGCTCGTCGCGCTGATGCGGGCCGTCGACCCGGGGCTCGGCGCCGCCGGACACCGGGCAGAACAACACCGCGGTAACTCGGACCCGCTGTCATAACGCAACCGAGGGGAGTGGCGGCCGTCGAGCGAGGGGAGTTCCCCGGGTCCGGGCTCGCGGCGACCGCACCCTCACCGCACATGGAGCTGCTCGCGGCCCGCAGCAGATCTCACCCGGGTTGGTCTCACGGCACGGCAGGAGAATCCCCAAGCCTGCCGCGTCGATGCCGAGGCGGCGGCCCGGCTGCTGCCGCCGCCGGGCCCTCTCCGCTATGCGGCCGGGGACCGGTCGCACTGTCATAACGCGGGTCAGGGGAGCGTTCGCCCTGCGCCCCAGGGGATTCGACGATGTGTTCGAACGCACGACCGACGACCGCCGCCACCGCCAACGAGCCGTGAACCAAGGATCCCGACGACTGGGCCACCGGCGACGAATCGATGACGGGTCCGCAGCGGTCGTACCTGCCGACGCTCGCACGGCAGGCCGGCGAGACGTCGCCGGACGGCCGGACGAAGGCCGACGCCTCACGCGCGATGGACGAGCTGCAGGCGCGCACGGGCCGCGGGCGTTGACGACCGGAAATCAACGACCCCCGCCGGCCGGTGCGCCGCTGCACCGGTTGACCGCCCCGTTGAGCCGATAATCGACGTTATGACAGTTATGGAGTGCGGGCTCCTCCTCGGGTGCCCGGCGCGCACGGAGGCGGCGGCCGCGAGATCGACGCCGATCTGACAGGACCTCGACAGCGGCTACGAGAGCGCCGCGCCCAACCGACGGTCTCGCCGGTCTCCAGACGGCGACCGGCGAGTGCTGCGAGTACTCCTCCAGGAGGCGCTGCTGCGCGGCCGACCATGACGTGCCGACCGCGTTCGGCGCCGTCACCGTTCGCGGAGGACGTCCTCGGCGCGACGGACGTGTACGCCGGCGTCGGCCACGGCAACGTCCGCAGCGCGGCGCTCCTGGCTCGCCTCGGGCTCACCCCCGTGGCCCGCTTCGAGTCGTACACGCGCTTCCACCTCCCCCGCTAGCGGAACCCGCTCGACGGCCCGCGCGCGCCGTGTGCCACGCTGTCCCAACAAACTTGTTGGGAGGTGCGACGGGTGTCCGATCGGAGGGGTGCGATCGTTCGCGCGGCGTTCCGGCAGGTGGCCGAGGTGGGCTTCGAGGGGCTGCGGCTGAAGCAGATCGCCGCGGACGCGGGGATCGACCACTCGACGCTCTACCACCACTTCCCCGCCAAGAAGGACATCGTGGCGGCCGTCGCCGAGCACGCGATCGGCCGGTTCCGCGCCGATCCCCCGGCGGGCGCGGGCCCCGCGGAGACCCTCCGCGGCCACCTCGCCCACCTGCACCGGCTGCTGCTCGACGCGCCGGAGGTGTTCGTCGTGACCGCCGAGCTCGACCTGCACGCCCGCCGCGACCCGGCGGTCCGGGCGGTGATGGCGCGGCACGAGGCCAACTGGCGGCGCTGGTTGCGCGACCTGCTGGACGCGGGAGCGGCGCGCGGCGAGTGGGCGCCGGGCGTGGACCCGCGGCAGGCGGTGGAGCTGGTGATCGCGGTCGTCAAGGGCGTGCAGCTCGCGCCGGCCGCGGCGGGCGCCGCCTTCTCCCAACTCGACGAGGTGCTCACGAGGAACGC
>NZ_DATGOP010000090.1:0-13587 GCF_035305885.1 Pseudonocardia sp.
CGTTACGGTGCGCCATGGAGGGCCTCCTGGGTTCGAAGTAGGTGCCTCAGACACACCCACCTCGCCCGGAGGCCCTCCCCTCGTTCAAGCCGACACGCCGTCGAGCACTGACAACAACGTCCTGAGTCACTACAACTAGGCGAGGCGACCGGTCCCGTCCGGCGCCCACCGGGTGACCCGATCGCGCAGGGCCGCGGCCAGCTCGCGCAGCACCCGCTCGCCCTCGGCCGCCGTGGCGCCGGTGGGGTCGCCGAGCACGCCGTTGGGACTCACCGCCGCCACGCCCCCGTCCCGCAGCGCGGGGAGCAGCTGCGCGAGCGGGGCGGTCGCGCCCGGCTCGGCCGCGTCCACCCGGACCGCGGCGGGGTCGAGGGCGAGCAGGACGGCGGTCTCGGTGCGCCCCGCGTGCGCGTCCCCGCCCGCCACGGCACACGGCCACCACGCGGCGTCCCGGCCCTCGGCCCGCAGCTGCGCCACCGCGTCCGGGACCGTCGGCAGGTTCCCGCCGTGCCCGTTGACGAACACGAGCCGGTGCACCCACCGGAACGCCGAGCGGCCCAGCTCCACGAGCACCGCACGGAGCGCGTCGTGCCCGATCGACAGCGTGCCGGGGAAACCCTCGTGCTCACCGGACGCCCCGTAGGCGAGCGGCGGCGCCACCAGCAGCGCATCGTCGCCCGCGGCGGCGCGACGGGCCACGGCGGCGGCGATCCGCAGGTCGGTGTCGAGCGGCAGGTGCGGCCCGTGCTGCTCGCACGCCCCGAGCGGGACCAGCACCGTGGCGGCGGGCACGTCGGGCCAGGCCAGCCCGCCGAGCGTCGCCGCCACCGAGGTGCTCAGCGGCCCGCGACCGGGACCTTCAGGCCCGCGAGCGGGTTCTCGTCGCACGCCCGGTCCGGGCGCATCCCGATCGTCACCGGCACGGGGCCGCGGGAGTTGCGCGGCGCCGAGCGGGAGTGGTCGACGTCCGACTTCGGGATCACCGTGTCCGGGCCGCGCGCCGCGAGGGCCTGCTCGCCCAACCCGCGGACGCACTCCGGGTCGGGCCCGTCGAGCGGGAGGCCGGTGAAGAACTTCGCGGCCATGCAGCCGCCCTGGCAGGAGTCGTAGAAGCCGCAGCTGCGGCACGCGCCGCCGGTCTGGGGCCGCCGGAGCTCGGCGAAGAGCTCCGAGGTGCGCCACACCGCCTCGAACCCGCCCGGCGACCGGACGTTGCCCGCGAGGAAGTTCTCGTGGATCGCGAACGGGCAGGCGTAGACGTCGCCGACCGGGTCGATCAGGCAGACCACCCGCCCCGCGCCGCACAGGTTCAGCCCGGGCAGCGCCTCCCCGTAGGCGGAGAGGTGGAAGAACGAGTCGCCGGTGAGCACGTCCTCCCCGTGCGCGACGAGCCAGTCGTAGAGCTGCCGCTGCTGCTCGGCGGTGGGGTGCAGCTCGTCCCACACGTCCGCGCCGCGGCCCGACGGCCGCAGCCGGGTGATGCGCAGCTGCGCGCCGAACCGGTCGGCGATCGCCTTGAACTCGTCGAGCTGGTCGACGTTCTGCCGGGTCACGACGACGCTGATCTTGGGCTTTCCGAACCCGGCCGCGGCCAGGTTCTCCAGCGCCCTGATCGCGGTGGCGTAGGAGCCGGGGCCGCGCACGTGGTCGTTGACCTCGGGCGTGGCGCCGTCGAGGGAGATCTGGACGTCGACGTAGTCGGTGGCGGCGAGCTGCGCGGCGCGCGCCTCGTCGAGCTTGATCCCGTTCGTGGAGAACTTGACGCCGACGTCGTGGGTGACGGCGTAGTCGACGAGCTCCCAGAAGTCGGGGCGGACGGTCGGCTCGCCGCCGCCGATGTTGACGTAGAAGACCTGCATCCGCTGCAGCTCGTCGATCACCGCCTTCGCCTCGGCGGTGGTGAGCTCGCGCGGGTCGCGCCGTCCCGACGACGACAGGCAGTGCACGCACGCGAGGTTGCAGGCGTAGGTGAGCTCCCAGGTGAGGCAGATCGGGGAGTTCAGGCCGTATTGGAAGTGCTCCACCAGCTTCACGGTCGCTCCTCGATGGTCCCGTTCGCGGCGAGGCCGGCGAGCGCCCGCAGGTAGGCGGGCCGCTGCGCCTCCTCGACGCCCGCCGCCTCGATGGCGGCGTGCACGGACGGGTGCCGTTCCAGGCCGGAGACGACCTCGACCAGCTGGGGCGTCTTCAGGAACGACAGCCTGCGGGTGCCGAAGTGGTAGACGAGCGCCCCGAACGGCTCGGGGCGCAACGCCACCTGTGGGCTGCAGCGGTGCGGCAGCTCCGGGTTGAAGACCGGGCCGTCAGTAGACACCGCACATGCCGTCGATCGAGACCTCCTCGACGAGGCTCTCCTCGACGACCGGCTCCTCGGCGGCGGCCTGGGACTCGCTGGTGGGCGACATGCGCAACCTCCTGGCGGGACGGCGGCTGGGGATGTGGCGGACGATAATTGACACGTCGTGTCAAAGACAAGGCCCGGCAGACTGCACCGGTGGAGTCCGACGTCCTGTTGCACATGTGCACCGCCGGGGAGTGGGAGGCCGCCCGCGCGGCCGGCGTGATCGCCCCGCCGTCGCTGGCCGAGGCCGGGTTCGTCCACCTCTCGACGCCGGAGCAGGTCTCCCTCCCGGCGAACCGCCTGTTCAAGGGCCGGTCCGACATCCTGCTGCTGGTGATCGACCCGGCACGGATCGGCGTCGAGGTCCGCTGGGAGCCCGGGGTGCCGGGGGATCCCGCGTCGATGCGCTTCCCGCACGCGTACGGCCCGGTCCCGGCCTCGGCGGTGACCGCGACCCTGCCCTACCGGCCGGGCGAGGACGGCACCTTCACCGCCCCGACCCTGCCCGGCCGCTGACCCCGGCGGGCGCGCGCCGCCCGGCGATGAGGCGGTGCACGACGAGCTCGAGCGGGCCACGGTCCGCGCGGCGCAGCCAGAGCGGCGCGGCGACCAGCAGGAGGGCCGAGACGCCTGCCCACAGCGCGACCGCGAACCACGGCCCCGCGCCCGCGAACCGCTCGGCGAGCCCCAGGCCCCAGCCGTAGCAGAGCGCCGCGGCGAGCACGTTCTGCAGGACGTAGCAGGAGAGCGCGGTGCGGCCGACCGCCGTGAGCCCGCACCGGAGCGGGCCGGGCGCGCGGCGGGCCCGCAGCACGAGCGACGTGCCGAGCCCGAGCAGGCCCAGCGCGACCAGCGGTGGGACGAGGTAACGGTCCAGGAGGAACAGGTCCGGTCCGCCGAGCGCCGTGAGGGCGTTCAGCGGGAGCCCGACGCCGAAGCCGACGGCGGTGAGCCTGCGCCGGATGCGCGTACCTGCCTCGGTGAACGCGCCCGCACGGACCATCCGGGAGCCGACGAGGAAGAGCACGACCGCCGAGGGCACGATCAGCACCAGCTCCGCGCGCAGCAGCGCGAAGTGCTCCAGACGCAGCCGGACCTGCTCCGGCCAGCTGGCCGTGAGCGCCGGGTCGGAGGCGCCGCCGGAGGCGGGCGGGCCCGGGGTCACCAGCAGCAGGGCCGTGAGCGCGAGCAGCGCGGCGACGTACACCGCGCCGACCGCGCCCACCCACGCCCGCACGACCCGCTCGCTGCGCCCCACCAGGTACGCCACCAGTATCGAGGCGATCGCGTAGCCCATCAGCACGTCGAACTCGAACACCAGGACGTAGTGGACGAGGCCCTCGACGAAGAGGACCGCGGCCCGCACCGGGTACCGGCCGGGCCACGGGTCGCCCCGCCGCACGGCCGACCGGTACTGCAGCTCGATCCCCACCCCGAACAGCAGCGTGAGCAGCGCGAGGAACTTGCCGTTGCTGAGCGTCCGCAGCGCCGTCTCGACCACGCCGACGTCGGTGAGCGCCGCGCCGAGGTAGGCGATCGGCCCGCCTGGCTCCGCGAAGAGCCAGACGTTCGTCGCGAACGTCCCGAGGATGGCGACGCCCCGCAGGACGTCGAGCGCGTCGATCCGCCCCCGTTCGGTGATCACCGGCATGGGCCGAGCATCGTGGGACCGCGCCGTCGCGTCGTCGGGCGCGCGATCGACCCCGGCGTACACCCTTCGACCGATCCGGGCCGGCCGCACCGAGCCCGCGACTCGCCGGGCCCCAAGGCGCGACTCGCCCGCACCCGCAGCGCGACTCGCCCACACCGAGCCCGCGACTCGCCCGCAGCCAGAGCGCGACTCGCCGGGCGGTGCGTACCACCTTCGATCGACGCGGACCGGCGCCGTCGCGTGTTCAATGGGCGCCGTGACGGGCTGGCTGGAGCGGCACACGGACCTGCTCCACGCGGGCGGGTTCTTCGCCGTGGGCGTGCTGCTGTACCTGGCCGCCCCCGACGTCGCGATCCGCTGGAGCGACGTCCCCGCCCCACCGCTGTGGGCGGTGGCGGCGCTGCTCGTCGTCGCCGCGCTCGGCCAGACCCAGCGCCGAGCCCGGCCCGTGCTCGGGCTGGTGGTCGCCTGCGGCGTGCTGGTCGCGATGATCCTGCTGGGCGTCGTGCCGCTCGCGCTGATGCTGGTGCTGGGCGACCTGCTCTACTGCGCGGTCCTGCACACCTCGGAGCGGTTGAGCTGGACGGTGGCGGGCGCGACCGCGGCCGTGGCCGGTGGCGCGGCGCTCGTCAGCCTCGTCGCCGAAGGCGCCCGCGCGGCCCTCCTCGTCGCCCTGAACCTCGGCCTGGTGCTCGCGGTGCCCGTGCTGTGGGGCCGCGAGGTGCGCCTGCACCGCGAGCGGGCCGACGCCGAGCGGGGACGCGCCGAGCAGGCGGCCCGGATGGCCGAGCTGGACCGGGCCGCCGCGGTGGCGGCCGAGCGGGCGCGGATGGCCCGCGACCTGCACGACGTGATCGCAGGCCAGCTCTCGGGCATCGCGATCCAGTCCGAGGCGGCGCTCAACCTGCCCGACCCCGACCCGGCCGTGCTGCGGCGCGTGTTGCAGTCGGTGCGCCGCGACAGCGTGGCGTCGCTCGCCGAGATGCGCACGATGATCGGCCTGCTGCGGGCGGGCGGCGCGGCCGACGCCGACCCCCGCACCGCGCCTGCCGGGCTCGACCGGCTCGACGCGCTCCTCGAGTCAGCCGCGGGCACCGGCCTGCGCATCGAGGTGGAGGACGCCCGCGGCGAGGCGGCCGAGCTGCCCGCCGCCGTCGACCTGGCCGCGTTCCGGATCGTGCAGGAATCCCTGACGAACGCCGCCAAGCACGCCCCGCGCAGCCGGGTCCGCCTGCGCCTGGACGTCCACGACGGAGAACTGGTGATCGACATCGAGAACGACCTGGTGCCCGGGGCCCCGTCGGGCGACGGCACCGGCACGGGGCTGCTCGGCCTGCGCGAGCGCGCCGACGCCGTGGGCGGCACCATCACCGCGGGCCCGGACGGCGACCGCTGGCGCGTGCGGGCGGCGCTGCCGGTGCGCGCCCCGGCGGGGGCGGCCCGATGACCGGCGAGACCGTCCGCGTGGTCGTGGCCGACGACCAGGCTGCGATCCGCACCGGGCTGGTGATGATCCTCGACTCCGCGCCGGACATCACGGTGGTCGGCGAGGCGGCCGACGGCCTGGCGACCGTGGCCATGGCCCGCGAGCGCAAGCCGGACGTCGTGCTCATGGACATCCGCATGCCCGGCATCGACGGGATCGAGGCGACGCGGCGGCTCGTCGCGGACTCGGTGTGCGAGGTGCTCGTGCTCACCACGTTCGACCTCGACGAGTACGTCGACTCGGCCCTCGCCGCGGGCGCGGCGGGCTTCCTGCTCAAATCGGTGGAGGCGCCCGCCCTGCTCGCGGCCGTGCGCGCCGTGGCGAGGGGCGACGGCGTGCTCGCCCCCGAGGTGACCCGCCGGGTGATCTCCCGGCTCGCCGCGCCCGCCCGCAAGCCGGTCCTCCCGCCGGGCTTCGACGAGCTCACCCCGCGCGAGCGGGACGTGCTCGCCTGCCTGGGCCGGGGGATGTCCAATGCGGAGATCGCGAAGGAGCTGGTGATCACCGAGGCCACGACGAAGACCCACGTCTCGCGGGTGCTCACCAAGCTGGGCCTGCGCTCCCGGGTGCAGGCGGCGATCGCCGCCCAGGACGCAGGCCTGGTGGACTGAGGCCCCGTCCCGTTCCCGAGGAACGGCGCGCCCGTCGGTACCTGTCCGACGAACGCGCCGTTCGTCGGAGGAAGGGGTGGGGCTCAGCGCGTGCGGGCGCCTGCAGCCGGCGCGGAAGACCGCGCACCGATCCGGCGGGCCCGGGCCGTCGCCGCCAGGAAGGCGGCGAAGAAGACCAGGCACGCGGCATCGAACACGACGCTGAACGGCGTCACGTCCTCCCGCAGGGCGGGGTGCGGGAGGAGGAGCGCGAGGAACGTCCCCTTGGTGACGGACGCGCCCACGGCGACGGGCACCCGGGCGGGCGCGAACAGGCCGGCCCAGACCAGAGCGGCGCCGAGCGCCAGCTGCAGGACCCCGCGGTGCTGGAGCAGCGCGAGCGTCATGGGATCGGGATCGGTGACCCCGTAGGTCCAGCGCAGGACCTCTGGGTCGGCGAGGGCGAGGACCGGGGTCGCCGTGATCACGCCGATCACGACGAAGACCACCGTGAGCGCAGCTGACGGCTTGACGGACATGGGCGCGGTCCTCGATCGGTTCTGCTGATCACAGGCTAGCCGGCACCCGGGCCGTCACCAGCGGGTCGGCTGAGACTCCGCTGAGCCGGCTCACTCCGTTCCGACGAACGGCGCGCCCGTCGGCACCTATCCGACGAACGCGCCGTTCGTCGGAAAGGGATGGCCTCAGCGCAGGCGGGCCGAGAGGCCGATCGCGTCGGTGACGTCGGCCGCCGCGCTGAGCGGCGGCGCGGCGGGCGCCGCGGCGACCGCGAGCATCGCGACGAGCGCGGTGAGCGCCGCGAGGGCGATGCGCGACACCGGGCGTGCCCCGGGACGGCCGAGGCGGTGCCGCCCGTGGCGGCCCACCCGCGCCCGCGGCGGGGACTCCAGCCCGAGCGAGGCGGCGGGCGAGGCCGGGTCGGCCGACAGCGCGGACGCCACGGCGGCCGCGGGCGGCCTGCGCAGCGGGTCGTCCTGGGTCATCGCCCGCAGGACGGAGGTGAGCCCGGCCGGCAGGCCGTCGGGCACCGCAGGCGGGCGGTGCAGCCGCGCGGTGGCCGACTCGACGGCCGCACCGGGGTACTCCCGCCGCCCCGTCAACGCCTCCAGCAACACCAGGCCCAGCGCGTACACGTCGGTGGCCGGGGCGACGTGCTCCCCGCGCACCTGCTCGGGCGCGAGGTAGGCGGCCGTGCCCACGACGCAGCCGTCGGCGGTGGCGGCGGTGGCCTCGAGCGCGCGGGCGATGCCGAAGTCGGCCAGGCGCGGGCGCCCGCCGCTGCCGAGCAGCACGTTGGCCGGCTTCACGTCGCGGTGGACGATGCCGGCCGCGTGCACGTAGGCCAGCGCGTCGGCGAGCTGGGCGCCGAGGCGGCGCACCGCCCCGGGAGCCAGCGGTGGCCCCGAGGCGATGCGCTCGGCCAGGGTCGGCCCCTCCACCAGGTCGGTCACGACGAACGGGCAGTCGTCCACGAGCCCGCCGTCGTGCAACCGGACGAGCCCCGGATGGTCGAGCCGGGCCAGCAGCTCCATCTCCTGGCGCTGCTGGCGCAGGTCTCGCTCCGACCCGCCCGGCCGGAAGCACTTGATCGCTACCTCGACGCCTCGCCGCAGGTCACGGGCCCGGTGCACGACGGCGGACGATCCGGCGCCGAGCACGGACCCGAGTTCGTAACGACCGGCGACGACGCGGGGAGCGTCGCCGAACGCAACAGCCTCGTCGGGGGCCATACCGAAGTCTTTCCCCCGTACGGGGCAGTTACGCACGGAACCGGGAAACTTCGACCCGGATGTGCGTCACCCGTTGGCGGCAGTGGTGAGCGCCCGGCGCGTGAGCACGCGCGCTAGGTGACGCCGGTACTCCGCGGTGGCGGCCGAATCCGACGGCGGCTCGGTGCGCTGGTCGGCCAGCGCCGCGGCCTCCTCGATCGAGGCGCCGTCAGCGAGCGCGGCCTCGGTCTGCGAGGCCCGCAGCGGGGTGGGCCCCATGTTGACCAGGCCGACCCGGCCGTCGACGACCGCGACCCCGACGACCGCCCAGTCGATCGCACGCCGGGTGAACTTCTCGTACGCCCAGCCCGCGCCGCCGGTGCGCGGCACCCGGACCTCGACGATCAGCTCGTCGGGTTCCTTCACCGAGGAGAACACGCCGGTGTAGAAGCCGGTGATCGGCACCTGCCGCTGGCCGCGCGGGCTGCGCAGCACGACCGTCCCGCCGAGCGCGAGCACAGCGGCCGGCAGGTCGGAGGCCGGGTCGGCGTGCGCGAGCGAGCCGCCGATGGTGCCGCGGTGGCGCACCTGCGGGTCGCCGACCGTGCGAGCGACGGCGGGCAGCAGCGGGCACTCCGCGGCGAGCACGTCCGACACCGCGATCGCGTGGTGGCGGGTCCCCGCGCCGATCGCGACCTCGTCGCCGTCGACCCGGATGTACTGCAGCTCGGTGAGCTTGCCGATGTCGATGATCAGCTCGGGCGCGGCCAGCCGCAGCTTCATGACCGGCAGCAGCGAGTGCCCGCCCGCGAGCAGCGTGGCGTCCTCGCCGTGCTCCTCCAGCAGGGCGAGGGCCCCGTCCACGGACTCGGGGCGCGCGTAGTCGAATCCGACGGGGATCATGCGGAGCTCCCGGTGGAGAAGCCGGGCGCGGCGAGCTCGGCGGGCGAGTCCTCGGCCTTCGCCGGGTCGTCGCCCGCCGCGGCCAGCACCGCGCGGACGATGTTGTGATAGCCGGTGCAGCGGCAGAGGTTGCCCTCGAGGCCCTCGCGCACGTCCTTCTCGGTGGGGTGCGGGTTCTCCTTCAGCAGGCTCACCGCGGCCATCACCATGCCGGGCGTGCAGAAGCCGCACTGCAGGCCGTGCTCGGCGCGGAACGCCGCGGCCACCGGGTGCAGGTGCTCCGGGTCGGGCGAGAGCCCCTCCATCGTGGTGACCGACTGCTGGTCGGCCTGCACGGCGAGCACCGTGCACGACTTGACCGACTCGCCGTCCAGCAGCACGGTGCAGGCACCGCAGGAGGTCGTGTCGCAGCCGACGTTGGTGGCCTTGAGCCCGACGACGTCGCGCAGGTAGTGCACGAGCAGCAGCCGCGGCTCGACCTCGGCGCTGGTCGGCTGCCCGTTGACGGTGATCTGGACCTTCTCTGTCATTTCGCGCCTCCGGCGGCCTGGATCGCTTCCCAGACCCGCTGCGGTGTGGTCGGCATGTCGATGTGGCGGACGCCGAGGTGGGACACCGCGTCGATCACCGCGCTCTGCACGGCGGGGGTGGCACCGATGGTGCCCGCCTCGCCGATGCCCTTCGCGCCGATCGGGTTCAGCGGTGTGGGCGTCTCCATGTGCTCCAGCGTGAAGCTCGGCAGCTCCGCCGCGGACGGGAACTCGTAGTCGGCGAACGTGCCCGTGAGCGGGTTGCCGTCGGCGTCGTAGAGGACCTCCTCGTACAGGGCCTGCGAGATGCCCTGCGCGATGCCGCCGTGGCGCTGGCCCTCGGCCAGCAGCGGGTTGAGCACCGGGCCGGCGTCGTCGACGGTGACGATCCGGTCGACGACCGCCTTGCCGGACTCGGTGTCGACCTCGACCACCGCGACGTGCGCCCCGAACGGGAACGTCGCGGCACCGCTGTCGAACGAGGTGTCGACGCGCAGCTGCTCCTTCGCGGCCAGCTCCGCGAGGTCCACGCCCGTGCCGGTGCCCTTCACGACGACCCGGCCCTCGGCGACCTCGAGGTCGCCGACGTTCGCCTCGAGCAGGTCGGCCGCGCGCTGCTTGGCGATCTCCACCAGCTGGCCCGCCGCCTGGTACACCGCGACGCCGCCGGTCTGCAGGCTCCGCGAGCCCATCGTGCCCGCACCGCGCGGGATCAGGTCGGTGTCGCCGTGCTTGACGGTGATCTTCTCGATCGGGATGCCGAGGTGCTCGCTCGCGAGCATGGCCCACGCCGTCGCGTGGCCCTGGCCGTGCGGGGAGGTCCCGGTGAGCACGGTGACCGTCCCGTCCGGGTGCACCTCGACCGAGGCGTCCTCGCGGAACTCGCCGCCGCCGGTGATCTCCACGTACGCGGACACGCCGATGCCCAGCTGCACGACGTCGCCGCGCTCGCGCCTGCGGGCCTGCTCGGCCCGCAGCTCGGCGTACCCGGCCGCCTCCAGGACCCGGTCGATCGCCTTCGCGTACTCGCCCGTGTCGTAGACGGCCCCGCCCTTCGTGGTGAACGGGAACTTGTCGGGCGGCACGACGTTGCGCTTGCGCACCTCGGCCGGGTCCATCCCGATCTCGGCCGCGAACAGGTCCATCGCCCGCTCGATCGCCGCGGTGGCCTCCGGGCGGCCCGCGCCGCGGTACGCGCCGGTGGGCGTGGTGTTGGTGACCAGCACCTTGGCCCGCGACTCGACCTTCGGGATGTCGTAGACGCCCGGCGCCATCTGCCGGGTGAAGAACGGCAGGAACGTGCCGAGCGACGGGTAGGCGCCCGCGTCGGCGAGCACGTCGAGGCGGTAGGCGAGGACGGTGCCGTCGCGGCGCCCGCCGATCGTGATCGTCTGCAGCTGGCCGCGGCCCTGCAGCATCCCGGTCATGTTCTCCGACCGGGTCTCGGTCCAGCGGACCGGGCGCCCGGCCCGCTTCGCGAGCCACGCCACGAGCGCGAACGTGGGGTCGGCGCCGATCTTCGCGCCGAACCCGCCGCCGACGTCGGGGAGGATGACGTGGACCTGGGACGGCTCGATCCCGAGCCAGCCCGCCACCTCGTCGCGGGCCATCTGCGCGTTCTGGGTGGACGCGAACAGGGTGAGCCGCCCGTCGTCGCCCCAGGCGGCCGCGGCGGCCCGCGTCTCGAGCGGGGCGGCGGCCAGCCGCTGGTTGACGATCTCGCGGGTGACCACCACCTCGCAGTCGTCGAAGAGGTGGTCGTCGAAGGGGCCGTCCTCGAACGCCAGCGCGACGTTCGTCCCGGCCTCCTCGAACAGGAGGACCTCGTCCTTCGCCGACTCCTTCAGCCCGACGACGGCCGGCAGCGGGTCGTAGTCGACCTCCACCAGCTCGGCGGCGTCCGGCCCCTGGTACGGGTGCTCGGTGAGGACGGCCGCGACCGGCTCGCCCACGAACCGCACCCGGTCCTTGGCGAGGAAGGAGCGGACCATCGCCTTGTTCGCCGCCGGGAACATCAGCGCCGGCCCGAAGTCGAGGTCGGCGCCGGTGATCACGTCGACGACGCCGGGCGCGGCCTTCGCCGCCTCGACGTCGATGCCCGTGATCCGGGCGTGTGCCATCGGGGATCTGACGAGCGTGAGGTGCAGGGCACCGGTCAACCGCTCGTCGGTCAGGTCGTCGGTGTAGGTCGCGCCCCGGGAGAGGAACACCGGATCCTCTGTGCGGACCACGCGCGTGCCCATGATGCTCATCGCCGGGGATGCTAGCCCTCCGGCTCGCCCACCGCCTGCACCGAGACGGTGCTTCCGCGAGGCGGAACCTGATCTGACGACCAGGGTGCCGCGCCGCCGGTCGCGCACCGCAACCGGGCGCTCACCCGGGGTCGGCCGATCGTGGGCGGCAGCGCGGGCACGGGCGGCTCGCGCTGGACACAGCAGTTCAGGAAAGCCACATTCCTGACGCCCACCTTCAGGAAAGCCACATCCCTGACGCCGACCGACCCCGGCACCCGACCGCCCGGGGCGTCAAGCGGTCTCCTCCCACCACCTGCGGACCGCCCACAGCGACGAGATCGGACCGTGGCCGGTGCCGAGCGGGTAGGAGTGGCGCACGCCCTCGACGATGTAGCGCTTGCCGAACGCCACCGCCTCCGGCACGGACATGCCGCGCGCGAGCCCGGAGGCGATCGCCGCGGCCATGTTGTCGCCGCCGCCGTGGGTGTTGCCGGTGTCGAACCGCGGCCCGGGCAGCTCGGTGAAGGTGTGGCCGTCGTAGAGCAGGTCGACGCACACGTCGCCGTCCTCACCCAGGTGCCCGCCCTTGACCAGCACGTACCGCGACCCGAACGCGTGCATCACCTTGGCCGCCTCGTACTGGCCCGCGCGGTCGCGCACGTCGACCCCGGCGAGCAGCCGCACCTCGTCGAGGTTCGGTGTGACCAGCACGGCGCGGGGGAACAGCAGCGTGCGGTAGGCGTCGAGGGCCGAGTCGGCGAGCAGCGGGTCGCCGTGCATCGACGCGGCGACCGGGTCGATCACCAGCGGCACGCCGTCACCGCCGATGCCCACGCGGTCGCACGCCCCGACGATCGCCTCGATGATCGGGGCGTTCGCCAGCATGCCGGTCTTCACCGCGTGGAGGGTGATGTCGCCCGCCACCGACTCGATCTGGGCGGCCACCGTCTCCGGCGGGATCGGGTGCACGCCGGTGACCCCGACGCTGTTCTGCACCGTGACCGCGGTGACCGCCACGCATCCGTGCGCCCCGCAGGCCGCCATCGCCCGCAGGTCCGCCGCAACGCC
Source organism: Pseudonocardia sp. (assembly GCF_035305885.1). Classification (GTDB taxonomy): domain Bacteria; phylum Actinomycetota; class Actinomycetes; order Mycobacteriales; family Pseudonocardiaceae; genus Pseudonocardia. Next base: position 12,534 of record NZ_DATGOP010000090.1, read on the forward strand.
GGCGCCGCCGCCGGAGTCGGTGCCCGCGATCGTCATGACGGTCGGGGGTGTGGTGCCCACGGTGGGCTCCATGATCTCGCCTCCCTACGCCGGCATTACCCGGACAGGTTCCTGCGGTCGGCGGCGCCCCAGCCACCCTCTCAGCCCGCTGCTGCGAGCTCCCGGCCGCCCGACGGTAACCCGTCCGCGGGCGGAGGGGAAGATCCGGCGCTCCGGCGCCGTTGGTCACGACATGCCACTCGAGGGTGAGATCGAGATCAGCCCGACCCCCTGGGTCCGGGAGCAGACGCAGAAGATTCTCGAAACCGGGACGACGGAGAGCGTCGACATCAAGGGGCGGCCCGTCGTCCTGCTCACGACGCGGGGAGCGAAGAGCGGCAAGCTCCGCAAGGTGCCGCTGATGCGCGTCGAGCACGAGGGCAAGTACGCCATCGTCGCCTCGCTCGGCGGCGCTCCGAAGAACCCGGTCTGGTACTACAACGTCAAGGCCAACCCGCACGTCGAGCTGCAGGACGGCACGGTGTCGCGCGACTACAAGGCGCGCGAGGTCACCGGGGAGGAGAAGGCGGTCTGGTGGGAGCGGGCCGTCGCGGCCTACCCGGACTACGCCGAGTACCAGAAGAAGACCACGCGGGAGATCCCCGTCTTCGTGCTCGAGCCGATCGAGAGCTGACACCACCTTCCGACGACCACGGCGGCGGTGTGCGCGGGCGTCCGCGCACACCGCCCGCGTTCTTCTCGGGCCGTCGTCAGGAGTACCGCCCGAGGACGACGTGCACGAGCTCGTTCCACGTGGCCGCGAGGCCGGGGCGCAGGTCGAGCGTCGCCGCCCGGTCGCGCCGGATCCATTCGAGCCGGCTGGTCTCCCGGCTGCGCCGGAACCCGGTGTCACGCGCGTTCACCACCGCGAACACCGTGGTGAACCCCCGATCGCCGTGATCGTCGAGGAACGATCCGGGGATCGTGTACACACGACGGGTGGAGACCGCCTTCCTCCTCGGCTTCCCGCACTGCCGCCCGCTCGGCCGACCCGCCGGCCTCGCGGGCGCCGCCG
>NZ_DATGOP010000091.1:0-122993 GCF_035305885.1 Pseudonocardia sp.
CGGGTTCCTGTACTCGATCGGGTTCCTGGTGGCGTGGCTGGTCGCGCTGCTGCTCGTGGCGGAGCTGCTGCGCAACACCGGCAAGTTCACGATGGGTGACGTGCTCAGCTTCCGGATGCGGCAGCGTCCGGTGCGGGCGGCCGCGGCCACGTCCACGCTGGTGGTGTCGTTCTTCTACCTGCTGGCGCAGATGGCCGGCGCGGGTGCGCTGATCGCGCTGCTGCTGCAGATCCCGAACAGCAACACCGTCGGCCAGGGGATCGTGATCGCGGTCGTCGGCGCCCTGATGATCACCTACGTCATGGTCGGCGGCATGAAGGGCACGACCTGGGTGCAGATCATCAAGGCCACCCTGCTGCTCATCGGCACCGCGATCATCACCGTCTGGGTGCTGGCGATGTTCGGGTTCAACCTCTCGGCGCTGCTCGGCCAGGCCGTCGAGGCGAACCCGCAGATCCAGACCTCGGCCTCGGCGGCGCCGAAGGAGCTGGGTGAGCGGCTGCTCATCCCCGGCCTGCAGTACGGCGCGTCGACCACCGCGAAGATCGACTTCCTGTCGCTCGGGCTCGCGCTGGTGCTGGGCACCGCGGGCCTGCCGCACATCCTGATGCGCTTCTACACCGTGCCGAGCTCGAAGGAAGCGCGCCGCTCGGTGGTGTGGGCGATCTGGATCATCGGCATCTTCTACCTGTTCTCGCTGGTGCTCGGCTACGGCGCGTCGGCGCTGGTCGAGGGCGGGGCGCAGCGGATCGCCACCGCGCCCGGCGGCACGAACTCCGCGGCGCCGCTGCTCGCCTACCAGCTGGGCGGGGAGTTCCTGCTCGGCATCATCTCCGCGATCGCGTTCGCGACGATCCTCGCGGTGGTGGCCGGGCTGACGATCACCGCGTCGGCGTCCTACGCCCACGACGTGTACGCCAACGTCATCAAGAAGGGCCAGACCAGCCCCGACGCCGAGGTGCGGGTCGCCCGCATCACGGCGGTGGTGATCGGCATCATCGCGATCGCGGCGGGCATCCTCGCCCGCAACCAGAACATCGCGTTCCTGGTGGCGCTGGCGTTCGCGGTGGCGGCGTCGGCGAACCTGCCGACGATCCTGTACTCGCTGTTCTGGAAGCGGTTCAACACCACGGGCGCGCTCTGGAGCATCTACGGCGGCCTCGCCTCCTGCGTGCTCCTGATCGTCTTCTCGCCCGCGATCTCGGGCCGCCCGACGTCGATGCTGCCGAACGTCGACTTCCACCTCTTCCCGCTGGCCAACCCCGGCCTCGTGTCGATCCCGCTCTCGTTCCTCCTGGGCGTCATCGGCACGTACGTCGGGGGCAAGCAGCCGGTCGAGGAGGGCAAGTTCGCCGAGATGGAGGTCCGCTCCCTCACCGGGGCGGGCTCGGAGAAGGCGGTCGCGCACTGACCTGGTAGCCCGCAGCGGACGGCGCCCGGCCCGGTGGCCGGGCGCCGTTGTTCGTTCACGCAGGTGTGACGCGCGTGCGTGCGAGGATGGGGACATGACAGGCGTTCCGGGGGTGTCGGTGGCGCAACTGCCGCCCGACGCCACGCTGCTCGACGTCCGCGAGTCCGACGAGTGGGTGGCAGGCCACGCGCCCGGGGCCACGCACGTCCCCATGTCCGAGCTCACCGGCCGGATGGACGAGTTGCCCCAGGGCGACCCGCTCTACGTCATCTGCCGCTCCGGCGGGCGGTCCGCGCGCGTCGTGGCCTACCTCGCGGCGCAGGGCTACCCCGCGGTCAACGTCGAGGGCGGGATGCAGGAGTGGGCCCGGCAGGGCCGCGAGGTCGTCGCCGAGAACGGCGCCGAGCCTCAGATCGTCTGAGCACGGCGATCCGGACGCGGTAGAGGACGCGGTAGAGGTGCAGCCAGCGGTTCCCGGTGCGGACGACACGGCCCTCGGCCCGCCCTGCCCACGCTGCGGTCGGCGCGCCCCGGCCGGCGGGGGACCGTTCTGCCCGTTCTGCGGCCGGTACCTGGCCGCGCTGCGCTGGGTGGCCGAGCCGCCGCCCGGCGTCACGCAGCCGCGGCCGCGGCAGGCGCCCACCCCGTACACCGGGCCGCCGCGCTACCGGGTGCTGCCCCGGTGGGGCTTCCCGCTCGGCCCGTGGCGCTCGCCCGTCGCGGACCAGGTGCACCCGGACCCCCTGACCCGCTCGCGCACGCTCGTCGGCTCGCTGGTGCCGCTGCTGTGGGCCACGGCCGCCGTGGCGCTGCTCGCGGCAGGTGCGGAGGTGTGGCGCTACGTCCTGCTGCTCGCCAGCCGGGAGGGCGCGCTCCGCGCGGAGGTCGTGGCGGCCTCGGACGCCCTCGTGGCGTCGGCGGGGACGGTCGCGCCCATCCTGAGCCTGGTCGTCGGCGTGCTCATGATCCTGTGGACGGTGCGCACCGCACAGGCGGCGGCCGAGCGGGCTCAGGTGCGTCCGGCCCGCTCCACCCGCGCGATCGTGTTCGGGTGGCTGGTGCCCGGCCTGAACCTCTCCGTCCCCGGGTCGGTGCTCGCCGAGATCGAGCACAGCGCCATCGGGCGGCCCGCCGACCAGCGCCCACGGCCGTCGCACCAGCGCCCACGGCCGTCGCGGCTGCTGCTCGTCTGGTGGGCCCTGTGGGCGGCGAGCGTCCTGTTCACCGTCGTCGTGCTGCTGTGGTCGCTGCGCGACGGGGTGCAGGCGCGGGCCGACGGCGTGGTGCTGCACGCCGTGCTCGACCTGCTCGCAGCGGCCACCGCGGGCGTCACGGCGCGGCTCGTCCTGCGGATCACCCGCCTGCTCGCGCCCGTGGCGCCGCGGCGCCGCGAGGTGGTGCTGCGCATCAACCCAGCCTCAGCTCGCGCAGCCCACGCATGACGAAGTCGGGCCGCCGCGGCGGCTCGGCCGCGAGCTGCGCGTCCGGCAGCGTGCGGCGCAGCGCGTCCAGCGTGGCCGCGACCTCCACCCTGGCCAGCGGGGCGCCGAGGCAGTAGTGCACGCCCGCCCCGAACCCGAGGTGCGGGTTCGGGTGCCTGCCGACGTCGAGATCGTCCGGACGCTCGAAGACCGCGGGGTCCCTGGCCGCGGCGCCGAGCAGGACGGCGATCTTCGTGCCGGCCGGCACCGGGTGGCCCGCGACGGCCGTGTCGACCACGGCCGTCCGCTCGAACAGCTGCAGCGGCGGGTCGTAGCGGATCAGCTCTTCCACCGCGGTCGCGTCCAGGCCCGGGTCGGCGACCAGTCGCCGCCACTGGTCGGGGTGGCGCAGCAGCGCCAGTACGCCGTTGCCGATCACGTTGACCGTGGCCTCGTGCCCGGCCATGAGCAGCAGCGCGGCGGTGCCCACGAGCTCGTCGGCGTCCAGCTCGGCGTCGAGCAGGTCGGAGATGAGGTCGTCGCCGGGGTGCCTGCGGCGGTGGTCGGCCAGCCCGCGCAGCGCCTCGACGAACTCGGCGGACGCCCGTTCGGCGTCCGCGCGCCGCTTCCGGCCCGGATCCGGCTCGTACATCGTGACGATCGTGTTGGACCAGCCGCGCAGCGCCGAGCGCTCCGGCTCCGGCACGTCGAGCAGGTCGGCGATCACCTCGACGGGCAGGACCGCTGCGACCCCCGCCACCAGGTCGGCGCTGCCGTCGGCCCGGGCGCGCTCGGCGAGCTCGCCGACGAGCCGCATGGCGAGCTCGCGGATCCGCGGCTCCAGCCGCGCGGTGTGGCCGCGGTTGAAGGCGCCCGCGACGAGCCGGCGCAGCCGGTCGTGCGGCGGCCCCTCGCGCTCGAGCAGTGAGTTGCGGTGCAGCAGGTTGAAGGCGGGGAACTGTCCGGCCGGTTCCGCGTCGACCCAGATCCGGCCGAGATCGCGGCTGCGCAGCACCTCCGAGCACGCGGCGTGCGACACCGCCACCGGGAAGCCCAGCAGCGGGTGGTCGTGCACGGGGCCTTGAGCGCGCAGCTCGGCGAACGTCGGGTAGGGGTCGGCGAGGAAGGCCGGGTCACCGGGATCGAAAGGGGCCATGGCGGTCCCATCCTGCTCCGTCCCACCCGCTACGGTTCGCCCACCATGGGAAAGAAGACACGTGCGAAGGCGGCGACCGCGGGTGAGAACCCCCGCCGCCCGTGCCCCTGCGGCTCGGGCAAGCGCTACAAGGCGTGCCACGGCGCCGGTGACGACGTCATCGTCACCCGCCCGTTCCAGGGGCTCGCGGCGGAGTGCGACCTGATCGCGATGCGTGAGTTCCTCCCGTCGGCCACCGCGCCGCTGCCGCTGCGCGAGCCCGGCGACGCCCCCGTCACGCTCGCCACGGTGCTCCCCGGCGCCGCGGCTGCGGTCGTGCGCCCGGACGGGTCGATCCTGCTCGGCATGCAGGTGCAGGCGCACTCCGGTGACCTGTCCGCCGACGTGGCGAAGGCGCTGCGCTGGGCGCAGCAGGCCGAGCCGGGGTCGGCGCTGCCGGTGGTCGGCCCGGGGGTCGTCGGCGAGCTGGTCCGCCTGCAGGACCTGATCGATCCGGACGCGCCGCTCGACGTCACCGTGCACACGGACTTCGGTTGGTGGATCCCGCCGTCCGAGGACGGCGCCGAGCCGGCGCCGGACGTCGTCGCGGCGCTGGAGCGCGCCAACAAGGTGATCATGCCGACCGAGCCGGTGGCCGCGCCGGGCGTGCGCGCCGCCTACTGGGTGGACACCGGGTCGAAGGCCCACCTGCGGTGGGTGCGCCCGGAGCCGGAGGAGGCGCTGCTCGCCGCGCTGGCCCGGCTGCAGGCCCGCGGTGAGCTCGCGCTGGCCGAGGGGGCGCGGTACGCGGGCTCGTTCCGCGCCCACGGCCTCCTCGTGCCGGTGTGGGACCTCGACCGCGAGCTGCACCCCAAGGAGTGGGTCGAGCCCGTCGCCGCGTTCGCGGAGCGGCTGGACACCGCGCTCGCCGAGGACCGCCCGCTCAGCGACGCCGAGCGCCGCGCCCGCGACGCCCTCGCCGGCAAGCAGATCACCCTGCGCTAGCCGCCCCGCGGCGCGGGGGAAGCGGCTACGGGAGCCAGGACACGCTGCCGGAGAGGGCGGCGTAGCCGAGGAACGCGACGATGTCGATCAGGGCGTGCGCCCCGACGAGCATCCACAGGCGGTTGGTGCGCTGCCACACGCGGCCGAACACCAGCCCCATCACGATGTTGCCGACGAAGCCCCCCAGTCCCTGGTACAGGTGGTAGCTGCCGCGCAGTACGGCCTGGACGAGGAGCGACCGGTTCTCCGACCAGCCGAGCTGGCGCAGTCGCGTGATCAGGTAGGCGACCATCACGATCTCCTCGGCCCAGCTGTTCGCGGCCGCGGACGCGAGCAGCACGGGCACGCGCCACCACGTGTCGTCGAGCGTGGTGGGGGCGATGGTCACGCTGACCCCGATCGCGCGGGCGACGAGGTACAGGCCGAGGCCGGGGATCCCGATGAGCGCGGCCAGGCCCGCCGAGCCCGCGGCGTCGCGGACCGGCCGGCTCCGGTCGAGCCCGATGTCGCGCATCGCGAACCCGGCCCGCAGCAGCAGGTAGGCGCCCAGCGCGCCCCAGCCGACCAGCTGGAGCACCCGCGTCAGCTGGAACGCGAGGTCGACGAGGCCCACCTCGGCCGCGGGCGCGTTCAGGGCCACCTGCTGCTGGTTGAGCGGCACCGGCTGCAACAGGGCCTCGAGCAGCGACAACCCGCTCCGCAGGGCGGAGAGCCCCAGCGACACCGTGAGGACGACCAGCACCTCCAGCCCGACGAGCCTGCGGGTTCGCGGGTCGGTGATGACGGCCGTACCCGGGGGTGGCGGGGCGATCCAGTCCCGGAGAGCGGTCACGGTCGCGGACGGTACAAGGCCGCGGCCCCGAGGCGTACCGTCACACCTCCCGCGGCCCGCCGACCGCGGGTCGGCGCGACCGGGCCGCGGGTAGTCTGGTTCTCGTGCGCCGCCTGATCCTCTCCCCGAGGTGGATCGTCTGGCACGTGCTCACGCTGGGAGCGATGGTCACGTGCGGCTGGCTCGCCGCCTGGCAGTGGGAGCGCGCCGGGTCGGCGATGGGCAGCGCCCTGAACGTGGGCTACGGGCTGCAGTGGCCGCTCTTCGCCGTGTTCTTCGGCGTGATGTGGTGGCGCATGCTCCGGATGGAGGCGGCCAAGCTGGAGGAGGCCGCCGCGGAGGGCGCGCAGGCCGCCGAGGAACCGCCCGCCGAGGAACCGGCCGAGGCGCCGGTCCCGCAGCCGCGCACGGCCGCGCCCCCCGACGCGCCGTCGCCGTTCGGACCGCGTCCGCGCGACGCCGCCCCGCCCCCCGCGGACGACGACCCCGAGCTCGCCGCCTACAACCGGATGCTGGCCGAGCTGGCCGCCCGCAACACCGACCGCTAGAGGACACCGTGCCGATCCCGACCGCTCTGCTCGCCTACCGCATCTCCGCCTGGGTCACCGGCGTCGGGCTGCTCGTCCTCGTGCTGATCGCGATGCCGATGAAGTACATCTTCGGGCAGCCGCAGCTGGTGGCGGTCGTGGGCGTCACCCACGGCTTCCTGTACATGATCTACATCATCTGCACGTTGCTGCTGGCCGAGCGCTGCCGGTGGAAGCCGCTGGACGCCCTGTTGATCCTCGCGGCGGGCACGATCCCGGTGGCGTCGTTCGTGGCCGAGCGCCGGGTCACCCAGCGCGTGCGCGCCGGGCAGTCGCCCGTCACCTGATCCCGCTGCCCCCGAGCGGGTCGACGTCCACCCCGCGCCGCATCGGGCAGCCGATGAGGTGCTGCATCTGCTTGCGCAGCTCCTCCACCGAGTTGGCCTGCTGGGGCCAGGCGATTCGCACGTCGTGGTCGCGGCCCGGCGCCTCGAGGCGCAGGCGCAGGCCGAAGCGGTCCATCCCCAGCGGCCGCAACCGGGCGTCGCGCAGCTCGCGCAGGGCGGGCGGCAGGTGCCGGACGAGGGCGTCGAGGACGTCCGGGTGCGACTTCTCGAGGTGCGCGAGCCAGTGGCTCTCGTACCGGCAGAACGGGTCGGGCCACGCGGCGGCCAGGTCGACGGGGGTGAGGGCGGCCGTTCCCTCGGCGTCGGAGAGCACCGCCGAGCCCGGGTCGAGGCGCACGAGCGTGGCACCGTGGCCGAGGCGCAGCAGGTCCTCGTGCGGGCGCACGTCGGCGACCTGCACGGCGATGCGCCGGGCGATGTCGGGCTCCGGCACGCGCAGCCGGCCGGTGATCCACAGCAGTCCGCGGACGGGCTCTCGCAGCTCCACCGGGGCGTGGTCGGCGATCTCGAGCATCGCGGCGAACTCGCCGCCCGGCGCGCGGCGGATCTCCTGGAGCACCGGCTCGTGGTCGTCGAACAGCAGCACCGCCGAGCCGTCCGCGCGCACGTGGTGCACGAGGGGCACGGCTTGGGGCACACCGGTGCCGACGAGGCTGGCCTGGCCGCCGCGGGCGGCGATGCTGCGGGCGCGTTCGGCGGCCGACGGAGCTGGTGGTCGGCGGGGTCGGGTGGAGCCCAACGAGACACCTCCGTAACTTAGGTGAGGCTAAGCTATCGGGCGCTCGAGCGGGTGTCCAGGCCCGGAAGGCACGGCCGCTGTCACGGCCTTCGAAGCCACCCGTTAGCGTCTGGGGTCGTGACGACGGCGGCTGGTGCGGATCCCTGGGCAATCCCACCGCTCTTCTCGCAGCTGGTCGACGACACCAGCCTGTTGCAGCCGCGGTCGGTGGCGCCCGGCGTGGACGCCGTCGTATCGCGGTACCTGAGCGCGCGGGACGGCCGCTACGGCGGCCTGGTCGGGCAGTTGGTCTGCCCGGTGTCGCGGCTGCCTGCGCTGGTGCAGGAGCTGGCCCGGTCGGTGCCGTCCCGCCCGGTCGACGTGTCGCTGGTGGTCGACACCGGGCTCGGAGCGGTGCCGAAGGCGCTCTCCACGGTCTTCTCCCGGTCGAGCCTGCTGACCCCGCGCACGGTCGAGACTGCGGCGCCGCCCGACGTCGACGCGGTCTGGCTGGAGCGGGTGTCGGAGTTCGTGCCCGAGGACGTCGTGGCGGTGGTCGAGCCGCGCAGGCCCGCGGGCACCGACGCGGAGGACATGAAGGCCTGGCTGGACGCCGTCCGCCGGGTGGCCGAGCACGGGTGCGCGCCGAAGCTGCGCTGCGGCGGGCCGCGGCCCTCCGACGTCCCCTCGGTCACCGAGGTGGAGGAGTTCCTGCGCGTGGTCGTCGACGCCGGCCGGCCCTTCATCGCGCTCGGGCTCCACGAGGCCGTGCGCCGCGAGCACGACAACCCGCAGCGTCACGGCATCCTCAACCTCATCGTGGGGGTCGCCAGGGCGATCGACGGCGGCGACGTGCGCGAGGCGCTCGAGTCCAGCGACGGCCGGGCGCTCGCCCGGGAGATCAGCAACCTTTCCGAGAACGCGGTCAAGGGCGTGCGCAGGCTCCTGTCGCGCTGCGGCGCCGACCCGGAGCCCGTGCCGGCCGCGCAACTGGCCGGCCTCGGCCTCCTCGCCTGACCCACCCTCGGCGAGTCGCGCTCTGGGTGCGCGCGAGTCGCGCTCTGGGTGCGCGCGAGTCGCGGCCTGAGTGCGGGCGAGTCGGGGTCTGGTGTGCGCGAGTCGCGGTCTCGGCGTAGGGGAGTCGCGCTCCCTGCCTCGGCGAGTCGGGGTCTGCGTGTGGGGGAGTCGCGGTCTGCGTGTGGGCGAGTCGCGGGGTGGTGCGCCCGAGCCGCGCGGGAGCGGCCCCGCGCGATGCGCGGAGCCGCCCGGAGGCTCAGCCGGCCTGGCCCAGCACCTCGTCGATGGCCTCGCCGACGCGCTGCGCGCACACCTCCGGCGACAGCCCGCCGACACCGGTGCCCAGGCCGGGCAGCGCGATCGTGCGGACCGCGTCGCGCACGCGCCCGCTGTCCGGGAGGCTCCCGTCCCGCCAGAGCCGCAGCACCGCGCCCGCGGCGGCGCGGGCCGCGCCGCCGTCCTTCGGCAGCCGCTGTCCGGGCCGGCTCATCGTCGGCGCGCTGATGAGCCAGGCCGGGCGCTCGATCCCGGTCGGCACGATCACGGCCTCGCCGACCGGGAGCTCGCCGCCGCGGTCGGCGCCGGACGCCGCCCGGACCCGGTCGGCGATGCCGGGGAACCAGCGGGCGTAGACCCCGTCGATGCCGCCGACCATGATCCCGAGCGAGTTGGCCGGGCTCACGACCGCGTCCGCGTCCACGTCGGTGATCGACCCCTCGTGCACGACGAGGCCCGCGCGGGTCTCGGCGAGCGCGCGCCAGGCCCGCGCCATCGCCTCGTCGACCGCCACCAGCACCAGCGTCGGACTGCTCATGCGTCCACAGTAGGGTCGGTTGCGTGACCCGCATCGCGTTCCTCGGGCCGCGCGCCACGTTCACCGAGCAGGCGCTGCGGTCGATGCCCGAGGCGGCGGGCGCCGACCTCGTGCCCTGCACCGGATCGCCTGCCGTGCTGGACGCCATCCGGGACGGCTCGGCCGACCTCGGCTGCGTGCCGATCGAGAACTCCGTGGAGGGCGCGGTGCCCGCGGTGCTCGACGGCCTGGTCGTCGACCCGCCGCTGGTGATCGTGCGGGAGGCGGTGCTGGCCGTCCGGTTCGCGCTGCTGGTGCGGCCGGGCACGGGCATCGGCGACATCCGCACCGTCGCCTCCCACCCGCACGCGATCGCCCAGACCCGCGGGTGGCTCGCCGATCGGCTGCCCGGCGCCACCGTCCAGACGTCGGCCTCGACGTCGGAGGCCGCGGCGCAGGTCGCACGGGGCGAGTTCGACGCCGCCGTCTCGGCACCGCTCGCCGCCGAGCAGCACGGCCTGCAGATCCTGGCCGACGACATCGCCGACAACGCGGGCGCGGTCACCCGGTTCGCGCTCGTGTCGCGTCCGACGCCGCCGCCCCCGCCCACCGGACACGACCGCACCTCGATCGCCGCCACCACCGAGAACCGGCCGGGTGCGCTGCTCGGCCTGCTCACCGAGCTCGCCGTGCGCGGGATCGATCTCACGCGCATCGAGTCGCGGCCGATCAAGGACCGGCACGCCGAGTACTGGTTCCACCTCGACTGCACGGGTCACGTCGCCGAGCCGGCGATGGGTGAGGCGCTCGCGGCGCTGTACCGCAGGTGCGACCGCGTCCGGTTCCTCGGCTCGTACCCGCGCGCGGGCAACGGGGGGTCGACGGCGGCCCCCGCAACGTCGCCGCTGCCGATCGTCGGTGCCGACGCGGAGCGGTTCGCGGCGGCCCAGAAGTGGCTGGACGAGGTGCGTTCCGGGGGCACGGCATGAGCCGTCTGCGGCTCGTACTGGCCCGGCACGGGCAGACGGCGGCCAACGCCCAGCACGTGCTCGACTCCCGCCCCCCGGGCTTCCCGCTGAACGAGAAGGGTTGGGCGCAGGCCGAGGCGCTCGGCGACCGGCTCCGCGGCGATCCGGTGACGGCGGTGCACGCGTCGGTCGCGGTGCGCGCGCGGCAGACGGCCGAGCCGGTCGCCGCGGCGCACGACCTCGAGGTCCAGGTGGTCGAGGGCGTCCACGAGGTGTTCTGCGGCGAGCTCGAGGGCCGGTCGGGGCGCGCGGCGCTGGAGCGTTTCATGGCGGTCTACAACGCCTGGTGGAAGGGCGATTTCGACGCCCGGATGCCCGGTGGCGAGTCCGCGCACGACGTTCGCGCCCGGTTCCTGCCCGCGATCGACCGCATCCTCGACGGCGCGAGCGGCGACGTGGTGCTCGTGAGCCACGGCGCCGCCATCCGGCTCGCCGCGGCCGCCCTGCTCGGTGACACCGCCGAGACCCGCTTCCTGCCCAACGCGGGCCTCGTCGTGCTGCGACCGGAGAACGGCGGCTGGGTGCTCGAGCACTGGGACGGCGCCGAGCCGGTCGTGGGCGACGTCACCGCGGGGGCGCCGCCGCGCTGATCGCGGCGGAGCGCGACCGGAGTCCACCGAGCCCGCGACTCACCCACACCCGGAGCGCGACTCACCCACATCCAGAGCGCGACTCGCGGACACCCGGAGCGCGACTCGCGGACACCGAGGGCGCGACTCGCGGGGGCGGGGAGTGCGTCTCAGCTCCGTCACAGCGAGCGGTTGCCATGGTGTGCGCGCAACCGACCGAGGGTGGATGTCGAGCCGCACCGTGAACGCACCGACGCGAGCCACCGCAGCCCGCCTCGACCGGGTCGACGCCGCCAAGGGCATCTCGATCCTGCTCGTCGTGGCCCACCACGTCGTGTGGTACATGCGGCACGCCGGGCTGGCGCCCGCCCCCGTCGTCATGGCCGACGAGGCGTTCGCCTCGCTGCGGATGCCCCTGTTCTTCCTGGCGTCGGGCCTGGTCGCGGCGGGTCCCCTCGCCGCGCCGTGGCGCGTGGTGCTGCACAAGCGCGTGGCGTTCTTCCTCTACCTGTACGCGATCTGGACGATCATCCGGTTCGCGTTCTTCGCCACCCTCGTGCCGCCCGAGGTGGACCCGGACGGGTCGGCGGACCCGGTCGCGTTCGCGCTCGCGCTGCTGCTGCCCGGCCCGAGCATGTGGTTCCTGTACGCCCTCGCCGTGTTCGCCGTGCTGACGAAGCTGGCGCGCCCCTTGCCGGTGTGGGTGCAGCTGGGCGCGCCGGGCGCGCTGTCCGCGCTGGTGGGGGCCGGGCTCGTCGACTTCGGCGACACGCGGTGGACCTACCTGGCCCGGTTCCTGTTCTTCTTCGTGCTCGGTTGCCACGCCCGGGCGCTGGTGGAGCGGATCGCGGCCGCGACCAGCCTGCTGCGGGTCGGCCTCGCCGGCGTGGTGTGCGTGGTGGCGGCGGGTGCGGTGGTCGCGCTGGGGTTGAGGGGTGTCCCCGGGGTGGTGCTCGCCCTGCAGTGCCTCGCGGTCGGCGCGGGGCTGCTGGCCGCGGCGTGGTTCGCGCGGTACCGGTTCGGCAGGCCGCTGGTGCTGCTCGGCACGCTGACGCTCCCGGTCTACCTGATCCACATGATGTGGCTCGCCCTGGTCATGACCGGGCTGCGGCACGTCGACATCTCCGTGCCCGCGGCCTACGCGCTGCCGTTCGTCCTCGTGCCGCTGCTGACCGTGCTCTCCCTGCTCACCCGGCGCGCGTTGACGGCCGCGGGCGCCACGTGGCTGTTCGCCCTGCCGCCGCGCCTGGCCTACCGCGCCGCGTAGGGCATCAGCCCCAGCCGAGCTCGTGCAACCGCTCGTCGTCGATCCCGAAGTGGTGCGCGATCTCGTGCACCACGGTGACGGCGACCTCGTGGACCACGTCGTCCTCGGTCTCGCAGATGTCGAGGATGGCGTCCTGGTAGATCATGATCCGGTCGGGTAGCACGCCGCCGTAGTTCGACGTCCGTTCCGTGAGCGCGACGCCCTCGTAGAGGCCGAGGAGGTCGGGCTCCTCCTCGTTGCGGTCCTCCACCAACACCACGACGTTGTCCATCGCCGCGGCGAGCTCCGGCGGGATCGTGTCCAGGGCGTCGGCGACGAGCTCCTCGAACCGCCGCCGGGTCATGTCCACGACCACCTTGATACCCGCACCGCCGCCGCGGCGGCGGTGCGGGTCCCGTCACTCGCCGGGGAGCGGGGCGACCGTGGGAGCGACGCTCACCTCGGGCGGCTCGGGGCGCTCCGGTTCCTCCGGGCGCTCCGGCGCGGGCGGCGGTGAGGTGTTGGTGGGTGCTTCCGGCTCCTCGGGCCGCTCCGGGGCGGGCGGCGGGCTGGTCGGCACCGCGGGCGCCGTGGGCTTCGAGGTCTCCGTGGGGATCTCGTCGGCAGGCGGGCCGTCCGACGGCGGCGCCGGCGTGCTCGGGGCCGGGGCGCCCGGCGTGCTGGAAGCGGGCGGGGCGGGCTTGTCGCCCACGATCACGTCGCCCCGCACCGGGCCGGTGACGGGCGCGAACCCGCTGCGGTCCGGCAGCAGCGCCGCGAGGTTGCAGTTGACCTTGCGGGTGCCCGCGTTCCAGGACTCCTCGGTGATGTTGTCCCAGTAGACGGTGAGGCCCTTGTCCGAGATCGCCTCGGCGCTGCCCGCGTACTCGTTGGCGATCTTGGCGCACTCGGGCTGCAGGTAGGCGTCCTGGTCGGCCACCGGCGGGTAGGCGTCGGGGAACTTCTTCGACAGCTCGACGATCCCGACCGTCTCGACCGCGTGCGGGCCGGAGCAGTCGACCGGGTCGCCGATCGTGCGGCCGTCGATGGCGAGGCACGTGCCCGGCTCGTGGACGGCGGCCTGGTCGGACTCGGCGGCCCGCCCGGTGAGGGGCAGCAGCGCGCCGGACCGGGACGCGCTCTGCAGGCCGCAGCGCAGCTCGCGGTCGCCGTCGGCCCACTTGGCGGGCGACGGCTTCAACGCGCCCACCCGGAAGCGCCCGTCGGGGTCGAACTTGCCGCCCAGGTAGTCGACGACGACCGGCGTGCACCGCTCGTTGACGAGCTGGCGCCACTGCCGGTCGTCGGGCAGCGCCATGTCGGCGGCCAGCGTGACCGAGCCGGCCTGCTCGAACAGGTGGGGCTGCGCGCAGTCGACGACCTCGGTGTCGGCCGCGTCGGGGCGCGACCACATGAGGCAGGTACCCGGGGTGGCGGGCGGCGGCGGGACCTCGCGCACCCCCAGCCCGCCGGTGCCCGAGGGGAGCGACGCGAGCTGGCCCAGCACGGGGACGGTGGCGCCGGCGAACGAGTCGAGCGTGGCCACGCCGAGCATGGTCAGCGAGCCCACCAGCACGCCGAGCACCATGCGCCGCACCAACCGCGGCTCGGGGGCGCGCGCTGGGGCGGGCGGCGGGGGAGCGGTGGGCCGGGCCGACGGGCTGGGGATGCTGTGCCTGCCCGTGCGCGCGGGCCCCTGGGGGCCGAACGCGGCGGCACGGGCCGCGGCGAGGCGGTTGACGTTGGGGACGACCACCGTGGGCGCCTCCCCCGGGCGCCGCCCGGGCTGGAGGCGTGGTCCAGCCACGTCGTGCTGCGGCGTCTGGGGCCGGCCGGGGGGAGCGATCAGTCGGTCCATGTCGGGCGTCATCATGCCGTTACCTGCGGTCACGTCGAGCCTTCGGGGTCGACTGCGCGGCCATCGGTCGTCGGCGTGCTGCGAGCGTCAGCGTTTGCCGCCGGCCGGTGTCCCGGTACGGTTCGGCGCGCGGGACGGACCTGTCACCGGCCCTGAGCACGGCCAGAGGGGGAGAAGCGGTGCCGGACGACGAACCGGCTGGCGGCGGCCAGCCCGACGAGCGGCCCGAGGGTGCCCAGCCACCGGAGGAGGGCGCCCGCGGGCGGATGCGTTTCCAGGACGAGACGACCACGCCGCGCGAGCCCACGCTCGCCGAGCGCCGCGCCCGCGAGGTCGCCGCACGGCGGGCCGAGGAGGCGAGGCGCCGCGAGGCCGAGGAACGGGAGCGCGCGGCGCGCAGGCGCAAGCGGGTGCTCGTGGGGGCGGGCGTCACCGTGGGCGTCGTCGCGCTGATCGCGGTGGGGTACGCGGTCGCGCAGCCCGAGGAGGAGGTGCAGGCGCTGTGCACCGACGAGAACGGGGTGGTCGTCGACGACTCGAACTGCGTCACCCCCGCCTCGTCGGGCGGCGCCACCTACTACGGGGGCGGCTTCTACCCGATCTTCATCGGCAGCGGCGGGCGCCAGTACCACTACACGTACGGCGGCACCGGCCAGGTCGGTGAGCGGGTGCAGGGCGGCACGACCACGGTGCCCAGGGAGGGCACGCGCGTCCGGACGCCGTCGGGTACGACGCTCACCACGGGGAAGGGCGGCACGGTGTCGCGCGGCGGCCTCGGGGTGTCCCGCGGCGGATCGAGCAGCGGGTCGTAGGTGGAAAGACACACGGGCGCGCCCCGGCCGGGCTGGGAGCGGATCGTCCGCGAGCAGGGCCTGGTCTACGACACCCCCGGCCGCGGCGCGGGCGGCGCGGCGCGGCCCTACTGGGACGAGTCGGTCCACTACACGTTCTCGATGGACGAGGTCCTCTCGCTCGAGGCCGACGTCGAGGTGATCCACGGCATGTGCCTCGAGGCGGTCGACCACGTGGTCACCACCGAGCGGTTCCGCGACTTCGCCCTGCCCGAGTGGTGCTGGGAGGCGGTCGCGGCCTCGTGGAAGCGCGGCGACCCGCACGTCTACGGCCGGTTCGACCTGCGCTACGACGGCACCGGCCCGGCCAAGCTGCTCGAGTACAACGCCGACACCCCCACCACGCTGCTCGAGGCGTCGATCCTGCAGTGGTACTGGCTCAAGGACGTCCACCCCGCCGACGACCAGTGGAACTCGCTGCACGAGGCGCTGGTCGAGCGGTGGGCCGCGATCAAGGGCAGGCTGCCGAGCGGCGAGGTCCACTTCACGTGGTCGGGCGCCGACACCACCGGCGAGGACCACGTCACCGCCGCCTACATGCAGGAGACGGCGGCCGAGGCGGGCCTGGACACCGTCGGACTCGCGATCGAGGACATCGGCTGGGACTCGCTGCTCGACCGGTTCGTCGACCTCGAGGAAGCCCCGATGTCGGCGGTGTTCAAGCTCTACCCCTGGGAGTGGGTGCTCCACGACCGGTTCGGCCGCAACGTCGTCCGCAGCCTGCCCGAGACGCTGTGGATCGAGCCGCTGTGGAAGACCCTGCTGTCGAACAAGGCCCTGCTCGCCGTGCTCTGGGAGATGTACCCGGGCCACCCGAACCTGCTGCCCGCCTACCTCGACCAGCCGGGGCTGCTGACCGAGTACGTCCGCAAACCCCGCCTCGGCCGCGAGGGCGCGAACATCTCGATCGTCGCGCCCGGCATGGAGCACCAGACGGGTGGTGTGTACGGCGAGGAGGGGTACGTCTACCAGCTCTTCGACCCGCTCCCCGAGTTCGACGGCTACCGTCCCGCGCTGGGTGCGTGGGTGGTCGGTGACACCGCAGCCGGGCTGGGCATCCGCGAGACCGTCGGTCTGGTCACCGACGACGGCGCGGCGTTCGTCCCACACCGCATCCCCACAACGTGATGCTCCCCATGGAGGTTTTCGTGACGCTGGCCCAGATCGGCCCGGGTTTCGGCGAGGTGATCGGCCGCGGCGTCGGCGCGATCCTGCTCTACGCGGTGCTCGGCGTGCTGCTGATGCTGCTCGGCTTCTACGCCGTCGACATCACCACACCGGGCAAGCTCAGCCGGTTGGTCCGCGACGGCATGCCGAACGCCGTGGTCGTCGCGGCGGCGGGCATGGTGAGCATGGCGTTCATCGTCGTCGTCGCGATCTACGGCTCGACCGGCGGGCTGCTCGAGGGCCTGCTCGCCTCGCTGGTCTTCGGCCTGGTCGGGATCGTGGCGCAGGTCGGCGGCGTGCGGCTGCTGGAGTGGGTCACCGGGATCGACATCGGCGAGGTGCTCGCCGCCGAGAGCATCCGGCCGCAGGCCTTCGTCGTCTCGGCCGCCCACGTCGCGCTCGGCCTCGTGGTGGCCGTCGCCATCCTCTGATCCTCAGACCGCGGTCACCTCGTCGGCGATGCCCTCATCCAGCGCCACCCGCACCAGCGCAGCCGCCAGCGGCGCGAGCTCCCGCCGGGGAGCGAGCCGGGTGAGCTCGTCCGGGTCGGCGGGCAACCCGACGCGGCGGGCGCCGTCGAGGGCCTTGCGGTCGATGGCGGGGCGCAGCGACGGCCACACGTCCTGCGCCTCCCGGCAGAAGGTGTCGGCCCCGACCGGGCCGAGCCGCGGGAAGCGCATCAGCGCCTCCCGGACGCGCTTCGGGTCACCCCCGGCCCGGTCGCGCAGCCCCCGCAGGTCGTCGCGGTACTCCGCGCGCAGCAGCTCGGCGCCCTCGCCGAGCGAGGTGGCGGTGCTCTCGTCGTAGCGCCGGTACCCCGCCCGCCCGAGCGCGTCCACCCGGTCCTGCCAGGGCGCCTCGCGCATCCTCGCGGGCGTCCCCATGCCCGCGTCGGCGAGCGCGCGGGCGGCGTCGACCGCGATGTCGGCCTTGATGCGGGTCGAGAGCAGGATCGACAGCACCAGGAGCCGGTAGAGCGGCGCCGGGCTGTCCTTCAGCCGGATCCCGGCCTGCTCGGCGTACGTGGTGCCGGCGCGGTCGAGCAGGGTCGCGAGGACGGTGCGTTCGTCGGCCATGCCCACGGCGTACCCGGACCCGGGGGATGCCATGGTTCGGTCCGGGTGCGAGGTTGACCCTCGACCAGGTCGAGGGGCGAGGGTCGGTGACGTGGAGAGCTCGAACGGCGGGGTGCGCACCATCGGCCGGATGGCCAGGGAGAGCGGCCTGTCGGTGAGCGCGCTGCGCTTCTACGACGGCGCGGGCGTGCTCGTGCCCGCGCGCGTCGACCCGGCGACCGGCTACCGGTACTACGCGCCGGAGCAGGTGGGCGCGGCCCGGCTGGTCGCGTCGCTGCGCCGGGTCGGGATGCCGCTCGCCGACATCCGGGAGGTCCTGGCCAACCGGCACGACCCGGTCGCCGTCGACGCGCTGCTCGACCGCCATCTGCGCCGCCTGGAGCAGGGGCTGGTCGACGCCCGCCGGGAGCTCTCCCGCGTCCGGTCGCTCGTCGCGCAGGAGGAACCCGTGCCACCCACCACGTTCACCGTCAACGGCCCCGACCTGGCCGCCGCGCTGCGCGCGGTCCGCTTCGCCGTCGGGGGCGACCCGGAGCTCCCGGTGCTGTCCGGCGTGCTGTTCGACGTGGCGCCGGCGGCGCTCACGCTCGTGGCGACCGACCGCTACCGGCTCGCGACGGCGCACGTCCCCGTCGCCGCGCTGGACGGCCCGCCCGTCGAGGTGGTGTTGCCGGTCGAGCTCGTCGACCGCGTCCCGACGGCCGGGGCGGTGACGGTCGCCCTGGACGGCGACCGCGTCCGGGTGGCGGCGGGCGGCGAGGTCCTGCACGGCGCGCCCATCGCGGAGCCCTTCCCCGACTACCGCCGGGTCCTGCCCGCCGACGCGCGCCCGGTCGCGGTGGACGGCCCGGCCCTGCGCGCGGCCGTCGCGGCGGCGCCGCGCCGCACCGTGCGCCCGGAGCCGGACGGTGCGGAGCTCGAGGTGGCCGTCCTCGAGCAGGGGCCGGACGGGGTGCGCGTCACCGACGGGGAGGGGATCGCGGTGAACCGCGAGTTCCTGCTGGAGGCCCTCGACGCGGGCGGGGACGGGCAGCTCCTGCTCAGCCTGGACGGCCCGATCGCGCCGCTCGCCATCACCGGGCGGCGGTCGGTCTCGGTGCTGATGCCGGTGCGCCGGTAGCGGCTCAGGACCGCGGCAGGCCGGCGAGCTCGTCGACCAGTGCCTCCGGCGGGGGCATCGCGTCGATCTCGGCGCGGACCGCCCGTGCCCGCTCGGCCAGCCCCTGCTCGGTGACCAGCCGGGTCAGCGCGGCGGCGTCGATGCGCGGCGCGGGCACGGCGAGCCCGGCGCCCGCGGACGCCACCAGCTCGGCGTTGTACCTGCGGTCGCCCGGGCCCGGCGTCGCGAGCTGCGGGATCCCCGCGGCGCAGGCGGCGAGCACGCTCCCCGCGCCGCCGTGGTGGACCACCGCGGTGGCGTGCGGGAGGACGGCGGGCAGCGGCACCCAGCCGACCGTGCGCACGTTCGCCGGCAGCGGCCGCCGCTGCGTGCGCGGGGCCGGGCGGACCAGCACGACCTCGGCGTCGACGTCGCCCGCCGCCGCCACGACCGACGGCATGGGGTCGCCGCCTGCGGGGCCCTGCACGGTGCTGCGGCTGACCAGGATCCGGGGGCGGTCGGCGGGCCGCAGCAGCCAGTCGGGGGCGCCGTCGGTGGCCGGGGCGCCGGGGCGCATCGGTCGCAACGCGGCCGACCCGCCGAGGCTCGGCGGGCGCACGGTCACGGTGAGCGCGGGCTCGGGGAGCGCCGTGAGGCCGTGCCTGCGCAGCGTGGCTCCCATCCGCTCGACGACCGCTGCGGCCACCGCAGGCCCGTCGAAGAGCGCGTTCTCGACGTGCACGGCCGGCGTTCCCGTCACCGCAGCCGCCACCGCGGCCGCCGGGGAGAGCGGTTCGTGCACGACGACGTCGGGCCGCCAGTCCCTGGCCAGCTCGACGACGGGGTCGGCGAACCGGTCGTTCACGGTGGCGAACATGCGGCTGACCGCGCCCGTGCCCGCCTTCCCCGCCATCTCGGCGCGGAAGAGCAGCGGGTGGCGGACCAGCACGCCCAGCGCGATCCGTTCGAAACGGAGCCCGGGGGCCACGTCGCGCACTCCTACGCCGCGGGTGTCGGCGTCCAACGCGGCGCCCCCCGTCGCGATCAGCACGTCGTGGCCGGCGTCGCGCAGGGCCGCGGCGAGCGGGACGAGGGGGAGCAGGTGCCCGAGCAGGGGAGCGGAAACGATCAGCGCACGCACGCCGCGAACGTACTCTGGACAGGTGCGACCTCCCCGGCTCGTCGCCACGGACGTGGACGGAACCCTGCTCGACCCCGACGAGCGGGTGACCCCGCGTGCGGCGGCCGTGGTGGAGCGGCTGACCGCGGGCGGGGTGGGGTTCGTGCTCGTCACCGGGCGCCCGCCGAGGTGGATCCCGCCCGTGGTGGCGCAGCTCGGGGTCGCGACGCTGGCCGTGTGCGCCAACGGCAGCGTGCTCTACGACGCCGCCGAGGACCGCGTGCTGTGGGCCAACACCCTCGCCCCCGAGGTGCTCGCCCGGCTCGCCGAGGCGGCCGCGGAGGCGCTGCCCGGGTGTCGCCTCGCGGTCGAGCGGGTCGACCTCGCCAGCCCGTTCGTCGCCGAGCCCGGCTACCGGCACGCGTGGGAGGACGGCGACGGGATCGCGGCGGCCGACCGCGCCGAGCTGCTCGCCGCGCCCGCGGTGAAGCTGCTGATCCGCGACCCCAGGCTGTCCAGCGACGCGATGGTGGCGGCGCTGCGGCCCGTCTTCGGCGACGAGGCCGACCTCACGTTCTCCTACCCGCGCGGGCTGGTCGAGGTCTCGCCTGCCGGTGTCACGAAGGCCACCGGGCTCGCGGAGGTGGCGCAGCGGCACGGCGTCACGGCGGCCGACGTGGTTGCGTTCGGTGACATGCCGAACGACCTCGAGATGCTGCGGTGGGCCGGGCACGGCGTCGCGATGGGCAACGCCCACCCGGCGCTGATCGAGGTAGCCGACGAGGTCACGGCCACCAACGCGGAGGACGGTCTGGCCCTCGTGCTGGAGCGTTGGTTCTGACACGGGGCCGCCCACAACCGGCCACAGAACGTGACTGGGCGTAGCATCGGGCGACGACAGCGCACTCCGTGCGGCCCCACGCCGCACCGACCCCGGGGGTGCACCGCCCGTCACGCCGCACTTGGAGGCCCCACCCGTGGCCGAGCTCCTCGACCGCCCTGGCCACCGCGCCGTCCCGACCCTCGAGCCGGACGGCACGGTGGACGCCCCGCCCGCGGCGGGCGAGGTGCGGGTGCTGGAGGCCGTGCAGGGCGCGCTGGGCCGTCCGCCGGTGGTGGGCGTCGCCCGAGGGATGTCGTTCTTCGGGGAGCACGCCGCGGGCTGGCTCGCGATGGGCGCGGTCGGCGCGCTGGCAGACCGCAGGCGGCGCCGCGACTGGATCGCGGCGACGGCCGCGGTGGCCGTGGCCCACGGCGCGTCGATCGGGGTCAAGCGCGTGGTGCGCAGGCCGCGGCCCGACGACCCCAGGGTGCAGGTGCACGTGGGCACGCCGAGCCGGCTGAGCTTCCCCTCCGCGCACGCCACCTCGACCACCGCGGCGGCGCTGCTGTTCGGCGCGCTGCTGCGCAAGCCGCTCGCCGCCGCCCTGGTGCCGACGATGGCGCTGTCGCGGATGGTGCTCGGCGTCCACTACCCCACCGACGTCCTCGCGGGCTCCGCGCTGGGCGCCGCCGTCGCGGTCGCAGCGCGCCGGTTCGTCCGGAAGGAGGAGCGATGACCAGCACCGACGTACCGGCCGAGCAGGCCGCCGAGAGCCGCACCCCCGTGGGCGTCGCCGCAGGCGTGCTGGCCGCGATGCGGCCGAAGCAGTGGATCAAGAACGTCCTGGTGCTGGCCGCGCCGTTCGCGAGCGGCGACCTGGTGCGCTTCGACCTCGCGCTGAACCTCGGCATCGCGTTCGTGGCCTTCTCCCTGGCCGCGTCCGGCGTCTACCTCGTCAACGACGTCAACGACGTGGCGGCAGACCGCGCGCACCCCACCAAGCGCAAGCGGCCGATCGCCGCCGGCATCGTCGCGCCGGGGCTCGCGCTCGCCGTGGCCGTGGTGCTGCTCGCCGCCGCGCTCGCGCTGGCCGCGCTGGCCACCGTCGAGCTGGCGATCGTGCTCGGCGCCTACGTCGCGGTGCAGCTGGCGTACTGCTTCTGGCTCAAGCACCAGGCGGTGCTCGACATCTGCATCGTCGCCTCCGGTTTCCTGCTGCGGGCGATCGCGGGTGGCGCGGCCGCCGGCATCGCGCTCTCGCAGTGGTTCCTGCTGGTGGCCGGGTTCGGCTCGCTGTTCATGGTGGCGGGCAAGCGGTACGCCGAGATGATGCTCGCCGAGCGCACCGGCGCGAAGATCCGCAAGTCGCTGGAGAGCTACTCGGCGTCCTACCTGCGCTTCGTGTGGGCCCTCTCGGCCACGGTGCTGATCACCACCTACTCGCTGTGGGCCTTCGACATCGGCCTCGTGCAGCACAGCCGGATGTGGTCGGTGATCTCGATCGTGCCGTTCGTGATCGCCGTGCTGCGCTACGCGGTCGACGTCGACGCGGGCAACGGCGGCGAGCCGGACGAGATCGCGCTCGGCGACCGGGTGCTGCAGGTGCTCGCGGTGCTGTGGGTCGGCACGCTCACGCTCGCCGTGTACTCCTGATGTCGTGAAGGGCATCATCCTGGCAGGCGGCTCGGGCACGCGGCTGCACCCGATCACCCGCGCGGTCTCCAAGCAGCTGCTGCCCGTCTACGACAAGCCGATGATCTACTACCCGCTGTCGGTGCTCATGCTGGCCGGCATCCGGGACATCCTCGTGATCTCCACCCCGCAGGACCTCCCGGCGTTCCAGCGCCTGCTGGGCGACGGCGGCGAGGTGGGCCTGCGCATCACCTACGCCGAGCAACCCGAGCCCAACGGGCTCGCCGAGGCGTTCGTGATCGGGGCCGAGCACGTGGGGTCCGACCCGGCCGCGCTGGTGCTGGGCGACAACATCTTCCACGGCCCGGGCTTCTCCGGGCTGCTGCAGCGCTCGATCGCCGAGATCTCCTCGGGCGAGGTGGGCTGCATCCTGTTCGGCTACGCGGTGCCCGACCCGCAGCGCTACGGGGTGGCCGAGGCCGACCGGGACGGGCGGCTGATCTCCATCGAGGAGAAGCCGGCGCACCCGCGGTCGAACCGCGCTGTCACCGGGCTCTACTTCTACGACAACGAGGTGGTCGAGATCGCCGCCGGGCTCACCCCGTCCGCGCGCGGCGAGCTCGAGATCACCGATGTCAACCGCGCCTACCTGGAGCGCGGCCGGGCGAAGCTGGTGGACCTCGGCCGCGGGTTCGCGTGGCTGGACACCGGCACGCACGAGTCGCTGCTGGAGGCGGGCGAGTACGTGCGGGTGCTGGAGAACCGGCAGGGCGTGCGGATCGCGTGCATCGAGGAGATCGCGATGCGGATGGGCTTCATCGACCCGGACACCTGCTTCGCCCTCGGGGAACGGCAGGCGAAGTCCGGCTACGGCCGGTACGTCATGGACGTGGCCGCGTCGTTCTCGAGGCAGGAGTCGTTCGCGAGCCAGGGAGGGTGACGTGCGCGTTCTCGTGACCGGGGGAGCGGGCTTCATCGGCTCCCACTACGTGCGATCGCTGCTCTCGGGCGCCTATCCGGCCTACGCCGACGCCGAAGTGGTGGTGCTCGACCTGCTCACCTACGCGGGCACGCTCACCAACCTCGCCGAGTGCGAGGGGAACCCGCGGCTGCGGTTCGTCCGGGGCGACATCCGCGACCCCCGCGTCGTCGGCGAGGTCATGGCCGGCGTCGACGTCGTGGTGCACTTCGCGGCGGAGTCCCACGTCGACCGCTCGATCGCGGGCGCCGCCGACTTCGTCTCGACGAACGTCCTCGGCACGCAGGTGCTGCTGCAGGCGGCGCTCGACCACGGGGTCTCGCGGTTCGTGCACGTCTCCACCGACGAGGTGTACGGGTCGATCGACGAAGGTGCGTGGCCCGAGACGCACCCGCTGGAGCCGAACTCGCCGTACTCGGCGTCGAAGGCGGCGTCGGACCTGCTCGCCCGCTCCTACCACCGCACGCACGGGCTGCCGGTCTGCATCACCCGCTGCTCGAACAACTACGGGCCGTACCAGTTCCCGGAGAAGGTCATCCCGCTGTTCGTCACCAACCTCCTCGATGGGAAGAAGGTGCCGCTGTACGGCGACGGCCTCAACGTCCGCGACTGGCTGCACGTCGACGACCACTGCCGCGGGATCCAGCTCGTGGCGGAGAAGGGCCGCGACGGCGAGATCTACAACATCGGCGGCGGTACCCAGCTCACGAACAAGGAGCTGACCCTGCGGCTGCTCGAGGCCGTGGGCGCCGACGAGTCGATGATCGAGCACGTCCCGGACCGCAAGGGCCACGACCGCCGCTACTGCGTGGACTGGTCGAAGATCGCGAACGAGCTCGGGTACACCCCGCGGGTGCCGTTCGACGAAGGGCTCGCCGCCACCGTGCGGTGGTACGCCGAGCACCGCGACTGGTGGGAACCGCTCAAGAAGCGAGCGACCTGACGTACTCCTCCAGCCGCCCGCGCCAGTCCGGCAGCCGCACCCCGGCCGCGGCGGCGCGGGAGAGGTCGAGCACGCTGTTGCGCGGACGCCGCGCGGCCTGCGGCTTGTCGGCGAAGTACTCCTCGGTGGTGGTGTCGGTGACCTTCAGGTCGCCGTGCCCGGCCAGCTCGAACGTGGCTCGGGCGACGTCGGCCCACGAGGCGGGCTCTCCGCCGTTCGTCACGTGGTAGCTGCCGTACGGTGCGCCGCTCGCCACGAGGTGCACGATCGCGGCGGCGAGGTCGGGCGCGAACGTGAGGCGCCCGACCTGGTCGGCCACCACCGTCGGCTCCACGCCCTTCTCGGCCAGCCGCAGCATCGTGCGCACGAAGTTGCGGCCGTCGCCCACCACCCACGTGGGGCGCACGAGGTAGTACCGCTCGAGGGTGCGCACGGCGAGGTCGCCCGCCGCCTTCGACGCGCCGTAGGCCGACAGCGGCGCCACCGGCGCGTCCTCGGGGTACGGGTCGGCCGAGCGACCGTCGAACACGTACTCGGTGGACAGGTGCACGAGCGTCGCGCCGGTCCGGTGGCAGATCGCGGCGAGTGCGGACGGACCCACGGCGTTGGCCCGCCACGCGGCGGGCCGCCCCTCGGCGGTCTCGGCGCCGTCGACGTCGGTGAACGCCGCCGCGTTGATCACGGTGTCGTAGGCGGCCCAGTCGATCGGGGCGTCCGCCGCGTCGGCGATGTCGAGGTCGGAGTGGCGGAGCGCGGTGGCGTCCGGGAGGGCGGCGGTGAGCGCCCGCCCCACCTGGCCGCCCGCTCCGAGCACGATGGCGCGCACGTCACACCGCCCCGATGGGGGTGATGGCCGAGAGCGGCGGGTGCCCGCGGTCCTTGTCGGAGCGGATCGCCTTGTCCTCACCGATCGGCCACTCGATGCCGAGCGCGGAGTCGAACGCCTGCACCATCGTGTACCGGGCGTCCGGGGTCCAGTGTTCGTTGACCAGGTAGGAGTAGACGACGTCCGGGGTGAGCGTCTGGTAGGAGTTGCCGCACCCGCGAGGCACGAAGAGGGCGTTGCCCGGGTGCAGTTCGAACGTCTCCACGCGGCCGAAGTTCTCGCCCGCCCGCAGGTCCACGATGGCGGCGAACGCCCTGCCGTGGGCGAGCGAGATGTACTTCTCCCACGGCTCGGCGTGGATGCCGCGGGTCACGCCCACCTCGGCGTTGTACGAGACGTTGCTCTGCACGACCTCGAACGGCGGGAAGCCGAGCGCCTCCAGCTTGGCGCGCTGGAAGCTCTCCTTGAACCAGCCGCGTCCGTCGTGGTGGACGACGAGGTCGATGTACAGCAGGCCGGGGATCGACGTCTGCTCCACGCGCAGCTCGCTCATGCGGACGTCTCCTCGTGGAGGGTGCGCACCCACTCGAGGGTGGCACGCAGTCCGTCGGTGAGGCTGGTCGGCGCGGCGAGGCCCAGCTCGGCCCGCGCCCGCGAGACGTCGAGGCAGCTGCGCAGCACCTCGCCCGGGCGCGCCGGCCGGAACTCGGGGGTGAACTCGTCGACGCCCGCCGCCGCGGCCACGGCCTCGGCGAGGGTGAGCACGTCCACCTCGGTGCCGGTGCCGACGTTGAAGATGTCGTGCTGCAGGCCGGTGGCCACGGCCGCCGCCCGGTTGGCCGCGACGATGTCGCCGACGAAGACGTAGTCGCGCGTCTGCTTGCCGTCGCCGAACACGGTGGGGCGCTGCCCGGAGAGGACCCGGTCGCAGAAGATCGCGATCACGCCCGCGTCGCCACGGGGGTCCTGGCGGGGGCCGTACACGTTGCCGTAGCGCAGGGTCACGACGTCGAGCCCGTGGCTGCGCCGGAACCAGCCGCCGTACCGCTCGGCGGTGCGCTTGCCCAGCCCGTAGGCCGACAGCGGCTCGGTGGGCGTGGTCTCCGGCGTCGGGACGACGTCGGTCTCGCCGTAGATGGCCCCGCCGGTGGAGGTGTTGACCACCCGGCGGGCGCCGGCCGCCAGCGCGGCGGCGAACACGTTGACCGAGCCGAGGACGTTGACCGCGGTGTCGGTCGCCGGGTCGTCCATCGACTTGCGCACGTCGATCTGGGCCGCGAGGTGGAACACCACCTCGGGCGCGAACCCGGTGACGGCCCGGCGCACGCCGTCGGCGTCCCGCACGTCGAGCTCGACCAGCTCCGCGGACGGGGAGCCGGCGAGGTTGGCGGGGGAACCGTGGCTCAGGTCGTCGAGGACGAGGACGTCCGCGCCGTCGGCGACCAGGGAGTCCACGAGGTGGGATCCGATGAACCCGGCTCCGCCGGTCACTACTGCGCGCACGGCGGGATCGTATCGGGCCGGCCACGGGCGGCCGCCTCGCCGCGGCGGGTCGGACGGGGGTGGTGCCACGCCCGACGGGACGAAACCGTCACACTGGGCGACGTGACTGCGCCCGACGACCGGCCGAGAACCGACGCGCCCGACTACGCCGAACGCCTGAAGACGCTGGAGCAGGCGCGGTGGAAGAGGTGGCTGGACGTCCAGGCGCCGTACCGGTGGAACGTGCGCAGGCTCGGCCTCGGCCGCACGCTCGACGTGGGGTGCGGGCTCGGGCGCAACCTGGCCCACCTCGACGGCGCGGGCGTGGGCGTGGACCACAACGCGGCCTCGGTCGCCGTGGCCCGGGAGCGCGGTTTCGTGGCCTACACGCCCGACGAGTTCTTCGCCAGCGAGGACGCGCGCAAGGGCTCGTTCGACAGCCTGCTCGCGGCGCACGTCGTCGAGCACATGTCGGAGGAAGACGCGATCGGGCTCCTGCGGACCTACCTCCCCTACGTCCGCAAGGGCGGCAAGGTCGTGGTGATCACCCCGCAGGAGAAGGGCTACACCACGGACGCCACGCACGTCCGGTTCTGCGGGTTCGCCGAGGTCACCGCGCTGTGCGAGGCAGTGGGCCTCGCGGTGGTGCGGCAGTACTCGTTCCCCTTCCCGCGGCCGGTGGGGCGGGTGTTCCCGTACAACGAGTTCGTCACCCTGGCCCGGACCTGACCGGGCGGGCCCGAGCAGTGGCTAGCGTGGGAACGTGAACCCCGGCCGCCACCTCGGCACCGCGGCGCACCTCGCCGCGGGGCTGGGGGTGCTCGGCGCGGCGGGCTACGCGTTCGTCGCCGTGGTCGGCCACGTGTTCCACGACCCGGCCGAGGCGGGCGCGCTCAGCGCCCTCATCTCGCTGTACATGCTCGTGAACATCATCGGGCCCGGCGTGTTCGCCGCCCTCGAGCAGGAGACCAGCCGGGCGGTGAGCGCCGCCGCCGCGCACGGGCAACCGCTGCGCCCGGTCGCACGCCGCGCCGCGGTGCTCGCGGGCTGGTCGTTCGCCGGGCTGGTCGCGCTCGTGCTCGTCGCGTGGCCGCTGCTGCTGGGGCGGGTGCTCGAGTGGCGCCCGGGCCTGTTCGTCGCGCTGCTCGTCGCGATCGCCGGTTCCGGGGCCGTGTACTGGGCGCGCGGCGTGCTCGGCGGCCAGCAGCGCTTCGCCCCGTACGCGCGCACCCTCTACGTCGAGGGCGCGGTCCGGCTCCTGCCCTGCCTCGTCCTGTTGGCCGTGATGTGGCAGGAGCCCGTCGCCTACGGCCTCGCGTTCGCCATCGGCTCGGCCGTGGCCGCCCTGAGCGTCTGGCCCGCGCTGAAGCTGCCCGCGGCGGACGCGACGACCGTCCCCGACGGGATGGGCCGGTCCCTGCTCTACCTCGTGGGGGCGATCGCGCTCAGCCAGGTGCTCGCCAACCTCGCCCCGGTCGTCGTCACCTACCGCTCGCCGGACGACCTCGTGGCGGCGGCCGTGTTCGGGTCGACGTTCGTGCTCGCGCGCGTGCCCCTGTTCCTGTTCGCGCCGGTGCAGGCCGTCCTGCTCCCGCAGGTCACCCGGGCGGCGGCCCGGGGCCGGTACGACGAGCTGACCCGCAAGCTGTGGCAGGTGCTCGGGCTGGTGGCGGGCCTGGGCCTGCTCGGGATCGGCGGCTGCGTCTGGCTCGGCCCGTGGGCGGCCGAGAGGCTGTTCAACACCGCCTACCGCCCTCCGGTGGGCACGCTCGCGCTGCTCGCCGCGGCGACGCTGGTGATGATGCTCGCGCTCGTCGTGCAGCCCACGCTGGTCGCGCTCGGCCGCCAGCGCACGGTCACGATCGGGTGGATCGCGGGCTCGATCGTGTTCCTTCTGGTACTCGTGGTAGGGCCGGAGCCGATCGACGCGGCCCTCGCGGCCCAGCTCGTCGGCCCGCTCGTGGTGCTCGCCGTCCTGCTGATCGGGGTGCTGCGGGCGCTTCGGGTACCGGGCACGGGCGTGGGTGCGTCGCCCGCAACGGGGCGCCGGTAGGTTGGCGCGGCCATGCCAGGACACAACGACCCGGAGGAGCCCGGTGTGACCACCGTCGACGGCAGGCGCAACGAGGACGTCTGGGTCGTGATCCCGGTCTTCAACGAGGCGCCGGTGCTCGAATCCGTCGTGCGGCAGGTGCTGACGGTCTTCCCGAACGTCGTCTGCGTCGACGACGGTAGCGTCGACGGGTCGGCCGAGGCCGTGCTGCGCACCGGCGCGCACCTCGTGCGCCACCCCGTGAACCTCGGGCAGGGCGCCGCCCTGCAGACCGGGCTGACCTACGCGAAGGCGCAGCCCGGCGCCCAGTACTTCGTCACCTACGACGCCGACGGCCAGCACCGCATCGAGGACGCCGCCGCGATGGTCGACCTCGCCCGGTCCGGCGCCGCCGACGTCGTGCTCGGCACCCGGTTCGCCGACCAGGCCGACTCGGTGCCGCTGCTCAAACGTCTCGTGCTGCGTCTCGCGGTGCTGCTGAGCCCGGCGGGCCGCAAGCTGCACCTCACCGACGCGCACAACGGGCTGCGGGTGTTCACCCGTCCCGTGGCCGACAACCTGCAGATCACCATGAACGGGATGGCCCACGCCTCGGAGATCATCTCCTACCTGGGGCGGTCGAAGTGGCGGGTGCGCGAGATCCCGGTGTCGATCCGCTACACCGAGTACTCCCGCAGCAAGGGCCAGTCGCTGTTGAACGGGGTCAACATCCTGTTCGACCTGTCCGTCCGCAACCGGGGAGGCTGATCAGCCGTGCTCATCCAGTTCGTCCTCGTGCTCGCGGTGCTGACCATCCTCTACGTCTTCGTCCGCAGCTCGCACGCGATCTACGTGCAGGCGAGCAAGCGGATCGCGCTCGTGCTCTTCGCGATCGCGAACGTCTACGCCGTGATGCGGCCGGACGACCTCACCGCGATCGCCCACCTGCTCGGCGTCGGCCGCGGCACCGACCTCGTGCTGTACGCGCTGGTCGTGGCGTTCATGGCCGGCATGTTCAGCATGTACCAGCGCTTCCGGGTGGTCGACCGGCGCTACACCGAGCTGGCGCGCACCGTGGCCATCCGGGAGGCGGAGGTGGTCAACCGCGAGCGCGGGCTGCTGCCCCCGCGGAGCGTCAGCGTCGCGAGCGGGGACGGCGACCGGGTGCCGGTGGCGAGCGAGGACCCCGCCCGGTGACGACCGTCGACGTCATGCTGCCCCACTACGGGCGGCTGGACCTGGTGCAGGCGACGATCCGCAGCGTCCTCGCCCAGGACGACCCGAACTGGCGGCTCACGATCCTCGACGACACCGGCGAGGCGGCCGACGACGCGCTCGCCGACTGGTGCGCGGGCCTGTCCGACGAGCGGGTGCGCTACCTGCGCAACCCGCGCAACCTGGGCATCAACCGCAACTTCCAGCAGTGCGTCGACCGGGCCGAGCACGAGCTCGTCGTGATCATCGGCAACGACGACCTCATGCTGCCCAATTACGTCGCCACCGTCCGCCGCGCGCACGCCGCGCACCCGGACGCCGCGATCATCCAGCCGGGCGTCGAGGTGGTGGGCGCCGACGGCGCACGCGCGCGATCGCTGGTGGACATGAGCAAGCGCTGGGTCTACGCGCCGCGGGTGACCGGTCCCACCGTGCTCGCCGGCGAGGAGCTCGCCACCAGCCTGCTGCGCGGCAACTGGCTGTACTTCCCGTCGCTGTGCTGGCGGTCCGGGCCGCTGCGGCGCACCGGGTTCCGCGAGGGCGTCGACGTGGTCCAGGACCTCGCCCTCGTCCTCGACCTCGTGCTCGACGGCGAGTCGTTGCTCGTCGAGCCGACCACCTGCTTCCGCTACCGGCGCCACGACGCCTCGGTGTCGTCGGCCCACGCGGCCGACGGCAGGCGCTTCGCCGAGGAACGGGCCTTCTTCCTCGAGACGGCCCAGCGGATGGCCGACCGGGGGTGGCCGCGCGCGGCCCGCGCCGCCCGGCGCCACCTCTCGTCGCGCATCAACGCGCTCACCCGGCTGCCGGCCGCGGCCCGGCACGGCGGGCTCGACGGCGTCCGGACGCTGGCCCGGCACGCCTTTGGCGCATGACGGTCACCCACCGCCGGGCGCTGGTCGTGAGCAGGGACGACGCCGGCGGGTCCGGCGACCGCGAGGCCGCGGCCTGGTGGCTGCGCGCCGGGGTCGCCGTCGGCGTGCCCACGGCGGTGTTCGGCCTGCACGCGCTGGCGTACGGGCGCTGGATCGTCGACGACGCGGGCATCACCTTCGCCTACGCCCGCTCCATCGCCACCGGCGCGGGACCGGTCCTGCAGCCGGGCGCCGAGCCGGTCGAGGGGTTCTCGAACCCGGCGTGGCTCGGCCTGCTCGTGCTGGCCCGCTGGGTCGGGCTGTTCGACCGCGGCTCGTGGTTCGGGGTGCCCGACTACGTGGCGTTCCCCAAGCTGCTGGCGCTGGCGCTGGTCGCCGGCGTGTTCGCGTTCTGCTACTCCGCCGCGCTCGCGGCGACCCGCAGGCCCGTTCTCGTCGCGATCGGTGCGGGCCTGGTGACGGCGGTCGTGCCGTCCTTCGTGATCTGGACGGTGTCCGGGCTGGAGAACGCGCTGCTGGCGTTCGCCGTCGCCGGGATCGCGGCGGTGCTGGTCCGCGCCGTCGTGGCGGGCAGGTTGCTCGAGCCGGCCACGGCCGTGCGGTGCGGGTTGCTCGCCGCGCTGGCGGCGCTCACCCGCCCGGACGGCCTGATCTACGCCGCGGCCTTCCCGCTCGTCCTGCTCCTGCTGCTGCACCGGCACGACCTGCGCCCCGCGGTCCGGGCGGCCGCGCTCTCCGTGCTCGTGTTCGCCGTGCCGACGCTCGCCTACCTGGCGTGGCGGCTGGCGGTGTTCGGGGAGTTCGTCCCGAACACGGCGATCGCGAAGGCGCAGGGCCTGCCGGACCTCGGCGCCGCGCTCCGGCCGGGCGAGCTCGTGACCTACGTCGGCTGGCCCGCCGCCCTGCTCGCCGTCGCCGCCATCGGCGCGGCGGTGCTCCAGCCGGGCGTGCGGCGCCGGGCGCTGGTGGCCCTGCTGGTGCCGCTCGGGCTCGCCGTCGTGGCCTTCGGGGTGCTCGCGCCGGACTGGATGGGCCAGCTGCGCTTCGCCACCCCGGTGTGGCCGCTGGGCGCGCTCGCGGCGGTGGTCGCCGCCGTGTCCGTCGCGCCCCGGGTCGTCGGTCGCGGCCAGGTCGTGGTCGCGGTGCTCGCGGCCGGCGCGGCCGCGGTGTCCGGTCTCGTGCTCCTCGACGGCGCGCGGGCGTTCCGCGCCGACCCGACCGCTCCGCTGTGCCTCGTCGCCCAGAACACCGGCTGGGCGATCAACTCCTTCGCCGAGGCCGTCGACGTCGCCGACCCCGTACTGGCGGCGCCGGACATCGGGGCGACCGCGCTCGTCAGCAACCTGGAGGTGGTCGACGTGGTCGGGCTCGCCGACCGGCGGGTCGCGCGCTTCTGGGCCGACGGCGACCTCGCCGGGCTGCGGACCCACATCCTCACCGAGGTGCGCCCGACCTTCATCACCCTGGGCCCCACCTGGGAGCGGGTGACCGAGCTCGGCCGCGACCCGCGGCTGGCGCAGGACTACGCCCGGATCGTGACGACCCCGGCGGGGGTCACCTACTGGGTGCGGCGGGACGCGCTCGGGCCGCGCGGGCTCGCGGCGCTGCGCGCCCGCGCGGTGCAGGTGGTGGCGGCCGACGAGGAGGCGCGACGGTCGCCGCGGGCCTCGTGCGGGGACGTGCTCGTGCCCCGCGAGGGCTGACCGCTTAAGAATGGACACGCTCGCGCATCGGGGTTGATACCCGGCGACGCGATCGTCTACCTTGATCGCCGTTCGGAGCCCCGCCGGTCGCTGACGCGGTCGCGACGGGCAGGTGGCTCCTCACAGGGGGGAATGCATCTCGGGCGTGACCATCCCGCCCGGAACCGGGTCGCTGCCTCAGGCGCGACGTGGGCCGTCCTCCCTTCGTCCCGCACGCATCGCGTGCTGCCCCGGCGACGGTCCTCGTCGCTGCCTCCTTCCCGGCAACCGACGCTCGGAGTTCACCGCCATGCACCCGCGACCCGCCCTGGACGGAGGGGCCACGAGCCTCCCCGCAGGCGCCGTCGTGCGCGTGCGCCTGCGGCTGTCCGCCGCGGATCGGCTGTGCCTGCTGCTGCGGTGGACCCTCGGGCTGGCCGGCGCGGTCGTCGCCCTGTGGTTCGGCGCGGCGTTCCTCGCGGCGTCGCCCGCGGCGGCCGCGGTCCCGGTCGTCGCCACGCAGGCCGGCATCGCGAAGGTCGGCTTCAGCCGGCCCGCCGCCGCCGCTGACGACGACGGCGACTCGGACGGCGACGACTCCGACGACTCCGACGACGACTCCGAGGACTCCGATGACTCCGATGACTCGGACGACGACTCCGATGACGAGGACTCGGATGGCGAGCGCGACAAGAGGGACAAGAAGGGCAAGAAGGAGAAGAAGGACAAGGGCTCCAAGGGCGAGAAGAAGAAGTCCAACAAGTCCAAGAAGCCCAAGGAGCCCAGGAAGTCCAAGGAGTCCAGGAAGTCCAAGGAGTCCAAGGACGAGAAGAAGGACGGCAAGACGTCGAAGCGCGAGAAGCGCTCCGAGGACGAGAAGCGCTCGCAGGAGCGCGCCGACGCCGACGACCGCTCGGGCGCGTCGGACGAGCGGGAGGAGGACGAGCCGGGCGGCGAGCGGGAGTCGGGCGAGCGCCGCGACGCAGACGACGAGCGCGAGGCGGAGCAGGACTCCGATGAGGAGGAGGGCGACCGGGAGGAAGCCCGCGAGCGGACGGCCGACGAGCCCGTCGCCCGGCAGCGACGCACCGCCGACACGGACGACTCGGCTGCGAAAGGCCGCCGGGCCGCAACCGGGGAGTCCGGCGATCCCGATGGGTCCGGGGCCGAGCGGCGCCGCGGCGGTGCGGGTGAGGACGAGCCGGCCGCCGAGGTGCGCGCCGTCCACGCGTCGGCCGATGACGGCCGCACCCGGACCACGGGCAACGAGGGGTCCGGCGAGCGGTCCGCCGACGAGGGCGGCACCGCCCACCCGAAGAAGACCGTGAAGCAGGCGGCCCGCGCGCTCGATACCGAGACCGACCACCCCGACGCCGCGGACGCGCGTCGCCGCTCGACCGGAGCCGCCGACGAGCACGACGCCACCGAGGACACGAACGCCCGGGGCGCCCGGTCGCGCCCGGGCGCCCCGGCCGGCTCGCGTGGCCCGCCGTCGGATGCCGTCGCGCTCCTCAGCGTCGACGACGAGGAGGACTCCCGCGGGTCCGACGACGACCGCGATGACGACGACCGCGACGACCGCGATGACGACGATCGCGACGACCACCGCGACGACGAGGACCACGACGACTCCCCGGAACTGACCGAGCGGGTGCTCGAGGACCGGATCGAGGTCGACGAGAGCAAGCGCGAACTCGCGCGCACGAAGAGGAAGGTCGCCGCCGGCGAGGCGTCCCGGGCCGAGTACGACCGGAAGGCCGCGAAGCACGCGAAGCTGGAGCGGGAGGCCGCGAAGCGCCGGTCGAAGCTGTCACCGGACCGGGTGGAGCTGGTCGACGAGGTCGTCGACGGCCACCGCGAGCTGAGCGAGCGCGAGAAGCAGCTCGAGGCCGAGGAGAAGAAGGGCGCCGCGGGCTCGGCCGACCGCGGAGAGCACGACAAGAAGGTCGCCGACTACGAGGAGCGGCGCGAAGAGGTCTACGAGGCCACCGAGGACCTGATGGAGGCCACCGACCGCGAGGTGCGGACGGTCTCCGAGGACGACCTGGACGCTGAGGGCTCGGCCGCGGGCTGCGACTCGGACGGTGCGTTCACGGCCTGCGGGTCGGTGAGCGAGTCGGCCGACGGGAAGCGGGATTCGCAGCGGCGGCTGTGCCTGTCCGGGGTCTCGTCGGGCTGCGGCGCGTCGTCGGAGTCGGGTGGCTCGAAGGCCGAGGCCTCGTGCGACGACTCCGGCTGTCGCAGCAGCGCGTCCAGCCGCGGCGCGAACGGGACGCAGACGCGCGCGTCCGCGTGGTGCGACGGCGGCGGTGATTGCGGGCAGTCCAGCCGGGCCACGCCCGAGAGCGCGAGCGCGGAGTGCGAGTCGGGCGGCGGCACCTGCCACAGCGACTCGAGCGGCTCCGGCCGCGACCGCGAACGGTCGGACGCCGAGGACGCCGCGGACGACACCGTCCGCCTCGCCTCCGCCGAGCGGACGACCGACCGGCACGTCGCCGGCAGCGGGGCGGCGGACTGCGCGTCCGCGAGCGGCTGCGGCACGTCGAGCCGCGTCGAGGTGAGCGAGGACGGCGAGGTCGAGGCGGACGCCGAGACGGGCTGCGACACCGGCTGCACCGGTTCCGCCCGCACGAGCACGGACGCGTCCGTGGTCGAGGCCGACGCCCAGACCCGCCGGTCGGTCACCGCCGCCCACGCCGACTGCGCGGTGAACGGCGGCACCTGCTCGGCCCGCAGCGGTTCGCGGGCCGAGGGCGAGGACGACGAGGCGTCGGCGTCGAGCACGGCCGGCGGCAGCGTCGAGTGCGAGGACGGGTGCCGCGGTCGGGCGTCCGCGGTGACCAGCGGGACGGCCACGGAGAGCCCGGCGAGCGCGGAGGCGGCCGCGCCGGTGCGCGAGACCGGAGGGTCGTCGTCCTGCACCGTGGCGGACGGCGGCTGCGCCGCCGAGTCGACGTCCGAGGCCGGGAACACCGAGGTCGAGCGCGACCCCTGGTCGGCGCTCCGCGTGGCCGCCGGGGGGTCGGCCCGCGAGCTGCACGCCACCAGCACGGCCGCCGCCACCGTCAACTGCCCGGCGACGACGTGCTCGGGCACGGGCGCGTCGGCGACGTCCGGCGCCGCCTCCGGGGACGTCCCGGGCGTGCGCGACAGCACCGGAACCGCGTCGTGCACGGCGCACGGTGCCGGGGGCGCGTGCTCGACGGCGTCGGACACGACCGTCTCGGACCGGGAGGCCGACCCGGGTGAGGCCGTGCTCGGGCAGGCGCCCGCCTCCGGTCCGGTGAGCGTGTCGTACGCGGACGCGGTCGTGGAGTGCGCGGGCGGCGTCGGCGAGTGCGGCGGCACCGCGACCGCCACCACCGCCGCCCGCGACACCGCCGTCACGCCGGACGCCCGCGGGACCTCCGCGGCCGCGGAGTGCACGGTGGCCGGCGGCGGGTGCGCGGGCCGGGCCGCGTCGGCGGCGTCCAGCGCGGCCGACTTCGTCGCCACCGACCCGGACACCGGCTTGCCCCTGCCCGGGCAGCCGACGAGCGGGCCGTCGTCGACGGCCACGGCGTACGGGACGCTCGAGTGCGCGGCCGCAACGGCGTGCGCGGGGACGGTGCGCACGAGCACCACCGCCCGGGACGGGGCGCTGGTCCGCACCTCCGACGGCACCGCGTCCTGCACGGGCGCGACCGACGGGTGCGCGGCGCGTTCGATCTCGACCGCCTCCAGCGGCCCCGGCGCGGTCCTCGCGCTGGCCGGCGGCCCGCGGCCGGTGAACGCGGCGCGGCTTGCGGCCGGGCCGTCGGCGGCTTCCGCCTCGGGCGCGGCGATGGCCTGCACCGGCTGGACCCCGTGCACCGGCTCGGCGTCGAGCGCGGCGACCGCCACCGACCCGCTGGTGTCGGCCACCCCGCGCGGCTCGCGCGGCGAAGGGTCCTGCGAGGGCGTGCTGGGCGGCGTGTGCCGGGCCGTCACGAACTCCGGTGCCTCGTCCGACCCGTCGGCGAACGTGATCACCCCGCTGGTGGCCCAGCGTTCGACCGCCAACGCGACCGTGAGCTCGGAGACCACCGGCGACGCCCCGCGGGGCGCCGAACCGGGTCAGGAGCTCCCGGCGGCGCCGGCGCCGGTGGCCCCCGGATCGTCGGCGAACTCCGGGGCGCCGACCGTGCCGGGCGCGTCCAGCTGGACGATGGTCGACGCCACGCTCGACTGTTCGGGCGGTGGCCTCGGCTGCGCCGGATCGGTGCGCAGCTCGGCGGCGGGCATCGACGGCCCGGTCGCGGGCGGCGGTGCGAACGGGGCGCGCGGCCCACCGGCCGACGGTTCCACCACCAGCGGCAGCTGCCTCACGGGTGGGAGCGGCTGCCAGGCGCAGACCAGCGCCACCGCGGCGTCCGGCCAGGTCGTGGCCGACGTGATCGCGGAAGAACGGATCAGCACCGCCGTGCAGCTGGCCGAAGAGGCCGCGCAGGCGGAGCACGCCGCCGCCGTGGCCGCGCGGGTCGCGAGCCGGGCGGATGCCACAGCAGAGCAGAAGAAGATCGCCGCGGAAGCGGCGGCGCGGGCGCAGCAGGCGCGCCTGGCCGCGGCGGAGGCCGCCGAGCTGGCCGTGAGGCCGGTGACCGGCGCCCCCGCGACCACGAGCCGCGCCGACGGGATCGCGCAGTGCGCAGGCCCGGGTTGCGCCGCGCGCACGACGGGCGCCACCGCCGGTGTCGGGTGGGCGCGTACCGCGGCGACGTGCGCGACCGCGACGACCGGGTGCGGTGTGCGCAGCGACGCGTCCTCGGCGGGCTGGCGCGAGGCCGGTTTCTCCGCCGACGGCCGGGCCGGCTCGCTCGCGATCTGCCCGGACGCGGGCTGCATCGCTGCCCTGAGCGGGCACGCCGCCGCGGGCGAGGCGACGACGAGCCGCAGCAGCGCGGACGGCGCCACCGTATGCACCGGGGCCACCCCGTGCACGGCGATGATCTCCGCCGGGGTCGGCGGGAGCGCATCGCCCGCGGGCGCCCGACCGGACGAGCGGTTCGCCACCTCCTCTGCGGCCGTGGAGGCGTACTGCGTCGACGGCAGCGCCACCGGGTGTGCCACCCGCGCGTCGTCGACCACGCAGGTCACCGCGGTGGGCGACGCCGGGGTCCGCGGACGTTCGACCTCGACCTGCGCTGCCCCGGGACGTTGCTCGGCGCAGACCGGGGGGCTGTCCGGCGACCACTCCGCCGAGGTGGGCGCGGGCTGCATCGGCAGCGGGTGCCGCATCCGCACCGCGGGTACCGCCACGACTGCAACCCCCGAGGGCCCCGGCCGCGCCGGGGCGTCGTCCGGCTGCGCGGCGGGCCCCGCGGCCGGGGAGTGCGCCGCCACCAGCGCGGTCGCGGCCGGGGACGGCCTGCCGTTCGCCTCCGCCTCGTGTGAGGCCGCCGCCGGCGCGGATTGCGTCCGGAGCCGCGCCGCGTCCAGCGCACCGGTCTCGGCGAGCGCGAGCCGGGTGCACGCCGACGCCGGCTGCGCGATGGGTCCGGACGGCCGCTGCGCCGCGGGCGTGGTCGCTGACGCCGGCACCGGACAGGCATCGGCGTTCGCCGTGTGTGAGGGCGCCTCGACCTGCTCCTACCGCGCCACGAGCCACGCCGCCGCCCCGGGTGCCGAGGCGGATGCCACGGGGACGGGCGCCGGCGCAGGCATGGCGGCGACCAGCGTGTCCGCGGCCGGTGGGCCGGGCTTCGCGTCGGCGTCCGCCTCCTGCGCGGGTAGCCCCGGCACCCGGTGCAGCCACTCCTACTCCGCGTCCGTGTCCGACGCCGCAGGCGGAGCGTGGGCCTCGGCGGCCGGCTCCGACGAGGGCGGCTTCGGCCGCGGTCGCGTCTTCGTCACCGCACGGGCCGCGGCCGGGCCCGGGTGGTCGTCGGCCTCGGCCTCCTGCACGGGCGCGCCGAACTGCCGCCACTCGTACTCCGCGAGCGCCGCGGACTCCGCCGCCTACCAGGGGCCGGGCCCCAACGGCTCCACCGTGCGCCACACCGCACGGGCGTCGGCCCACGGCTCCGGCGGCGGTGGGCTCGGCGCCGGCGGGGTGGCGGTCAGCGCGCAGGCCGGCGCCGGCCCCACGGGGGCGAGCGCCTCCGCGGCGTGCTCCGGTGCGGCGAACTGCTTCGCGAGCTTCGCGTCGCACTCCGTGGCCGACGCGTTCCACGACCCGAAGCACCACGCGCACGCCGACGCGGACTGCTCGGGCAGCGGCGTCAGCGGGTTCTGCGCGACGTCCGCGGTGGCGGCGGCCAACGACAAGTCGGCGTCGGCGGGTGCCTCGTGCGCGGGCGGCGGCGGCGCGGCGTGCCACCACAACTACCGGGCGCACAGCGACGTCGACGTGGACACCGGCA
Organism: Pseudonocardia sp.; assembly: GCF_035305885.1. Lineage (GTDB taxonomy): Bacteria > Actinomycetota > Actinomycetes > Mycobacteriales > Pseudonocardiaceae > Pseudonocardia. Next base: position 38,150 of record NZ_DATGOP010000091.1, read on the forward strand.
CCGAGACCGTGAACGGCGGCTCGGACTGCGGCGACAGCGGCGGCTTCGGCGGTGGTGGCTGCGGCACCGTCGCCTACGCCGAGGTCGACGAGGACGGGGTGCTCCTGCTGCACCTGTCCTGCGAAGGCCCGGGCTGCCGCCTCAGCGGGGTGGGTGACGCGTACGCCGAGAACCTCATCGCGCAGGGCGGGGCGCACCAGCGGTGCAGCCACCACGGCGAAGGTGACTGCTTGATCGGCGTCAAGGCAGAGCTGAAGCCGGACCGGGAGCGCGAGAACTTCTCGATCGAGACCATCGGCTACTGCGCCGGCTCGGCGGGTGTGGACTGCGACGGCAACTACTGGTCGCACATCGACCTCGGCGAGTCGACCGTGGGCAACTGCTCCGGCACGGGCTCCGGCGGCTGCCACAGCGAGACGACGAGCGGCAAGGGCAATCCCGTCCTCTCGTACGGGATCTGCATCGAGGGCATGGCGTGCGACTGGGAAGCCAGCACGCACAGCGACGCCGGGCTCGTGACGCACGACAAGAAGCTGAGCGCGTCCGCGAACGCCGACTGCACGACCACGAGCGCCGACGGCACGGGCGGTTGCATGACCGCGGCCGGGCTCGAGGTGCACGGCAACGAGATCGTCGCGTTCGCCAGCTGCGAGGGCGGCGTCGGCCCGGACTGCGAGTACCACGCGCGCACGAAGGCCCACGACCTCAACGGCATGAACTCGGCCGACGCCAAGCACCACTGCGGTCAGCGCGCGGCCGGCCACTGCGGCGTCTCGAGCTTCGCCGGCGCGCTCACCGACGTGAGCCTCGAGGGCAAGCCGATGGCCCACCACGGCGAGGCGATCGCGGGCGGGACCTGCACCGGCAGCGTCGGCACGGGGTGCGGCGGCGAGTTCCACACGCACGTCGACTCCGACCGGGACACCCAGAGCAACTGCGACGGCAAGGGGACCGGGACCTGCCACGGCGTCGCCGACCCGTGGAACGCGCACTCCACCTGGACCCCCGACCGGCACAGCATCTCCGGGCACATCGAGTCGATCTCCCCCGACGAGCACCGGTCCGAGGACTTCCGCCCCGCGCGCGAGCCCAAGACCCTCGGCGCCGACACCCACGAGACCGTCGGGCGGTTCGCCATCAACCTGTGGCGGGGCGGCGTCGACGCCGTCGTGGGCCTGCCGGAGGGGATCGTCCAGGGCGCGAAGGACATCTGGACGCACGGCAGCAACTTCGTGAAGGCGGTCGGCGGCGAGGAGTTCGAGCGTCGCCCCGGGGAGACCGAGGAGGAGTACACCGCGCGGGTCTGGCCGCTGAAGGCCCAGTGGAACGCGAGCATGGAGATGATCGGCAAGATCTTCTCCGGCGACGCGGGCCGGGAGCTCTACTGGGAGCCGGTCGCCACCGTCTCCACCGCGGTCTCCGGGCCCGCGATGGTCCTCTCCGCGGGCGTCGGGTCGCTGGTCACGAAGTCGTTCGTGAAGGCGTTGTCGAAACTCCCCGGGCGCCGCCACTCGTTGTCGGGTCGGGGCGACCGGGGCGGCCCGGGGAACAGGCTGGACGTCGACCCGCCGAGCGTTCCGGGTGCGCTCGCGCCGGAGGTCCTCCCCGACACGTCGGTCGCGACGCCCCCGGATCCGGTCGTGCCGCCGGTGCCGGACACCGGCCGGCTGCCGGACGCCCCGACGCCACCGACCGGCGGCCCGCCCGTCGGGAACCTGCCGGACGCGCCCGGGCCGGGGCTCCTCGACGACCTCGTCGCCGAGAACCGCGCGATCCGGGAGACCGAGTTCACCGAGGGTGCGAACAAGAAGGTCAGGAACAAGTGGCCGAACCGCACCATCACCACCGGCCGGGCCGGCGGAACGGTGAACGGCAGGACCTTCGAGGAGAAGCTCGCCGCGGTCAGCGGGGAGGAGCCGCTGCTGCGGGGTACGGCCGGTGAGCACCTGCCGCAGCTGCCGCCCGACGGCCACCGCATCTTCCGGACCTACGAGGTCGGCGGTCTGCCCCGCCACGTCGACTCCGAGCCCAAGATCTTCGAGAAGCTGGCGCGGGACGTGCTGGAACGCGGGTCGGGCAAGAGTAGGCAGGCCGTCGAGGACGCGATCGCGTCCGCGATCGCACGGGCTCCCAAGGACGGCAAGGGCTACCCGGTGAACGCCGCGGACGTCATCGCGGACGTCGCGGGGCAGCTCGGGTTGAACCTCGACGACATCGCGCTCAAGGTGGACCTGGTCATCGACTACCCCCGCGGGGCGCGGGAGCTGCCACCGCGGGAGCAGGTCTGCAACTCGTGCCGGGACCTGATGGACGACTTCCAGGACGCCTTCGGCGAAGGTGTCACCATCGACGCGTGGAACCTGTCCGGCGACGTGCTGAGGAGGGGTAGGTCCTCCGGTGGATCGGGAGACGGCTGACGCGCAGCGTCGGGTGCGTGAGATCTTCGCCTCCGCGGTGGCGGAGGGCTTCCGCGCCGAGACGGTGGAGGGCGCTTCGGACGCGGACATCGACCGCATGGCCGCGGCGCAGGGGGTCCCGGCGGTGCCTGCGGCGCTCCGGGAGGTCCTGCGGCTGCTCGGCCGGAAGCCGGCCCTGTGGTTCGCCGGATCGATCTTCGGCGTCACCGTCGACGCCGAGGTGAAGCAGGACGCGCTGGACTGCCTCGACGAGGTCGACGAGCACGGCATGCGGGACCCGGGCAACCTGCTCGCCGTCCTCGACGCGGCCGGTTCGTCCTACCTCGTCGTGGACGGTGCCGATCTGGGCCTTCCCGACCCGCCGCTGTGGGTGCTCACCGAAGGCGGGAGCGTGCAGAAGCGGTGGGCTTCGGTCACGGAGTGGTTCGCGGCCGTCGCCGAGGAGATCGTGCAGACGAAGGCGAGGTTGGCGTCCCGGCGAGCTCGAGGTCAGTCCGACCCGGACCGCGAGGCCTACTTCGCCTGGTCGTGAGGCGCGCCGGCCCGACGAGCTGAACATCGGATCAACGGCGCACCGGATCGACGTCGCGCCGCCATTCCCCCCGCAGCAACGCCCCCGGGTCGGGCGCGCAGCCGCTCGGCCCGCTGAACCGCGGGCAGAGCCCGTCCGGCTGCCGCACGTGCTGGGAGACGTAGGCGAGCAACCCCATCGACCGGTCGTTGCGCGGCAGGTAGCGGTCGGCGGTGGCCGAGCCCATGGAGAGCCCGAGCAGCAGGGCGGCGCAGAGCGCGCCGATGAGGGGCGTCGCGGGGCGGGGGAGGCGCCCGTTGCCCGCGACGACGCGCGCCCGCCACGCGTCGACCAGCCTCCGCCCGCCGTAGTGGGCCGCGAGCACGCCGAGCAGCAGCAGGCAGAACAGGATCTCGGCGGAGGTGCGCGGGTAGAGCTGCACGGTCCCGGTCGCGTACATCTGCGAGGCGATAGCGAACCGCAGGATCCACGCGCCCGCGAGGAGGCAGCCCGCGGTGAGGACCGCGGTGCGGCGGCCCGCCACCGCGACGGCGATCCCCAGGCCGACCGCGAGCAGCGCGGTGAAGACGCCCACTCCGGCGAGCTCGCCGGGTGGCGGCCACGGCCCGACGTTGCCGGGCAGGTCGTTGCGCCACATCGCGATGTAGGCGGGCTCGACGGTGGTGTCGAAGTAGAAGTAGCGGTCCTGCACGGCGCCCAGGGCGGCGAGGATGCCGAACAGGTGCGGCCACGCCACCGCGACGAGGCCGACCGCCGCGGCTGCGACCAGGGCGAGGCCGCGCAGCGGGGCCCGCCACGGGAACAGGGCCAGCACCGCGACCACGGTGCCGGGCGCCGACCAGAGGAACCAGCCGGAGTACACGCTGAACAGCACGCCGCAGACGAGACCCGTCACCGCGCCCGCGATCGCGAGCCGCCGCCAGGTCAGCTCGCCCGCGCGGCGCAGCAGCCGGAGGAACACGACGAGGACCGGGACCAGCGCGACCAGCACCACCGTCGTGTAGGGCTTGTACGGCTCCAGCAGCGGCATCGCCGCGATCAGGGCCACCGCGAGCGCCCATCCCGGCGCCAGCACCAGCCGCCACAACAGGTACGCGATCGGGCCGAACAGCGCCGTGCCCGCCACCTGCGACGTCCGCAGGGCTCCCGCGGTCGAGTCGCCGGTGAGCTCGGCCCAGCGGGCGATGAGGTGCAGCACCACGGGCGGGTAGTCGGGGGGCACCGGCCGGCCCGCGAGGATGTCGTCCGCCCAGCGGATGAGCTGGCCCGAGTCACCCCAGTTCGCGAACAGCGGCCACGACGTGCCGTGCAGCGCGAGCACGATCCCGCCCGCCACCAGCCCGGTGACGAGGCCGGCGACGGCGGCGCAGGCGAGCCGCCCGACCACGGCGAACACGCGCGGGTGCCGCGCCGTCGCGACACAGGCGGCGAGCACGACCAACCCGAGCAGCACGAACCGCAGGTCGAGCGCGGCGAGGCCGCTGACCTGGCCGACCCGGTCCACCGGGTCGACGTCCACCGAGGTGCTGAGCGCCACCGACGCGCCCGCGGCGGCCAGGGCCGCGACGACCTCGCCTGCCGCGAACGCGAGCCGCGCGAACCGGCTCGGCGGCGGGTCGGAGGGCGGTGCGGCGGACGGCAGGGCCGGTCCCGCCGCCGTGTGCGCGGACACGGCGGCAAGCGTATGACTCAGGCGGGCCGTGCCCTGATCCGGTAGATGACCGCGTCCCGGTTCCGGTACACCGTCTGCAGCCACGGGGCGTCCTCCAGGCCGAGCAGCCCGGGTGCCCGCCGCCAGTCGGTGCGCACGAAGCCGCGCCCCAGCATCACGTACGTCACGTTGAGGCGCGCGACCGCCGCCCGCACCGACCGGTCCACCGGGTACCGGTTGAACCGTTCGTTGAGCAGCAGCGCGTCCTCGTCGACGCCGGAGAAGTTGTAGAAGCCCGCGACCGGGTGGACGCCCGCGAGCGCGTACATCCACACCGAGCCGTCGCCCCGGTCGTTCATGACGCGTTGGTCGGGCGGCACGAGCGTTGCGAGCACGCGCATCGCGTCGGCCTCCAGCGAGGACACGACCGGGCCGTCGGGGGCGGCGAGGCGCATCCGGGCGACGTTGCGGCCCAGGTACAGCTGGTCCGTCGCCACCACGAACAGCACCACGACCAGCGCGGTCGCGACCGCCGTCGAGGCGGTGCCCGCGAGCGCGGGCGGACCGGCGCCGACCTTGTCGGCCAGCGTCCGGATCCGCGTCGCCGCGTGGCGCTGCAGCTCGGCGAGCCCGTGCCCGCCCAGCACCGCGATGGGCACGACGCACATCCCGACGAGCCGCCACTGGTCGTTCCACCACGGCCGGGTGATGGCGTTGACCCACGGCTCGTCCGACGACGCGGCGAGCACGAACAGCGTGCCGAACGCGAACCCGGACGCGAAGATCCAGCGCAGGTCGGCGAGGCGCCCCAGGGCGGCGAGGCCGATGGCGGCGACCAGCACCAGCCACCACTGCGGGCGCAGCCCGTCGTGCGCGAGACCCAGGAGCTCGCCGAACGCCTCCGACTGCGTGAGTTCGGCGGGCCAGTCGTGGACCGGCTCGCCCGAGGCGCTGCCGATGGAGCCGAGCACCTGGGGCAGCGACATGAGGGCGGCGACCGCGCCCGCGGCGAGCACGACGAGCGGCTCGCGCAGCAGCAGCCGCGGCCTGCCCGCCCAGCGCTGCACCAGCGCGGGGAAGGTGAAGATCGCGGCGGTGAACAGGGTGGCCGGGTTCAGCGCGATCATGGCGAGCAGCCCGGCCCCGAACAGCAGGCCCTTGCCGACCTGCCGCCACCCGGCCGTGTCGAGCACGTCGACCAGCAGCACGGCGGCCAGCGGCATCAGCACCGCCCCGGTCACGAACGGCAGCAGCGGGCCGCGCCACAGCATGTCGTAGAACGAGGTGATCGCGATGCTGCAGCCTGCGGCGGTCACCGCGAGCAGGGCCCGACCGCGGAACCGGTGCACGAGCGCGACGATGGTCAGCGCGCCCATCCCGGGCAGCAGCACGGTGTGCGCGTTGAGCACGGTGGGGATGTCCGCGCCCGTCATCCGCAGGACCACCGCGGCGACCAGGTGGTAGGCGTTGGGGTAGAAGACCTCGACGTCGGCCGCGTACCAGTTGACCTTGGCCATCCCGGTGAGGCTGCTGTCGCCGGTGTCGGCGATCCAGCGGATGCCGTTGGCGTGGAACGCCGCATCCCAGTCCTGCGGGATCGCGTTCAGCTGCCCGAGCCCCGACCAGATCACGGTGCCGCCCACGACGACGATCCAGGCCAGCCCGGCGGCGACGCCGGCGTGCGCCGCGAGGGACCAGGTCGGCGGCCCGGCGGGCTCGGGCGGGCCGAGCCGCTGCCGCAGGAGGTAGCGGCCGAGCACGCCCACCGCGCACAGCACCACGAGGAGCAGCCCGGCGCTCATCGGCGACCACGCGATGCCGAGGGCGGCGAAGAGCGGGCCGAACAGCCCCGCGACGGCGTAGGTGAGCAGCGGCGCCGCCGCGGCGAGGGTCCACCCGCGCAGCCCGGCGAGGGCGCCGAGCGCGAGGCCGGGGATCCAGAGCACGAGCACGTACAGCGCCACGACGCCTGCGCCCACCTGCTGAACCCCCGGATCGTTGCCATCGCCGGTTCGCGGCGATCGGCCGCGAACCTACACGGCGGCCCGGCGCGGCCCCGTGATGCCGGGGGCGGGGCGTGGCGCGGGCCGTCTACCCTCGGTGCCGTGACCTACGCGGGATACGACCTCGTCGTCGTCGGCTCCGGGTTCTTCGGTCTCACCGTCGCCGAACGAACCGCGCGCGAGCTGGACAAGCGGGTGCTCGTCCTGGAACGCCGATCGCACATCGGCGGGAACGCATACTCCGAGGTCGAGCCGGAGACCGGCATCGAGATCCACCGCTACGGCGCGCACCTGTTCCACGCCTCGAGCGAGCGGGTGTGGGAGTACGTGAACCGCTTCACGAAGTTCACGAACTACCAGCACCGGGTGTTCGCGCGCGCGGGCGACCAGGTCTACGCGTTCCCGATGAACCTCATGCTCATCAACCAGTTCTTCGGCCGCGCGCACACCCCCGACGAGGCCCGCGCCCTGATCGCCGAGCAGGCGTCCGAGATCGACACGAAGGCGGCGCGGAACCTCGAGGAGAAGGCGATCTCGCTGATCGGGCGCCCGCTCTACGAGGCGTTCATCAAGGGGTACACCACCAAGCAGTGGCAGACCGACCCCAAGGAGCTCGACGCGTCGATCATCACGCGCCTGCCGGTCCGCTACACCTTCGACAACCGGTACTTCAACGACACCTACGAGGGCCTCCCCGTCGACGGGTACACCGCGTGGCTCGAGCGGATGGCCGATCACCCGAACATCGACGTGCGGCTCGACGTCGACTACTTCGAGGTGCGCGAGGAGATCCCGCCGGGCACCCCCACCGTCTACACCGGCCCGCTCGACCGCTACTTCGGCTACTCGGAGGGCGCCCTCGGGTGGCGCACGCTCGACTTCGAGCAGGAGATCGTGGACACGGGCGATTTCCAGGGCACGTCGGTCATCAACTACAACGACGTCGAGATCCCCTTCACCCGGATCCTGGAGTTCCGCCACTTCCACCCGGAGCGCGACTACCGCACCGACAAGACGGTCATCGTGCGCGAGTACTCGCGTTTCGCCGAGCCGGGTGACGAGCCGTACTACCCGATCAACACGCCGGAGAACCGGGCCAAGCTGCAGCGCTACCGCGAGCTCGCCCGCAAGGAGACGGCGAACGCGAAGGTGCTGTTCGGCGGCCGGCTGGGTACCTACAAGTACCTCGACATGCACATGGCGATCGGCTCGGCGCTGACCATGTTCGACAACCGGCTGCGGCCCTACTTCACCGAGGGCAAGGCGCTGTCGGGCCCGGAGTCCGACGACTGAGGTGATGCCTGGCCCGGCCGGGTGCGGGGCACCCACCGGGCCATGCCGGCGGCACCCAGCGCGGAGATCACGCCGAGCGCCACGGCGCCCGCGGCCAGCGTCGCGGCCGCGGTGACGGCGGCCAGCGCCAGCGGCCCGATCAGGAAGCCGGTGTCGTGGCAGAGGCGGAAGGCGCCGAGGAACTCCGCCCGCCCCTCGCGCGGCGCGGCGTCGGCGCCCAGCGTCATGATCAGCCCGTTGGAGAGCCCGTTCGCGACGCCCATCAGCACCGCCACCGCGCCGAACGCGACGACACCGCCGGTCAGGGGCAGGGCCAGGTGGGCCGCGGTGAACGCGACGAGCGAGCCGACCGCGACGGGCCGGCGCCCGCGCAGGTCCATCCACCGCCCCGCCGGGTAGGACAGGGCGACGTCGACGGCGGCGCCGACCCCGAAGAGCAGGCTGGTGGTGGCCGCGTCGAGGCCGATGTGGTCGGCCCACAGCGGCAGCACCGCCGTGCGCGAGGCGCGCGACGCGCCCATGACGAGGGCGCCGATGCCGAGCGTGCCCAGCACCCGGCGGTGGGCGACGAGCACCCGTCGCAGGGGCTGGGCGGGCCGCCCGCCGCCGCGGTCGGACGCGACGGCGGGCATGCCCGCCATCAGCGCCCCGGCCACGACGACCGCGACGACCTCCACGAGGAAGCCGCCGCGCGGGCCGAGCAGGTACACCACGCCCGCCCCGAGGAACGGGCCGAGAAGGGTGCCCACCCGGGAGAGGCCGGCCATCGCCGACAGCGCCCGCGCCCGCAGCGCCACCGGCACCGACTCGATGATGTAGGCCTGGCGGGCGAGCGCCCACACCGCGCTCGCCACCCCGTACATGCCGACGCCGACCGCGAGCACCGCGGGCGTCCACGACAGCAGGGACAGCGCCGCCCCGACGGCCCCGATCGCGCTGCCGAGCAGCACGGCCGACCGCTCGCCGATGCGCGTGACGATCCGACCGGCGGGCAGGTCGCCGAACACCATGCCGAGCCCGAGGAGGGCGACGATCAGGCCGGCACCGCCCACCGACGCCCCGAGCTCCCTCGCCTGCAGGGCGATCACCGGGACCGCGGCGCCCTGCCCGACGCCGAAGACGGCGGCGGGCAGGAACACCGGGACGAAGAGCCGCCGCAGCGACGCGTCCTCGGACACCGCTCGTGGCCCTCCTGCCGACGTGAGATTGCTTGCCGTCAAGCAAGCTACCTCACCCGGCGGCCACCGCGGGTCCCCGTGCGAACCGGTTCTCGGGCCGGGGCAGCCCGAAGTGGTCGCGGAGCGTGCGGCCGCTGTACTCCGTGCGGAACAGGCCGCGCTCGCGGAGGATCGGCACGACGGTCTCGACGAACACCTCGAGGCCACCGGGGTGGTACGGCGGCATCACGTTGAACCCGTCGGCCGCGCCCCGAGGTGAACCACTCCTCGATGGTGTCGGCGACCTGCTCCGGCGTGCCCGCGAACACCCGGTGGCCGCGGGCGCCCGCGAGCCGGTGCAACGGTCGCCGCACCGTCGGCCGTCCCGCTGCACGATGCCGGCCACGACCTGCAGGCGGCTGCGGCGGTTGTCGGTGCCCGTCCTCGCCGCGGCGGTGCTCGGGCCGGTGATGCGGCCGATGGTGCTGCGCGCGGTCGGCCCCTCGTCGAGCAGGGCGCGCAGCACGGCGGCGGCGTTCTGGCCGCGGCGGCCGCCGGCGGTGTCGTCGGGCGGGGTGGACAGGAGGCTGGTGGGCATGGACGTCCCTGCCGTCGAGCGAGGTGCGGGCGGCGTGGCGCGCGGGGCGTCCGGCGTATCGCGTCAGCCCGGGCGGCGGGGCCCGCACAGAGCGCGCTCGCCTGTCGACGCAGGTCGACGTGGCGGCGAGCGCGGAACGTCGCGGCCGGGGGACTTGCCGCCGATCTCCCCGACGCGGCGGGTGCGGCGCGATGACCGGAACCACACGGGTGGGCGCCCCGCCGGGACCGGGCCGCACGCGCCGTCGCTACCCTCGGACGCTGAGTGCGCACGCCACTCGTGCCCGGCCCTCGACGACACAGGACCCCTCCTCGATGACGATCTCCGAGACGCCGTCCCGCCCGAAGCAGGCGCGCCGCCGCCCGAAGCCGGCCGCGCCCGAGGGCCACCTGCTGCAGCGGGTGATCCTGCCCCGCACCGGCGATCCGATGAGCGTCCGCGCGCTGTACCTCGACGAGCGGACGGGGGTGCGGCTCACCACCGTCCCCGACGTGGTCGGCGGGCCGGAGCCGAAGCGCGTCACCCTCGCGGGCTCCACGGTGGACGTCCGGCGCCTGCGCGTCACCTCGCGCACCACTGCGGTGGTGCCGGAGCAGAGCGAGGTCTCCTTCGCCGCCTACTTCAACGCGTTCGCGGCGGCCTACTGGCGCCGCTGGAGCCGCCTCACCGAGGTGCACCTGCGCCTGTCGCTGGAGGGCGCGGGCCGGGTCGACGTCTACCGCACCAAGTCCGACGGCTCCACGATCTTCGAGCGCGGCGTCGTGGTGTCCGGCCGCGAGGAGCTCGACCTCCCGCTCGACCTGCGGCCCTTCGAGGACGGCGGCTGGTACTGGTTCGACCTCACCACCGAGGAGGGCGAGCTCACCCTGCACGCGGGCGGTTGGTACGCCACCGACGAGCCGACCGGACGGGCCGCGGTGGCGGTCGGCACGCCGACCTTCAACCGCCCGGCCGACTGCGTGGCCACGCTCACCGCCCTCGGCGAGGACCCGCTCGTGCGGGAGGCGATCACCGCGGTGATCGTCCCGGACCAGGGCACGAAGAAGGTGCGCGACGAGCCCGGCTTCGAGCACGCCGCCGCCGTGCTCGGCGACAAGCTGCGGATCATCGACCAGCCCAACCTCGGCGGGTCGGGCGGCTACGCGCGGATCATGTACGAGGCGCTCGAGCACACCGACTGCGAGCAGATCCTCTTCATGGACGACGACATCCTGCTCGAGCCGGACTCGGTGCTGCGGGCCGTCGCGTTCTCCCGCTACGCCCGCTCGCCGATGCTCGTCGGCGGCCAGATGCTGTCGCTGCAGGCCCGCTCGCAGCTGTCGACGATGGGCGAGGTGGTCGACCGGGGCAGGTTCCTGTGGCGCAACGCCCCCGGCACCGAGCCGCACCACGACCTCGCCGAGCAGCCCCTGCGCCTCACCCCGTGGCTGCACCGGCGCACCGACGTCGACTACAACGCCTGGTGGACCTGCCTGATCCCGCGCGCGGTCGCCGAGGACGTCGGCATGCCGCTGCCGCTGTTCATCAAGTGGGACGACGCGGAGTACGGGCTGCGCGCCCGAGCGAAGGGCTACCGCACCGCCACCGTGCCCGGCATCGGGATCTGGCACATGTCGTTCCTCGAGAAGGACGACACGAGCGACTGGCAGGCCTACTTCCACTACCGCAACCGGTTCATCGCGGCCGCGCTGCACGGGCCGGACGACCCCACCGCGCTGCTGCGCGACACGTTCAAGCGCACGCTGCGGCACCTGCTGCTCATGGAGTACTCGGCGGTGGCGCTCCAGGAGATGGCCGTGCGCGACTTCCTGTCCGGGCCGGAGCACCTGTTCCGCAAGCTGCCCACGGTGCTCGACGACGTCCGCGCGAAGCGGGCCGAGTACGACGACGGCAGGCCGCTCGACTCGGCCACGCAGGTCCCGCTGTCCGATCTCGACGCGCTGTCGGCCCAGCTGTTCCCGGAGCCGCCGTCCGGCAAGCTCGGGGCGGTGAAGGGGCTCGCCAGGGGCGTGCTGCACAACCTGCGTTCCCCCGACCCCGGCCACCAGGTGGTGCCGCAGCGCAACGTGCCCGCCCGTCACGCGCAGTGGTTCGTGCTGTCCCGGCTCGACTCGGCCACCGTCGCCACGCCGGACGGGCGCGGGGTGACGTTCCGCAGGCGCGACCCGGTGCTGTTCCGGTCGATGCTGAAGACCGCGGTGCGGGAGTACCGCCACCTGGCGAAGGCGTGGCCCGACCTGCAGCGCCGCTACCGCGCCGCGTTGCCGGAGCTCACCAGCCGCGAGGCGTGGGCCCGCGAGGTGTTCGACAAGCAGGGCTGACGGCCGCCCCGGGGGCTCGCCCGCGTCGCCGGTGAGCCCCCCGGACCGTCATTCCTCGAGCCCGTAGAGCCGCATCCAGTTCTCCCGGCTGGAGAGCCGGGGCAGCTCGGCGCGGTACCGCTCGGCCACGGCCGGCGCCTCGCGCACGAAGCGGCGCAGCAGGACGGCCGCCCGCCGGGCGAGCTGCAGGGCCGTCTGCTTGTCGCGGATGCGCACCCGGAAGCCCTGCTCGGACATGTCGGTGACGACGGCGCGCTCGAAGAGGGAGACGTGCCACCAGTGCGCGTCGCCCGCGGGCACCGCACCCGTCTGGTACGCGGCGCGGTCGGTCAGGTGGTAGGCGAGCCGCTTGAGGAACGTGAGGGTCTCCGAGCCGGGCGGGTTGGCCGCCCGCACCACCTGCCGGTCGTGGAACTCACCGCCCGCGGCCGACATCGGGTGCATGACCGTCTCCGGGTAGGCCTTGCGGACCTCCCGCACTCGCGCGAGGGCATCGGCCGAGCCGTCCCAGAGGGCCTCGGGGCCGTTCAGGAAGTCCTCGACGGCCAGCAACATCGTGGCCGTCATCCCGTACTGCATGGCGACCAGCTGGTGCGCCACCAGCTGCGCGAGCCGCCCGGAAACCCGGCGGATCGAGAAGCCGGTGTGCAGCGCGGCCATGATCAGCCCGTTGCGGATGGTGAAGTACCGCTGCCACTCGTCGCCGTCCTTCCACCCGAAGTCGGCGTGCCACACGCCCGCGCCGGGGAGGGAGACGGTGGGGAAGCCGCGGTGGCGGGCCCGGTAGCCGTATTCGATGTCGTCCCACTGCAGGAACAGCGGCAGCGGGTAGCCGATCGCGCGGATCACCTCCGCCGGGATCAGGCAGGACCACCAGCCGTTGTACTCGGTGTCGACGCGGCGTTCCTGGTTGATGGGCAGCTGTCGCTCGTCGAGGCCCAAGAGGTAGGCCTCGCGCAGCGCGCCGGGCATCTTGAGCCCCATCAGGAGCACCTCGGGGTCGGCGTACTCGGCCGAGATGTGCAGGTGGCCCGGGTGCAGCAGGTTGAGCATCTGCCCGCCGACGATCATCGGGTGGCGCGTGCACGCCGCGAACGCCGTGAGGCGGATGAGGAGCTCCGGCTCCAGCAGCACGTCGTCGTCCATGAGCAGGACGTCGGCCTGCTCGTCCGGTGCGCCCTCGGTGGCGTGCAGCATCCCCCGGGCGAAGCCGCCCGCACCGCCGAGGTTGCGCTGGCGGACGTAGCTGAAACGCTCGCCGAGCGCCGCGGCGACCTCGGCGAACCGCTCGCGCGACTCGAGGGGGTCGCTGCCCTGGTCGGCGACGTGCACGGTCCGGATGCAGGTGAGCGCCTCCGGGTCGCTCGCCAGCGCCTGGAGGGTGTTGAGGCAGTCGTCGACGCGGTTGTGGGTGGTGATGGCGACGTCGGTGGGGGCGAGCGGCCGTGGCGCCGCGACCGTCCAGCGCACGTCGGAGACGGTGAGCTCGTCGGTCTCGGTCGCGATCTCCAGCCACATCCCGCCGCCGTCGACGAACCGGTCGATCGGCCCGACGAGGCGCACCGCGGTGTCCTCACCGCCCTGCACGTCGACGGCGGCGACGATGCGCCACACCTTGTTCGTGTCCGACGCCATCAGCCGCAGCCGCCCGGTGCCGGACGCCACGGCGGACACCTCGACCTCGCCGATGTCGGTCCAGCGCTGCCAGTACGTGGCGTGGAACCGGCCGAAGTAGGTGTTGGTGCTCACCAGGGACCCGGGGGTGAGCACGACCCGCTTCCGCTCGCGCCGCGCGGTGCCCCGCTCGACCCTCGAGTAGAGGTCCTCGGGCACGAGGGCGGACGGCCCGAAGAACAGCCCGCGCTGCGCCAGCAGACGGGCAGGCGGCCGGTCGTCCCGCCGGCCGGGGTCGTCTTCCACCCCGGGCGTCGCGGACCGATCCGTGCTGTCCGATGTGCGTAGCATGCGCGCGGCCGTCCTCCGGTCGTCGGGTGCCCTTCGTGCCATTGTGGGGGCGCGGCGGTGCGGGCCCCGGTTCGGGGGGTCACCCGACGGGGTCGATGCTCGGCACCCGTGGGTGACCGGTCCGCTCCCATCCGCCCACCGTGCGCCAGGTGACGACCGGCTCGGGGTGCGCGAGTCGCCCGATCGGGAGCCAGCGGTAGAGCTGGACCGCGTCGCGGAGCGGATCACCGTCCAGGTAGGTGGGCATCCGCCGTTCGGTGATCAGCAGCCGCGGTGCGGCGAAGGGGCCGCCGTATTCGGCCTGGTAGGTGATGTGGGTCTCGGCGTCGTCCAGCGGCGGGCCCACCCGCCAACGCGGGAGCGCCGCGGTGCCCAGCGGCAGCGGCTCCGGGGTGAGGCAGGGGAAGAGGAACGCGACCGGCCAGTCGAGCAGCGCGCCGCTGCCGGGGGGCAGGAGCTCGGTCATCCGGGTCAGCCGCGGCGCGCGGGGCAGGGTCGCCCGCGCCTGTGCCGCCTCGGGCGCGTCGACGGCCAGCCGGACGGTGGTGGCCCCGGCGGGCGCGAGCTCGCGGACGTCGTCCCGGGTGGGCAGGCGCGGGGCGATGCGCCTGCGCTCGAGCACCTGGGTGCCGTCGCCGAACTCCAGGTACAGGCCGTCGGCCTGCTGCAGCGTCCCGGACGTGCTGACGACGACGGGCAGGGCCTGGGCCCGCTGCTGCGGGGCGAGCGAGAACCACGGCGTCGTGCTCCGGCCGGCCACGGCCACCCCGGGAACCGGTCGCCCGCCCACGTCGACCGGCACGGTGGCGGGGGGTTCGCCCTCCGCGACGGGCAGCAGCCCGGCGGCGGGGTCGGTCTCGACCGACAGCCGCTCCTGCAGCCCGCACGGCCGGCCGCGCACCGCGGAGGCGAGGTCCGAGGCGAGCGTGTAGCTGTCGCGGTGGGTCACCGCGACGCGCACGGTGATGAGCACCTGCAGCGCGAGCGCGCAGGCCAGCACCCCGGCGAACACGACGGTGGGTGTGGGGAGCCGGCGGGGAAGCGGGCCCTCGCGCTCGCCGCCCGCCCGCCGCCACACCCGCCGCACGAGCGGCGGTACGACGAGCGCGGCGCCCACCACCAGCAGGATCGTGGCGATCGGGATGTCGAGCAGCCGCGGGGCGATCGTGCTGAACGTCGGCGTGAACCAGGCTCCCTGGTAGGGCCAGAGGTTGTAGCCGGCCAGCACGACCGCGCCGACGACGGTGGTGGCCGCGAGCCCGGCGAGGAACGCGCGGGGGCGGGCCCGCAGCGGCGCCGACCCCACCACCGCACCGAGGACGAGCACGGCGGTGCCGTAGCCGGCGAGGTCGCCGAAGTGCTGGGTCCACTTCGTCGGGGCGAAGGTCAGCGTCGCGGTGCTCAGCAGGAGCCCGACGACGAGCCTGCGGGCGGGCCCGGCCGCGATGCCGGTGCGCACGCGGGGCAGCGCCCACAGCACGGCCGCGGCCGCCAGCAGCGTGCCCAGCACGGCGGCGCGCCGCCCGACGGCGCCCTGGAACGTGGTGCCGAGCAGCCGCGCGTAGCGGTCGGTCTCCTCGAACCACGGCTGGCCGCCGCCGACGGCGGTGCGCACCCGGACCGCCTCCAGCATCCCGGCGAGGCTCTGGTCGGGGACCATCAGGTACACCGCCGAGGTGGCGGCCGCCGCGAGCACGGCCAGCAGCGGCAGCGGGGGCAGGTCGCGCCGGCCGCGCAGCTGCGCGAGCAGCGGACGCCCCGCGGCGAGGAACGGGGTGAACGCCATCAGGCCGCCGGGCGTCAGCGCGGTGGTCGCGCCGGCGAGCACGAGCGCGACGGCGAGCGGGAGCAGGCGCGCGGTCGCGAGCGCGCGCTCCACGGCGAGGTAGACCGCGAGCGCCCCCACGGCGACCCACGGCTCGGGGCGCAACCCGAGCCCGAAGGGGACCCACCAGGTGGCGAACGCCAGCGCGGCGGCCCACGGCACCCAGCGCCGCGCCGCGAACCGCCCGAGGCGGGGCAGCACGAGCCGCGACACCAGCCACCACAGCAGCAGGCCGAGCAGCGTGGACGGCAGCCGCATCCACGCCGTCGCGGGCGAGACCAGCGACCACTGGTGGTAGAGGCCGTAGAACCAGCTGAACGGCGCCTCCGGCGCGTTCAGCCAGCGGTAGGCGTTGCCGATGAAGCCGTTGGCGCCCGCGCTGCGCACGATGCCGGCGATGTAGCCGTCGTCCACCGTGATGGCGCCGATCGCCCACCACAGCCCGAGCAGGCCGGCCACGGCGCCGTCCACCGGCCGCGGCCGCCACCAGCGCGGCGGCAGCAGGCGGACCCGGCGGGCCCGGTCGACGCGGTGCAGCACGAGGAGGACTCCGAGGAGCGCGAGCCCACCGACCACCCCGATCGCCGCCTTCAGCGGGGAGATCGCGGTCTCGAACCGGGCGTCGGCGGTGAGCCGCAGCCCGACGCCGTCGCGGACGTCGGAGAACGCGCCCGCGACGTCGGGGCGCACGTCGCCGCCGCGCTCCAGCGCGGGGCGCCCGTCGACCAGCACGGCCGTGCGGTCGGGGTCGGAGACGACCGACACCGTGCAGTCGCCGGGGGGCAACGCCACCGCACCCAGGTCGACGCCCGCGCTCTCGACCCGCACCGACCCGCCGTCCGCGGTGAGCCGCAACCCCTGCAGCGGCTCGCCCACCACGTCCGGTCGGTGCGGGACGGTCGCGAGCAGCACCTCGCCGGGCGCCGCCTCGCGCGCGGCGGGGCAGCTCACCTCGGCCGTCAGCGCGACCGGCTGGTACGGCTGCAGCGGGATGGCGGCGTCGCCGTCGGCCGCCGTCCAGGAGTAGGTGGCCTCGGGCTGCTCGACCGGGGCGAACGGGAACGCCACCGCGGCGAGCACGGCGAGCGACCCGAGCAGGCCGGCGGCCCGGCGCAGGCCGGGGTCCGACCGTGAGCGCACCCGCGCAGCCTAGGAAGCGCCCGGCCGAACCCGGCCCGTGGGGGCATGATCTGTCGTATGACGCTCCCGCTGACCCCGGACGAACTCCTCACCACCACCCGCTCGGTGCGCAAGCGCCTCGACCTCGGCCGGCCGGTGCCGCTGGAGCTGGTCCGCGAGTGCCTCGAGGTGGCGCTGCAGGCGCCGACCGGGAGCAACGAGCAGGGCTGGCACTGGGTCGTGGTGACCGACCCGGACCAGCGCCGGGCGATCGGCGACTACTACAAGCGCTCCTACGACAGCTACCGCACCACCCGGGAGCAGCGGCTCGCGACGCTGCCCGAGCACCGGCAGGCCGTCGGCGCCCGCGTCGCGACCTCCGCCGACCACCTCGCCGAGCACATGGGCGACGTGCCGGTGCTCGTGCTGGCGTGCATCACCGTCCGGGGCGAGCTGCCCTCGGGCAACCAGGCGGGCCTGTGGGGCTCGCTGCTGCCGGCCGCGTGGAGCTACCAGCTGGCGGCGCGCGCCCGGGGCCTGGGCACGGCGTGGACCACGCTGCACCTGGCCTACGAGAAGGAGGTCGCCGAGCTGCTCGGGATCCCGCCGAACGTGCGCCAGGGCGTGCTGCTGCCCACGGCGTACTACACGGGCGAGACGTTCCGCCCGGCGCCCCGGGAGCCCCTGGACACGGTGCTCCACGTGAACGGCTGGTAGCACACAGTGGTGGGCCGGGGTGGGAGACACGCCGCCCCCACCCCCGTTTTTCCGCCCGAACGGAGCAGGTATCCGGAAGCGCTCCGTGAGGGACGCCGCCAAGCCGGTACGTTCCGGGTGTCACTCGCACCGCTGGTCGGTCGGGCCTCGTTTCCCCGAGCGTGACGCTCCCACGCCCCTCTGCCACCCCATCTGGTACTCGAGCCGCATCATCCGGAGGAATTCCGGGCGGCGAGATCCGAGGCCTGACGGGGCTGCGGGCCGTCGCCGCCGGGTGGGTGGTGCTGTTCCACTTCCACTTCACCCCGCTGCCGGGGGTGGCCCAGGTGGTCGACGCGCTGGGGCCGCTGGTCACCTCGGGTGCCCTCGGCGTGGACCTGTTCTTCGTGTTGAGCGGGTTCGTGATCGCCCACACGTACCTGGACAAGCTGGGCCCGTCGCTGCGGGCGGCGGCCACGGCCCGGTTCCTGTGGGCGCGCGCCTGCCGGCTGTGGCCGGTGTACCTGCTCGTGCTGCACGCGTTCGGGGCCTGGCTCGTGCTGCGCGCGGTGTTCGACAGCGACGGGGTCATCGCCTACCAGGCCGTGCAGCCGGTGCTCGACGTCGGCCAGTACCTGCAGCAGCTGCTGCTGGTGCAGCTCTGGGACGACCCCTGGTTCGACGGGGCGTCGTGGGTGGGATCCACCTGGTCGATCAGCGCCGAGTGGCTCGCCTACCTGCTGTTCCCGGTGGCCGCGCTGGTGCTGTACCGCATGCGCTCGCTGCCGGTGGTGGTGCTCGCGCTCTGCTCGCTCGCGCTGATGGCGCCCATGACGTGGGCCTACCTCGCCACCGGCAGCCCGTACTTCGAGTGGAGCTGGCTCGTGCGGATCCTGGGCGGGTTCGGCGCCGGCGCCCTCGCCCACCTGGTCGTGCGCAGGCTGTCGTGGACGCCCGCGCAGCGCCGCGCCGCCTCGGTCGTCGCGGCGGTGCTGCCGCTGGTGCTGGCGGCGGGCCTGCTGCTGGGCGAGCTCGCGGGCCCCGGCCGCGGCGGGGCGGTGATGCTGCTGTTCCCGCTGCTCGTCGCGGCGCTCGCGGGGGCCGACCGCGGCCCGGCGATGCTGCTGTCGACGCCCGCGCTGGTCCACGGCGGGCGGCTGTCCTACGCGCTGTACCTCGTGCACATCCCGCTCTTCGAGGTGTACTGGCTCGCGCTGGAGCGCTTCCCGGTGCTCGCACCGAACACCGCGCTGGCCCACGTCGTCGGGATCCAGGTGCTGTTCGCCGCGGTCGGGGTGTCGGCGCTGGTCTACCGGATGGTCGAGGAGCCGAGCAGGCGCGGGCTGCGCAGGCTCTCGCCGGCCGTCGAGCGGCTCGGTGTCCGCGTCGCGATCGCGCTGGGGATCCTGCGCGCCCGGCCGGTCACGCTGCCCGACGTCGCCGCGTCCACCGACGGCGCGCTGGCGACCGCGGCCGCCCGGTTCGCGGCGAAGCGCAGGGCCCACGCGCGGCTTTCGGGCAGGCTCGAGGGGCCGCGGCACGCCGCGTCGCCGCTGCGGCCCGCGACCCTCGCCGCGGCGCTGGCCACGGCCCAGCGGAGGCGGGCGGCGCACCGCCGCGAGCTGGACCTCTGGGCCGACTACGAGCGGGCCGAGTACATCCGGGGCAACTACCTGGCCGCGGGCAACTGACCACGCGGGGTGCGAGGGGGTTGCAGCGAGGCCACCTCCCTGCAGCGGGGTGCGGGGAGGCGGCCTCGCTGCAACCCGACGAGTCAGGCCGGCGGGCCCGCCGAGAAGAGGATCGGGCGGACCTCGATCCCGAGGCCCTCCACCCCGACGTCGGGGATCATGGCGGTCGGTGCCGGCGCTCGCTCACGGGTGGCGCGATCGACGATGATCTCCTTGCGCTGCTCCTCGGTGAGCGCGTCGAACGCGGCGGGGTTCGGCTGCATGATCAGCATGCGCTTCGCGGTCGTTCCTCCCCGGCGGGGTCGGTCCCCGCCCGGACGGGGCGGAACGGCCGCGCCGCCCTCGACACGCGTCAGGCGGGAAGTTTGCGGAACACCGGGCGCGGCAGGTGCCGCAGCACGCTCATCAGGTACCGGACCGGCGGGGGCGCCCAGACCAGCTCCCGGCGCTTGCGCACCGCGTCGACGGTGATCGCGGCGACCACCTCGGGGGTGGTGGACAGCGGCGCGGGCCGCATCCCCTCCGTCATCCGGGTGTGCACGAACCCGGGACGCACGACCGTGACCGCCACGCCGTGGGGGCGCAGTGCCTCGGTGAGGCCGGAGTAGAACGCGTCCAGCCCGGCCTTGGTGGAGCCGTAGACGAAGTTGGAGCGGCGGGCGCGCTCACCCGCCACCGAGGAGAACGCCACGATCGACCCGTGGCCCTGCTCGCGCATCCGCTCGGCGAGCAGCACGCCCACCGACACGGCCGCGGTGTAGTTCACCTGCGCCATCCGCACGGCGTACGAGGCGTCGGTCCAGGCCCGCTCGTTGTCGCCGAGCACGCCGAACGCGACGACCGCCACGTCGATGTCGCCGCCCGCGAAGGCCTTGCCGATGACGTCGGCGTGGCCGTCGAGCGCCTCGGCGTCGAACGGGAGGGTTTCCACGGCGCAGCCGCGCGCCTCCAGCCGCGCGCGGGCCGCGTCGAGCCGGTCCGACGGGCGCGCGGCGAGCACGACCCGCAGCGGCCGGTCGCTCGCGAACGCCTCCACGACCGCGAGGCCGATCTCGGAGGTCCCCCCGAGCAGCAGGATGCTCTGCGGGTTGCCCACTGCGTCGATCACAGAAGCTCCAGTCGTCGTGCCATGTCGGAGACGAAGACCCCCTCGGGGTCGACCGAGCGGCGCACCGCGCGCCACTGTTCGAACCGCGGGTAGCCGCGCCGGAACTTCTCGGCGCTGAGCCGGGACTCCTTCGCCAGGTAGAAGCGGCCGCCCGCGCCGAGCACCAGCTCGTCCAGCTCCTCGCACAGCTGGTGCAGGCCGCGCGCGATCGGGAAGTCCACCGTGATCGTCCAGCCGGGGCGGGGGAACGACAGCGGCGCCCGGTTGCCCTCCCCGAACCGCTTGAGCACGTTGAGGCCCGACGCGTGCGGGGACGCGGCGATCTTCTCGACGATGCGGCGGAACGTCGCCTCCTCGCCGAACGGGACCACGAACTGGTACTGCAGGAACCCGCGCGACCCGTACACCCGGTTCCAGTCGCCGAACAGGTCGAGCACCTGGTAGAAGGCCGTGATGTTCTGGATCGCGCCCCGCTGGCGCCGCGGCGCCTTGCGGTACCAGAGCTCGCTGAACGCCCGCAGCGTGTAGCGGTTGGCGAGGCCGTTCGGGAACACGTCGGGGAACGACAACAGCTGCGGCGCGTCGAACTTGAGCGGGTCGCGGCGCAGCTTCGGGGGCAGCTGGTCGACGGTGGCGAGCGAGCCGCGGGTGAGCACCGCCCGGCCGAGGTGCTTGCCGGTGGTCGTGGTGTCGAACCAGGCGGCCGAGTAGCCGTACGTGTCGTCCGAGCCGTCGGTGAGCAGAGCCATCAGCTCGTCGAGGTCGGCCGTGCGGTCGGTGTCGACCACGAAGTAGGCCGACTCGGTGCGGTGCAGCTGCACGCCCGCGCGCACCACCACGCCGGTGAGGCCCATGCCGCCCACCGTGGCCCAGAACAGCTCGGCGTCCGGCCCGTCGGGGGTCAGGCGGCGTACCGAGCCGTCGGCCGTGACCAGGTCGATCCACCGGACGTGGTTGCCGAAGCTGCCCTTGGTGTGGTGGTTCTTGCCGTGGATGTCCGCGCCGATGGCGCCGCCGATCGTGACCTGCCGCGTGCCCGGCAGCACCGGCACCCACAGCCCGTGCGGCAGTGCCGCGCGCATGAGGGTGTCGAGGCTGACGCCCGCGTCCAGGTCCACCACGCCGGTCTCGGCGTCGATGGAGTGGATGGTGGCGAGCCCGGTCATGTCGAGCACGGTGCCGCCCGCGTTCTGCGCCGGGTCGCCGTAGGAACGGCCCAGGCCGCGCGCGATCACGCCGCGCGGGCCCGCGTTCTTGATCGCGGCCGACACGTCGTCAGGGGACCGGGGGACCACCACCGTGGCGGCGGTGGGCGCGGTCCGTCCCCAACCGCGCAGGATCGTGGGTTCCGGCATCGCGGCCAGGGTAGCGCCCACCGCCGTGGCGCCGGTTCGCGCCGTCGGGGCCGCTCGGCGAGCCCCGATCCGGCGCTGCTTCACTAGGCTCGGCGGGGTGAGCGAGCAGCCCGAGTCGCGCGGTTTCCGCATCTCCGATGCAGACCGCGAGCGGGCAGCGCAGCGGCTGCACCAGGCCATGGCCGAGGGCCGGATCACCGTGAGCGAGCTGGAGGAGCGGCTGGCCGTGGTCTACGCGGCCCGCTACGAGGCCGACCTGCTGCCGCCGTTCGCCGACCTGCCCGACCCCGACGCGATCGTCGCCCACCCGGAGCGCGCGGTGCCGGTGGACGTGCCGCCCGTGGTGCTGCGCGCGGGGATGTCGACGATCAAGCGGAGCGGGGCGTGGGACGTGCCGCCCCGGCTGCGGCTGCAGAGCGCGATGGGCTCGGTCGTGCTCGACTTCTGCGACACCGTGATCCGCCACCCGGTGGTGGACATCGAGGTCGACCTGGGCGCCGGATCGGCCAAGCTCCTCGTGCCCGACGAGGCCACCGCGAACGTCGACGGGGTCGTGGCCACCATGGGCACGGTCAAGAGCAGCGTCCCGTCCGTGCCCCGGCCCGGGATGCCCCACTTCGTGGTGCACGGCCGGGCCGGGATGGGTTCGGTGACGGTGCGGCGGCGCTACCGCATCGCGGGCCGCTACTTCTGATCCACCCGCTGGAAGATCGTGATCGGGATGCCCTCCCCGACCACGCGCGACCCGGTCAGCTTCCACCTCGACTTGTCGGGCGTCTCCCCGAACAGCCGCCGACCGGTGCCGAGGATGACCGGGAACGTCATCAGGTGGATCTCGTCGACCAGGTCGTGCGCGAGGAGCGCCTGCACGAGCCGGATGCTCCCGGCGACCTGGAGCTCGCCGTCCACCTCCGCCTTGAGCGCCGCCACCTCGGTGGCGGGGTCGCCGCGGAGCACCCGGGTGTTGTTCCAGGCCGGGTCGGTGAGGGTGCGCGAGACGACGTACTTGGGCATCGCGTTGTACTTGTCGGCGAGCTCGCCCTCGTAGTCCGGCCACGCGCCGGCGAACGACTCGTAGGTCGTGCGGCCGAGCAGCAGCGCGTCGGCGCCGAGTGCCTCGTCGAGTTTGAACCGGTCGCCGTCCTCGCCCCGGTCGAAGTCGAACGACCAGTTCCGGTGGACGAACTCCTCGCCGCCGGGCGCCTCGACGACCCCGTCCAGCGAGATGAACTCGGTGACCACGATCCGGCCCATGTCAGGCCCTCCTCCGCGTGAAGGTCAGGTGGGTGGTTCCGCTGGGTGAGGCGGTCGCCTCGACCTCGTAGTCCTGCTCGATGCCCTCGAGGCCGTCCCACAGCCGCACGCCGCGGCCGAGCAGGATCGGGACGACCGCGACGTGCATGTGGTCGATGAGCCTCGCCGCGAGGAACTCGCGGACCACGGTGGCGCCGCCGCCGATGCGGACGTCCCCGCCCCCGGCCGCCTCGCGGGCCGCCGCCAGCGCCTCCTCGGGTGAGGCGTCGAGGAAGTGGAACGTGGTGCCGCCCTCCATCTCGATCGACGGGCGGGTGTGGTGGGTGAGGACGAACACCGGCGTGTGGAACGGCGGGTTGGGTCCCCACCAGCCCTTCCACCCGGGGTCGGCGTGCCAGCCCGGGTAGCCGAACTTCCCGGCGCCCATGATCTCGGCGCCGATGCCCGGTTCGTGCTGGTGGACGAACGCGTTGTCCACCCCGACGGTCCCGCGGTCCTTCTGCCACCAGCGGGTGGCGAACATCCACCCGTGCAGCCGTTCCCCGGCGTGGCCGAAGGGCGCGTCGCGGCTCGGTCCCTCGCCGGTGCCGAAGCCGTCGAGCGAGATCGAGAAGTTGTGGACCCGCACGAGCGACACAGCGGTCCTCCCCGGTCAGCGCGCGGCCGGGCCGTAGACCAGGTGCACGACGCCGGTCTCGAACGTGGTGGACGACAGCAGCTGCAGCGGCACCTTCGCCCCGTCGGCGAACAGCTTCTGCCCCGAGCCGACCACGACCGGGTGCACGAGCAGGTGCAGCTCGTCGACCAGCCCCTGCTCGACCATCCACTGCACGAGGACCGCGCTGCCCGTGGTGGCGAGGTGCTGGTCCTGCTTGAGCCGGGTCAGCTCCGCCTTGACGTCGCCGCTGACGATCGTCGAGTTCTCCCAGGTGGCCTCGGTGAGCGTGTTCGAGACGACGTACTTCCGCGCGCTGTTCATCTGCTTGGTCATCGGGTCGTCCGGGTCGGCGGTGGGCCAGTACCCGGCGAAGCCCTCGTAGGTGGTGCGGCCCAGGAGCATGGCGTCGCCGCCCTCCATCAGGGCCCCGACGGCCGCGCCCATCTCGTCGTTCCAGTAGTCGAAGTGCCAGGTCTCCGGCGCCTCGATGACGCCGTCGAGCGAGATGAAGAGCCCGGACTTGATCGATCCCATGGTTCCTCCTCCGGTCGGGTCCGGGATGAAGACCGCGCGACGGCGCGGAACTGATCGCGGCGGGCCCGTGTCGTGGACCACTCGTCCCGTCGAGGCACCCGCGGTCCGAGTACTGTGTCCAGAGTAAACAGTATCTATCGGATACTGTTTACGGCAACGGCGTCGAGGGGGCAAGAGCGGATCGGAGAACGGATGGGCGACGAGACCGGACGGGTTGTCGAGCTGCTCTGGGGAGCGCCGAGCCGACCCACCCGCGGGCCGCGGCCGTCGTTGTCCCTCGCCGCGATCGCGGACGCGACCGTGCGGATCGCCGACGCCGACGGCCTGGGGGCGGTGTCCATGCAGCGCGTGGCCGACGCCTTCGGCGTCACGAAGATGGCGCTGTACCGGTACGTGTCCAGCAAGGCGCAGCTGATCGCGGTCGCGATCGAGGCCGCGGTCGGCGAACCGCCGGTGCTGTCCGGCACCGGCTGGCGGGCGCGGATCGAACAGTGGGCCGGGCTGCTGCGCGAGAACTGGCTGCGCCACCCCTGGTTGCCGCAGGCGACGGTGGGCGATCGCGTGATGGGCCCGCGCGAGGTCGCGTGGATCGAGTGCCCGGTCGCGGTGCTCGCCGAGGCGGGTCTCACCGGTCGTGAGCAGATGGACGCCGTGCTCCTGCTGTGCGCGCACGCGCGCAACACGCTCACCGCGTCCGTGTCGGGCACGCAGCCGTGGACGCCGGGGGCGGGGTCGGGCTCGCTGCGCGAGCAGCTCGCCCGACGCGCCGCCGACTACCCGGCCGTGCTGGCCGCCACCCGGTCCGGCCGGTCGGAGGACAACGGGTGGCGGTTCGGGCTCGAGCTCATCCTGAACGGGCTCGAGGCGCGGATCGGCCGCGCCGGCGACCGCAGGCAGGCCGGCGCGTGAGCCCGGCCTACAGCTTCGCGAGCTCGTCGGTGAGGTCGTCGAGGCCGAGGCTGCCCAGCGACAGGGCGGCGGCGTGCCACGCCTTCAGGTCGAAGTCCGCGCCCTTGGCCGCCCGCGCCGCCTCGCGGCCGGCGAGCCACGCCCGCTCGCCGAGCTTGTAGCTGATGGCCTGGCCCGGCCAGCCGAGGTAGCGCACGATCTCGCTGTCGACGAACGGACCCGGCCGCCCCGAGTGCGCGCCGAAGAACTCGCGCGCGACCTGCGGGGTCCAGGTCTCGCCCGCGTGCAGCGGAGAGTCGTTCGGCACCCGCAGCTGCAGGTGCATGCCGATGTCGATGACCACCCGCACGGCCCGCATCTGCTGCGCGTCGAGGTAGCCGAGCCGGGAGCCGGGCACCGTCAGGTAGCCGAGCTCGTCCATGAGGCGCTCGGCGTACAGCGCCCAGCCCTCGATGTTGCCGGACACGGCGCCGACCGACGTCTGGTACGTCGAGAGCCGGTCGGCGAGGTGGGTCCACTGGGCCAGCTGCAGGTGGTGGCCCGGGACGCCCTCGTGGTACCAGGTGCTGATCAGCTGCCAGAGCGGGAACCGGGTCTCGCCCATGGTCGGTAGCCAGGTGCGGCCCGGACGGGAGAAGTCCAGCGACGGCCGGGTGTAGTAGGGGGCGGCGGCGCTGCCCGGCGGGGCGATCATCGCCTCCACCGCCCGCACCGGCGGCGCGATGTCGAAGTGCGTGCCGTCGAGCTCGCTGATCGTGGTCTCCATCAGCTGCTGCAGCCAGGCGCGCACCTCCTCGACGCCCTCGATGGCGGGTCCGTTCTCGTCGAGGTGACGCATCGCGGTGCGCAGGTCGGCGCCCGGCAGCACGGCCGCGGCCTCCCGCTGCATCTCGGCGGCGAGACGCCGGTACTCCTCCCAGCCCCACGCGTACGCCTCGGTGAGGTCGAGGTCCGCGCCGGTCGAGAGGCGGGCGCCGAGCCGGTACCGGTCGACGCCGACCGCGTCCGGGGTGCCCTCCGTCGCCGGCAGGTAGGTGTTCGCGAGGAATCCGCGCAGCGCGGCGGTGGCCCCGGCCGCGGCGTCGGCGGCGCGCGTCAGCTCCGACCGGACCGTGGGGGAGACCCCGTCCGGCGCCTTCGCCGCGAACGCGTGGAACCACGAGCCGCCCTCGCCGCCGAGCCACTCGTCGAGCTGGCCGACGACGGTCTCCACCTGGCGGGGCGCCGCGTGCAGCCCGCGGCGCGACCCCTCGGCGAGCGCGGCGGTGTACCCGGTGAACGCCTCCGGCACCTTCGCCATCCGCCGCGCGACCACCGCCCAGTCGTCCGGGGTGGCCGTGGGCATCAGCTCGAACAGCTGCCGGACCTGCGCGGGCGGCCCGAAGATGTTGCGGACCGCCCGTAGGTGCTCACCCGCTTCGCTCACCGCGAGCTGGGCCTCCAGCCGCTCGCGCAGCAGCCGGGCGCAGCGGCGGTCGTCGTCGTCGGACGCGGTGGCCGACGACAGGGCGTCGAGGGTGGCGCGGGCCAGCTCGTCGAGCGCGGCCTGGCCGTCGGGGGAGAGGTCGGGCACCCGGTCGTCGCCGGGGTGCGTGCCCAATGACGTGGCCACCCGGGTGTCGAGGTCGGCAAGCCTGCGGACGTAGTCGTCGGCGAGGGAGCGTACGGCGGCGTCGGTGGTCGTCACCCGATCCATGGTGCCCCCTGCCGGTCGGCGCGGCCGGGGCGGTGCCGACTCGATACCCTGGGCCGGTGACCGCGACCCGGCCCGCACCGACGGCCCGCCCCGGCCTGATCGCGCAGCTGGGGCGGTTCGTGGCCGTCGGCGCGTTCTCCGCGCTGGTCGACTTCGGCACCTACCACGCCCTGCTGGCGCTCGGCACCTGGGTGCACCTGGCCAAGGCCATCAGCTTCATCCTGGGCACCACCACGGCGTACCTGCTCAACCGCCGGTTCACGTTCACCCAGAGCGCGGGGGGCAGCGCCCGCTTCGCGGGCTTCGTGCTGCTCTACGGCACCACGTTCGCCATCAACATCGGCGTGAACGCGGTGATGCTCGCGGTGCTGCCGCAGCTGCCGTTCCGCACGAGCCTGGCCTGGGTCGTCGCGCAGGGCACCGCCACCGCGATCAACTTCATCATGCTCCGCACGGTGGTCTTCCGGCGCTGAGCCTCACCGCGGGTGCTCCCCGCGCTGCAGCAGGCCCACGCCGACCCACCCCCAATAGACGCGATGGCGCGCGATGAGCCCGTCGCGGATCTCCGTCACCTCGACGAGGTCCATCTGGTCGCCGTCCGGTGCCTCGCGGGGGTACTCCCAGACGAGCCGGGTCCCGTCGGTGACGTACCCCGTGCGGTGGCGGCGGCGGGCTGGTTCGCGAACACCTTCTCGACGAACCGCCGCAGCTCCTCCCGGCCGCGCACCACGCCGTCGGCCGTGCCGAGCAGGTAGCAGACGAGCGGGCTCTCCAGGACGGCGTCGGGGTGGTACAGCGCGAG
Source organism: Pseudonocardia sp. (assembly GCF_035305885.1). Classification (GTDB taxonomy): domain Bacteria; phylum Actinomycetota; class Actinomycetes; order Mycobacteriales; family Pseudonocardiaceae; genus Pseudonocardia. The sequence goes on from NZ_DATGOP010000091.1 coordinate 65,734, forward strand.
CACCGCCTCGAGGTCCTTCGCGCCCAGCGCCTCGTCCCAGGCCGTGTGGACGTGCTCGATCTCCTCGGTCGCGTTCACGGGACCGACGTCAGGCAGCAGACGTTTTGGTCCGGGCCGAATCGTCGACGCGGCAGCCTCGATGGCGTGTTCGACGGGGACCTGGCACCCGTGGCGTCGCTGATCGGCGACCCGGCGCGCAGCGCGATGCTCGCCGCGCTCGCCGAGGGCCACGCGCTCCCGGCGGGCGAGCCGGCCCGCCGTGCCGGGATCCACCCGGCCACCGCGACCGGCCACCTGGCTGCCCGCCTGATCAGGGTCGGCGGAACCGCTCCGCCCGCCCCTCGCGCACCAGCCGCACCCACTGCAGGAACTCCCGCGGGCTGCGCTTGGTCACCAGGAAGTACCAGGCGAACCGGGGCACCTCCAGCACCCCGACGCGTCGCATCCCCGGCTGGGAGACCAGGAACCCGCGGTTGCGGAAGGTGTAGAAGCGCTTGATCGGGTCGTCGGGGTCGCGGGCGTGCAGGCGGCCGCCGAGCATCGGCTTGTCGTCGTCGGACCCCGCGGGGTGCAGGTAGGTCGCCCGCAGCGACGTGCCGAACGGCAGCCCGGAGCGCACGAGCCGCCGGTGCACCTCCACCTCGTCGCCCCGCACGAACAGCCGCAGGTCCGGCACGCCCACGACGTCGAGCGTGGAGGCCCGGAACAGCGCGCCGTTCATCAGCGCCGCGATCCCGGGCAGCAGCTCCTCGTCGGCGCCGTGCCTGACGTCGGCGGCGAGCTCCGCGCGGGAGCGGTGCCAGGTGAGCCCGCGGCGGATCGGGAAGGCGAGCCGGTCGGGGTTGTCCTTGTCCGCCACCGTGGGGGAGACGGCGGCGAGCCCGCGGCGCTCGGCGAGCTCGACGAGCGTGGCCAGGGTGGACTCGTCGGAGGGCATGCCGTCGTCGTCGCCCAGCCAGATCCAGTCGGCGCCCATGGCCAGCGCGTGCAGCATCCCGAGGGCGAACCCGCCTGCGCCCCCGAGGTTCTTCCACGACGGCACGTAGGTCGTGTCGAGTCCGCACGACTCGACGACCGCCCGGGCCGGCTTGTCCGGCCCGTTGTCGACCACGATGAGGTGGGCGATGGGATGGGTCTGTTTCGCGAGTGCGGCGAGCGACTCCGCGAGCAGTTCCGTGCGGTGGCGGGTCACCACCACCGCGACGACGGATCCCGGCGGAAGCGGAACCGGGGTCACCGGGCTTCGGTCTCGGCCAGCACGTCACGTCCCTTGTAGTGGTGGAGCACTTCGCGCAGCGGACCGTGCTCGCGAATGGTGCCCTGGTCCATCCAGATGGCGGTGTCGCAGAGGTCGGCGAGGAACTCGTCGGAGTGGGAGGCGAACACCAGGATGCCCGCCCGCTCCACGAGCTCGAAGAGCCGGTTGCGGGCCTTGGCGAGGAATTCGGCGTCCACGGCGCCGATGCCCTCGTCGAGCAGCAGGATCTCGGGGTCGATGCTCGTGACCACGCCGAGGGCGAGGCGCACCCGCATGCCGGTGGAGTAGGTGCGCAGCGGCATCGACAGGTAGTCGCCGAGCTCGGTGAACTCGGCGATGTCGTCGACCCGCTTCTCCATCTGCTTGCGGGTCATGCCGAGGAACAGGCCGCGGATGAGGATGTTCTCGTACCCGGAGATCTCCGGGTCCATCCCGACGGCGAGGTCGAACACCGGGGCGACCTTGCCGACGACGCGCGCGCGGCCGCGGGTGGGCTCGTAGATGCCCGACATCAGCCGCAGCAGCGTCGACTTGCCCGCGCCGTTGTGCCCGACGAGCGCGACGCGGTCGCCCTGGCGCAGCGAGATCGTGACGTCCCGGAGCGCCTCGATGATCGGGACCTTCGACTGCGTGCCGATGCGCCCGCCCGCCCGGCCGAGCACGGCCTTCTTCAACGAGCGGGTCTTGGCGTCGAAGATCGGGAAGTCGACCGCAGCGCCTTCGATGTCGATGCTGACCATGCGCCCCTCAGACCCAGTACGCCACGCGGGAGCGGTAGTTGCGGAGGAAGACCAGCGCCGTGGCACACCCCACGACCGTGATCACGCCGACGACGTACCAGTGCCGCCAGACGATCGGCTGGCCGAGCAGCGGCTGGCGCATGATCTCGACGAAGTGCAGCACGGGGTTGACCTCGGCCAGGCGCGCCCGCTCGGCCACCGCGGGGTTGCGCAGCAGCGTGTCGTACTGCCACACGATCGGCGTCATGAAGAACAGCAGCTGCGTGAGGCTCGCGATTATCGGCGGTATGTCGCGGAAGCGCGTGGCGACGATCCCGGTGAGCACCGCGATCCACGCCCCGTTGACCAGCAGCAGCGCGAACGCGGGGATCGTGAGCAGCAGCGACGCGCCCAGCGGGTGCGGGAAGATCACCATGAGGACCACCCACACCACCAGGTTGTGGGCGAAGAACAGGGTCTGCCGCCACAGCAGCCGGTACACGTGCAGCGACAGCGGGGCGGGCAGGAACTTGATGAGGCCCTCGTTGGCGATGAAGACCTCGCTGCCCTCGAGGATGCACCCGTTCACGAAGTTCCAGATCAGCAACCCCGTGGCGACGTACGGCAGGAACGTCGGGAGGTCCATCTGGAACAGCGCGCCGTAGAGGATGCCCATGGCGGTGGCGATCACCGCCATGCTGATGCTCACCCACAGCGGGCCGAGCACCGAGCGCCGGTACCGCTGCTTGATGTCCTGCCAGCCTAGATAGCCCCACAGGGGACGCTGCTGCCACCCCTGCCGGAGGTCGCCGAAGGCGCGTCGCCAGCTGCGTGAGCCGGGGACGTCGGCCACGACCGGCCGGGCAGGGGTGGCGCCCTCGGCCCGGTCGTCACCGGTGGTCATCGTCTGAGCCACCAGGCGAGGGTACCGGCGGGGCGAGCGACCGTCCCGGCCGGTGCTGGGGTGGCGGTGGAAAACCGCCCCGGGGTGCGGGCGGAGCCGCTCCCGCGACCCCGGGCGCCGTCGCAGCGCCATCGCCGGTGCGGGGTCAGAGGTACTGGCCCGTGCCCCGGGCGATCGCGCCCTCGCCGGACTGGGGCGTCGCGCCCTGCGGGAGGCCGCGGCGCATCTGCTCCAGCTGCTGGCGGGCGGCCATCTGCTGGGCGAACAGCGCGGTCTGGATCCCGTGGAACAGCCCCTCCAGCCAGCCGACCAGCTGCGCCTGGGCGATCCGCAGCTCCGCGTCCGACGGGGTGGACTCGTCCGTGAAGGGCAGGCTGAGCCGGTGCAGCTCCTCGCGCAGCTCCGGCGCGAGCCCCTCCTCCAGCTCCTTGATCGAGTTCTCGTGGATCTCGCGGAGCCGGTTGCGGGACGCTTCGTCGAGGGGAGCGGCACGCACCTCCTCGAGCAACTGCTTGATCATGGTGCCGATCCGCATGACCTTGGCCGGTTGCTCGACCATGGAGCCCACTCCCTGCTCCTCGGTGTCCTCGCCGGACTGGGGGACCCGCGCCACGCCCACCGGTCGACCGTCAGGACCGATGACCATGACCTGCTGGTCGCCTCCGTCCCCGTTCTTCTGCTCCGTTGGCTGGCTCACCACACCACGGTATATCGAGCGGGGTCAGCGCAGGGGCAGCAGGATCTTCCCGATCACGCCGCCCGCCTCCAATCGGGCGTGCGCCTTGGCGGCATCCGGCAGTGGGACGCGGTCGTGGACGATGGGCCGAACGCGACCGTCGGCGATCATCGGCCACACCTGCTCGCGCACGCCGGCGACGATCGCCGCCTTGCCGCTCGGCCCGTCCACCGGACGACCCCGCAGCTGCAGGGCGGTGACGCTGCCGCGCTTGCGCATCAGCTTGTTGAGGTCGATCTCGCCCTTGGTGCCGCCCTGCAGGCCGATGATCAGCAGCCTGCCGTCGGGGGCGAGCGCATCGATGTTCGCGGCGAGCCCCTTGGCGCCCACGACGTCGAGGATGACGTCTGCGCCGTGCCCGTCGGTGGCCTCCTTCAGGCGGGCCGGGACGTCGTCGTGGTAGTCGATCACGATGTCCGCGCCGAGCTCGCGGCAGCGCTCCAGGCGCTCCGGGGCGCCCGCGGTGGCGGCCACCCGGGCGCCCAGCGCCTTGGCCACCTGGATCGCGTGGGTGCCGATGCCGCTGGTGCCGCCCTGCATCAGGAAGGTCTCCCCGGCGCTCAGCCGTCCGGCCGCCACGATGTTCGACCAGACGGTGCACGCCACCTCGGGCAGTCCGGCCGCCGTGACCAGGTCGACGCCGGGCGGGATCGGCAGCAGCTGCGCCGCGGGCACGGCGACCTTCTCCGCGTACCCGCCGCCCGCGAGCAGCGCGCACACCTCGTCGCCGACCTGCCAGCCCTCGACACCCTCGCCGAGCGCGGCGATCCGGCCGGAGCACTCGAGCCCGATGATGTCCGACGCGCCGGGCGGCGGCGGGTAGTAGCCCTGCCGCTGCAGCAGGTCGGCGCGGTTGACCGCGCTCGCCACCACGTCGACGACGACCTCGCCCGGGCCCGCGACGGGGTCCGGGACCTCGGTCCACTCCAGCACTTCCGGGCCGCCCGGTTCCCGCACCGTGATCGCATGCATACTGCAGACACTATTCCGTCGGGCCCGGGTGCGCCGCCGCAGCGCGGTGTCGCGTGGACCACGGTCGGGCGTCAGCCGAGGTCCACCCCGCGGGCGAAGGTGTCGCAGCGCGCCGGGTCACCCGTCTCGTACCCGGTGAGGTACCAGCGCTCCCGCTGCGCCGAGGACCCGTGGCTGAACTGGCTCTCGTCCACCCGGCCGCCGCCGAGCCGGCTCTGGATGTAGTCGTCGCCGATGCGGGCCGCCGTGTCGAGCGCGGCCTCGACGTCCTCGCGCGTCACGTCCGTGATCAGCGGCTCGCCCGACGCGGTCGGCACCGACTCGGCGTGGTTGGCCCACACCCCGGCGTAGCAGTCGGCCTGCAGCTCCAGCCGCACCGAGCCCGAGGTCGGGCCGGTCTCGCCCGGCCGCACCCGCGAGCTCGTGCCGAGCAGGGCCTGCACGTGGTGGCCGTACTCGTGGGCGATCACGTACGCCCGCGCGAACGGGCCGCCCTGCGCGCCGAAGCGCGTCTCCAGCTCGCGGAAGAAGCTCAGGTCGATGTAGACCTCGTTGTCGGCGGGGCAGTAGAACGGCCCGACCGCCGACGTCGCGCTGCCGCACGCCGTGCGCACCCCGCCGGAGAAGAAGTTGGTGCGGGGCGGCTGGTAGGTCATCCCGGAGCGGGCGAACGCGTCGCTCCAGAACCCGTCGAGGGAGTTGACGACCGCGACCACCTCGCAGTCCAGCTGCGTGTTGGCCTCCGCACCGGTGCGGCAGCTGGAGGCCGCCTGCGACGTGTCGGCCGTCTGGCCCGGCTGCAGCCCGCCCAGGCCGACGCCGCCCAGGTCGATCCCCGCCCCGCCGCCGAGCTGGCTCAGCAGGAAGTACAGGATCAGCCCGACGACGCCCAGCCCGCCGCCGCCGACCGCCACCCGGCCGCCGATCCCGCCTCCGCCGCCGCTGCCGCGCAGGTCGTCGATCTGAGACGTGTCCAGCCGGGCGTTCTCGTCGAACCGCATGGTGACCTCCCGCACGGATCCCACCACATGCTCGCGCCCAGGTCGCTCGACGCTCGCCTGAGCGGGTGAGCCGACGCCCGCGACCACCCCGCGACGGGGGTCCGCAGGCGGCTACCCTGATCCGCGGAAGCGTGGCAGAGCGGCCGAATGCACTCGCCTTGAAAGCGAGAGACGGGCAACCGTCCGGGGGTTCGAATCCCTCCGCTTCCGCGGTCCGACCCGCGGCGGCGCCGGGGAGGACGATCAGGTCCGCTCCGGCGCCGCCGACGCCCGTCCGCGGCGAGGAGGACCCGTGTTCCCGGTCACCGTGCGCGACGACCACCCCGAGGACCCCGCGCGGTTCGACGAGCACGACGACGGCGTCCACGCACCGCTCACCGCCACGATCCCCGGCCTGCGGCGCTGCCCGGTGACGAGGCCCGGACCGGGCCCGGACGGCACGCCGCCCCCGTACCACCTGGTGGCGGTGACGGAGTACGAGTCCGAGGGGTCCGAGGCGGTCTACGGCGCGGCCACGGCGACCCCGGAGGGCTGCGCGACCCGGGCCGACCTGGACGGCTTCGCGACGGCGGGCGTCACGGTGCCGGCGGGACCGGCCGGCTCCGTCGGCTGACCGCCCGGCGCGCCCCGTGGTCCGCAACGAGGTCGACCTGCCGAGCGGGCGGGTCTCCTATCTCAGTTGGTCGCCCGGGCGCCCGAGGGGCACCGTCGTCCTCCTGCACGGGGGCGGGGTCGACAACGCCGAGCTGTCCTGGGGCGGGATCGGCCCCGAGCTCGCCGCGGCGGGCTACCGCGTGATCTGCCCCGACCACCCCGGCTACGGGCACAGCCCGCTCCCGCGCTCGCCGGTGACGCAGGAGCTGCTGGTCGGCTACGTCGGCGAGTTCGTCGACGCCGTCGTCGACGGGCCGTACGCCATCGGCGGGCTCTCGCTCGGCGGCGGCATGACGATCGGGCACGTGCTCGACCGCCCCGACCGGGTGACCGGTGCGATCCTGCTCGGCAGCTACGGCCTCATGCCGCGGCTGTACGACGGGCCGCTCGCGGCGCTGCGGCAGGCGGTGATGTGGGCGGTGGTGCGCACCGGCGCGCTGGGCGCGCTGTTCCGGTGGGCCGCCCGCAGTCGCGCCGCGATGGACCGCGGCATCGCCACCATCGTCCGCAACCCCGCATCCCGCACCCCCGAGCTGGTGGCGGCGGTGCACGCGGCCGCGGCCGCACCGGGTGCCCTCGTCGCGTTCGAGCAGTGGCAGCGCGACCAGGTGCGGTGGAACCGGCAGCGCACCGACTACACCGACCGGCTGCGCACCTTCTCCCGGCCGGCCCTCGTCGTGCACGGCGGCCGCGACACGAGCGTGCCGGTCGCCCGCGCCCGGGCCGCGGCACGGCTGATCCCGGATGCCCGGCTGGAGGTCGTCGACGGGGCCGGGCACTGGGTGCAGCGGGACGCGCCGCGCGTCGTGCTCGACGCGATGACGGATTTCCTGGACCGGGTATGTGCCGCGGGTTGATCCCGACCGTCGTCCGTCCGCTACGCGTCCTCCCGTGAGGGCGAGGTAGCGCGTCCGCCGCGACGCGACCCCGGGCACCGGCACCTGGTCGCGGTAGGCCCGACCGCCACACGTCCGCGGCCGGCGCGGTCCCCTCCCGCACCGCCCGTGCCGGCTCCTCCGCCACCAGGGACTCGGCCCAAGTCCTCAGGGCCGATCACCCGCAAGGCGCGCACGGCGCCTCGTCGACGAGCTGGACCCGCCGCTTCGCGGATCACCTCGTCGTCCTCGGTCGGGGTTCGGCGCCGACCGCGGGGACGGTTGCGGTCAGTTCCCGGCAGCGTTGCCGACCGGGAGGCCGAGCCCGCCCACCACGCGGGACTCCTGGCGGGTGAACTCGCCGGTGAGCAGCGGCATGGCCTCGGCGATGGCCGCCTCGACCTCGGGGAGCCGCAGGGACGCCCTGTGGTGCTGGGCGCTCTCCCACACCTCGGTCACCCAGATCCGGTCGGGGTCGTCCGGGCACTCGGCGACGACGTAGGACAGGCAGCCGGCGGCCGGGAGACCGCCGATGCTCCGCAACAGGTGGGCGATGACCTCGTCGCGCTTGCCGGGCTTCGTGCGCATGCTGCCGATGTAGCCGTACACGGATGCAGCATCGCCCGCCCGATCGCGGCGGTATTGGAGATTCGCGACAGCGGTCGGGCCACCCGCGACCCGTCGGCCCGGCGCACGATCTCCGCGACGGTCTCTGCGAGCGACAGCTCGGACGTGTCGAGCCCGATGCGCGGCGTGTCCCGCCGCAGCGCCTCGTCGAGCGCGCGCCGTCCACGGCCGTGGGTCCGCCCCCGCGCTCCGCACGACGTCCGGGCGCGGGGCGAGCACGACCACGTGCAGCGGCCGGGTGTGGATGGCCGCCACCGGGCCCGGCAGCTCGGCGCCGAGCACGACGTCCCGGGCCACCACCTGCAGCCGGCCTCCGGGTACGCGTCGCAGGTCCGGGCCGTGAGGTGGTGGCGCGGCCGCAGCCGGTGGACCGCCTCCGGGCCCGCGTCCGGGGTCATCTCGGCGCCCGCGCACGATCCAGCGGCGGAACTGCTCGCCGTGGCCGTGCGGTGCCGCCCGGGAGCCGTTCGGCGAGGGCCCGCGCCACCGTCGACCTCCCGGCCGCCTGGAACCCCGTGCCGAGGTGCACCGACGCCGTGGGCACGACCCGGGATCGGCCCGGCAGCGGAATCCGCTGTGCCGGGGGCCGGGATGCCGCTACCGTGCCCGCATGCCCGGTTGACGCTCCCTGCCATCGGCCCTGACATCGGCGCTGCCGCCGCCCGCGCGCCCGCTCGTCCGCCGCGTGGTCGGGTGGGCGCTGCTCGCCGACCTCGTCCCGATCTACCCGCTGTACGCGCTGCTGTTCACGGCCACCGGGTTGTCGGTCGCCCAGGTGTCGGCGCTGTTCGCGATCTGGTCGGCCACCGCGCTGCTCGCGGAGGTGCCCTCCGGCTCGCTCGCCGACCGGTTCGGCAGGCGGTCGTGCCTGGTCGCGGCCGGGGTGCTGCAGGCGGCCGGGTACGCCACGTGGATGCTGCTGCCCGGCTTCGCCGGGTTCGCGATCGGCTTCGTGCTCTGGGGCGCCGGCGGGTCGCTCGTCTCCGGCGCGAAGGAGGCGCTGCTCTACGACGGCCTCGACGCGGTGGGCGCGGCGGCGCACTACGCGCGGGCAGCGGGCCGGCTCGCGGCCGTGGAGCTGGTCGCGCAGCTCCCGGTGGCGCTGGCGGCCGGCTGGCTCCTGGTTGCGGGCGGGTTCGCGCTCGTGGGCTGGGTGAGCGTGGCGACGTGCCTCGCCGCGGCCGGGGTCGCCGCGACGCTGCCGGAACCCCGCCGCGCCGAACCGGCGGAGGCCGACGACCGGACCTACCTCGCCACGCTCCGCGCGGGCGTGGCGGACGCGGCGCGCCTACCCGGGGTGCGGCCGGTGCTGCTGGCCGCGGCCGCGCTCACCGGCTTCGACGCGGCCGAGGAGTACTTCCCGCTCCTGCTCGCCGACCAGGGGGTCCCGGTCGCGCTGGTGCCGATCGCCTCGGTGCCGACCGTGCTCGGCGGGATGGCCGGCGCGGCGCTCGGGGGAGCGGCCGCCCGGCTGCCCGGCTGGGCGCTCGCGGTCCTGCTCGCGTTCGCGATGGCGCTCTTGGGCGGAGCCGGGTTCGGCGGTCCGGTGACCGCGCTGGTCGCCGTGGCGGCGTTCTACGGCGGCTACCAGGCCGTGCGCGTGGTCGTCGACGCCCGGCTGCAGGAGCGGATCCCGAGCGCGACCCGGGCCACCGTGACGTCGGTGGCCGGGGTGGGCACGGAGCTCGCGACGTTCGGCGTGTACGCGGCGTGGGCCGCGGGCGGGGCGCCGCTGCTCGCCGCGGCCGGCCTGGTGGTGGCCGCGACGCTGCCCGCGCTCCTGCGCCGGCGGGGGGTGGCGGGTAGCAGCGCCCCCGGTATTGCCGCCACCCGCCGAAGCGAGGAGCGTGCCTCCGGTGATCGAGATTCGTGACCCCGGTCACTCTCCGGGTGGGGTCCGCCGGGGCAGCGGCCGGACGGCGGGGCCCTCGAGCACCTCGCCGTCGACGTCGAACCGCGAGCCGTGGCACGGGCAGTCCCAGCTCACCTCGGCCGCGTTGAAGCGCACGAGGCAGCCCAGGTGCGTGCACCGCATGGACACCGCGTGCAGGCCGCCGTCCGGGTCGCGGTACACGCCGGTGCGGTCGACGCCCGAGCGGACCACCCCGGCCGAGCCGGGGGCGAGCTCGGCCGCCGAGGAGATCTGCCCCGGCACGAGCCGGTCGGCGACGAGGTCGACGCCCACCTTCGCGTTCATCCGCGCCAGCTGCGGCAGCCCCTTCGGTGAGACGCGGTGCGGGCTGAACGCGTCCGTGCCCCGGCCGCCGCCGAGCTGCTCGGAGAGGACGGCCGCGGCCATGGTGCCGCCGGTCAGGCCCCACTTCGAGTAGCCCGACGCCACGTACATGCGCGAGTTCCCCGGGGTGTACGTGCCGATCATCGGGGTGTGGTCGTAGGGCGTCGGGTCCTGCGCCGACCAGCGGTGCGTGACCTCGACGACGTCCCAGTGCTCGCGCAGGTGCCCCTCGACCGCGTCGTAGCGGGAGCGGTCGACGCCCCGCGCGCCCGCCGGGTGGCCCTGGCCGAGCACGATCATGAGCTCGCCCGCCGAGCTGTACGACCAGGTCTCGGGCCCGGTCGTGATCGACATCCCGCGGGCGGGCCCGCCGCGCACCCTGGCCGCGACGCAGTACGAACGGTTCGCCTCCATCCGCGCGAAGTACAGGCCGCGGTCCCAGATCGGGTAGTGCGTGGCGACGACGACCCGGTCGCCGAACAGCGGCCCCCGGGTGGTCTCGACCCGCACCGGGCTGCCCTGCGCGACGCTCACCGCCCGGGTCCGCTCGAACACCCGGGAGCCGCCGCCGTCGACGGCCGCCGCGAGCCCGGACACGTACTTCACGGGGTGGAACGCGATCTGGTCGGGCAGCCGGACCGCCCCGGCCACGGGGTAGGGCAGGTCCACCGTCGCCGTCAGCTCGACCGGCAGCCCGGCGTGCCGCGCGGCCTCGAACTCGAGCTCGACGGCCTCGAGGTCCTCGTCCCGCACGGCAACGGTGCAGGCGTCCCGCCGCTCGAGGTCGCAGTCGATGCCCTCGTCCGCGGCCAGCTCGGCCACCAGCTCCACCGCGGCGAGGCTGCGCGCGGCGTACTCGTCGGCGACCTCGGTGCCGCGCGTGCGGCCGATCGAGGTCAGCATCGTCGACTGCAGGGCGGTGACCTTGGCGGTGTTGTTGCCGCTCACGCCCGAGGCGACCCGGTCGGCCTCGACGACCGCGACCCGCGCCCCGCGCCGCTTGAGCAGCAGCGCGGTCGTCAGACCGGTGATCCCGCCGCCGAGCACCAGCACGTCGAAGGAGCGCTCGTCGGACGGGGCCGGGTAGCTGACGTCGGGCAGCGCGGCGAGCCACAGCGACTGCGTGGCGGTGGTCGTGGGTGGCACGGGACCCTCCGGTGTCTCGGGTCCGTCGGCTACCCCGTGATCGGGAGGGTCAATCCGCCTCGTCGGCCTCGGGCGGCCGCAGCCGGTACTCGCCGCCGTGACCCGCCACCTCGTGCAGGTCGTAGTGGTGCACGATCTTCGGCCCCTCGTGCAGGTACACGTAGCGCACCGTGTCGGGGACCGGGTCGGACGGCTCGCGGGTGTCGACACGACCGTCGAGCGGGCCGCCGACGAACCAGTAGACGTCCGGGCCGTCCGCGAGGGAGTGGTCCTCGCTCACTCGACCTCCTCGGTTCTGGTCCGGGGACACTCGCCCCACGGTAAGGCCGATCGCGCCGCCGTGCGAGATCCGTGCGCGGAGCGTCAGCGAACGGCGCCACGGTGGGTCCCGTCGACGCACGAGACGATTCAGGAGGACACCGTGTCCCAGCACGACCCCACGCCCGTGACCGTGATCGGCCTCGGCGCCATGGGCTCCCGGATCGCCGAGGTCCTGCTCGCGGGCGGACACCCCACCACCGTGTGGAACCGCAACCCGGACCGCGCCGCCCCGCTCGTGGAGCTGGGTGCGGTGCGGGCGCGCGGCGTCGCGGAGGCGGTGGCGGCGAGCCCGCTCGTCGGCGTGTGCGTGCTCGACTACGCGGCCGTGCGGGAGGTCCTGGAGCCGGTCGCGGCCGAGCTCGCCGGCCGCACCCTCGTCGTGTTCACCACCGGCACGCCCCGGTCGGCCCGCGAGACGGCCCGGTGGGCGGCCGAGCGCCGCATCGGCTACGTCGACTGCGGCATGATGGCGACCCCGCCGATGATCGGGCGGGACGGCGCCCGCTTCCTCTACAGCGGTTCGGAGGAGGCGTTCGAGCCCCACCGGGCCGCGTTGGAGCTGCTCGGCGCCGCGGAGTTCCTCGGCGAGGACCCCGGGCTCGCCGCGCTCTACGACCTGGCGCTCCTGTCGGCCATGTACGGCATGTTCGCGGGCTTCCTCCACGGCGCCGCGCTCGTCGGGAGCGCGGGCGTCAAGGCGGCGGACTTCGCCGAGCAGGCGGCCACGTGGGTCACCGCCATGACGGCGGGCTTCGCGCACGACGCGGCCTACATCGACGCCGGCGACTACACCGCCCGCGACGAGCAGACCGTCGCGTTCAACCGGGCGGCCCTGGAGGTGATCGTGCAGGCCAGCCGCGAGGAGGGCCTCGCGGTCGACCTCGTGGCGCCGCTGCGGGACGTGCTCGCCCGCCAGGTCGAGGCCGGCCATGGCGCCGCGAGCTTCGCCCGCGTCCACGAGGAGATCAGAGCGGGTCGGTGAGGAAGGCCGTGGCCGCGGCGGCGAGGTGGGCCGGGTCCCGAACCCCGCACAGCTCCCGCGCGGAGTGCATCGACAGGATCGGGATCCCGACGTCGACGGTGCGGATGCCCAGGCGGGTGGACAGGATCGGGCCGACCGTGCTGCCGCACGGGATCGTGTTCTTGCTCACGAACACCTGCGAGGGCACGCCCGCGTCCCGGCACGCGCGCTGCCACGCCGCGGCGCCGGGGGCGTCGGTGGCGTAGCGCTGGTTGGCGTTGACCTTCAGCACCGGCCCCCCGTTCGGCAGCGAGCGGTGGTTCGGGTCGTGGTGGCCCAGGTAGTTCGGGTGCGCGGCGTGCGCCACGTCCACCGAGAGGCAGCGGGACGCGGCGAACGCGGCGGCCCGGGCGTCGAACCCGCCCGCGAGCCGGGTGAGCACGGTCTCCAGCATCGGCCCGGCGGCCCCGGTGGCGGTGTTGCTCCCGACCTCCTCGTGGTCGAAGCCGACGAACACGGGGATGACCCCGGTCGCGTCGTCGGCCGCCGCGAGCAGGGCGCACAGGCCTGCGTGCACGGACGCGAGGTTGTCCAGCCGCGGACCGGCCAGGAACTCCTCGTCCCGGCCGAGGCGGGCGGGCGGGGCGAGCTCGTGCACCACGAGGTCGTGCGCGGCCACGTCGGCCGGGTCGACCCCGGCCTCGGCGGCGAGGAACCCGATCAGGTCACCCTCGGTGGGCGCGCCCAGCCCCCACACGGGCAGCAGGTGCTCCTGCGGGTCGAGCTTGAGGCCCTGGTTGACCTGGCGGTCCAGGTGGATGGCGAGCTGCGGCACGCGCAGCAGCGGCCGGCGCACGTCGACGAGCGCGACCGAGCCGTCGTAGCGCGCGAGGCGGCCGGCGAGGCCGAGGTCTCGGTCGAGCCAGGAGTTCCACAGCGCCCCGCCGTAGACCTCCACCGCCACCTGCCGCCAGCCGGCCGAGCCGGTATCGGGCCGCGGCTTGACCTTGAGCGTGGGCGAGTCGGTGTGCGCGGCGAAGATCCGCAGGGGCGTGCCGGGCGGGGTGTCCTCGGGCACGAACCAGGCCAGCAGCGTGCCGTCGCGCACCAGGTAGCGGCCGCCCGGGCCGTCCTCCCACGGCCCGGCCTCCGGCTGCTCGGTGAAGCCGGCCTCGGCGAGCCGGCGCACCCCCTCGGCGACGGCGTGGTACGGCGTGGGCGCCGCGGTGAGGAACGCGGCGAGGTCCTGCGCGAGATCGCTCATCACGGGCATCCTCCCTGATGTGTTCGACGTGGTCGTGGTGGGCGCCGGTTCGGCGGGATGCGCGCTGGCGGGCCGGCTCGCGGAGGCGGGCCGCCGGGTGCTGCTGCTCGAGGCCGGGCCGCGCGCACCCGCCCCGGACTGGCTCGACGGCGCCCGGCCGGGACACCCGCTGAACTGGTCCTACCCCGCCCGGCTGCGGCCCGGCCGCACCGTCGCCGTGCCGCGCGGCAGGGTCGTCGGCGGGTCGAGCGCGATCAACGGCGGCAACTGGCTGCGCGCCACCCCCGCCGACGCCGCGGACTGGGCGGTGCCCGGGTGGTCGTGGGCCGAACTGCTGCCGCTCTACGTCCGCTCCGAGCACGACCTCGACCTGCCGGACGCGCCCGGCCACGGTGACCGCGGGCCGGTGCCGGTCCGCCGCCCCGCCGGGCCGCTGCTGCACCCGGCGGCCGAACGCTTCCTGGAGGCGGCGCAGCGGCTCGGGCACCCCCTCGAACCGGACAAGAACGGCGGCGGCCCGCCCGGGGCCGGGCTGGTGCCGAGCAACGCGGGCGACGGGGTGCGCACGAGCGCCGCCGACGCCTACCTCGCCGACCACCCCGACACCCTCCAGGTGCGGGCGGAGGCCCCGGCGGCCCGCGTGCTCCTCGACGGCGACGCGGTTCGCGGCGTCGCGCTGCTCGACGGCACCGTCGTCGAGGCCGGGGAGGTGGTGCTCGCCGCGGGCGGCGTCGCCACCCCGCAGCTGCTGATGCTGTCCGGCATCGGGCCCGCGGACGTGCTGCGCGGCGCGGGCGTGCCGGTCGTGCGCGACCTCCCGGTGGGGCAGGGGTTCAGCGACCACCCCGCGGTGTTCGTGCCGTTCACCACCCCGGACCCGCCCGCCCCCGCGGGAGCGCCGGGCAGCCAGGCCGCGCTGGACTGGGACGCGGGCGCCGACCCGGGCGGCGACGTCGAGGTGCTCGCCTTCGTCCGCCCCTTCACGCCCGCGGGCGAGCTGCACCTCATGTGCATGGTGGCGAGCCCGGTGAGCAGGGGCACGATCACGATCACCTCGCCCGACCCGCGGGACCGGCCCCTGATCGACTACCGGTACCTGCGCACCGAGCACGACCGGCGCCTGCTGCGCCACGCCGTGCGCACCGCCGCCGACCTGCTGCGGGCGGGCGTCGGCACCCGCCTCGCGCCCGGCGGCGACGTCCTGGGCAGCGACCGCGAGCTCGACGCGTGGATCGACGCCCACCTCACCACCGCCGTGCACCTGTCCGGCAGCGCCCCGATCGGGCCGGTGGTGGACCCGCAGCTGCGCGTCCACGGGATCAGCGGGCTGCGGGTGGCCGACACGTCGGTGCTGCCGAGGGTGCCGCGGCGGGGCACCGCGGCCACCGCCGTGGCCGTCGGCGAGAAGGCGGCGCAGCTCATCGGTGTCTGAATCACATATCTGTGATTCTTCACCTCGCACCCGCCGGGCACAGGAGTCGTCCATGGACGTCTGCGCGGCCGTGGTGGCGGTTCTGAGTCTCGTCGTCGCGACCGCGAGCTTCGTCCGAGACGTCGTCGCCGGATGAGCACGACCAGATGGGATGGCCACCCTTGTCGTGGGCGGGTGGCAGCCGTGTCGGTTGCGCCCGTTCTCGGTGGTCGAGCCGTTCGTCAGGCGTAGCGGGGTCAGCAGGCGAGCTGGGGCACCCGCTCGGCCCACGGGCGGTCCAGCACGATCCCGAACCGGTCGGCGAGCAGCGCCCACTCCTCGTCGGCCGACACCTCCCGCTCGGTGCGCACCCCGCCGTCGAGCTCGGCGAAGACGCCGTTCACCAGGGAGATGCGGCCCGTCGGGGTCGCGAGCGCGGCCACCCGCCTGCCCAGGAAGTCCGAGGCGGGGTCGTGCTGCTGGAACGCGTTGCGATCGGCGAAGTCGGCCATCTCGCGCGGTCGCGCCGTCCACGCCCACCCGCGCTCCCAGCGCCCGTCGCCGCGGCGCTCGGAGGTCCACCACACGTCGCCGTCGCGGTAGACCTGCACCCGGCCGTGCCCGCCGGGGCGGCGCGGCACCGGCTCCGGCCAGCGGGCGCCGTTGCCGACGTCGACGATCCAGCTGCCGTCGACGGCGTCCACCAGGAGGCGCATGTGGTCGGTGTCCGGCCCGCGCGCGCCGTCCTCGTCGAGGGAGAACGCGCCGACGATCGTCACCGCGAAGCCCAGCTCGCGCAGCAGCGCGCCGAACAGGCCGTTGAGCTCGTAGCAGTAGCCGCCGCGGCGGCGCCGCACGATCTTGTCCTCCAGCGCGTCGAGCTCGAGGGAGATGGCGACCCCGGTGTGGATGTCGTAGTCCTCGAAGGGCACCGACCGCACGTGCGCGCGGTGCAGGGTGACGAGCGCGGCGCTGGTGGGAGCTTCCGGGCGGGCGGCCCCGATCCGCGCGAGGTAGGCGGCGACGTCCATGTCGATCAGCCTGCGACCTCGACCTGGGTTGAGGTCAAGCCGGTTTCGCCTCGAGCAGACCGGCGTCGAGGAAGCGGCCGAGCGGGGCGAAGAGCTCGCCGCGGCGGGCGCGCAGCTCCTCGGGGGTGAGCCAGGCGAGGTCGGTGGCCTTCTCCGGTTCCCGCAGGCGCGGCTCGCCGTCGAGCCGCGCGCAGCCGACGAAGAGGGTGACGTAGTGCCGCCCGATCTCGGGCATCGGGTCGTCGGTGAAGCCGAGCCGGGCCGTCGGCCGCACGACGAGGCCGGTCTCCTCGAACGTCTCGCGCACCGCGGTGTCCTCCGGTGACTCGCCGAACTCCTGGTGGCCGCCCGGAAGGCCCCACGTGCCCGCCCCGTGCGCTCCCGCGCGCCGGAGCACGAGGATCCGACCGCCCTCGCGCACCACCGCCGCGACCCCGACCCGCACCGCCGTCACGCACCTATGCTCGCCCGGGTGACCGGCAACCCGCTCCTCGCCCCCAGCCCGCTGCCGTTCGAGTACCCGGACTTCGACGCCATCCGCGAGGAGCACTTCCTCCCGGCGTTCACCGCGGGCATGGCCGAGCAACGGGCGGAGGTCGAGGCGATCACCTCCGACCCCGGTCCCGCGACGTTCGAGAACACGATCGTCGCCCTCGAACGGTCCGGCGCCACGCTCCGGCGGGTGTCCAACGTGTTCTTCACGCTGGTCGGCTCGTGCAGCACCCCGGGCATCAGGGCGATCGAGGCGGAGGTGGCGCCGCAGCTCGCCGCCCACTCGGACGCGATCATGCTCGACCCGGTGCTGTTCGCCCGCATCGAGGCGCTCTTCGCGGCCCGCCACGACCTGGGCCTCGATCCCGAGTCGCTGCGGCTGCTGGAGCGCTACCACCGCGACGCCGTGCGGGCGGGCGCCCGGCTCGCCCCGGCCGAGCAGGAGCGGCTCAAGGAGATCAACGCCGAGCTGTCGGCGCTGTCCACGGAGTTCGGCAGCCGGCTGCTCGCAGGGGCGAACGACGCAGCCGTGCTCGTCGAGGACGCCGCCCAGCTCGACGGCCTGCCCCCGGACGCGATCTCCGCGGCGGCCCGGGCGGCGGCCGAGCGCGGGCACGAGGGTGCGTACCTGCTGACGCTCGTGCTCCCGACCGAGCAGCCTGCGCTCGCCTCGCTCACCGACCGCGGGCTGCGCGAGCGGCTCCACGAGGCATCCACAGCTCGTGGATCGGGTGGGGATCACGACACCCGCGACGTCGTGCTGCGCATGGTCGCGCTGCGCGCGGAGCGGGCGAGGCTGCTCGGGCACCCGCACCACGCGTCGTGGGTGGTCGAGATCGGCACCGCGGGCACGGTCGAGGCGATCGACGCCATGCTGGGCAAGATCGTCCCGATCGCGGTGGCGAACGCGCGGAAGGAGGCGGAGGAGCTGTCGCAGGCCGCCGGCTTCCCGATCGAGGCCTGGGACCGTGCCTTCTACGCCGAGCGGGTCCGCCGCGAGCGGTTCGACGTCGACGCCGACGCCCTGCGGCCCTACTTCGAGCTGGAGCGTGTGCTGCACGACGGCGTCTTCTACGCGGCGGAGCGGCTGTACGGGCTGCGCTTCGCCGAGCGCCACGACCTGCCGCGCTACCACCCCGACGTCCGGGTGTTCGACGTGTTCGACGGCGACGAGCAGCTCGGCCTGTTCGTCGCCGACCTCTACGCCCGCGACTCCAAGCGCGGCGGTGCGTGGATGAACTCGTTCGTGACCCAGTCGCACCTGCTGGGCACCAAGCCGGTGGTGCTCAACACCCTGAACATCCCCAAGCCCGCCGAGGGTGAGCCCACCCTGCTGACCGTCGACAACGTGCGCACGCTGTTCCACGAGTTCGGCCACGCACTGCACGGCCTGTTCTCCGACGTGCGGTACCCGACGTTCTCCGGCACGTCCGTGCCCCGAGACTTCGTGGAGTTCCCCTCGCAGGTCAACGAGATGTGGATGGAGGACCCGGAGGTCCTCGCGCGCTACGCGCGCCACCACGAGACCGGCGAGCCGCTGCCGGCGGAGCTCGTCGAGCGGCTCGCGGAGTCGCGCCGGTTCGGGGAGGGGTTCGCCACCACCGAGTACCTCGCTGCGACGCTGTTGGACCAGGCGTGGCACCGGCTGGGGCCGGACGACCGCGTCGCCGACGTCGAGCGGTTCGAGGCCGACGCGCTCGCCGCGGCGGGTGTGGTCGAGCCGACCGCGCCGCCCCGCTACCGCACCACCTACTTCAACCACGTCTTCGGCGGCGGTTACAGCGCGGCCTACTACTCCTACATCTGGAGCGAGGTGCTCGACGCCGACACCGTCGAGTGGTTCGCCGAGAACGGTGGCCTGCGCCGGGAGAACGGCGACGCGTTCCGCCGCGGACTGCTCTCGCGGGGCGGCGCCGTGGACCCGATGGAGGCCTACCGCGCCTTCCGCGGCCGCGACCCGGAGATCGCCCCGCTGCTGGTGCGGAGGGGCCTCACGAGCTGAGGCCGCGTTGCGGCCCGGCCACCTGTGTGCCACGTGGTCGCGTGGAGGCGGCCGTCCTGCGATCCACGGCGCTCATGGCCCGAACCAGCCGGCCACGTCGAGGCGGATCGCCGTCGGCGGCACCACCCGGCGCAGGCCCGCCTCGATCGCCCGCACGCCGTCGGCGCCGATCTGCTCGGCCCACTCGGCGCGCAGCCGGTCGAACACCGCCGCCGAGCGCGCCAGCGCGTCGACGCCGCGCGGGGTGAGCCGCACCAGCTTGCGTCGCGCGTCGGCGGCGTCCGCGGTGCGTTGCGCGTAGCCCAGCTCGACGAGCCGGTCGACGGTCTTGCCCGCCGCCTGCTTCGACACGCCGAGCCGCCTGCCCAGCTCGCTGGCGGTCACCCCCTCGCGCCCGATCGCCTGCATGGCGAAGCCGTAGGCCGGGCGCACGTCGGGGTGGCCCTGCCGGGCGAGCTCGGCGTGCAGCCGGTCGACCAGCGCGCGGAAGCCGCCGAAGAGCAGCAGCGCGAGCAGCCAGCCCGGCTCGTCCCGCTCGTCGCCCCGCTGGTCAGCCATCGACAAACTCGACAACTTGGTTTACGGTTTGGTCAACCACGTTGTCGATCCTAGGAGATCCGGGTGTCCCAGCTCTTCCCCGTCCACACCGTCGAGACCGCGCCGCGGGCCGCCCGGCGCACGATGCAGGCCGTCGAGAAGCGGTTCGGGTTCCTCCCGGGCGCGGTGGCCCGGCTCGCCGGGTCACCGGAGCTCCTCGACGGCTTCCTCCAGGCCAACGCCCGGTTCGAGGCGAGCACCCTCGACCCCGTTTCCCGGGAAGTCGTGATCATGACGGTGGCCACCCGCAACGGTTGCCACCTCTGCGTCGCCATGCACACCGGGGCGCTGCGCGCCCTCGGCGCCGACGAACGCCTGGTCGCGGCGCTGCGCTCGGGGCAGCCGCTCGCCGACCCGCGCCTGGAGGCGCTGCGGGCGTTCGTCCACGAGGTGCTCGCGACCAGCGGGGACGTGCCCGACGACGCGGTGCGCGCCCTGCTCGAGCACGGCTACACGCTGCGCAACGCCCTCGAGGTGGTGCTCGGCATCGGCGCGTACACGATGTCGACGCTCGCGAACCGGCTCACCGGCGCTCCGGTGGACGGGCCGTTCGCCCGCCACCTCGAGCCCCTCACCGAGGCGAGCTGACCACGTCGGCGCGCGCACCCCGCCGGTGCAGCAGGTCCATCGCCACGCCGGCCACGAGCCCTCAGAACGCGGCGCCGATGCCGAGGAAGCCGACCCCGGCCGCCGTCACCACGAGCGCGGCCGCGGCCTCGCGCCGTCGCGGGTCGGAGACGGCCGACGCGAGCGCCCCGGCCAGCGCGCCCAGGAGCGCGAGCCCGGCGACGGCCTCGATCAGCACCGGTGGCGACAGCGCCGGCAGCGCCACGGCGCGGCCCGCGCCCGTGCCCAGCACGGCCAGCCCGACCCCGGCCGTGACGGACGCGATCCAGCGCCGCCCCGGGTCCGGGCCGGCGTCCGGCCCGGCCGCGAGCGCGGCGCTGATCGCGGCGAGGTTCACCGCGTGCCCGCCGAAGGGCGCGCCCGCCATCGTCGCCAGGCCGGTGCCGACCAGGATCGGCCGCATCGGCGCGGGGCGGCCGTACCGGGCGAGCACGGCGGCGCCGGGCACGTTCTGCGCGGCCATCGTGACCAGGAACAGCGGGAGGCCCACGCCGACGACGGTCGCCGGGTCGAACGCGGGTGGGGTCCACACCAGCGCGGGCGCGAGCGCCACGTCACCGAATCCCGGTCCGGACAGCGCGATCGCGACGGCCGCCGCAACGAACGCGGCGGGCACCGCCCACGTCTGCCCCATATCGCGATCACCGGCGCGGCGAGCAGCGGGACTTCGGCGAGCGCGCGCACCGGCGCGAGGCACAGCCCCACCAGCGCGCCCGCGAGCATCGCGCTCGCGACCGGCACCGGGATCAGCTCGATCAGCCGCCCGACGGAGGGCGCCAGGCCGGCCACCACGACGAGCGCGCCGCAGGCCGGGAACGCGCCGACGGCGGCGGGGAACCATCCCGGCGGCGGCCCCGTCGAGACCGGCAGCGCCGCGCCCGGCGTGGACCAGGCGACGCTGATGGGGATCCGGTGGCGCAGCCCCAGCACGACCGCGACCAGCCCGCTCGTCAGGCACAGCACCACCATCCCCGACGCGGCCTGCGGCTCGTCGGCGCCCGCCGCGCGCAACCCGTGAGCAGCACGGCGAAGGCGCTGGAGAAGCCGACCACGGCCGTCACGACGCCGGCGAGCACGGGTGGCAGCCGCACCTGGTCCCTCCAGTCGTTCCGTAAACGGAACGGTGGACGATAGCGCACGTGGCAGCGGCGAGGGAGGGCCCGGTGCGAGAAGGCGCACGCCCCGCCCTCACCGAGGGGGCGGCCGCGGACGTGGGCCGCCGCGTGCGCGAGCTGCGCGAACGGCAGGGGGTGTCGCTGTCCGAGCTCGCCCGCAGGGCGCGCGTCGGGAAGGCGACGCTGTCGGGGCTCGAGGCGGGCACCCGCAACCCGACCCTCGAGACCCTGCAGTCCGTGGCTGCGGCCCTCGACCTGCCGCTGACCCACCTGCTCAGCGCGCACACCTCCCTGCGCGGCGCCGCGGTGCGGATCGAGGTGCTGCGCGTGTTCGACGACGGCCCCGTGACCTACGAGCTGTGCCACATGCGCATCCCGGCCGGGCTCTCGCAGCGCTCACCGGCGCACCAGGCGGGCGTCACCGAGCACGCCACCGTGTTCGCGGGTGTGCTCCAGGCCGGGCCGGTGGACGCCCCGCTGCGCGCGGGCCCGGGCGAGCACGTCGAGTGGGCGGCCGACGTGCCGCACACCTACGCCGCGCTCGGCGCGGACGACGTGCTCGCGAGCCTCCTGATCCGCTACCCGGTCAGCTCCACTTGACGTGCGCCCGCTCGCGCCACAGCTCGAGCACGCGCGCGTCGCCGTCGATGCGCGGGGACGAGGGCCGGTTCCACAGGGCGAGGTACAGCTCGCTCGCCGGTCCGCGCAGCGTGCAGTCGGCGGTGACCGCCCCGTCCGCGGGCTCCGTGCGGCAGCCGTCCGGGCCGATCGAGGACTGCCAGGACTCCTCCGCGTCGTCGGGCGCCACCAGCAGCCGGACCGGGCGCTCGGAGCGCAGCCGCCCGCGCCGCGCGAAGAACCCGAGCAGCAGCTCCTGGATGCCGTCGAGGGCGAACTCGCGCCGGTAGGTGACGGGGGACCCGGCGGCCGACTCGGCGTCGGCGCGGTGGATCGCCGCCTCGTGGGCCTGCCGCCGCGCCCAGAACGCCAGCGGGCTCGGCGCGCGCAGGAACGTCCACGTCTCCAGGTCGGCCGGGGCGGCGCGCAGCGCGGTCACCAGGTCGGCGTGCGCCGCGCGGTACCGGGCGACGACGTCCTCGCCGGGGGCGGCGGGCGGCAACTCCTGGTTCGGGTCCGCGTCCGGGTCGGCCCGGACGAACGACGCCGCCCAGTCGTGCACGCCGGCGGTGTGCGCCACCAGGTCGCGCACGGTCCAGCCGGGGCACGTCGGAACCGCCGCGTCCGGTCCCGCCCGCTCCGCGGCCGCGGCCAACGCCTTGCCCTGCTCCTCCAGCTCCGCGACGTGCTCGGCGACCTCCATGGCGTCACCGTGCCACAGCGCGCCGCCGAATCGGCTCGTGGCCGCCCGCCGCGCGGGCTACGCTCGCGGCCGCGATCCTTCGAGACCGCCGCCCCGTCCCGCCGATCTCGGAGGTTCTCCGTGACCGATCCCACCCCGTCCGGCTCCCCGGAGCCCGAGCCCGCCGAGCAGGGCCCGCCGGACGTCGAGCCCGCCCCGCTCAACCGCGCGGCGCGCCGCGCCAAGGCAGGCCAGGCCGAGCCCACGCACGTCGGCCCGCGCGCCGACCTCGCCCGCCGGGTACGCGGCGGCCGTCCCCGCGCCAAGCGACGCCGCTGACGCGGCCCGGGGGGCGCTCGGGACCCCGGAATGGGCGGTCCGGCCGGCCGCGTTGTCGTGGTCGTGGTCGCCCAGGTCAAGCTCTCGTTGCTGGACCGCTCGCGCACCCGGGCCGGCGAGCCGGACGCCGTCGCGCTGCGGCACACCGTCGAGCGCGCGCAGCACGCCGAGCGGCTCGGCTACCACCGGTTCTGGGTGGCCGAGCACCACGCCGTCCCCGGCATCGCGAGCGGCAGCCCGCCCGTGCTGATCGCCGCGATCGCGGCCCGCACCGAGCGGATTCGGGTCGGCTCCGGCGGCGTGATGCTGCTCAACCACCAGCCGCTGGTCGTCGCCGAGCAGTTCGCGATGCTGGAGGCGCTGTTCCCCGGGCGGATCGACCTGGGCGTCGGCCGGTCGCTCGGCTTCACCGCCCCGGTGCGGGCGGCGCTGCGGCGCGACGCCGACGCGCCGGACACGTTCGCCGCCGACCTCGACGAGCTGCGCTCCTACCTGGAGGGCCGCGGCCCGGTGACCGCCCGACCGGTCCTGGAGCGGCCCGTTCCGGTGTTCGTGCTGGCCACCGGGCGGGGCCTGGCCGTGGCGGGCGATGCCGGGCTGCCGGTCGTGCTCGGCGGGCCGGTGCTGGACAGCCCGGACATCGCCGCCGCCCTCGACGACTACCGGGCGCGGGTCCGCGCCGCGGGCGGCCGGCCGTACGTGGTGGTCTCGCTGGACGTGCTGATCGCCGACTCGGTCGCCGCGGCCCGCGAGCTCGCCCTCCCGGAGGCGTGGGCGCTGGCGGCCGCCCGTACCACGGGGCGGTTCCCCGCGTTGGAGCCGGTCGACCCCGACCGGGCTCTGACCCCGCGCCAGCGCGCCGTGGTGGAGGACGCCGTCGGCCGCACCGTGTTCGGCGACGAGGCCGGTGTCGCCGACGAGCTCGCCGAACTGCTGCACCGCACCGGCGCCGACGAGCTGCTCGCCTCCACGTCGACGTTCGACCTGGGCGCCCTGCACGAGTCCGACGCGCGGCTCGCGCGGCTGCTCGCGGCCTGAGGCGTCCCGTCCCGCCCGGTGGGGAGCGCCGGGCGGGACGGGGTGTGGGTGGACGTCGGAGAACTAGCGGTAGATCCGCACGTAGTCGACGTGCATCTCGGTGGGCTTCGGCGAGCCGCCGTCGGGGAAGTAGTCGAGCTGGATCGTGGGGTGCATCCGGCCCGGCGGGAGCTTCTCCTCGTCGGTGGACTCGAACCACTTCTCGCCGTCGATGTAGCCGGTGACCCGGCCGTCGACCCACTCGACGGCGTAGTTGTGCCACTGCGTGATGTCGATCTTCTTCTTCGCGTAGTCCTGTTCCTTGCCGTAGTGCAGGAAGAACGAGACGTCGTCGGACGCGCTCGTCGTCTCCGCGAAGTCGATCTCGCCGTTCTCCTTGCCGCCGCTCTCCCGCCAGAGGATCAGCACCGGGTGGTACTGGTCGTCGCCCTTGGGGAACCGGGCGCGCATCTCCCAGCGCCCGAAGCGCTGGTCCTCCTTCCAGGACATGCCGCCGGTGTTGCCCTCCGAGTCACCGCGGATGACGAGGATGCCGTTCTCGACGCTGATCGCGTCCGGCGTGCGCCGCCCCTTGCCGGCGTGGCCCTTGCTGTCGTACTTGCTCCACAGCGGGCTCAGCCCGCCGTCGAACTCGTCGCCGCCCACGCGCGTCCAGCCGTGCACGGCGGCCGCCGACCGCCCCTCGCCGCCGCTCTTGCGGGGCGCGGCGGCCTGCGCGCCACCCTCCGCCTTGCGCTCGGCCGACTCGGCCTTGCGCTCGGCCTTCGTCTCGGCCGGCGCGGCCGCGGCCTGCGCCTGCGGGCTCGGCTCGGGGGTGGGCTCCGGGGTCGGTTCGGGCGGCGGCTCGGGGGCCGGTTCCGGGGGCGGCGCCTGGGCGGCCTGGGTGGTGGCGTGGCTCAGCTCCTGCGCCGCGAGGGACGGGTCGCCCGGCGACTGGGCGAACGTGGCGACCAGCGTGGCCACCAGCGACACCACGGCGCCGACCGCGAGCGGTGCGAGGCGCCGGGTGGTCGGGTTCGCCCGCTCGGTGTCGCGGGTGACGACGGCCTCCGCGTGCCGGGACGGGAGCCGGTGGCGCCCGGTGCCGGCGCCGCTGCCGCTTTCGGCAGCGACCCGCTCGATCAGCTCGGTGGCGGAGCCCGAGCGACCGCCCGCTGCGGAGGTTGTCCTTCGCATGGGGCGGAACCATAGGGACTTCCGGCGGGTGGTGATCGGAAACCTGAGAGCCGGGGTTGCTCGTGCGCGCCGAGGGGTCGGTTGTGCGCGCCGGAACGCGGGGTTTCGTGAACTTTCGGCCAGGAGGTACTCCGTTTGGAGCAATACGACTCTCAGGTGACCCCCATGTGTCGTACTCGCGGGGGTGATGTCGCTCCGTTAGCCGATTGTTACCCGCCGCTCGCTGCGCCAAGGTGTCACCCGATGCTCCCCGCTGCTCCCCCGGGGGGTGCGTCCTCGTACACGTCGACCGCCGCGTCGACGCGTGTGTCCGTGCCCCCGAACACGTTGCCCCCGACCGCCAACCACGTCCTGCTCGCGCTGCCCCCGACGGCGGCCTCGGCCTCCGTGCTGCGCGCCCTCCGCTCCGACGGCCTGACGGTGAGCCCGGTGAGCGACGGCATCGGAGTGCTCGACGCCGTCCGCACGCGCGACCCGGCCCTCGTCGTGCTCGACGTCGAGCTGCCCGGGCCCGACCAGTCCGCGGTCGTGGTCGCCGTGCAGAACGAGGCGCCCGACGTGCCGATCATCGCGATCACGCCGCGGGAGCGCAGGCTCGGCCTGCTCGGGCTCCTGCGCGGCGACCGCGACGACTTCCTGGTGCGCCCGTTCGCCGTCGACGAGCTGGCCGCCCGGATCCGGCTGCGCCTGCGGCTCGGCCCCGCCGTCGAGAACACCGTGCTGCGCCACGGCGAGCTCGTGGTCGACACCGAGTTCGGCGACGTGACCGTCGACGGCAGGCCGGTCTCGCTGTCGCCCACCGAGTACGCGTTGCTCATGGCGCTCATGGCCGAGCCCGGCGAGGTCGTCCCGCCGCACCGGCTCGCCCGCGAGGTCTGGTCGGAGCCGGCGTCGTCGAACCTCGTGCAGGTTTACATCTCCTACCTGCGGCGGAAGATCGGGGCGGAGCGGATTCGCACCGTGCGCGGTGAGGGTTACGTCCTCGAAGCCTGATCGGTAGCGGAACCGTTATCGAACGCGGCCCGACCGGGTGGCATCTGCGGCTGCGTAGTGCGACGCTCGTCACAGCGTGCTACCCAGTGCGTACACGAGCCGCGTGGCTGCGGCGCGGACGAGAGTCGGGAGCTCCAATGACCATTACCGGGATCATCACCGCCATCATCATTGGTGCCATCATCGGGTTCCTCGGTCGCCTCGTGGCGCCGGGCAAGCAGAACATCCCGATCTGGCTGACGATCCTCGTCGGGATCGTGGCGGCGTTCATCGGCACGTGGATCGCCGGGCTGTTCGGAGTGGCCGACACCGGCGGCATCGACTGGATCGAGCTGATCATGCAGATCGTCGTGGCCGCGATCGGCGTCACGGTCGTCGCGGGCATATACAGCAGGCGCGGCGCCACGCGCTGATCCAGCCCGTCGACCGGCCCGGTCCCCGAGCAGCTCGGGACCGGGCCGTCGTCGTCCCTACCCCGCGAACGCCCTGGCGGCGGCCAGGAACGCGTCGTTCTCCTCCGGCGTGGAGACGGTGACGCGCACGCCGTCGGGGTGGAACGGCCGCACGACGACCTTGTGGTCCAGGCAGTGCGCCGCGAACGGGGCGGTGCGCTCGCCGAGCGCGAGCCACACGAAGTTCGACTGCGTCGGCGGCACCGTGAAGCCCGCGTCGACCAGGGCGTCGCGCACCCGCACCCGCTCCTCGATCACGCTCGCGCAGCCGGAGAGCAGGGCCTCCTCGTCGTCGAGCGCGGCGATGGCGGCGGCCTGGGCGATCGTGCTCACGCTGAACGGCGAGCAGACCTTGCGCAGCGCCGTCGCCACCTCCGGCGAGCCGATCGCGTACCCGACGCGCACGGCCGCGAGCCGGTAGGCCTTCGAGAAGGTGCGGAGCACGACGAGGTTGGGGTGCTCGTCGATCAGCGCCATGCCGTCGACCGCGTCCGGGTCGGTGACGTACTCGTGGTACGCCTCGTCCAGCGCCACCAGCACGTCCGACGGGACGGCCGCGAGCAGGCGCTCCAGCTCCGCGCGGGTGACCACCGTGCCGGTCGGGTTGTTCGGGCTGCAGACGAACACGAGCCGGGTGTTCGGGCCGACGGCGGCGGCCATCGCGTCGACGTCGTGGCGGAACTCGGCGTCGATCGGCACCGTCCGGATCGTGGCTCCGCCGATCTGGCTGACGATCGGGTACGCCTCGAACGACCGCCAGGCGAACACGACCTCGTCGGTGGGCTCCCGGCAGGTGGCCTGCACCAGCTGCTGGCACAGGCTCACCGACCCGCAGCCGACGGCGATCCGCTCCGGGGCGACCCCACGCGCCTCCGCCAGCCGCGCGGTCAGCCCGGTGACGGCGAGGTCGGGGTAGCGGTTGCCGGTCGCCGCCGCTTCGGCCATGGCGGCCAGCACCTTCGGGGTGGGAGGGAGGGCCACCTCGTTGCTCGCCAGCTTGATCGCGCCCGGGATGGTCTTCCCGGGCACGTAGGCCGGCAGGGTGTCGAGGTCCGGGCGGATCAGCGTCATGAATGTCACCGTAACCGTGCCCGACCACCCCGATGTCACCTAGCCGTGACACCCTGGATCCATGACCGAGATCCGCACCGAGACCGTCCCCCTCGTCGACGGCAGTGCGCTGCGGCTGACAGTCGCAGAACCGGTCAGCGCGGTCCGCGGGGGGATCGTGGTGCTGCACGAGGCACGGGGTGTCACCGACTCGGTACGCGGCATCGTGCACGGCCTCGCCGCGGACGGCTGGCTCACCGTCGCGCCGCACCTCTACCACCGGGACGGTGCCGACGAGCTCGACGGCGCCGACGAGGAGGTCCAGCAACAGGTCGACCGGCTCGAGGGCGAGCAGGTGATGGCCGACACCGACACCGCGTTCGGGTGGCTCGCCGACCACGGCATCACCTCGGACCGGATGGGCGTCATCGGCTTCGACCTCGGCGGCTCCGTTGCGCTGCTGGTGGCGGCCAAACGCACGCTCGGCGCCGCCGTCACGGTCGCGGGCGACCGGGTGTCGTCCGCCCCGGCCAGCGGCCTGCCCTCGCTCGTCGACGCCGCCCCGGGCCTGACGTGCCCCTGGCTCGGCATCTACGGCGAGTCGGCAGGCGGCGGACCGGACGCCGAGGTGAGCAAGCTGCGCGACGCCGCGGCGTCGTCCCGCGTCGCCACCGACGTCGTCGTCTACCCCAGCCGCGGACACCGCTTCGACGACGACCCCGACGTGGCCGCGGAGGCCTGGCAGCGCACCCTCAACTGGTTCGACTCGCACCTGCGGTGACGCAGGTCATTCCCGCCGCACCAGGATCTGGCGCGGCGGGGCGGCGCGCTGCATGCTGCGCATATGACCGGCGCCGAGGCCCCCGAAGTTCTGTGGACCCCCGACCCTGATCACCACGGCCGGCTGGCCGAGTTCGTCGACTGGATCCGCGAGCACCGGGGCGTGGACGCCCCCGACTACGCCGCGCTGCACGAGTGGTCGGTCTCCGACCTCGAGGGGTTCTGGTCCGCGGTCGCGGAGTTCCTCGGCGTCCGCTTCCACGAGCGGCCGCGCGCGGTGCTCGGCCGCACCGGGATGCCCGGCACCGAGTGGTTCCCGGGCGCCACGCTGAACTACGCCGAACACGCCCTCGCGCCCGGCGCCGACGCCGATCTCGCGCTCGTCTTCGCCCGCGAGGACGGGCTCGAGCGCCAGGTGACCCGCGGCGAGCTGCGCGAGCTCGTCGGCCGGGCGCGGGCGGGGCTCGTGCGGGCCGGGGTCGGCCGGGGCGACCGGGTCGTCGCGCTCGCCCCCAACTGCGTCGAGACGCTGGTCACCTTCCTCGCCGCCGCCAGCCTCGGCGCCATCTGGTCGTCGTGCTCCCCGGACTTCGGGGCGAGGGCCGTGCACGACCGGTTCTCGCAGATCGAGCCGAAGGTGCTGCTGGCCGTCGACGGCTACCGCTACGGCGGCAAGGCCTTCGACGTCCGCGAGACCGTGCAGCAGCTGCGCGACAAGCTGCCGACGCTCACCACCACGGTGCTCGTCCCGTACCTGGACGAGGCGGCGACGCTCGACGGTGCGGTCGCCTGGACCGACTTCACCGCCACCCCGGGTGAGCTCGCCTTCGAGCCGGTGCCGTTCGACCACCCGCTGTGGGTGCTCTACTCGTCGGGCACGACCGGGTTGCCGAAGGGCATCGTCCACGGTCACGGCGGCATCGTGCTGGAGCACCTCAAGACGATGGGGCTGCAGCTGGAGCTCGAGCCGGGCGAGCGGTTCTTCTGGTTCACCACCACCGGCTGGATGATGTGGAACTTCCTCATCAGCGGCCTTCTCGTCGAAGCGACGATCATCCTGTTCGACGGCAACCCCGGCCACCCCGACCTCGGCGCGCTGTGGCGGCTCGCGGAGCGCCACCGGATCGGCTACTTCGGCACGTCCGCCCCGTTCATCCAGGCGAACCTCAAGGCCGGGCTGCGTCCGCGCGACGACGTCGACCTCAGCGGGCTGCGGGCGATCGGGTCCACCGGTGCCCCGTTGTCGGTCGAGGGCTTCCGCTGGATCGCCGACGCGATCGGCGAGCACGTGCAGATCTGCTCGGTGTCCGGCGGCACCGACGTCTGCGCCGCGTTCGTCGGCTCCGCCCCGAACGTGCCGGTGTGGCTCGGCGAGATCAGCTGCGCCTCCCTGGGTGCCGCGGTCGCGTCCTACGACGAGAAGGGCCAGGAGCTCGTCGACGAGGTCGGCGAGCTGGTGATCACCCGGCCGATGCCGTCGATGCCGGTGATGTTCTGGAACGACCCGGACGGCGCCCGCCTGCGCGAGGCGTACTTCGACGAGTTCCCCGGCGTCTGGCGCCACGGCGACTGGGTCCGCAAGACGCCCCGCGGGTCGTTCATCATCTACGGCCGCAGCGACTCCACGCTCAACCGCGGTGGCGTGCGGATGGGCACCGCCGACTTCTACGGCGTGGTGGAGGGCTTCGACCAGGTCCTCGACTCGCTCGTGATCGACACCACCGAGCTCGGCGCCCGCGACGAGGGGGCGCTGCTCTGCTTCCTCGTGCTCGCCGAGGGCGCGACGCTGGAGCAGGTCGAGCCCGAGCTCCGCCGCGCCCTGCGCACGCAGCTGTCGCCCCGCCACGTCCCGGACCGGTTCGTCGTGGTCGACGCCATCCCGCGCACGCTCAACGGCAAGAAGTGCGAGGTCCCGGTCAAGAAGATCCTGGCAGGCACGCCGCCGGAGCGGGCCGTGAGCCGCGGCGCCCTGCAGAACCCCGAGGCGCTGGAGCCCTTCGTCGCCCTGGCTACCGGGGGGTCGTGAACCCACTGGGTGCCGCCATGTACTCTGGTGGCGCTGGAGGCCGAGAGGCCCCGGGAGGCTTCGCCTAGTCTGGTCTATGGCGCCGCACTGCTAATGCGGTTTGGGGTAACTCCCCATCCCGGGTTCAAATCCCGGAGCCTCCGCTGGCGTGGCCGACTCTCGGGTCGGCCACGGCATGGTGTACAACTGAACAGCACGCGCCCGTAGCTCAACGGATAGAGCATCTGACTACGGATCAGAAGGTTAGGGGTTCGAATCCCTTCGGGCGCACCACGCTGACCAGCACGAACGGTCATCCTCGAAATCTCGACGCCGCCGGGAGCGGCCGGTTCGGTCCTCGAGCCCGTGCGGCACGATCCCGAGCCGGCTCGGCGGCTGCCACGTCCCGGACCGTCGTCAGACCACCCGCCGCAGCCGTGACGCTCCTCGCATCGTGCCCCTGAGCGGGTCGCGGTGATCCGGGCTCGCGCCCGACCAGCGGCGCCCGGCACGGCCCACGAGCACGTCGGTGCCGAGGCAGCGGTACTCGCCGAAGTGCCGCCCGCGGTGAGCGACCGGGTGAGCGTCGATGAGAGTCGTCGGACGGCTCGGCTCACCGGCTGAGATCCACTATGTTCCCCCCGGGGGGACGGTGCATGGCAGGGTGGGATGGCTCCGGAGCGCCGAGTGGGGCGGTTCGGACGCTGATCGTGGTCGCCACGGCGTCGACGGTTGGCGTGTGGATCTCGGCGCAGCTGGTCGCAGGCGCTGGTGTCGACGGAGCGCCCGTGGAACAACTCGTCGCATGCGCCGCGGGCCCCGTGGTCGTCGCGTGCGCCACCACCGCGATCCGGGCGGTACTCGGATCACTCCGGAACCGACCGCGGGGGCCTGGCGTTGCCGTGCCGGTCCTCACCACGGCGTCAACGGTGGTCGCGCTGACCTGCTTCTCGATCGCGGTCGCGATCAGCGGTCTGATCGGGCTCCAGCTCCGGGCGTCCGGCTTCTGGACCCACGTCGCCGCGAATGCGGTCACCATCACGACGATCGCCGCCCTGTGCCACGTGGAGCAGTGGTTCAGGCCCCGCGGCTGGCACCAACCGGCGACCACCGCCGTCGTCGCCCTGGCGCTCTGGCTGACCGCCGTGCTCCCGGGAGCCACTCTCCCGGAGGGCCCCGTCTGGCAGCAGGTGCTCGGCTCCCTCGTACTCGCGAGTGTGATCGTCCTCTCGCGCGGGCGCTACACGACGATCGACAGCTCGACCACGGAGAGGTCGTACGGGACGGGGCACAGCTGGAGCACCGGTTACGGCTCGCGCTCCTACGGCGGTTGGTCGATGTCGAACCGCTACAGCCGGACGACGACCACGGTCGAGCGGACCACCGAACCGCTGGTGCCGAACCTGCTGGTGACGGTGCCGGTGATGGCCGTCGTGGCCTGGCTGAGCAGCCGCTTCGAGGCTGGACCCGTGGTGGAGCGGTGGCTGCTCTTCCTCCCGGCGATGGTGCTCCTCGGTGTTGTTCTCAGCGTCGTGCAGACGGCGTTGTGGAGTGTCGTGCCGCCTCTGCACCGCACGACCGTCGACCACGGGACCGAGTTCAGCTCAGGCCACTGGTGATGGCGCTCGGCTGCGCGCCGCCCGGTTGCCCGGAGGCCCTGAGGTGGACCAGGCCGGCCGGATTCCCGGCGGAGCAGGCCGGCGCGACGTCGGCCCGGCCGTCCCGGACCGCTGAGGGTTGTCCCACGACGAGGACGAGGACGACCGAGCCGCGGCCGAAGCGGGCGAGGCAGCCGGGGATCAAAACCGCGTCGCGGGTGGCACCGGCTCTTCGGCGAGCGCGCGTGACGGGTACGACGGCGCGTGGCCGCGGCGCCTCCCGACGGGCGGGCCCCGCTCACCAGCCGTCGGGACCCTCCGCGAGGGCGAGGACCAGCTCCAGCACCCGGCGTTCGTCCGCGGCCAGGACGTGGTCGGCGCCCGTGGCGTCGCGGCGCGGCTCACCCCGCAGCAGCGCCGCGAGGTCGGCACGATCGGCGGGCGTCAAGCGGTTCGGCGGGCGCAGGACAGGGCTCAGCGGGTGGCGCAGGTCGTGGACCGCCGTCACGTCACCGAAGTCCTGCTCACCGACGAGTACCTGCCCGCCGTAGACGACGAACCGGCCGCCGGGCGTCGCCCTGAGCTGCCGGATGATCCCCCGGTCCGCACCGATGAGCGCCGGTGGGGTCGGCACCGGTTCCAGCGTGGTGTCGTCGAGGAACACCGGCGCGGAGTCGACCATACCCGCGACCACGCCCCATGCGGGTATCGCGCACAGCTCCCGCACCCAGGACCGTGCGACGGACGTGCGGGGCGTGATGGTGCCGCCCCGCACCGACCAGGCCACGACGCTCTTCTCGCCGGACCCGAACAGCCGGTCGGGCGCGGCGAACGTCAGGTACTCGATGTGCCCGAGCCCGTGGGCGGACAGGTCGGCCGCGGCGACGACGTTCCACGTGCGGGTTTCGAGCACGACGAGGACGTGCTCGTCGACGACGGCGACGGACTCGCCGGTGGGGTCCACGGCCAGCACCCTGGTCCGGTACCGGATGCCCGCGGGCGCGAGGTCGAGCAGGCCGGCGGTGCCCTCCGAGCCCACGATCGCCCGGGTGTGCGTCTGCAGGCCGACGAAGAACCCGTACCGCGTCATCGCCAGCCGCGGGAACGGTGCGGCCGGGCCGTCGGTCCAGTTCTCGACGCCGTCGCGGGTGATCCGCAGCAGTTCCCAGTGGATCGGCCCGGAACCTCCGCTGCTGCGGACCGACAAGACGCTGTCCCGGTCGAGCAGACCCAGTTCGGCGTACAGCCCGGGACCGCTGTGCAGGAGGGTCTCGCCGCCGGCTGGGTCGACGAGCCGCAGTTCTCGGATGACGCCGTCCGCACCGCTGTCGGACTCGCGGTACGTGCTGATCGCGACCACCGGGTCGGGGCCGACCAGCTCGGCCGCCCCGGCGCCCACGAAGTCCAGCGAGTGCCTCAGGATCCGGGTCGAGCGCCGCGCGGCGCGCTCGGTCACGCGGGTGATATCGGCGGTGTCGACGGCGCGCAGCAGGTGCGCGGCCTCCCGCGCTCGTCCGTGCCCGGGCGCCGGATCGCCGTCGCGTAGCCGATCGATCGCGGAGCGGGCCGCCACCAGCGGCACGGATCGGATGAGCCGCCACAGCGCCGCCCCGTCCCCTTGTTCGGCCAGCGCGCGTGCGGTCTCGGCGACCCGCACGGCGGCCAGGCGTGGCTCGGCCCTCCGGCGCAGCCACCGGTCGTCCCCGTCGGCCACCACGCGCAGCCAATGGCCTGCGTCGTGCGGACGCCCCGCTTCCTCCAACAGGTCCGCCAACTCCATCGCCGCCCGCAGGTGCCCGGCGTGGGCGGCCACGAGCCAGTGGTTCTCCGCGTCCTCGCGCCGTTCCTGCGCGAAGAAGGAGTGCCCGAGCAGGAACGCCGCGTCGACGCCGTGCGTCGTGTGCCGCAGCGGCGCGAGGACGGCCTGTGCCTCGTGGTGGCGGTCCTGCTCGATCAGCGAGACCCCGAGCCGGATCGCCGCGTCGAGATCACCTTTTCCCGCCGCCGCGCGCAGCGACTGCTCGTCGACCTCGGCCGCATCTACCCCCGCCATGGCGAACTCCCCCCCCCGGGAACGGCGCAGCGCGCCGTGGCCAGAACCAGGCGGGCCCAGGCTGGCTGATCCGCCGATCTCGGTCAACCGATCAGCGGGCGGACGCCGTTCCCCGGCGGCAGTCCCGAGCGGGAGCGTTTGCCGATCACCAGCGTGACCCGTAGGTTGGCTGGATCTTCCGGTCGGGTGGGCCCTCTGCGTCGGGGACGTGCGTGGAACGGTCGGGGTGTGGCGCGAAGGCGGTGCCGGCACGTCCTGGGCGGTCCGGGCGCGAGCGACACGGCGAGCGCGCCGGCGGGCGGCGCGACGTCGGGGTCGAAGACATCGGGGTGAGCCGACCGGCGCCGCGGCTACGTCGGCGTTTTCCGGCTTCCGGGGGTGGCCATGACGGGGGGTGGCGGCCGGGCGGCCGCGCCGGACGTGCGGCGGGTCGCGATCGCGTCCTTCGCCGGCACGACGATCGAGTTCTACGACTTCTTCATATACGGCACGGCGGCGGCGCTGGTCTTCCCCGCCGTGTTCTTCCCGGCGCTGGGCGCGGTGGCGGGCACCATCGCGTCGCTCGGCTCGTTCGCGGTGGCGTTCGTCGCCCGCCCGCTGGGCTCGGCGCTGTTCGGGCACCTCGGGGACCGGCTCGGGCGCAAGCGGACGCTGGTCTACACGCTGCTGCTGATGGGCTTCTCCACGGTGGCGATCGGCGCGCTGCCCGGTGCGTCGGTCATCGGGGTGGCCGCGCCGATCACGCTGCTCGTCCTGCGGTTCCTGCAGGGCGTGGCCGTGGGCGGCGAGTGGGGCGGGGCCGCCGTGCTGGCGGTGGAGTACGGCTCCGACGGCAGGCGCGGCCGCGCCGGCATGTATCCCCAGCTCGGCCCGGGCACCGGGTTCGGGTTGAGCAGCGCGACGTTCCTCGCGGTCGAGCTCTCCCTCCCGCAGGAGGCGTTCCTGGAGTGGGGCTGGCGGATCCCGTTCCTGCTCAGCGCCCTGCTCGTGCTCGTGGGCCTCTACGTGCGGCTGCGGATCGAGGAGACCCCGGTGTTCCGCGAGCTGCAGGAGGCGAGGGCCCGCGACCGCGCGCCGTTGCGGACGGTGTTCCGCCGCGACACCCGCCTGATCCTGCTCGCCGGGGGCACCGTGGCGGCCGCGTTCGCCCTCAACTTCATGGGCACCGTCTACCTCACCACCTACGCCACGACGGCGCTCGGCATCCCGCGCCCGACCATGCTGGCGCTCGGCGTCGTCGGCGGGGTCGTGCTGGTGGCGGCCACGGCCGCCGGGGCCGCGGGATCCGACCGCACCGGACGGCGCCGCATGGTCCTGATCGGCAACCTGATCACGTTGGTTTCCGGCGTGATCGCCTACCCGATCATCGACACGGGCGATGTCGCGCTGGTAGGGCTCGGGCTGTGCCTGCTGATGATCGGCGGCGGGGTCGTGCTCGGCCCGGCGGCCGCCTACCTGGCCGAGCTGTTCGCCACCGGCCGCCGCTACACGGGTGCGGGCCTGAGCTACAACCTGGCCACGATCATCGGGGGCGGCCTGCCGCCCGTGCTGGCCGCCGGCCTGGTCGCGGCGTACGGCAGCGGGGCGATCGGGGTGATGCTCGCGGCCTACGGCGTGCTGAGCACCGCCTGCGGCCTCGCCCTGCCCGAGACGCTGCAGCGGTCGCTGCGGCGGGGGGTCGGCGCGCCGGAGCCGGCCTGACCCGTCACCGCGGCTCGGCGAGCCCGAGCGAGCGGGCGTGCAGGGCGCGGACCTCCGCGGCGAGCTCGGGATCGGGCCCGGAGACCGGGACGCCCGGCGCGACCACCTGGATCGGCAGCGGTGCGACCGGCGAGGGCGGGGCGCCCCACTCGCGGCGCCACGCCGTGAGCTGCTCGGAGCTGACCGCGTAGACGATCCGGCCGAGGCCCACCCACGCGTGCGCGGCGCTGCACATCGGGCAGTGCTCGCCGGAGGTGTACACGACGCAGCCGCGGCGCGCGTCGGGGGCGACGTTGGCCGCCGCCCACCGGGCGATCTCGAACTCGGGGTGGCGGGTGCCGTCGCCGCCCTTCACGCGGTTGCGGTCCTCGAAGAGCACCGTGCCGCTCGCGTCGACGAGGACCGAACCGAACGGCTCGTCCCCCTCGTTCAGGGCCTCGGCGGCGAGGGCGACACAACGGCGCAGGTGCGCGCGGTCCTGCGGGGTGATCGGGGTGGCGGTGGTCGAGTCGTTCACCCCACCACCTCAGCACACCCGGCCACCGCCGGACGATCGCGACGAGCCCCGCCAGGGAGCACCATTCAGCGCATGGACGATCTCAGCGCCTTCGTCGCCGGCCTCCCGAAGTGCGAGCTGCACGTGCACCTGGAGGGCACGCTCGAACCCGAGCTGAAGCTGGCGCTCGCCGAGCGCAACGGCGTGGACATCGGGCAGCGCACCGTCGAGGAGGTCAGGGCGACCTACCGGTTCGACTCGCTGTCGTCGTTCCTCGCCGTCTACTACCCGGCGATGGACGTGCTCGTCACCGAGCAGGACTTCTACGACCTCGCCCGCGCCTACCTGGAGCGCGCCGCGGCGCAGAACGTCCGCTACGTGGAGGCGTTC
Organism: Pseudonocardia sp.; assembly: GCF_035305885.1. GTDB lineage: Bacteria > Actinomycetota > Actinomycetes > Mycobacteriales > Pseudonocardiaceae > Pseudonocardia. The sequence goes on from NZ_DATGOP010000091.1 coordinate 102,054, forward strand.
TTCGACCCGCAGGTGCACATGAACCGCGGCGTGCCGTTCGAGGCCGTCGTGCGCGGCTACCACCGGGCCGTGCAGGACGCCGACCGCGACCTCGGCGTGGCCGGGGCGCTGATCATGTGCATCGTCCGCGACCTGCCCGCCGAGAGCGCGGCGCAGGCGCTGGAGGCGGCGCTGCCGTTCAAGGACCTCATCCTCGGCCTCGGCCTGGACTCCGACGAGCGGGGCAACCCGCCGGTCAAGTTCGCCGAGGTCTTCGCGAGGGCGCGGGAGGAGGGCCTGCACCTCACGATGCACTGCGACGTCGACCAGGAGAACTCCATCGAGCACATCCGGCAGGCGCTCGAGGACATCCGGGTCGAGCGGCTCGACCACGGCACGAACGTCGTGGAGGACCCGCGGCTCGTGCGGTTCGTGCGCGAGCGCGGGATCGGGCTCACCTGCTGCCCGATCTCCAACCGGTTCGTCACGGGCGACATGAAGGCGGACCTGATCGCCCGGCTGCTGCGCGAGGGCGTCCGCGTCACGGCCAACTCCGACGACCCGGCCTACTTCGGCGGCTACGTGGCGGAGAACCTGGTCGAGCTCGCGCGGGCGGCCGAGTTGACCCGGTCGGAGCTCGTGCAGCTGGAACGCAACGCGTTCGAGATCGCATGGCTGCCCGACGACCGGCGCGCCCGCTACCTCGCCGAGCTGGAGTCCTACGCCGCCGGGTAGCGGGACGCCTCACCACGGCTCGGCCGCCGGGTCGACGACGATCACGACCTTCCCGCGGCCGTGGCCGCTCCCGACGTCCCGGTGGGCCTCGGCGGCGCGGTCGAGCGGGTAGGCCCTCCGGATGTGGACCGCGAGCTCACCCGCGCTGTGGTGGGCGAGCATCTCGGTGAGGCGGGCCGCGGATCGCTCGCCGGTCCACTCGCGCAGCCCGAGCTGCGCGACCTCGTCGGAGAACACCATGGAGACCACGCGGTCGGCGTCCGTGGTGACCTCGAGGGCCGCCCGCAGGCCGTCCACCTCCCACCCGAGCGCGGCGTCCACGCCGTCGGGCGCGACGGCCCTGATCCGGTCGACGAGGCCCGGGCCGTAGGTCACCGGGACGGCGCCGAGCGAGCGCAGGTGGTCGTGGTTGCGGGGCCGGGCGGTGCCGATGACGGTGGCCGCGCCCCGCACCCGCGCCAGCTGCACCACCATCGTGCCCAGTGCGCCGGCGGCACCGTTCACGAGGACGGTCTCGCCGGGCCGGACGCCCATCTGTTCCACCGCCATGTGCGCGCCCTGCGCCGAGCCGGAGAACGCCCCGGCGACCTCCCACGGCATGGCGCCCGGCTTGGGCACGACCTGGTCGGCGCCGACCACGACGTACTCGGCGTAGCTGCCGAGCGTGGTGAACCCGAGGACCGCCGTCCCGACGGAGAACCCGTCGACGCCGTCGCCGAGCTGGTCGACCACCCCGGCGAACTCGTTGCCGGGGATCACCGGCATGTCGAACGTCCGGCCGGGCGGGAACCCGCCCGCCCGCACCCTGCAGTCGAACGGCTGCACGCCCGCGGCCCGGACCCGCACCCGCACCTGGCCCGCTCCCGCGTGCGGCTCGGGCACCTCCATCACGTGCAGGACGTCCGGCGGCCCGAACGAGGCCAACCCGGCGGCCCTCACAGCAGCGCCCTCGCTTCCGCGATCAGCTCCCACTGGCGGCGCCAGTCGCCGCTCGCGGTGCCCAGGACGACGTGCCGGGCGCCGGCCTCGGCGTACTCGGCCAGCCGTTCGGCGACCTGCTGGGGGCTGCCGGTGATCGGCACGCGCCGGGCCTCGTCGAGCGGGAGGCCGTACCCCTCGTGGAGGCCGCGCACGTGCTCCTCGAGCCCGGCCGAGGCGTCCGGGCCGAGCGCGACGGCGCCGCCGACGGCGAGGCCCGGAGCCGGCCGCCCGGCCTCCCCGGCGAGCTCGGCCAGCCGCCGGGCGCCCGCGGCGACCTCCTCGGGCGTGATCATCGAGGGGAACCAGGCGTCGCCGTGCCGCGCGGTCCTGCGGATGGCCACCGCGCTGTTCCCGCCGATCCAGATCGGCGGCACCGACGCCGACGGGGCGATCGTGATCTCCGCACCCCCGACCCGCGTGGGCTTGCCCGCGATCAGCCCGGGGAGCAGCGCGAGCGACTCGTCCGTGCGGCGCCCCCGCTCCTCGAAGGGCACGCCGACCGCGTCCCACGCGGCGCGGCCGTGCATCTCGCCGCTGGACCCGACACCGAGGACGACACGGTCGCCGCTCATCTGCTGGAGGGTCGCGATCTGCTTCGCCGCCCACGCGACGGGCCGCAGCGCGAGCACCATCACGCCGAACCCGACCCGGATCCGCTCCGTGGCGGCCGCGGCGGTGGCCAGCACCGTGACGCTGTCCGGGTACGGGACGGCGGGCACGAGGTGGTCGCCCACGAACACCGAGTCCATGCCGAGCTCCTCGGCGAACCGCGCGGCGCCACCGATCTCGCGGCCGGTGGCGACGGCCAGGTCCTTGAGGACGACGCCCACCCGCAACGTGTCGGAATGAATCACTCCGACAAGCTATATCGGAGCGCAGCAATCCGACAAGCGGGTAGCGTCCTGGCATGGCCGGAACACCGCAGGGCGCCCGCAAGCGGGGGAGGTACAACGAGGCTGCCCGCAACGACCGGGCCGTGCTCGAGGCCGCGCGCGAGGTCTTCCTGACCGAGGGCTTCGACGCCCCGGTCTCCGCCATCGCCGAGCGCGCCGGGTGCGGGGTGGGGAGCCTCTACCGCCGGTACCCGACGAAGGAGGCGCTGCTCCAGCGGTTGTGCGTGCTCGCGATGGAGCAGGCCGTCGAGGCCGCGGAGGCCGGGCTGCGCTGCCCCGACCCGTGGACGGGGCTGCGGCAGTACATCGTCGACTGCGTCGCCTTCGGCTCGGGGGCGCTCGCGCCGCTCGCCGGGAGGATCGCGACGACGCCGGAGATGTGGGAGACGAGCGAGCGGGGCAACCGGGTCATCGCCGCGCTCGTCGAACGCGCCCGGGCCGGCGGGGCGCTGCGCGACGGCGTCACGCAGCTCGACATCGCCCTGCTGATCGAGCAGTTCAGCCGGCGGGGGAGCGGCGCCCTGCCCGCCGACGACGACAACAACCGCAGCCGCCTGCTGGCCATCGCGCTGGACGGCCTGCGGGCCCACAACACCGATCCGCTGCCGGGCCACCCGCCGGACCCGGACGCGTACGCCGCCCGCTGGCGGCGCGGATGACGCCGCCGTCCTAAGCCAGGCGCGCCAGCACGATCACCGCGAGCGCGGCGATGCCGGTCAGCGTGCAGGCGATGCAGACCGCCGCGATCAGCCGCCCGCCGGGTCCCGAGGTCAGGGTGCCGTCCTCGAGCAGGCACGCCTGCGTCCGGCGGACCCGCCGCGACGACCCCACGACGAGCAGCCCGGCGAGGGCGAGCCCGAGCACCCCGAGCACCACGGCGCCCGCGCCGAGTTCAGGGGCGAGCAGGCGGGTGCTCGCGATCGCCCCGACGGCCACGGCGAGCCCGGTGCGCCGCCACGCGAGCGCGGTGCGCTCCGGTTGCAGCCCCGGGTCGAAGATCCGGCCGCCGTCGACCGTCATCGCAGCAGCAGCGCGGCCACCAGCAGCAGGCCCGCGATCGTCGTGCCCGCGGTCAGGGCGACCATCAGCGACGGCGCGCTGAGCGGCCTGCCGGTGCGCATCGCGCGCTCGTCGCGGCTCCACGCGAACCACGCCTGCACCGGGGTGAGCAGGCCGAGGACGATCAGCAGCACGGACGCGGCGAGCCGCAGCTGGGGCTGCATCGGCGGGGCGACGGCCTCGAGCGCGACGCCGCAGGCCAGCAGCGCGAGCGCGGTGCGGATCCAGGCGAGGAAGGTGCGCTCGTTGGCGAGCGTGAACCGCGGGTCGGGCTCGCTCCCCTCGCCGAACACCCAGCGCGGGAAGCGGCGCGACGCCACGGGACTGCTCATCACGGCCAGTGTGCCGCACAATGTCCGGTCAAATCGAAGGATCTCCCAGCGCCTGAGACGGATCACACGAGCGCGGACGCAGCAGCATCCCCGCCGGCACCACCCGGGCCGCCGATCACCCGCCGGGCGACCGGCGGCGGCGGGACGACGCGAACCGGCCGGACTGCGCGCCGACCACGACCGCCCAGCCGGCCGAGCCGTCGATCGCGGAGGCGGCCTCCACCGCGTCGACGGCCGCCGTCACGCCTTCCGGGCGGTGACGAGCAGGTACTCGGCGTCCCACCCGGTGTCCATGCCCCACTCGGTGAGGAAACGGAGGAAGTCGCGGTCGAGGTCGGCGATCCGGTCCGGGCGGTCGGCGTTGAACTTGTACACCGCGATCGTCGGCCCGTAGTTGCGCTTCCAGTACTCGCGGAACTCGACGGGGTCGGTGGTGTGGTTCATCCGGACGGTCCGCCGGTGCGTCTCGAGCGCCACGACCCGGTTGCCGAACAGCGCGCGGACGTGCTCCTCGTCGCCCCACTTCGGCGGCGGCGTCGCGCCGGGCGGCGGTGGCGGGGCGTACGGCCCCATCGTCGCGAAGAGGTTGCCGACGAACCCCCGCGGCGTCCAGTTGATCAGGCCGATGGTGCCGCCGGGGCGGGTCACGCGGACCAGCTCGTCGGCCACCACCTGGTGGTGCGGCGCGAACATCGCGCCGACGCAGGAGAGCACCACGTCGAACGCGTCGTCGGCGAACGGGAGGGCCTCGGCGTCCGCCTCCGCCCACGTCACGTCGACGCCGCGCTCGGCGGCGATCCTCCGGCCCGCGGCGAACAGCTCCGGCGTCAGGTCCGACGCGGTGACCTCCGCGCCGCGTTCGGCGGCCGGGATCGCCGCGTTGCCGGAGCCGGCGCCGACGTCGAGCACCCGCTGGCCCGCTCGCACCCCGGTGGCCTCCACCAGCACGGGGCCCAGCTCGGGGATGAGCTCGGCCGCCACGGCCGGGTAGTCGCCCGCCGCCCACAGCGCCCGGTGCCGGGCCTTCAGCTCGCGGTCGGCGTCCTGTGCGGTCCTGGTCATCTCGACCTCACAACCTCGGGTTCCATGACGCCGGCAAGCGTGCGCGCCCGGGCCTCGGCGTTGTTTCGGCCGCGGTGAAACCCGCTGGTCAGGCCGCCCGTGCGAGAGCGGAGCGGGCGTGGCCGACGACCGCGGACCGGCCGAGCCGCAGCCCGGCCGCCTCCGCGGCCGCGTACCGCTCGGCGCCGAGGTCGCGGGCGAGCCGAGCGAGGTGGGCCGCGTCGAGCGGGGACGGTCTGCCCGCGGCGACGAGAGCGGCGTGCAGCGCGACAGCGTCCGCCACGGCCCCCACGCGGATCAGCAGGCGCACCACGTACCGCAGGGCGATCCACTGCTGGCTCCAGTCGCCGACCCGTTCCCAGTGGTCGAGGACCCCGATGCAGTCCCGGCAGGCCCGCCGCGCGGAGCTGTGCACGGCGCGGGTCGCGGCGCTCTCCATGAGGGCGATGCCGTGCCACCAGAAGTTGCGCACCGAGGCGGCGAGCCGACCCGCCTCGTCGAACAGGGCGAGCGCGCGGTCGGGGGCGGACTTCTTCAGCACGAGGCCGAGCGCGTAGCGGGCCATCGACCCCGCCGTCGGGTTGGCCGTTCGCCCGGCCACCCGCACCGCCTCCTCCGCGGCGGGCAGCCCGGCCTCCGGCGTGCGCAGCACGGCGTGGCACACCGCGACGTAGTAGAGGGTCCAGACCAGCCGGATCGGGTCGTCGTCGCGGCGGGCCCGCGCCACCTCGGCGCGGTAGTGGCGCAGGGCCGACGCGGCGTCGCCCTCGTAGAGCGCGACGTCGGCGAGGACGTCGGCGGGGTAGGCCACCCGGCCCGTGCCGCGGAGGGGAACCCGCCCCCGCGCCCGGGCGGCGAGCGCACGGGCCCGGGCGAAGTCGCCGCGGTTCCACGCCCCGCGCGCGGAGGCGCCGACCGCCGCCGGGAACAGCGGGTGGTCGGGGTCGGCGAGGTCGAGCGCCCGCTCGGCCCAGCTCGCGGACTCGTAGCCCACCCGCAGGTGGGCGAGCTCGGGGAGCGCGGTGACCAGGCGTAGCGCGAGGTCGGCGTCCCGGTCGGCGACGGCGCGCTCGAACGCCGCGCGCAGGTTGTCGAAGTCGGGCAGCACCCGCTCGACCCAGATCCGCTCGTGGGGGCCCTGCACCTCCCGGGCGCCGTGTGCGGCGAGCGCGGTGAAGTGGGCGGCGTGCCGCTGGGCGAACCGGTCGGTGAGGCCCGCGCGGTCGAGGCGCTCGCGCCCGTACCCGCGCAGCGTCTCCAGCACGAGGTAGCGGGAGCGCTGCGGCCCGTCCCGCGCGATGACCATGGACTTGTCGACGAGCCCTACGAGCAGGTCGAGGGTGTCGTCCTCGGTGTGGTACGGCTCGGCGCAGGCGCCGTGCGCTGCGGCTAGGTCGAACCCGCCCGCGAACAGCGACAGCCGGGTGAACAGCGCCCGTTCCGGCTCGGACAGCAGGCGGTAGGACCAGTCGATCGCGGCGACGAGGCTGTGGTGCCGCGGGTCCGCGCCGCGGGCGGTGTGGCGCAGCCGCGAGGCGTCGAGCCGGTGGGCGAGCTCGACCGCCGACATCGCCCGGATGCGGGCGGCCGCGAGCTCGATGGCGAGCGGCAGCCCGTCGAGGCGGCGGCAGATCTCGCCGACGGCGTCCGCGGCCTCGGCGTCGAGCGTGAACCCCGGCCGGTGCGCGCTCGCGCGGTCGGCGAAGAGCGCGGCCGCCTCGGGGGCGGGCAGGGGGCGGACCGGGTGGACGCGTTCGCCGTCGACGCCGAGCGGCTGCCGGCTGGTGGCGAGCACCACCACTGCCGGGCACCGGCGCACGATCCGGTCGACGACGCGCGCCGCGGCGTCGAGGACGTGCTCGCAGTTGTCCACCACGAGCAGCAGGGCACGCCCCTCGAGGTAGTCGGCGACGGTGTGCTCGATGTCGAGCCCCTGCTGCTGGTGCACGCCGAGCGCGGCGGCCACCGCGTGGCCCACCGCGGCGCCGTCGGACAGCGGCGCCAGCTCGCACATCCACACCCCGTCGGGGAACCGCGCGGCGACCCGGCGGGCCGTCTCGACGGCGAGCCTGGTCTTCCCGACGCCCCCGACGCCGGTGAGGGTGATCAACGGGGCGTCCCGCACGGCGTCGCCGAGCACGCGGACGTCCTCGTCGCGGCCGAGGAAACGGGTGGGGCGCCGCTCGAGGTTGCCGCGCGGCCGCCCGGCGCCGCGGCCGGGAGCGGGCGCACCGGGGTCGGCGTCGAGGATCCGCTGGTGCACCGCGCGCAGCTGCGGGCCCGGCTCGGTGCCCACCTCCTCGACGAGGCGGTGGCGGATCCGCCGGTAGGTGGCGAGGGCCTCGGGCTGCCTGCCGCAGCGGTACTGGGCGAGCATGAGCTGCCCGGCGAGCCGCTCGTCCAGCGGGTGCGCCGCGGCCGCCCCGGCGATCGGGCCGAGCAGCTCGGCGTGGCGGCCACCCGCCAGCGCCGCGTCGTTGCGGTCGAGCTCGGCGGCGAACCGCTCCGCCTCCAGCGCGGAGCGCAGGTCGGCGAACCACGGCACGTCGACGGTCGGGAACGGCTCGCCCCGCCACAGGGCGAGGGCCTGGTCGAGGAGGGCCGCCGCGTCGGCGGGCCGGGCGGCGGCCCGGGCGCGGGAGACCAGGTGGCGGAACAGGTGCAGGTCGACGGTCAGCGGGTCGGCCGCGAGCAGGTAGCCGGCCGGCCCCCGGGTGATCCGGACCCCGTCGGCCTCGGTGAGCAGGCCGCGCAGCCGCGATACGTAGGCCGACAGGGCGTTGCGGGCCCGGTGCGGCGGCCGGTCCGCCCACACCCGGTCGATGAGCTGGTCGGCCGCGACGGGGCGGCCCGCGTCGACCAGGAGGGCGGCGAGCACCGCCCGCTGGCGGGCGTGGCCCGTGTCGAGCGGGCGCTCGTCGAGGTACGCCTCGACCGCGCCGAGCAGCTGGAACCGCACCGTCATCGCGCCACCGCCTGCGCCCAGTCTGGTCGCGGGCGGTGGCGGCCCCAAGGGCCGTCAGGCGGCAGGGCGTTCCTGCTCGCGGTCCAGGGCGGCCCGGCCCGCACCGGTGAGCGTGGCCGTGGTCGGTGACCCCCCGGAGCGGGCCAGCAGCCCGGCCGCGAGGAGGGCGTGGGCGCGGGCCTGGTCGCAGAACCAGCGGCCGTCCACGCGCAGGTCCGGCACGCGGGTGGGGGTGAAGTCGCAGCGTCCGGCGGCCACCGCGCGCAGCAGCGCCCGGTCGCGTGCGGTCAGCGTCGGCGTCGTGGTGGGCATGGCTCGACCTCCCTCATGGATGACGTCCGTGGTGCGCCGGTGGTTGGCCCGCCCGCGGAAGAAGGTGCACTCGGCCGCTGTCAGGAGCGGCAGGCGGGCGTTGATCAGCGCGGCGGCTGCCCAGCGCGGTGAGCGCGCCCGCACCCGCGGCGAACATCGTCATCGGCGCGAGCTGGGCGGCGCCTGCGAACACGGTGGCCGCGGCATCGGCGAGGAGGGCACGCCGAGCTGCGTGCCGGTCGCGCCGATGACGAGCCCGAACGGCGCGATGTTCAGGGCGACCGGGACCGTGTCGCGCGCGGCCCCGGTGCCGGTGGGTGCGTCGGTCGTCCGCCGCGGCTCGGTGCCGCGGCATCGGTGGATCGTCCGCACCCGCGCAATTCGGTGGTCAGCCGCCTGTCGCTACCTATCTTTCCCTATCGGTCCATCAATAGAGAAAGATAGGTACATGGGTGAGTGGTACTCCCTCGAGGAGGTGGCCGACCGGCTCGGCCTGCACGTGCGCACCGTGCGCAACTACGTGCGCGAGGGGAGGCTCGGCGCGGTGCGCATCGGCAAGCAGTACCGCGTTTCGCCCGCCGACCTGGAGGCGCTCACGGGCGGCCCGGCCCGCCCGCGCCGGGTGGTGGTCACGAGCGTCGTCGACGTCGACGGCATCGGCGCGGCCGACGCGCAGCGGCTCTCCGACTTCCTCGCCGGCCTGCCGAGACCGGACGGAGCGCCCCACGTGGACGTCGTGCACGAGCCGGACCACGACCGGCTCAAGGTGATCGTCGTCGGCTCGGCCGAGGCGAGCGTCGAGTTGGTGCGCCTGCTCGCGGCGAGGGCGCAGGAGGCGGCGTGACGCTCACCGGCGCCATCGCGCTGCCCGACGGCACGCTCGTCCGCGGTCGCGGCCGTCGGGAGCCGTTCCCGCCCGGACCGCTGCCCGAGTTCGGCCTCTACCTCGGCCGGCCCGGCCGGACGGGGCTGCTGCGCCGCGAGCGCCGGCGGCCCAGCTGGCCCGCGGCGTGGATCGACTGGCCCGACTTCCGCACCCCGCGCGACGACCGCGCGGCCGCGGCGCGCATCGTCGAGGCCTACGAGCGGGCGCGCGCGGGGGAGCGGGTCGAAGTCGCCTGCCACGGGGGCACGGGCCGCACCGGCACCGTCATCGCCTGCATGGCCGTGCTCGCCGGACACCCCGCCGCCGACGCCGTGACCTGGGCCCGGAGCCACTACCGGCCCCGCGCGGTGGAGAGCCGCGGCCAGCGGCGGTGGGTCACCTGGTTCGCCGAGCACCGCTGATCACGCCGGCGCCTCGGCGGGCTCCCCGAGCCGGTCGAGGGCCTCGGCGGTCTCGGCGTCGCCGGGCAGGTAGGTCACCAGGCGCCGCTCCTCCGGGCCGGGCAGGAGGAGGCCCTCGAAGGCCAGGCGCAGCCGGCCCACCGCGGGGTGCGACCACTCCTCGACCCCCGTCCACGGCGGGACCGACCCACCGGAGGCGTACCTGCGGCTGAACCCGGTGCCCACGGTGATCGACAGCTCGTCGGCGAGCGCCGCGGCCGTGCGGTCGCCGAGGTCCGCGGCCGCGCGCAGCGCGGCGGCGCGTTCGTCGGCCACGCGCTCCCACGCGGGGAAGGCCGCGCGGGCCCTGGGGTCGGCGAAGACGAAGCGCACCAGGTTGGGTGCGTCGGCGTCGAACAACCCGCTCGGCGCCGCGAGCCTGCGGAAGCCGGCGGTGCTGGCGAGCACGTCGCCGTGCGGGGCGAGGACCAGCGCGGGCGTGGGCTCGAGGCGGTCGAGCAGCGCCAGCACGGTCGGCCGCACCGCCCGCGACGGCGGCCGCGCCTGCGCGCACACCTCGCCGGAGGCCACCTTGACCATCCGGTGGACGTGCACCCGCTCCTCCGGTGAGAGGCCGAGCGCGTCGGCCAGCGCCCCGATGACCTGGGCCGACGGGTGGCGGTCGCGGCCGCGTTCCAGCCGCGTCAGGTACTCCACGCTGATGCCCGCGAGCGACGCCAGCTCCTCGCGGCGCAGGCCCGGCGTGCGGCGGCGGCGCCCGGCGGGCAGACCCACGTCGGTCGGCCGGGTCGCCTCGCGACGAGCGCGTAGGAACGCCCCGAGCGCGTTGTCGGTCACCCGAGCAAGCGTAAGGGGGCCCCACCACGGTCTCCCTCGCGTTCGTCCGCCGGCACAGGCTCTCGGCATGAGCACGTTCACCGCAGCGGAGATCGACCACCTGCGCGGCCGGCAACTCGCCCGGATCGCCACAGCGGGCCCGGACGGGCGGCGGGTCGGGGCGTCCTTCGACTTCGATCCGGCGTGGATCCTGGTTCGGCCCTCCCGCATCGCCTCGTGGGGGATCGACGGCTCCTCCTACGAGGTGGTGGGCCGCTCCGCCGAGGCGGTGGGCTGAACGTGCGGTACCGCCTGTTCGGGCAGACCGGCCTGCGGGTCTCGGAGCTGTTCCTCGGCACGATGGTCCTCACCGACCCCGGCGAGACCCGCCGCATCATCGACGCCTACGCCGACGCCGGCGGCAACGTCCTCGACACCGCGTCGGCCTACGGCGACGGCGAGGAGCTGCTCGGCTCCGTCCTCGAGCGGCGCGACCGGTTCGTCCTGGCCACGAAGTACACGTTGTCGCGCGACGCGAGCGACCCCAACGGCGCGGGCAACCACCGCAAGAACCTCGTGCTCTCGCTGGAGCGGAGCCTGCGGCGGCTGCGCACCGACTACGTCGACGTCTACTGGGTGCACATCTACGACCGGCACACCCCGCTCGAGGAGACCATGCGGGCCCTCGACGACGCCGTGCGCGCCGGCAAGGTCCTCTACGTCGGCATCTCCGACGCCCCGGCGTGGGTGGTGGCCCGCGCGAACACCCTCGCCGAGTGGCGCGGCTGGACCCCGTTCGCCGGCCTGCAGGTGCCCTACAGCCTGCTGCGGCGCGACGTCGAGCGGGAGCTGCTGCCGATGGCGGAGGCGCTCGGGATGAGCGTGGCCGCCTGGGGCCCGCTCGCGGCGGGCCGGCTGGCGGGCGGCTCCCGCCGGACCGATCCGGCGACCGCCACCCCGCGCGAGCGGGCCGCTGCCGATGCCGTGCGGGCGGTCGCCGACGAGCTCGGCGCGACGCCGGCCCAGGTGGCGATCGCCTGGACGCGGCACAGGTCGAGGGCCGTGCACCCGCTCGTCGGCGTCAGCTCGGTGGCGCAGCTCGTCGAGAACCTGGGCGCGCTCGACCTCGTCCTGCCCGACGAGGCCGTGGCGCGGCTCGAGGCGGCGGTGGGGTTCGAGCGCGGCTTCCCCGCCGACTTCATCGCCGAGTGCGAGCCGTCGCCGTTCGTGTTCGGCGACCACGCGACGGCGGTCGTGGGAAGGTAGGGGACGGTCGCTGCGAAGGAGGAGCGATGAGCGGGAGCCAGCCCCTCGACCACGAGTTCCGCGCCGTCCTGCAGAAGAGCCCGAACCCGGGCGGCTGGACCTACGTCGTGATGCCCGGGTCGGCCGAGTTCTTCGGCACCCGCGGCCTGGTCGAGGTCCGCGGAACGGTGGACGGCCACCCCTTCCGCAGCTCGTTCATGGCGCTGGGGGACGGCACGCACAAGCTCCCGGTCAGGGGCGCGACCCAGAAGGCGATCGGCAAGGGGCCCGGCGACGAGGTCACCGTGCACCTGGCGGAGCGGATCAGCGGTCGCTGACGCACCGGGGGCTCACAACCCCGCGGCCACGCTCGGTCGGGTGATCCGTCCGAAGTGTCGGAACCGCATGTTCACCGTGGACCGCCACGGTGTGCACATCGAGCAGTGCGAGGGCTGCCGCGGGATCTTCCTCGACCGGGGCGAGCTCGAGCAGATCGCCACGGCGGAGCGGAGCCTCGACGGCGGGCACGGGGCGCGCCCGGCTACTGCGCCGACTCGCCCCCGCCCTACCGGGGTCCGGCCGCTACGGCGACTCGCCCCCTCCCTACGGACACCAGCGCGGCCGCTACCGCGACCCCCGCCGCCCCACGGGGGGCCACGAGCGCCGCCGGAGCTTCCTCGACGAGCTGTTCGGATGAGCGGCCACGCGCGCCGAGGACGCCGAGCGGGGCGTGCCGATCCACCAGAGCCCCGTCGACCTGCAGATCTGCCTGGGCTGCTGCGCGCGGTTCACCGACCCGGTCGTCGAACCCCCGGTCGGCGGAACCGATGCGCCCGTCCCGGTCTGCGCCGAGTGCGGGCACCGCCGGCCGTACCGCCGGTTGCCGCTGTTCGCGCTGACCGGCCCGAGCGGGGCGGGCACGTCGACGGTGGCGCGGCTCCTGCCGGGTGGGCTGGCCGACGTGGCGGTCGTCGTCGAGCAGGACGTGCTGTGGACCGCGGGCCTGCAGAACCCGGCCGACGACTTCGCGGCGTTCCGCCGGGCCTGGCTGCGGGTGGCCGCGTTATCCACCAGCGGGCGGCCGGTCGTGCTGGTCGGGGTCGGTGGGGCCGGAGCAGTTCGAGCGGCGGCCGGAGCGCGCCGTCGTGGGCGAGATCCCCCACCTGGCGCTGGTGGCCGACCCCGACGTGCTCCGCTCCCGGCTGCGGGCCCGCCCGGCCCGGCGGGGCTGGGACGAGCCGCGCATCGCCGAGGCGGTCCGGTTCGACGACTGGCTGCGCCGCACCGCGCCCACCCTCGACCCGCCCGTCGAGCTGCTCGACACCACCCGGCGCGCGCTCGACGAGACCGCGCGCCGGGTCGTCGAGCGGGTGCGGCGCGGGCGCGCGCGCATCCCCGAGCGGTAGCGATCAGCGGTGGGCGCCGCTGCACACCCAGGCGAGCACCCGCGCGCCCTCGCCCGGGGCGCCGCGGACCGCCGCGCGCTTCGCCTCCTCGAGCGACGCGGCGTACGCCCAGCCCCACGCCAGGTTCTCGGCCTGGGCGACGGCCGCGCAGCCGTTCGTCACCCGCACGACCTCCTGGCAGTCGCGCGCACCGCACTCCTCCACCGCGGCGCTGGAGGCGGCCGAGGCGGAGGGGTACTCGTAGGCGTAGCCGATGTTGCCGGTCTGCACCGAGATCGCGATGGCGGCCCACGTTCCGGGTGCGGCGTGCGCGGGCGCGGCACCGATGACCATGGCGCCCGTCGCGACGGCCACGGTGGCGGCGCGGGTGGTCGTGGAACGGATGCGGCTCATGGTCGGCCCTTCGGTCGGCTCGCTCCTCTCGGAGGGGACGACCGGCCGCGGCTGCGATCGGTTGGGGGCTACCGGTCGTAGGTGAGGACCACGGTTCCGCCCTCCAGGGTGCGGGTGTCGGTGAGCCGGAAGGCGGTCGGGTTGAACTCCGCGGTGAACAGCGGGATCCCGGACCCGGCGACCACCGGGTAGACCTTCAGGACGATCGAGTCGATCTCCGCGAGCAGGGATCCGGCGAGCCGCGACCCGCCGATCAGGTAGATGTCCTTGCCGTTCTCGGCTTTCAGCTGCTTGATCCGGTCGACGACGTCGGTGGAGATCACCTCGACGGCCGGGTCGCTGCTGTCGTGCGTGGTGGAGACGACGTACTGCCGCAGGTGCGCGTACGGGCTCGTCACCCCGATGGCGAGGGCGGGCCGGTAGGTGGCGAGCCCCTGCACGCCGACGTCGAAGTGGCGGTTCTCGACGTCGATCCCCAGCTGCTCGCGCACGTGGGTGGGCAGGGTGTCGGGGTACTCGGTCGCGATGTAGTCGATCACGTCCGGCGTGACCGGGAAGAAGTCGTAGGTGCCGTCCGGAGCTGCGATGAAGCCGTCGATGCTCGCACCGACGTAGTAGACGAGCTTTCGCAAGGCTCGGACCTCCTCGTTCGCGGGTCGGGCTATCGGTTGCCCCGCGGGCGCAGGACCGGCCGGGGGCGGGGGAGGGGACGGGGAGCGGCCGGCAGCCGCGGGCGGCGCGGGCGGGGCTGGGGGTACGGGGTGCCTCGCATGAGTACCTCCTCCGTAGTACTGTGGATGAAGTGGTTTGAATGTAGTACTACATATGAAGTGGTGTCAACGAGGAGGCGGGGATGCGGCAGAACCCGGCGCGGCGGGCGGCGCTCCTGGACGCGGCGATCGAGGTGCTGGCCAGGGAGGGAGCGCGGGGGCTGACCTTCCGCGCCGTCGACGCGGAGGCCGGCGTCCCCGTCGGCACCGCGACCAACTACTTCAGCAGCCGCGACGAGCTGCTCGTGCAGGTCGGCCACCGCTACTACGAGCGCCTCGAGCCGGACGCGGACCTGATCGCCGATGCGCTCTCCGGGCCCCGCGACCGCGACCGCGTCACCGAGCTCATGCGGGGCATCGTGGAGCGGGTCACGACGTTCCGCTCCGGCTACCTCGCGCTGCTGGAGCTGCGCCTGGAGAGCACGCGCCGCCCCGAGCTGCGTGAGCTGCTGAGCAAGCGGGTCCGCGCCGATCTCGACTTCAACATCCGCAACCACGAGGAGTCGGGCCTTCCCGGGGACGCGACCACCGTGGTCGTGCTCTACCTCGCCCTGAACTGGCTGATCCTGGAGCGGCTCACGCTCCCCGACGTGTTCCCGGAGGAGGAGATCGACGACCTGGTCACCGAGGTCGTCGAGCGCGTCCTGCCCAGCCGCGCCGCGCGGTGACCCCGCCGCTCAGCGGCCGATGAGCCGCGTGAGCACGGCGCGCACTTCGGCCTCGCCCGGCGGGTCCGGTGCGACGAAGCAGCGCAGGAACAGGCCGTCGACGGCGGCCGCCACGCCCGCGCGGGCGACCGGGTCGGCGACGAGCGGGGCGAGGAAGGCGTCGACGGCCTCGGTCCACCGGCGCGCCTCGGCCTGCAGCTCCGGCCGGCGGGCGGCGAGCAGGAAGAGCTCGTACTCCGCGGCGACGTACGCCCGCCCCGCGCCGGCGCCCTTCGCGATCAGCCGGGCGAGCGCCGCGACCGGGTCCTCCGCGTGGGCGCACGCCTCCAGCTCCTGCAGGTAGGCGTCGTTGCAGTCGGCGAGCGCCGCGACGAGCAGGTCGTCGACGGTGGGGAAGTAGTAGGTCACGGCGCTCGGCGGCACGGCCGCCTCCTGCGCGACCACCCGCTGGCTCACGGCGGCCACCCCGGCCCGCTCGATCACGCGCATCGTGGCGTCGAGGAGCCGCCTGCGGCGCAGCCGGCCCTTGAGCCTGCGTCCGTCGGTGATCAGTGCGCCGCCCCCAGCTCGATGGCGAGCACCCCGGCGATCACCAGTGCGATGCCGCCGACCTGGATCGCCGTCATGCTCTCCCCGAACAACACCGCTCCGGCGATGGCGACGAGCGCCACCCCGACCGCCGCCCACACGCCGTAGGCCACGCCGACCGCCATCCCGCGCGTCAGCGCCTGCGACAGCATCGCGAACGCCACGACGTAGCCGACCACGACGACCACCGACGGGACGAGCCGCGAGAAGCCGTCGGAGGCCTTGAGCGCGAGCGTGGCGACGACCTCCGACACGATCGCGCCGGCGAGGAAGAGCCAGGGCACGGGGACCTCCGATGGCGAAAAACCTGAGCGGTTGCTCCAGATTTTAGTGGAGCGAACGCTCAGGTTTCCGGTGACGCCGGTAACGTCCACCTGCCGGTGCCCCGGTGGCGCGTGCTGGCATCGTCGGGTGCCCACGGACGACGGAGGAGGCCGCGTGCTCACCCCCACCCAGCTGCTCGAGCTCGACCGCAAGCACGTCTGGCACCCCTACGCGCCCATGCCGGGCGTGCGCGCGCCGTACCTGGTGGAGTCGGCGGCGGGGGTGCGGCTGCGGCTCGCCGAGCCGGTGGACGGGGTGCGCGAGCTGGTCGACGGGATGTCCTCGTGGTGGTCGGCCATCCACGGCTACGCCCACCCGGTGCTCGACGAGGCCGTGCGCGACCAGCTCGGCCGGATGAGCCACGTCATGTTCGGCGGGCTCACCCACGAGCCGGCGATCCGCCTGGCCGCGAAGCTGGTGGAGATCACCCCGGAGCCGCTGCAACACGTCTTCCTCGCCGACTCCGGGTCGGTGTCGGTCGAGGTCGCGATCAAGATGTGCCTGCAGTACTGGCGTTCGAGCGGCCGCCCCGAGCGGTGCCGCCTGCTCACCTGGCGCGGCGGGTACCACGGCGACACCTGGCACCCCATGTCCGTCTGCGACCCGGACGGCGGCATGCACCACGTCTGGGCGGGCGTGCTGCCGGAGCAGGTGTTCGCCGACGCGCCGCCCCGGGAGTACGAGCCCGCCTACGTCGACCACCTCGCCGAGGTGTTCGCCCGGCACGCCCACGAGGTGGCGGCCGTCATCGTCGAGCCGGTGGTGCAGAACGCGGGCGGCATGCGGTTCCACTCCCCGCGCTACCTGCAGGTGCTGCGCGAGCTCGCCGACGCCCACGACGTGCTGCTCGTGTTCGACGAGATCGCCACCGGCTTCGGGCGCACCGGCGAGCTGTTCGGCGCCGACCACGCCGGCGTGAGCCCGGACGTCATGTGCGTCGGCAAGGCGCTGACCGGCGGCTACCTGTCGATGGCCGCCACCCTGTGCACCCCGCGGGTGGCCGAGGGGATCTCCCGCGGCGAGCTGTCCGTGCTGGCGCACGGCCCCACGTTCATGGGCAACCCGCTGGCCTCCGCCGCGGCGAACGCCTCGATCGGGCTGCTGCTCGGCGGCGACTGGCGCGGCCGGGTGGCCCGGATCGAGAAGGGGCTGCACGCGGGCCTGGAGCCGGCCAGGGACCTGCCGGGGGTGCGGGACGTGCGCGCGCTCGGGGCCATCGGCGTGGTGCAGCTCGACCACGAGGTCGACGTGGCCGCCGGCACGGCCGCTGCGGTGCGGGAAGGCGTGTGGCTGCGCCCGTTCCGCGACCTCGTCTACACGATGCCGCCGTACGTGATCGACGACGAGGACCTGGCCCGGGTGTGCGCGGCCGCGATAGCCGCGGCGCGCGTCGCCTGACCGGTCGGCAGATCCCGCGGTCCTCCCGGTCGTCGTGCCGCGGGACGAGCCGGTCGACCGGCCGTTCGTCGACGTCGTCGCCGTCGGAGGCTTCCGGCACCCCGCCGAGCTGCCCGCGCTCGTCGCGCATCCAGCGGACCCCGGAGGCGTCGGTGAACCGCCACGAGAACGGCGGGTCCTCGCTCGAGAAGCGCACGGTGAGTCGGTGGACGGGCAGGCCGCCGCTGTCGGCCACCTGCACCGTCCAGTTGTTCCGCCCGGTACACCCGGACCCCGGCGGGGAGCGAACCGGCACTTCCGTCCGAGCACCCCGGACGGAAGTGCCGTTCTCCAGGGGAGCGGACCCGCTACAGCCGGCCGTACTTGTTGTAGACGTCGATCACCGGGACGCCGGCCTGGACCTCCTCCCGGACCTTGTCCTCGATCTCCTTGGCCTCCTCGGACTTCGCGAGCACCTCGTCGAGGGCGTCGGCCGGGATGACGAGCACGCCGTCCTCGTCGCCGAAGATCCAGTCGCCGGGGTTCACCCGCACCTGGCTGGTGGTGGTGCCGGTCATCGAGATCGGGATCTCGATGTCGTGGATCCGCGACCGGCGCAGCGACTCGATCGGCGACGTGTAGCGCGCGAAGACGCCGAGGCCGTCGATCTGGCGGACGAGCCTGCCGTCGCGGATGCCGCCGTCGATGACGACGCCGGTGGCGCCGCGGGCGCGGCTGGCGTTGCTCATGAGCTCGCCCCAGATGCCGCTCTGCCGCTCGCCCGCCGCCCCGACGACGACCACGCAGCCGTCGTACATGTGCGTGAAGACGCCGAAGTCGGCCAGCTTGGTGTTGGGCGGCATCTCGTCCCGCTCCCGGATGTCCGGCCCGGCCATCACGGTGTAGGCGGGGCCGGCCACCTGCATGGAGCGCTCGAGCGGGGCGATGGCGAGGTCGAGGCACTGATGGGGCAGGCCCATCTCGTCCATGATGTCGTAGACCACCGCGGTGTAGAGCGCCTTCAGCCGCTTGGCGGTCTGCGCGACGTCCACCCCGGCCCGGGTCATTCGAAGATCCCGAATCCGGGGACGGCGTGCTTGCGCACCCCGTCCATGTCGAGCTCCACGCCGATGCCGGGGGCGTCGGGCAGGGTGATGTAGCCGTCCTTGACGATCGAGCCGCTGCCGTCGGGCGCGGTGACGTAGCTGTCCCACACCTCGCGCTCCTCGAGCGCGTGCCACTCCTGCACGAGGAAGTTCGGGATCGCGGCGCACTGGTGGGCCGTGGCCATGGTGCCCAGCGGCGTGGAGACCAGGTGCGGCGCGAACGGCACGTAGTGCATCTCGGCGAGGTTGGCGATCTTCTTCGCCTCGGCGAGCCCGCCGCACTTGGGCACGTCGGGCTCGATCACGTCGACCGCGCCCTTCTCGAGCAGCTCCCGGAAGCCCCAGCGCAGGTAGAGGTTCTCGCCCACGCAGATCGGGGTTCGGGTCTGCGCGCGCACCCGCACCAGCGCGTCGACGTTCTCGGCCGGGATCGGCTCCTCCAGCCACATGAGGTTGAACGGCTCCAGCTCCCAGGCGATCTTGCAGGCGCTGGGCACGTCGTAGCGGGCGTGCAGGTCGATGGCCAGGTCGACGTCGGGCCCGATCGCCTCGCGCACCGCCGCCACCCGCTCGACCATCGAGCGCAGCTCGGCGGCGTTCACGGTGTGGTTGTAGGCGTCGTACTTGGCCGGGTGCCTGAGGTTGTCGATGTCGAACTTGATGGCCGTGAAGCCCTCGGCGACCATCCGCTGCGCCCGGTCGACGCAGCCGGACACCGAGCCCGCGGGGTCGTCGCCGTCGCCGCAGTCGGCGTAGAGGCGGATGCGGTCGCGGAACTTGCCACCCAGCATCCGGTGGACCGGCTGGCCCGCCGCCTTCCCCGCGATGTCCCACAGGGCCAGCTCGATGCCGGAGAGCGCGATCACGAACACGCCCGCCTGCGGGCCGGCGAACACGCGCCGGCGCAGCTTCTCCCAGCACCGCTCGACGTTGCGGGGGTCCTCGCCGATCAGGAGGTCCTTGAAGGTGTTGATCAGTCCGACGACGCCCCCCGCCCCCGCGTCCGGGTTCGCCTCGCCGTAGCCGGTGATGCCCTCGTCGGTGTCGATCCGCACCAGCGTGGCCTGGCCGTGGTAGGCGACGACCGCGGTGGTGACGTTGACGATCCTCATGCTTCTCCTTCCGGCCATCCGGCCGAATCGTCGATAAGGACTTGCAGGTCAGGCGATCAGCTGGCCGCCGGACACGTTGATCTCGATCCCGACCGCGTGCCGCGCGCGGTCGGAGGCGAGGAAGACCACCCAGTTGGCCACGTCCTCGGGCTGGCCGATGCGACCGATGGGGGTCCCGGCGAGCAGGCGCTCGCGGGCACCGGGCTCCGACATCCACCCCTGGGTCATCGGCGTCTCGATGTTGCCGGGGGAGACGCAGTTGACGTTGATGTTGTGCGGGGCGGCGAACCGCGCGAGGTCCTTCGTGTAGGCGAGGATCCCGCCGAAGGCGGCGTCGTAGCCGGGGATGTTCGCGACCGTGCCGTGCGCCGTGAAGGAGCACATGTTCACGATCTTCCCGTAGCGCCGTTCCACCATCCCGGGGAGAACGGACTGGCAGCCGAGGAAGACCCCGGTCAGGTGCCCGTCGATCTGGCGGCGCCACTCGTCGTCGTCGGTGTCCAGGTGGCCGCTGACCGGGGCGGGTGCCGGGCCTGCGATGTTGCAGAGGATGTCGACGGGACCGAGGTCCTGCTCCACGGCCCGAACGAGTTCCGACCAACTGCTCCGGCTGGTCACGTCGAGTGCGTAGCCGCGGCACGACCCCGAGCCGTCGCCGAGCTCCTCCATCACCGCGACGACGCCCGCTTCGTTGATGTCGGCGCCCGCCACCCGCGCACCCTCGGCCGCGAGCGTCGTCGCGACCGCTCGGCCGAACCCGGACGCGGCGCCCGTCACGATGGCCACCTTGCCGTCGAGCGAGAGATCCACGAGGTCACAACTCCTTGCCGATGTCGGGTCAGCCGCGGACCGCGCCCGCGACGAGCCCTGTGACGAGGGTGGGCACGACCATCAGCACCCCTGCGGAAGACGTCGGGCCCCGGTCGACGCCGAACCGCGTGACGAACTCGGTGGGGCCGACCGGGTCGTTCGCCGCGGCCTCACCCGAGGGTGGGGTCGGTGCGATGCGCCGGTCGTTCCAGGTGAACGAGAACGCCGGCGCGGCGCCGGCCGCGAGCCCGGGCCCGATCGGCCGCGCGGCGACTCGCACGAGCGTGCGGATCACCCCTGCCCCGTCGATCTCGGCCGCCGAGCCGGACACGCGTGGAGGCCTGTGGAGCCACGGTGCTCACCCCCTCGGACCGTCGGCGCAGGCACGCGGCGGGGACCGCCGGGCCCCGGCCCGACCGGAAGCGGTGTCGGTGTACCGGGGTGTGACGAGCGCTACTTGTCCTATAAGCTGATGACATGCACAGGAGACAAGAGTCACCGGACGCTGTCAAGGTCCGGACTCTTCCGGTGCAGGTGGCCGCCCACCTGACCCGCCGGATCGTCAACGGCGAGATCGACGATGGGCGGGCACCGTCCGAGCTGGACATCTCGCGGGAGTTCGGCGTCTCCCGGGTGGTGGCGCGCGAGACGCTCAAGATCCTCGCCTCGCTCGACATCGTCGACATCGCCCAGGGCCGCCGGGTCACCGTCCGCCCGCAG
>NZ_DATGOP010000092.1:0-56020 GCF_035305885.1 Pseudonocardia sp.
CCACGTCGACGCGCTCGTTGAGCTCGCGCATCAGCTCGGTGGTGAGCTTCTCGGCGATGGGGTTGAACACGTCGGCGAGCTGCGGGTGCTGGTCGAGCACCTCCTGGCGGACGGTCATGGCCGCGTTGTAGGGCACGAAGAACTGCTGGTCGTCCTCGAGGAGCACGAGGTCGTTGGCCGCGACGGCGCCGTCGGTGGCGGTCACCTCGCCGAAGTTGCAGTTCTGGCCCGAGGCGATCTCCTGGGGGACCAGGGACAGCTCGAGCTCGGCGATGTGGTCGTCGGGCAGGTCGAAGCCGTAGGCCTGCTCGAGGCCGGGCCAGCCGTCGTCGCGGGTGAGGAACTCGGCGGCGGCGCACATGCGGGCCTGCGACGGGTCGCGGTTCACCAGGGCCGCGTACTCGCTGAGCGTGCGGACGCCCAGCTCGTCGTCGCGGCCGCGCGCGGTGGCGATGGCGTAGGTGTTGTCGACGGGTGCCGGGGCGAGCCAGGCGATGCCGTTCTGCTTGTCCTCGGCGACGACGGCCTCGTAGAGCTCCTGCTCGCCCTTCGGGGCGGACTGGGGCTCGTGGCGCATGTGCGTGGTCCAGGCGGTGCCGGTGTACTCCCAGTACATGTCGATCTCGCCGGCCGTGAGCGCGGTGCGCACGTTGGTGCTGCCGGTGATCGCGATCGGGTCGCCGACCGACGCGCCCGTGGCCTCCAGGGCCTGCGCGGCGATGTGCCCGAGCACGATCTGCTCGGTGAACTCCTTCGACCCCACGCGGAACGACGCGCTGGACAGGTCGATCGCCGACAGCGAGCCCTCGCCGCCACCACCGCCCGATCCGCCGCCGTCACCGCCACCGCCGCACGCCGTGACCGCCAGTACCGCGGCGGCGAGCACGCCCACCAGTCGGATGTGCATGGCCACTCCTTCCCTTACAAACCCTTCGGCCGGAGCACGTCCTCGGCGACGCGACCGACGTAGTCGATGAAGAGGGCGAGCACCGCGGTGAGCACGCTGCCGACGACGGTGACGATCGGCCGGTTCTGCACCAGCCCGGTGATGATGATCGTGCCGAGCCCGCCCGCGTTGGTCAGGGCGGCCAGCGCCGCCGTGCCGACGTTGATGACGAGGGCCGTGCGCAGGCCGGTGAGGACCACCGGGACGGCGAGCGGCAGCTCGATGCGGGCGAGCACGCCCGAGCGGCTCATACCCATCCCGCGCCCGGCCTCGATGACGGACGGATCCACCTGCTGCAGGCCGACGACGGTGTTGCGCAGCACCGGCAGCGCCGAGTAGGCGACCAGCGCGACGACCGCGGGCCAGAACCCGATGCCCCACACGATCGCGAGCAGCACCAGCACGCCGATCGACGGCACGGCCTGGCCGACGTTGAACACGGCGACGGCCGGGGCCACCACGCCTCTGGCGAACGGGCGCGTCAGCAGGATCCCGACGGGGACGGCGAGCACCAGCACGATCGCGGTGGAGACGAACGTGAGCGTGATGTGCTGCAGCGTCGCCGGGATGATGAACTCGAGGGTGAGGCGGCGCTCCTCGATGCTGTCCAGCTCCCGGTTGCTCACGTAGAGCGCGAGCCCGGCCACCACCAGCAGCAGCACCGCCGGCGTGACGGCGTACCCGGCGAGCGACCGGCGATGCGGCCGCTCGACCTCCTCGGCGATCGCGACGGTCATGGCGCCGGGTCCGGTTGCGCCGTGGTCTCGAGCCGGTCACGCGCCGCGCTGCGTTCCCGCGCCCGCATGCCGCGGATGGCCTCGTTGATCGTGTCGATGTCGACGACACCCGCGTAG
Organism: Pseudonocardia sp.; assembly: GCF_035305885.1. Lineage (GTDB taxonomy): Bacteria > Actinomycetota > Actinomycetes > Mycobacteriales > Pseudonocardiaceae > Pseudonocardia. The sequence goes on from NZ_DATGOP010000092.1 coordinate 1,801, forward strand.
CGGCCCGCGTCGTCGACCACGACCGCGGTGCTGTAGCGGGCGGTGAGCATCTCGTCGAGCGTGTCCGACAGGGTCGCCTGCGGCGTGACCACCGCGATCGGCAGCCCGACCTCGGAGAGCTTGCGCCCGTTGGCCGCGGCCAGGTGGTCGCTGCTCACCCAGCTGCGGGGGCGGCGTTCTCCGTCGAGCACGAGCAGGCTGGCCTTGTCGCTCGCGAGCAGGGTGCGGCGCGCGTCGGCGCGGTCGGCGTCCTCGGCCACGGTCGGCCACTCCCCCAGCTCGATGTCGCGCACCCGCGACAGCGACAGGCGCTTGAGCGAGGCGCCGCGGCCGATGAAGTCGGCGACGAACTCGTCGGCCGGCTCGACGAGGATGCTCTCCGGGGTGTCGTACTGGGCGACGCGCGAGCCCTCCCGCAGGATCGCGATCCGGTCCCCCATCTTGATCGCCTCGTCGATGTCGTGGGTGACGAAGACGATCGTCTTCTTCATCTCCGCCTGGATGCGCAGGAACTCGTTCTGCAGCCGGTCCCGCGTGATGGGGTCGATCGCGCCGAACGGCTCGTCCATGAGCATCACGTCGGGGTCGGCGGCCAGGGCGCGGGCGACGCCGATGCGCTGGCGCTGCCCGCCGGACAGCTGCTTCGGGTAGCGGTCGCGGTAGGCGGCCGGGTCCATGCCGACCAGCTCGAGCAGCTCGTCCACGCGCGCGGCGATCCGCGCCTTGTCCCACCTCAGCAGGCGCGGGACCGTCGCGATGTTCTCCGCGATCGTCTGGTGCGGGAAGAGCCCGATCTGCTGGATGACGTAGCCGATGCGCCTGCGCAGCCGGTCCGGGTCGACGCGGGTGACGTCCTCGTCGTCGAGGAAGATCCGGCCCGAGGTGGGCTCGATCAGCCGGTTGATCAGCTTCATCGTGGTGGTCTTGCCGCAGCCCGACGGGCCCACGAAGATCACGATCTCGCCCTCGGGGATCTCGAGGGAGAGATCGTCGACCGCGGGCGTCGCCTGCCCGGGGAAGCGCTTCGTGAGGTGCTCGAGGCGGATCTTGGTCCGGGTCATCGGATCCCCCTCGACGTGGTGAGGCGGTTCAGCAGGACGTAGAACAGGTCGAACAGCACGGCGAGCACGACCACGCCGAGCGTGCCGCCGAGCACCAGGTTGAGCGCGTTCGGGCTGGACAGGCGCGACACCCCGGCGAAGATGTCGTTGCCGAGGCCGGGGCCCTGGATGTAGGCGCCGATCGCGGTGATCCCGAGCGTGATGAGGGTGGACACCCGCATTCCGGTGAGGATCACCGGCCAGGCGAGCGGCAGCTCGATGCGCACCAGCCGCTGGGCGCGGCTCATGCCCATGCCCCTGGCCGACTCGACGACGGCCGGGTCCACCTCGCGCAGCCCCACCACCGTGTTGGCGACGATGGGCAGAAGCGAGTACATGACCAGCGCGACGACCACCGACGTCGTGCCGATCCCGAACACGTTGATGAACAGGCCGAACAGCGCCAGCGACGGGATCGTGAGGAACACGGAGGTGGTGGCGATCACCAGCTGCCGCGACCGAGGGCGGTCGTAGGTGGCGATCCCCAGCGCGACACCCACCACGGTGGCGATCAGGACGGCCACGATCGTGACGACCGCGTGCTCGACCGCCAGCTCGAGGAGGTTGTCCCACCTCGTGGCCAGGTAGTCGAGGAAGTTCACGTCACGTCCCTAATCCCGACGCGAAACGTGCTCCTCACGACCACCTCCCGATCGACTCGTCGCGGCCCTCCGGCTCGTCGCAGCGCTCTGGCCGGCGCGGTGCCCTCCAGCACGGCGGCCCTCCAGCACAGTGCCCGCGGCACTCTGGCACGCCGGCGCCCGCGGCACAAATCGAAGCGGGGCCGCGGGGCGCGCCGCCGAGGTGGTGGGGTCGGCGGGCGGACCGGCGATCGGCGTCAGGCGCAGGCCAGATCCACCGTCCCGGTCACCGCGGCCGGGCGCTCGCAGGTGGTCGTGATCTTCACCGCGTCGTGGGTGTCGGCGGCCTGCTGCACGGCCTCCATGATCTCCAGCACGTGCAGGCCGAGCTCGTCGCCGGCCCGGTGCGGGCGGTCCTCGGCGATGGCGAGCGCCATGTCCGCGAGCCCGTAGCCGCGGCCGGAGTCGGTGTAGCCGGCGGTGGCGCCGATGTCGACCCACCCGTCGTCGACCGCGGACGCCGAATACAGCTCCACGGGGCCGGCGAAGTGGTTGGGGTCGGGCACCGACAGCGAGCCGCGCGTGCCGTACACCTCGATCCGGGGCAGCCGGGCGGCCCAGGTGTCGAAGCTCATGATGAGCGTGGACAGCGCGCCGGAGGCGTGCTCGAGGATCCCGGTGATCGTCGTGTCGACCGCGACGTCGAACGACGTGCCCGCCTTCGGGCCGGACCCGATCGTCCGGGTGGCCGACGGCCGGGTGGACGCGCCGACGACCCGGGTGACCGGGCCCAGCAGGTGCACCAGCGACGTCAGGTAGTACGGGCCCATGTCGAGCAGCGGGCCGCCGCCGGGCTGGTAGTAGAACTCCGGATCCGGGTGCCAGCGCTCGTGGCCGGGCGTGGTCATGAACGCCGTGGCCGAGTGCGGCGTGCCGATCCGGCCCGCGTCGATCGCGGCGCGGGCCGTCTGCACGCCGGTGCCGAGCACGGTGTCGGGCGCGCACCCCACCCGCAGACCCGCCGCGGCGGCCGCCTTGACGACCTCGCGGCCCTCCGCCACCGACGTGGCGAGCGGCTTCTCCACGTAGACGTGCTTGCCCGCGGCGAGGGCGGCGAGCGCCACCTCGGCGTGGGTGGCGGGCAGGGTCAGCACGAGCACCGCGTCGACGTCGTCGGCGGCGAGCAGGTCGGGCAGGTCGAGCACGCGGGCGCCGTCGTGCTCCGCGGCGAGCGCGGCGGCCCGGTCCGGCCGCAGGTCGCACACGGCGCTCACCCGCACCTGGGGCAGCCGGGCCAGGCTCGCGGAGTACTGCCCGGAGATGTTGCCGGCGCCGACGACCCCGACCCTCAGCGGGCCGCCCACAGCATCCCCCGCTGGATGATCGTGGTGACGTTCGGGTTGCGGACCACGTCCATGTCGTGGCCCGGCGTGCAGACGAACACCCGGCCCTTGCCCCAGTCCCGGGTCCAGATGGCGGGCGACGTGACCGGCCGGTGCCACGGCTCCCACTCGTTCTTGGCGAGCGTGGTGGTGGCGAGGACGGTGTTGTACTCGTCGGAGAGCACCCAGTACTGCTCGGTGACGAGGTCGAAGTCCGCGATCCCCTCCGTGATCGGGTGGTCGGGGACGGTGATCTCCACCCGGTACGGGATGAAGTAGTCCGACTGCTCCCCCGTGCGCTCCTCGGGCGCCTTGGGCGGGTGGCAGGCGAACTGCCCGCCGACGAGCTGCAGGTAGTCGCTGGAGTTGCGGTAGGAGTCGGCGATGCCGCCGTGCCAGCCGGCGAGCCCGGTGCCGTTCTCGACGGCGCGGCACAGCCCGGCGAGCTCGTCCTTCTCGATCGTGCTCATCGTCATGCACTGCACGATCAGGTCGACGCCGTCCATGTAGTCGGTCTCGGCGTAGACCTTCGGGGAGTCCTCGACCCGGACGGTGAACCCGTTGGCCTCGAGGTGCGGGAGGAAGTAGTCGGTGGCCTCGACGGGCTGGTGGCCCTCCCAGCCTCCGCGCACGACCAACGCATGCCGTTCCGTCACGGTTGTCCTTCCACTCGGTGGAGCCAGCTCACTTGGAGAAGCCTGCGATCATCCCGGCGACCAGCTGCCTGCGTCCGAGCACGTACAGCGCGAGGATCGGCAGCGTCGCGAGCACCACGGAGGCGAGCACGGCCGGCACGTTGATCCCGTACTCGCCCTGGAACGCCCACAGCGCCAGCGGCAGCACCCGCAGCTCCGGGCTCTGGGTGAGCACCAGCGGCAGCAGGAACGCGTTCCACACCTGCAGCCCCTGGTAGATCGACACCGTGACCAGCGCGGGGCGGGTGAGCGGGAACGCCAGCCGCCACATGGTGCCCCACTCGCTCGCCCCGTCCATCCGCATCGACTCGAACAGCTCGTTGGGCACGTCCCGGATGAAGTTGGCCAGGATCAGCACCGAGAGCGGGATCGCGAACGCGATCGAGGGCAGGATCAGCGCGAGCAGGCTGTCGTAGAGGCTCAGCCGGATGATGATCAGGTAGACCGGGATGATCACGGCCTGCAGCGGGAGGGCCAGCCCCATCAGGAAGAGCGTGTTGCTGAACCGCAGGAACCGGCTGCCGCCGCCCCGGACGATCGCGAACGCCGCCATGAACGAGAACAGCACCGCGGGTGCGGTCGCCGAGACGGTCACGATCACCGAGTTCAGGAAGTACCTCAGGAAGTCGGCCTCGAGCACGTCCAGGTAGTTGTCCAGGGTCGGCTCCGCGGGGAGCAGCGGGTTGCTCGAGTAGTAGGCCGACTGCGGCTTGAAGCTGGTGATCACCACCCAGTAGACGGGGATGATCGTGATGAAGAGCCACACGAACCCGGCGAACCCGCCCAGGTAGTTCGGCCGGTCGCTCGTCGTCGGGCGCCGCCGCCGCTGCGACGGGGTGCGCCCGGGGGGCGTGACGGAGACCGCCGAAGGGGCGCCGGCGGCGGCGCTGGTCGGTGCGGCCACGTCAGGCTCCTTCCAGCTGGCTCGCATTGGCGTCCTTGCCACCCAGGCGCTGGATGCCCATCGCGAGCAGCACCGCGACCACGACGATGATCAGCGCGATCACGCTCGCGGGCCCCATCATGTTGCCCCGGAACCCCCGCAGGTACATGTCCAGCGCCAGCACGCGGGTGGCGTCGCTCGGGCCACCGAGGGTGAGGACGAAGATCAGGTCGAACAGCGTCATCGACCCGGCGACGATCATCGTCGACGACGTGATCATCGTGTACTTCAGCTGCGGCAGCGTGATCGAGAAGAACTGCCGCACCCGCCCGGCGCCGTCGATCCGCGCCGCCTCGTACAGCGACGCCGGGATCTGGCGCACCGCGCCCTGGTAGATCAGGGCGTGGAACGGGATGTACTGCCAGGACACGACGAAGACCACCGTCGCGATCGCGAGCACGGGGTCACCCAGCCAGTTCTGCACCAGCAGCGGGATCCCCAGCGAGGCGCCGAGCCCGAAGTTGGGGTCCAGCAGCGCCTTGTAGGTGATCGCGATCGCCGCCGAGCTGAGCAGCAGCGGCGTGAAGTACAGCACCGCGAGCACGCCGCGGTAGCGCTGCTGGCCCGCGGTGAACACCCCGACCAGGATGCTCATCGGGGTCTGCACGAGCCAGGACAGCCCCATGATCAGGAACGTGACGCCCAGCGAGTGGTACAGGCCGGGGTCGGACAGCACCGACACCCAGTTCTCGAACCCGATCGGGACGATCTCGCCGATGCCGTTCCAGCTGGTGAAGCTCAAGAGGAGCACACCGATCAGCGGGATGATCCCGAAGGCGGTGAAGAACACCAGCGCCGGCAGAACGAGCCACGACAGCGACCCGTTCTGCCGAGCGCCAACGGTCGCACTGCTCACGACGTCGGGGCCGCGTTCATGTTGCTGGCGAACTGCTCAGGGGTGATCGACAGCGAGAACAGCTGCTCGATGTTGTTGAGCAGCACCTCGGCCGTCGCGGGCAGCAGCGCCTGGTCCCACGAGTGCACCCAGGTCTTGGCCTGCGTCGCGGTGTCGTAGACGAACTGCTGGAAGGGCGCGTCCGGGCCGGTGAACTTGCTGTCGACGCCCTTGACGATCGGCACGGCGCCGCTCGCGACCCACCCGTCGATGTCGGCTTCGGTCAGGAGCCCGGACTTGAAGTACTCCAGCGCGATCGCCTTCTGCTCCTCGCTCGCCTGCGACGAGAGCGCGAGGAACGACGCCGGGTTCCCGACGCCCGTGCTCGGGTCGCCGGCGCCGCCCTCGATCGCGGGGAACGGGAACCAACCCAGCTTGCCGCTGGGGACGAAGTCGCCGCCCTCCTCCTTCATGGAGCCGTAGGTCCACGCGCCGTGCAGCATCATGGCCGCGCGGCCCTGGTGCAGCAGCGCCTGGTCGGCGTTGGCGTCGGCGGCGATGGACTGGAAACCGTTGACGAAACCGCCCGCCCGCACGAGGTCCTGCGCCTTCTTCAGGCCCTCGAGCGCGGCCGGGTGCGACCAGGCGTTCGACTCGCCCGCCGCGATGGCGTCGAAGACCTCCGGCCCGCCCTGGCGGTCGAACAGGAACTCGAGCCACATCATGTTGGTCCAGCGCGACTGGCCGGCCAGCGAGATCGGGGCGATCCCGGCGTTGTTGAAGACCGGCACGAGCGCCATCAGCTCGTCCCACGTGGTGGGCGGCTGCGCGCCGACCTGCTCGAACAGCTCCTTGTTGTAGAACATGACGATCGGCGAGACCTGCTCGCACGGCACGGCGTAGATCCGCCCGTCGATCGTGGCCGCCGGGAAGGCGGTGTCGAACCGCTTCTCCTTCACCTCGGGGTTCTGCGCGAACCAGTCGGTGAGGTCGTCGACCTGGCCGTTGTTGACGTAGTCGCGCAGGCCGCCGCCACCCCAGGTCCAGATGATCGTGGGAGCCTGGTTCGCCCCGACGGCGGTCCGGATGCGCGTCTTGTAGGCGTCGTTCTCGAAGAACGTGGCCACGAGCTGGCCGTCCGGGTGCGCTTCGTTGAAGGCGTCGACCGACGCCTTGCGCAGGCCCTCCTGCGGCTGGCCGGTGAGGTACCAGATGGTGGCCTCACCGCTGCGCGCCTGGCCGGGCCCCGTGGTGCCGCAGGCCGCGAGCGCACTCGCACCGATCGGTGCGGCCATGGCCATGGCCAGGAACGACCGTCGGGAAAACCGGTTCTGATCCACGTCGATCTCCGTTGCGCCGGGCCGCATCCGTGCGGCCGCTCGATCCGGATCGGGGCCGTCGACGACGGCTCCGAAAACTTTCGAAATACCTCGCGTGAACCGCACCATAATGAGCCCCGCGGGACGCCGTCAAGCGCGCGGTGCCGCAGGTTCTCCACCGAAAATTTTCGATATCGGTTCCCCAAACGGCGCTTCGGCGGTTACCGTGCGAACATCCCGCACCGCGGCCGGAGGAGGCCCCCTGACCGGATCGCATGTGTCTGCCGGCGGGCGGCAGACCGGACGAACCACGCTCGCGCAGATCGCCGCGTCGGCCGGCGTCTCGGTCGCCACGGTGTCCAAGGTCGTCAACGGCCGTCAGGACGTCGCGGCGGAGACGCGCGCCCTCGTGGAGGAGCTCCTGCGACAGCACGCGTACGTGCCACCGTCGGCGCGCAAGTCCGCCGGCGCGGATGCGACCGTCGAGCTGGTCGTCCACGGCGAGTTCGGCGCCTACGCCACGGAGGTGCTCTCCGGCGTCGTGCACGCGGGCACGGAGATGGGCGCCTCGATCGTGATCGACCGGATCGACGACGAGGGCGCGTCCCCGCAGGAGTGGGCGCGGCGGGTCGCGACCAGCGGGCGGGCCGGGGTCGTCGTCCTGACCGGCTCGCTCATCAGCGCCTACATCGACGCGCTGGCGGCCACGGGCCTGCCGCTGGTCGTGCTCGACCCGATGAGCCTCCCGCGCGTCGAGGTCACCAGCGTCGGGTCCACGAACTTCGCGGGCGGCCTCGCCGCCACCCAGCACCTGCTCGGCCTCGGGCACCGGCGGATCGGCTACATCGGCGGGCCGCCCGGCGCCGGCTGCAACCAGGCCCGCCTGCACGGCTACCGCGCCGCGCTGGAGGCCGCCGGGATCGCCGCCGACCCCGACCTGGTGCACAACGAGCACTTCCACTACGAGGTGGGGCTGCGCGCGGGCGCGCACCTGCTCAACCTCCGCGAGCGGCCCACGGCCGTGGTCGGCGGGAGCGACACCATCGCGCTGGGGGTCATCGAGGCCGCCCGCCTGCGCGGGTTGCGGGTCCCGCAGGACCTGTCCGTCACCGGCTTCGACGACACCGAGCTCGCCCGTTTCGCCTCTCCCCCGCTCACCGTGATCCGCCAGCCGCTGCGCGAGATGGGCCGCGTCGCGGTCAAGACCGTGCTGCAGATGGCGGCGGGTGAGACGCTCGACTCCCACCACGTCGAGCTCGCCACCGAGCTCGTCGTCCGCGGCACCACCGCGCCGCCGCCGGGTGCGCCACGCCCGAGTTGACCTCGGGCTCGAGTTGACACCGATCCCCGCCGGTGGGTGGATGTGACGGGGAGCACAGGGCGGTGCAGGGCCGATGCACGAGTTGTCCATCACCCGGAGCGTGGTCGACGCCGTGACCGAGCACGCGGGCGGCTCCGCCGTGCGCTCGCTCACCCTGGAGATCGGCCGCCTGTCCGGCGTCCTGCCCGACGCCGTGCGGTTCTGCTTCGAGCTGTGCGCCGCCGGCACGCCGTGCGAAGGAGCGCAGCTGGTGATCGTCGACACCCCCGGTCGGGCCCGCTGCCGCGACTGCGCCGCCGACGTCGAGCTGCCGGACCAGATCCCGCTCTGCCCGTGCGGGAGCGCGAACCTCGAGATCACCGGCGGGCAGCAACTGAAGATCCGGCAGCTGGAGATCGGAGACTGACATGTGCGCCACCTGCGGCTGCTCCGGCACCACCGCGCCCCACGAACACGGGCACGGCCACACGCGGGTGATCACGCTCGAGCTGGACGTGCTCGCCAAGAACGACCAGCTCGCCGCGTCGAACCGGCGCTTCTTCGCCGAGCACGGGATCGTGGCGCTCAACCTGATGAGCTCGCCGGGCGCGGGCAAGACCACGCTGCTGGAACGCACCATCCGCGACGTCGGCGGCGAGCTCGCGGTGTCGGTCGTCGAGGGCGACCAGGCGAGCGGCCTCGACGCCGAGCGGATCCGGGCCACCGGCTGCGCCGCCGTGCAGATCAACACCGGCAGCGGCTGCCACCTCGACGCCGACATGGTCGCCCGCGGGATCCGCGAGCTGGGGCCACCGGACGGCTCCGTCGTGATGATCGAGAACGTCGGCAACCTCGTCTGCCCCGCGCTGTTCGACCTGGGCGAGCGAGCGAAGGTGGTGATCATGTCGGTGACCGAGGGTGCCGACAAGCCGCTCAAGTACCCGCAGATGTTCCGCGCGGCCGACCTGATGCTGCTCACCAAGGTCGACCTGCTCCCCCACGTCGACTTCGACGCGGGGCGCTGCACCGCGCTGGCCACGCACGTGAACCCGGGTCTCGACGTCCTGCCCGTCTCGGCGACCCGCGGCCAGGGCCTCGCGGCCTGGTACGCCTGGCTGCGCACCCGACGGCCGTGACGACCGTCCGCGCCCGGCTCCGCGTCGAGGGCGTGGTGCAGGGCGTCGGGTTCCGCCCGTTCGCGCACGCGCTCGCCACCCGGTTGGCGCTCGGCGGGCTGGTCGGCAACGATGCGGCCGGGGTGTTCGTCGAGGTGGAGGGCGACCCCGCGGCGGTCGGCGCGTTCCAGGACGCGCTCGCCCGGCAGGCCCCGCCGCTCGCGGTGATCGAGCGGGTCACGGCCGAGCCCCTCGCCCCGATCGGCGAGCGGGTGTTCCGCATCGTCGCGAGCCGGCCGGGGTCCACCCGCACCCTGGTCTCCCCCGACACCGCCACCTGCGCGGCCTGCCTCGCCGAGATCGCCGACCCGGGCGACCGGCGGCATCGGCACCCGTTCGCCAGTTGCACGCACTGCGGCCCGCGGTTCACGATCGTCACCGACGTCCCCTACGACCGGCAGTCCACCACGATGGCCGGCTTCGAGATGTGCGACGACTGCCGGCGCGAGTACACCGACCCCGCCGACCGGCGCTACCACGCCCAGCCCATCTGCTGCCCCGCGTGCGGCCCGCGGCTGCGGCTGCTCGACGCCACCGGCACGCCCGTCGACGGCGACCCGATCGCCGGGGCGGCCGCGCTGCTCGACGCCGGCGCGGTGCTGGCGGTCAAAGGGCTCGGTGGCTACCACGTCGCCGCCGACGCGGCCGACGAGCACGCCGTCGCCACCCTGCGGTCGCGCAAGCACCGGGAGGACAAGCCGTTCGCGGTGCTCGTGCCCGACCTGGGGTGGGCGCGGCGGCTCTGCGTCGTCGACGCCGCCGCGGAAGCGGTGCTGACCGGCCCGCGGCGGCCGATCGTGCTGCTGCCGCGCCGGGCGGACGCCGGGGTCGCGCACGCCGTCGCCCCCGGCAACGCGTCGCTGGGGCTGGTGCTGCCCTACACGCCGCTGCACACCCTGCTCGCCGGGGCGGTCGGGCGCCCGTTCGTGCTGACCAGCGGGAACACCTCCGACGAGCCGATCGCCTACCGCGACGACGACGCAGCCACCCGGCTCGCCGGGATCGTGGACGCGACCCTCACCCACGACCGCCCGATCCACACCCGTACCGACGACTCGGTGGTGCGGTTGTTCCGGGACCGGGAGTACCCGATCCGCCGCTCCCGCGGCTACGTGCCGCACCCGGTGCCGCTGCCCGTCGCGGCGCGCCGCCCGGTGCTCGCCTGCGGGGCGGAGCTGAAGAACACGTTCTGCCTCGCCCGCGACCGGCACGCGTTCGTCTCGCACCACATCGGCGACCTGGAGAACCACGACACCCACCGCAGCTTCACCGAGGGCATCGCCCACTTCCGGCGGCTGTTCGACATCACCCCCGAGGTCGTGGCGCACGACCTGCACCCGGAGTACCTGTCCACGAAGTACGCGCTCGCGCTGGAGGGGGTGGAGCACGTGGGCGTGCAGCACCACCACGCGCACGTCGCGTCCTGCCTCGCCGACAACGGCGAGACCGGGCCGGTGATCGGCGTGGCGCTCGACGGGCTCGGCTTCGGCACCGACACCACGCTGTGGGGCGGGGAGTTCCTGCTCGCCGACCTCACCGACCATCGCCGCCTCGGCCACCTGGAACCGGTGCGGATGCCGGGCGGCGCGGCCGCGGTCCGCGAGCCCTGGCGGATGGCGGCCGCCCACCTCGCGGCGGCGTTCCCCGACGGCCCGCCGGGCGGGCTCGACGTCGTCGGCAGGCACGCCGACCGCTGGGACGCTGTCACCGCCATGGCCCGCACCGGCCTCAACGCGCCGCTCACCTCCAGCGCGGGCCGGCTGTTCGACGCGGTCGCCGCGCTGCTCGGGGTGCGGGACATCACCACCTACGAGGGACAGGCGGCGATCGAGCTGGAGCAGCGCGCGGACCCGGCGCACACCGGCAGCTACCCGGTGCGGATCAGCGACGGGGCGCCGTTCCGGGTGCAGGGCGCCGACCTCGTCCGCGCCGTCGTCGCCGACGCGCTCGCGGGCGTGCCCGTCCCGGCGGTGGCCGCGCGGTTCCACCGCGGGCTCGCCGCGACCGTGGTGGCCGGCTGCGAGCGGGCGCGTGCGGCCACGGGCGAGACGACCGTCGCGCTCTCCGGTGGGGTGTGGCAGAACGTGCTGCTGCTAGCCACCGCGGTGGCCGGCCTGGAGGGCGCCGGGTTCCGGGTGCTGACGCACTCGCGGGTGCCCACCAACGACGGCGGCATCAGCCTGGGCCAGGCGGCCGTGGCGGCCGCCCGGATGCGGTGAAGCGGCCCCACCGGATCCGACGAACGGCGCGTTCGTCGGAGGTTCGACGAACGCGCCGTTCGTCGGTGCGGGTCAGCGCCTCAGCCGCCCTGGTCGCCGGGTTCGCCCGCGACCGGGCTGTCCGTTCCGCCTTCCTGCTCGGAGATCCCGCTCTCGTCGGGTTGGCGGCCGTGCGGGCGTCGGGCCGGGCCCGTGCGGCCCTCCTCGCCCGTGTCCTGCCCGGCGAGCGACTCGCCGGCGCGGGTGATGTGCTCGCCGACGCCCAGCGCGGGCTCGGGTTCGGTGTCGGTGTCGCCGACGCCGCCGCGCTCCTCCTCGGAGACCTCCCGGCCGGGGCCGGGAGGGCCCGCGTCGCCTCCGCCCGACGAGCGGCTGACCGGGTCCTCCTGCGGCGTGCCCGGTGTGCTCATGGCGCGTCCTTTCGGCTAGCAGATGCGCGGCAGCGGGTCGCCGATCAGCATGTCGACGATCCGGGTGCCGCCGAACTCGGTGCGCAGCAGCACCAGCGCCGGCGGGTCCGCGGCGACCGTCCCGACCACCGACGCGCCCGCGCCGAGCGGGTGGGAGCGCAGCGCGTCCAGCGCCGCGGGGGCCTGCGCCCCGTCGACCACCACGACCATCCGGCCCTCGCAGGCCACGTAGAGCGGGTCGATGCCGAGGATCTCCGAGGCGCCGCGCACCTCGGCGCGCATCGGCACGGCCGCCTCGTCCACCACGACCGCGACATCGGACGCGGCCGCCACCTCGTTGAGGATCGTCGCCACGCCGCCGCGGGTGGCGTCGCGCAGGCACCGCACGCCGCGCGGGACGGCGTCGAGCAGGGCGTCGACCAGGCCGGCGAGCGGGGCGGTGTCGGAGGCGATGTCCGATGAGATCTCCAGCTCGCCCCTGGCCAGCATGATCGTGACGCCGTGGTCGCCGATCGGCCCGGAGACCAGCACGGCGTCCCCCGGGCGGGCCCGGTCGGCCCCGAGCTCGACGTCGCGCTCGAGCACCCCGACCCCGGCGGTGGTGATGTAGCAGCCGTCGGCCTTGCCGCGCTGCACCACCTTCGTGTCACCGGTGACGACCGTGACGTTCGCGGCCGCGGCGGCGGCCGCCATCGAGGCGACGATCCGCTGCAGGTCGGCCACCGGGAAGCCCTCCTCGAGGATGAACCCGGCCGACAGGTGTAGCGGACTCGCCCCGGATACCGCGAGGTCGTTCACGGTGCCGTTCACGGCGAGCTCGCCGATGTCGCCCCCGGGGAAGAACAGCGGCGACACCACGTACGAGTCGGTGGTGAACGCGAACCGCCCGCCCGCGGCGGGGAACACGGCCTGGTCCTCCAGCCGCTCCAGCTGCGGGTTGCGGAAGGCGTCGAGGAAGAGCGCCTCGACGAGGGTGTGCGTCGCCTTGCCGCCCGCGCCGTGCGCCATCGTGATCCGCTCCTCCCGCACGCGCGGCCTGCGCCGCCGCGCCCGGTCGATGCGGTCGAGCACCTGCTGTTCGTCGGTGGTCATCTCGGTCATCTCCGCCCGATCGACGGGGTCGGCAGCGCCGTCGCGTGCCGCACGCGTTCGCGGCTGAACCGGCCGAAGTTGTAGTAGGCGGCGCACGCACCCTCCGACGACACCATGCAGGTGCCGATCGGCGTCTCCGGCGTGCAGGCGGTGCCGAAGACCTTGCACTCCCAGGGCTTGAGCACCCCCTTGAGCACCTCGCCGCACTGGCACGCCTTCGGGTCCGCGACGCGCACCCCGGGCACGTCGAAGATCAGCTCGGCGTCGAAGGCCCGGTAGGCGTCGCGCAGCTGGAGGGCCGAGTGCGAGATGAAGCCCAGCCCGCGCCACTCGAAGTAGGGCCGCAGCTGCATGGTCTCGGCGATCGCCCGCAGCGCCCGCGGGTTGCCGTCCCAGGGCACGACCCTGCTGTACTGGTTCTCCACCTCGCAGCGGCCCTCGGCGAGCTGGCGCAGCAGCATGTGCACCGACTGCAGGATGTCCAGCGGCTCGAACCCGGAGCACACGAGCGGTTTGCCGTGGTCGCGGGGGATGAACTCGTACGGACGGCACCCGATCACCGTGGAGACGTGGCCGGGGCCGACGAACCCGTCGAGGCGCAGGTCGGGCGAGTCGAGGATGGCCTTGATCGCCGGGATGATCGTGACGTGGTTGCAGAAGACCGCGAAGTTGTCGATGCCCTCGCGGGCCGCGCGCAGCAGCGTCATCGCGGTCGACGGGGCCGTGGTCTCGAACCCGATCCCCATGAACACGACCCGCTTGTCCGGGTTCTGCCGGGCGATCTTGAGCGAGTCCAGCGGCGAGTACACCATCCGGATGTCGGCGCCCGCGGCGTTCGACTCGAGGAAGGTGCCGCGCGAGCCCGGCACCCGCATCATGTCGCTGAAGGTGGTCATGATGACGTCCGGCTGCTCGGCGATGGCGATCGCGTCGTCCACCCGGCCCATGGGGATCACGCACACCGGGCAGCCCGGGCCGTGCACGAGTGTCACGGTGTCGGGGAGGTGGTCCTCGAGGCCGTGCTTGTAGATCGTGTGGGTGTGGCCGCCGCACACCTCCATGAACTTGTACTCGCGGCCGGGTTCGCCCGGTATCGATCGACACAGCTCGGCGATCCGCGAGGCGAGCGCGCGGGCGGTTCCGGCGTCGCGGAACTCGTCGACGAAACGCATGCCCGGTCCTCCTACTCGATCCGCGACTCGAGCAGCGCCGCCATCTCGTCGGCGTAGGCCTGCCCGATCCCCTCGAGGAACTCCATGGCCGCCTTCGCCTCGGCCTCGTCGATCTTGGACATGGCGAACCCGACGTGGATCAGGACCCAGTCGCCGGGGCCGACCTCGCCCTCGTCGAGCAGGCCGATGTTGATCGCCCGCTTGACGCCGCTCACGTCCACCATCGCCAGGTCGGGCCGGTCCACGCCGACCTCGACCACCTCACCCGGGATGCCCAGGCACATGTCCGCTCACCTCACATCTGCCGCATCCGGCGGTAGCGCTTGATGTCCGGCAGGGACTTGGCCACCGCCAGCGCGACGGCACCTGCCAGGGCCAGCGCGATCAGCTTGCGCATCGGTCCACCTCCCCTCGGGCCGCGATCAGCGCGCGCAGTTCGGCGAGCGCGACGTCCACGGCGGCCTCGACCGGTGGGGACAGCCCCATCCGCTCGTCGACGACGGCCGGTTCGCAGCCGAGCACGAGCACCCGCCCCGGGCTACCGCCGAGGGTGGCGAGCAGCGCCAGCACCGCGTCCGGGGTCATCGCGTGCGCGTCGAGGACGCCGCCCGCTCCCACCAGCTCGTCGGGGGTTGCCAGGTCCGGCAGGTCGTCCGGGCTGACCTCGAGAAGGTGCAGCTCGCCGGGGGCGCCGCCGCGGGAGCCCGCGTCGACGAGCACGACGGTGTCGTAGCCGTCGAGCAGCTCGTAGGCGAGATGCAGGCCGCGGATGCCGAAGTCGCCCACCCGCACGCCCTCCGGCTGCGGTTCCGCGGCGAGCCGCCGCACGACCTCGACGCCGAACCCGTCGTCGCCGAGGAAGACGTTGCCCAGCCCCGCCACGAGCATGCCGGTCACGGCGCCACCTCCAGCGGCTCGACCTCGTCCGGCGCGAAGTACAGGTAGCGGCCGTGCGCGGCCATGAGCTCGGCGGCCTCCGGGTCGTCGTCGGGGGTGACCGCGAGGTGCCACTCGTCGTCGACGGTGCGCAGCACCGCGGCGACCGTTGCGGTGCGGCCGGCGAGGAACAGGTCCTGCGCATCGGTGCGACAGCGGTGTCGGTCCCGCCGGGGGCGCAGCACCACGCGGCTGCCGCGGGCGACGGCGACGCCGTCGACGGTGACCGCGTCGGTCTCCGGTGACACCGTGGGGTCGGCGCCGGGGTCCCACCACGGCCGTGGCTCGTCCGGTGCGCCGCCGCGCAGGTAGCGGATCGCGCCGTGCAGCCGGTCGAGGACCTCCTGCGGCATGGCGTCGACCCGGTCGACGATCGCCGCTGCGCGCGGGTCGGTGGCCCTGGCCTCCCGCTTCTCGGCGTCGGTGAGCGCCATGGTGCGCAGGGCGAGGATCTCGTCGATCTCCAGGCCGTCGTGCAGGTCGCCCGGGCTCTCCGGGGCGATCTCCGGCTGGTCGTAGAGGATGATCGGGGAGGCGAGCACCAGCGCGTCCCCGCCGACGAGCACCGGCCACACCCCGGTGTTCTCGCAGACCGCCGCGATCGGCCGCGCCCACTCCGGCGGCTCCAGCAGCGAGAGGAACGACCCGCCGGCCACGGCGAGCAGGGTGTGCGCGGCCACGAGCGCGTGCCGCAGCGCCTCCTGCCGGGACGCGACGGGCGGCGTGGCGGTGTTCTCGACGCGGGCACGCACCCGCACGACGTACGGGCCGGCGAGGACCTGCGCGGACAGCCGCAGCACCCCCTCCAGGGGCCACCGCTCGCGCACGATCCGCCCGACGGTCGCGCCTGCGGCGTCGCGGACCGGTTCCTCGTAGCGCTCGGCCGGGGCGCGGATGGGCACCTCGTGCTCGCCCGCGAGCAGGTCGGCCGCGTCGACGGTGGCGTCGACCTCGACCGGCACGGCCTCGTCCCAGCCGACGAGCCGCTCGCCGTCGACCACCAGCTCGGGCACGTCGACGAACGCGTCACCGTCGGCGCGCTGCACGGTGCGGGCCTGCACGTGCAGGAACCGCACGCGCACGTGCAGCACGGCCCCGTCGCGGGGTTCGAGCAGCACCTCCGCCTGGTGCGCGGTCGGCTCCCCGCCGTCGGTGAAACTCGGGGGAACGAGCACCCCGAACTGCCAGCGCAGCTGGTTCTTCGTCGCCGACGCCCGGTACGGGTAGAGCACGTAGCCCTCGAACAGCACGGCGTCGGCGACGCGCAGCGCAGGGTCGAACCGGCTCATGCGTCCCCCTCCCCCGCCTGCTCGAGCAGCACCGCGAAGGCGTCCTCCCACGTCGGCAGCGCCCTGCGGGCCTTGAACCGCGCCACCGCGTCGAGGGTGTCGCGGCGCAGCCGGATCCAGCCCTCGCCCGGGAAGAACCGGTCCATCAGCTCCCGCCAGACGCCCACCGGGACGCGCAGGCGCGACTCGAGGCTCCACGGGACCTGCTGCACCTCGAACCGGCCGTCGTCGGTGCGCCGGAAGATCGTGCCGCTGAACAGCACGAGCATCGGGATCTCGCCGCCCGAGAGGGCGTGGACGTACTTCGCCGCGCCGACCTCGAAGTCGTAGGTGCACGGCACCGGGACGTCGATCTCGGTGGCCCCCGTGAAGCTCGGCACGACCACCCCGACCGCCGCGAACTGCATCGGCTTCAGGCTCTCGCCCCACTGCGGGGTCTCCCCGAACAGCTCCAGCAGCCGCTCGGCCTCCCCGGCGGCGTAGCGGCGGCGGGCGGGCTCGATCCGGATCTGGCAGCGCAGCGCGATCGCGTGCACGCGCACCCCGGTGGACTCGGTGATCCGCAGCCGGAACAGCAGCGTCGGCGCCGCCGCGTACCGGTCGGCGCGGGCGTCGACGCACGTGATCGCGAGGTCGCTCATCCGATCGCCGCCCGTTCCCGCAGCGCGGCGAAGAACCCCGTGATCTCCGCGCGGGCCGCGTCGCCACCGTCGAATCCCGTCCACGTCATCCGCACCCGCGCAACCAGCTCGTAGCAGGCGGTGATCGGCACGACATAGGCCTCGAACGCGGCCTCGAACGCGGCCTCGAACGCAACCTCCGACCCGGCCTCGGTGCGCTGCACGAGCACCGCCTCGACGTCGGGTTCCGCCTGGTCGAACACCGGGTTGGCGGCGACGACCTCCGCCCAGGCGTCCAACGCCAGCAGCGACTGCGTCGCCCCGGCCGGGCTCGGGTAGAACGCGCTCCACTCCCGGGTCTCGCCGCTGCGGAACAGGAACGCGATGCGCACCGGGATCTGCACCGCGTCCCACTGCGCCGGGGTGAGCCGCGGCCGCGGCACGTGCGCGAACCGCTCGGGCACCGCGACCAGGCGCCCGCGCCGGGTGAACAGCAGCCAGCAGGGGCGGCAGGCGCAGCGGATCGTGCGCTCCTCGACGTCGGCGACGTGCGGGTGTCCCGGGCGGGCCACGGTGCCCTCCGGGCCGCACGGCTGCCCGCACAGCTCGCACCGCTCGGCGGCGACCTCCCGCCGGGTCGCCGCCGACCGGGCGAAGCGCCGCAGCCCGCTGGTCACGGCACCGTCCTGGGCACGGCGACCCGCACCTTCGTCCCGTCCGCGTCGGCGTCACCGAGCAGCGGGAGCGGGTCCAGGTGGAGCCCGTCCTCGCTCCCCCGGCCGGCGAGCCGGACGTCGTAGCGCGCGCCGCAGCCCGCGCAGCCGATGCGGCCGCCCACCACGCCCGCGCCTGCGAGGCGGGACTCGCAGCGCGGACACCGGTCGAGGTAGGCGTACAGGCGCCCGTCGAGCCGGCACACGGCGACCGCGGTGCCGTCCAGCTCGATCCCGGTCGAGGCGCCCTCGGCGAGGGCGAGCGGAGGCAGCGGGGTCCACTCGGCGTCCGCACGCGGGGGTGGGGGCGCGAGGGCGAGCAGCTGCGCCCCACCGCGGGCGGCCGGGGCGACGCCCTCCACCTCGACCTCCTCGACCTCCGGCGCCGCCTCGGCGATCGCCGTCTCGATCGCGGTCCGGACCGTCACCAGCGACGACGGGCAGCCGTCGCAGCTGCCCCGCAGCCGCAACCGGACCACGCCGCCGGAGAGCCCGAGGTACTCGACGCCGCCCGCGTGCGAGCCCAGGTACGGGCGCACCTGGTCGAGGGCGGCGCGCACCCGCGTCTCGGTGTCGTCGGGGTGCACGTCGTGCAGCACGAGCAGGCTC
The DNA here is from genome assembly GCF_035305885.1 of Pseudonocardia sp. Classification (GTDB taxonomy): domain Bacteria; phylum Actinomycetota; class Actinomycetes; order Mycobacteriales; family Pseudonocardiaceae; genus Pseudonocardia. Next base: position 20,191 of record NZ_DATGOP010000092.1, read on the forward strand.
GCGACGAGGTCGTCGGCGGCGAGCTCGCGCAGCAGCGCCTCGCCGCCGGGCCGTCCGGCGAGGACGGCCGCGATGCGCTGCAGGCCCTCCCCGTACAGCTGCACCAGCAGCGCCACCAGCTCCTCGGCCGTGTCGGCGACCCGGGGCGACGCCGCGGACCGGAGCTCGTCGAGGAGCCGCTCGATGCGGGCCCCGGTCTCCCGGGCCGCACCGGCCTCGGTGGTTCCCGCGCCGAGCACCGACTAGACCCCGCCGCCGAAGGCCATCGGCGAGTGCATCCGCTTCACCGTCTTGCCTCCTCCGACGTACATGTGCACGCCGCACGGCAGGCACGGGTCGAAGCTGCGCACCGCGCGCATGATGTCGATCCCCTTGAAGTTCTCGGGCGGGTTCTCCTCGAAGATCGGGGTGTTCTGGACGGCGTCCTCGTACGGGCCGGGCGTGCCGTACGTGTCGCGCACGCTGCCGTTCCACGGCGTCGGCGGGTACGGGTGGTAGTTGGCGATCTTGCCGCCGCGGATCACCATGTGGTGCGACAGCACGCCGCGGACGGCCTCGGTGAAGCCGCAGCTCACGGCCTCGTCGGGCACCGTGAAGCTCTCCCAGGTCTTCGTGTTGCCCGCGCGCAGCTCGGCGAGCGCCTTCTCCACGAAGTGCAGCGCCGAGGCCGCGGCGTAGGCCTGGAAGTAGGTCCGGGCCCGGTTGCGCTCGATCGCGTTGGACCACTGCGGGATGCGCCACTCGAACGTCGTCTCCGGCTTCAGCGCCGTGCGCGGCAGGTTGATCACGACGCTGCCGCCGGTGGCGCGCACGTAGTCGTGCTCGACGAGGCCGGCGAGCGCGGTCGCCCACAGCCGCGCGAGCGGGCCGCCACCGGTGTCGAGCGCCAGGTGGTCGGTGCCGTCGAACCAGCGCGGCGACATCACCCAGCTGTACTTGTCGTCGAAGTCGCGCCTGGCCGGCCGCGGGATCGTGTGCTGGTTCCACGGGTGCCGCGCGTCGACCGGGTTGCCCAACGGGTCGTGCGTGACGAACCGCTCCTGGTCGGTCCAGTCCTCGTAGAACGAGGAGCCGAGCAGGATCCGGATGCCCAGGTTGATGTCGACGAGGTCGGTGGTGATGAGCCTCCCGTCGACCACCACGCCGGGGGTGACGAACATCTTGCGGCCCCAGTCGGCCATGCGCTCGTAGCTGAAGTCGCAGTGCTCGGGGTCGTTGAGGCTGCCCCAGCAGCCGAGCAGCGTCCGGCGGTAGCCGACCTTCTCGTAGCCCGGGAGCGCCTCGTAGAAGAAGTCGAACAAGTCGTCGTGCATCGGGACGACGCGCTTCATGAACTCGACGTACTTCACCAGGCGCGTCAGGTAGTCGGTGAAGAGCTGGATGGTGGCCACCGCCCCGATCCCGCCCGGGTACAGCGTGGACGGGTGCACGTGGCGCCCCTCCATGAGGCAGAACATCTCCCGCGTGTAGCGGCTCACCTGCAGCGCCTCGCGGTAGAACTCGCCCTCGAGCGGGTTGAGCGAGCGCATGATGTCGCCGATGGTGCGGTACCCGTGGTCGGCCGCGTGCGCGGCCTCGGTGCGGTTGGCCTGCTCGAGCACGCCCGGGTTGGTCTCGCGGACCATCTTCTCGCAGTAGTCGACCCCGACCAGGTTCTCCTGGAAGATGTTGTGGTCGAACATGTACTCGGCGGCCTCACCGAGGTTGATCATCCATTCGGCGATGTGCGGCGGCCGCACGCCGTAGGCCATGTTCTGGTTGTAGACCGAGCAGGTCGCGTGGTTGTCCCCGCAGATCCCGCAGATGCGGCTCGTGATGAAGTGCGCGTCGCGGGGGTCCTTGCCCTTCATGAAGATCGAGTAGCCGCGGAAGATCGACGACGTGCTGTAGCACTCGGCCACGCGCCGGTTCGAGAAGTCGATCTTCGTGTAGATGCCGAGGCTCCCGACGATCCGGGTGATCGGGTCCCAGGCCATCTCGGTGAGGTTGGCGGCCTCGCCGTCGCGCCCCGTCTTGTCGGGCTTCGCGGTCGTGGTCATGTCGGATCCCCTCACCAACTGGGCCGGTAGCCGGTGGTCAGCTCGCGGCCGGGCCTGCGCCACTTCGGCTCGGTGTCGGTCGTCTTCACGGTGATGCGCCGCAGGGTGCGGATGACGCCGCCGTACAGCCCGCTCGCGGTCGTCGAGAACTTCGCGCCGGGCGGCTCGTCCATGAAGGGCATGAACTTGTCGGGGAAGCCGGGCATCGTGCAGCCGATGCAGATGCCGCCCACGTTCGGGCAGCCGCCGAGCCCGTTCATCCAGCCGCGCTTGGGCACGTTGCACTTCACGACCGGGCCCCAGCAGCCCAGCTTCACCAGGCACAGCGGCGAGCCGTACTCGGTGGCGAACTCGCCCTGCTCGTAGTAGCCGGCGCGGTCGCAGCCCTCGTGCACGGTCTTGCCGAACAGCCACTCCGGGCGCCCGGCGTCGTCGAGCGGGATCATCGGGGCCTGGCCCGCCACCTGGTAGAGCAGGTAGAGGATCGTCTCCGACAGGTTGTCCGGGGTGATCGGGCAGCCGGGCACGTTGACGATCGGCAGCCCGGCCTTGGACGTCCAGTCCCACCCGAGGTAGTCGCGCACCCCCATGGCGCCGGTCGGGTTGCCCGCCATCGCGTGGATGCCGCCGTAGGTGGCGCAGGTGCCCACCGCCAGCACGGCCGTGGCCTTGGGCGCCAGCCGGTCGAGCCACTCGCTGGTGGTCATCGGCTGGCCGGTGGCGGGGTTGTTGCCGAACCCGCACCAGTAGCCCTCCGGCTTGATCGCCTCGTTCGGGATCGAGCCCTCCACCACCAGCACGAACGGCTCCAGCTCGCCGCGGTCGGCCTTGTGGAACCACTCGATGAACGTGTCGGCGCCCTGCTCGGGGCCGCACTCGAAGTCGATCAACGGCCAGTGGACCGCGATCTTCGGCAGGCCGGGCAACGCGCCCAGCACGATGTCCTCGATGCTGGGCTGCGTCGCCGCGGTCAGCGCGACGGAGTCGCCGTCGCAGCTCAGGCCCGCGTTGATCCAGAGGATGTGGACGACCGGCTCGTCCGGTTGCGCGTCGTGGGCTTCCGATGCCGTCATGGGGGACCGCTTTCGGCGTCACGGTGGGGTCGGGACCAGCCGACCCGGGGCGGATCGGCGGCAGACGAGGAGGAGGTGGCGAGGCGGCGGACGCCTCCCGGTGCGCGGCGGGGTCGCGCGGGCTACAGCCCCGCGCCCGCTGCTCTGCCCCGTGCTCCCAGCTCGTGCTGCACGAGCTCCCACAACACGTGGTAGATCGAGGTCTGGGCCTCCTGGATGCGGTGCACCGAGGACGACGGCACGACGAACAGGTGCTCGATCGTGTCGACCTCGGCCATCCGCCCGCCGTCGTAGCCGGCCAGCCCGACGGTCACCATGCCGATCCGGGCCGCCTCCTCGAAGGCGCGGATCAGGTTCGCCGAGTTCCCGCTGGTCGACAGCCCGACGGCGACATCGCCGGGGCGGCCGAACGCGGCGATCTGCCGCGCGTACACGACGTCGAAGCCGATGTCGTTGGAGAGCGCGGTGACGACGGCGATGTCCGCCGTCAGCGACAGCGCGGGGAGCGACCGGGCCCCGCCGCCGGGGTGCAGGAACGTGCCGGCGAGGTCCTGGGCGTCGGTGCTGCTGCCCCCGTTGCCGAACGCCAGCAGCTGCCCGCCCGCGGTGAACGAGTCCGCCACGGCCCGCGCGCATGCCTCGAGGCGCTCCCCGTCGCGCGCGGCGACCTGCTCGCGCAGCTGCACGATCTCCTCGGCCTTGGCCTCGGTGGAGCGGCGCACCTGCTCCAGCACGGCCTCGACGTCGGAACCGCCGGAGTAGAGGAAGGGGTACAGGGACTCGACGCCTCCTGGCTCGTCCACCGCTACCTCCTCTCGCTCCCGGTTCGGGTTCACCACGTCGTCGCGAGCGCTTCTCCCGCGTGCACGAGCACGGTGTCGCCCACTCGCGCGTCGACGAGCGCGACGCTGACCTCCTCGAGGCCGCGCCCGGTGTCGACGAGCGCGAGCGCGTGGTCGCGCAGCTCGACCACGACCACCGGCACCGCCTGGTCGGAGCAGGTGATGCAGACCTCGTCGTGGCAGTCGCTCATCGCACGACCGCCGGCTCGAGCACCCCGGGCTGCTCGAAGAACACGTGCACCAGCTCCCACAGCACGTGGTAGGTCGTGACCTGCAGCTCCTTGACGATCCGCGGGTCGTCGCTGCGCGCGGGCACGACGTGGTCGACGAACGGGCTCGTCGCGATCGGCCCGTCCAGCGCGGCGGAACCACCCACCAGGGCGACGGTCAGCAGGCCGCGGTCGGCGCCCTCCTGCAGCCCACGCAGCACCGCGGGGCAGCGGTCGTCGTCGGAGACGCCGAGCGCGACGTCGTCCGGGCGCGCCAGGTGGCGGATCTGGTGGGCGAACACCTCGTCGGCCCCGCGTTCGGTCGCGAGGCCGGTCACCGTGGCGACGTCGTTGGTCAACGACGTGGCAGGCAGCGCCCGCTTGCCGACGATCACCGGGTGCACGAACTCCACGGCGATGTGCTGGGCGTCCGTGGCCGCGGCCCCCGTGCCGAACACGAGCACCTTGCCGCCGCGGTGCAGGCGCACCGCCATCGCGTGGCAGGCGGTGGCGACCCGGCCGGCGTCCTGCGCGAGCGCCCGCCCCGGTGGCGTGCGTCGTGCGAAGAGTCCGGCCGCCGATCGCCGCTCGCCCCCGGTGTTGGGACGGGCCATCGGCATCTCCGTGGTGGGAGATCCGCCAGTGTGCTCCGGGACACACCCGTCCGCAAGCGCCGGCGGGAACGGTCGGACGGGCCGAGCGCGCTGGACCCGGCGACGCTGAACCACACGCAGCCGGTCCCCGTGTGTCCTCCCGGGATCAGATCCCACGCTGACGCTCAGGGAGGCCCGCTTGTCGTTCGTCGCCGGCGCACCGCCGCAGCCCGCCGCCGGGCGGGTGCGCACCGCGCTCGCCGCCGCGATCGTGTTCGGCGCGCTGCTGCTGCCCAACGACCTCGACCTGATCCACCTGGGGGCGTTCCTCGCCATCCCCGCCGAGGCGCTGCTCGCCGCCACCCTCGTGCTCGCGGTGCCCGCCCGCGTCCGCCCGGCGCTCACCGGGCTGATCGGCGCGGGCCTCGGCGCGATGACGGTGCTGAAGGCCCTCGACATGGGCTTCTTCGCCGCGCTCAACCGGCCGTTCGACCCGCTGTCGGACTGGCGCAACCTCGCCAACGCCGCGGTCTTCGTCGAGCGGGCGGCGGGCGAGGCGGGCGCGATCGGCGCGGCCGTCGCGGCGGTCGGGCTCGCGATCGCCGTCATCGCGCTCACCGGCTGGGCCGTCGGGCGGCTGGTCCGCCACGTCGTCGTGCCGCACCGGCAGACGGCGCTCGCCACCGTCGCGGTGGGCACCGTCGCGTGGACCGCGTGCTTCACCGCCGACGCGCGGCTGGTGCCCGACGTCGAGCTCGCCTCCGACAGCACCGCGACCCTCGCCCTCTACCGGGCGCTCGAGGTCCGCCGCGACGTGGCCGACCTGCGCCGGTTCGCCGAGGAGGTCCCGGTCGACCCGATCCGGGACGCCCCGGCGGACGAGCTGCTGGCCGACCTGCGGGGCAAGGACGTGGTCTTCGCGTTCGTCGAGAGCTACGGGCGGGTCGCGCTGGAGGACCCGCAGCTGGGCCCGGCGACCCGTGCCCTGCTCGACGACGCCACCGCGGCGCTGCGCGACGCCGGGTTCGCCGCCCGCAGCGCGTACCTGACCTCGCCGACCACGGGCGCGGGCAGCTGGCTCGCCCACGCCACGTTCCTGTCCGGGCTGTGGGTGGACAGCCAGCACCGCCACGACGCCCTCGAGCACACCGACCGGCACACCCTCATCACCGACTTCGACCGCGCGGGCTGGCGCACCGTCGGCGTGATGCCCGGGGTGTTCCTCGACTGGCCGGAGGGCGCCTGGTACGGCTACGACCGGATCTACGACTTCTCCCAGCTCGGCTACCAGGGCCCGCGGATGAGCTTCGCGACCATGCCCGACCAGTACACGCTGAAGGCGTTCGAGGAGCTGGAGCGCTCGCGCGCCGACCGCGGCCCGCTGATGGCGGAGATCCCGCTCGTCACCAGCCACGCCCCGTGGACCCCGCTCCCGCCGTTCCTGCCCTGGTCGCAGGTCGGCGACGGCTCGGTCTACGACTACCTCGACGGGCAGACCGAGCAGCCGGAGGCGATCCTGACCCGCGACCCGCAGCAGGTGCGCGAGGACTACGCCCGGGCCGTTCGGTACTCGCTCACCAGCCTCGTGTCCTACGTGCAGACCTACGGCGACGACGACCTGGTGCTGGTGCTGCTGGGCGACCACCAGCCCTCCCCGATCGTCACCGGGCCCACGGAGAACCGCGACGTGCCGATCACGATCGTCGCGAAGGACCCGGGTGTGATCGAGAAGATCTCCGGCTGGCGCTGGCAGGACGGCATGCGCCCGGGCCCGCACGCCCCGGTGTGGCGGATGGACACCTTCCGCGCGCAGTTCCACGCCGCGTTCGGCGGGGGCGAGGGCCACCGCCGGTAGCTCAGCCGCCCACGCCGATCCGCAGCATCCGCGTGCCGCCCCGCTGGAACCGGTAGGGCACGTCGGCGAGCCGGGCGCGGTGGCCGTGCGCGGCGAGCTCGGCGCGCAGGTCGTCGAGGAACGCCACCGGCTCCCCGGTGCCCTGCACGACGACCGGGAAGACCCGCACCTCGCGGCGGGCCACGCGGACCAGCTCGGCGAGGGCGGCGCGGTGCCGGTCCGCGCCGAGCTGGTCGGCCCACGTGAACAGCAGGTGGGAGCACAGCACGAGGTCGACGCTCCCGGTGGCCAGCGGCGGCCGGGGCAGGGCGCCCGCGACGTAGCGGCCCGGCCGCCGCCGCAGGTCGGCGAGGAACAGCCCGGCCGCGGCCCGGCGCATCCGCGTGCGCCGGGCCGGGCTGCCGTACCAGCCCCCCCTCGAACCGGCCGGCGTTGCGGTGGATCATCCGGTCGCCCTCGTCGAGGCCCTCCTGCGCGCGGGCGGCGAGCTGGCGTGGCCGAGGGCGTACGCGGGGTCGACGGCGACCACACGGCCGCCGGTCTCGGCGGCGAAGCTGGAGCCGCCCGCGCAGCAGTCGAGCACCGAACCGGTCAGGTCTTCGGGGGTGAGGTCGAACATCGCCCGGTACTCCGCGGCCGAGCGGGACGTGATCAGCACCGGACCAGTCCTGGCAGGTGGGGCCACCTCCACGCAAGGGGATTGCGTGGAGGTGGCCGCGCCGCGACTCGGGCGCTGCGGCCCGGGCGGCTCAGACGCCCACGCGCTCCCGCGGCGGCTCGGGCGGGGTCGGCGGGGCGGGTCTCCTGCCCGACCGCAGCCGCCGGACCAGCGGGAACGCAAGCAGCGCCGCGATCAGCAGGTACACCACCACCGACAGGGGTGTGGAGACCAGCGTCGTCACGTCGCCGTTGGCGAGCTGCAGGGCGCGGCGCAGCTGCAGCTCCGCGTCCGGCCCGAGGATCACGCCGATGATCGCCGGCAGCACCGGGAGGCCGTAGCGCCGCATCAGGAACCCGACGGCGCCGATCGCGAGCAGCACCAGCAGGTCGACGGGCTGGCCGCTCACCGCGTACGCGCCGACGCAGGCGAAGAACAGGATGCCCGCGTACAGGTACGGCCGCGGGATCCGCAGCAGCTTCGCCCACACCGGCGCGAGCGGCAGGTTCAGCACCAGCAGCAGCACCAGGCCGATGAACAAGCTCGCGATGAGCGTCCAGACCAGGTCCGGCTCGTTCTCGAACAGCAGCGGCCCGGGCTGGATGCCGAACTGCTGGAACGCCGCGAGCATCACCGCCGCGATCGCGGTGGTCGGCAGGCCGAGCGTCAGCATCGTGGCGAGCGTGCCCGCCGACGACGCGCTCGCCGCCGCCTCCGGGCCCGCGACGCCCTCGATCGCGCCGGTCCCGAACTCGTCACGCCGCCGGGAGAGCCGCCGCTCGGTCACGTACGACATGAACGTGCTCATCTCCGCCCCGCCCGCCGGGATGGAGCCGAACGTGAACCCGATGACCGGGCCGCGCAGCCACGGCTTCCACGTGCGGCGCAGGTCGTCGCGCGAGAGCCAGGGCCTGCCGACCGGGATCGGCCGCTGCACGGTCCGGCGCAGGTGCGCCGCGACCCACAGCGCCTCGCCGACGGCGAAGAGCCCAACGGCAACGATCACGACGTCGATGCCGTCCGCGAGCTGCGGGACGCCGAACGTCAGGCGGGGCTGCCCGGAGAGCGGGTCGAGCCCGACGAGCCCGATCACGAGGCCGATGGCGAGCGCGGCGAAGCCGCGCACCCGGGAGCGGCCCAGCACGCCGGTGACGGCGACGAACGCCAGCACCATGATCGCGAAGTAGTCCGGGGCGCCGATGTCGACGGCGACCGAGGCCACGAGCGGGGCCAGCAGCACGAGCCCGATCGCGCCCGCGACGCCGCCGATGAAGTGGCCGATCGCGGCGGCGGCGAGCGCCTGGGCGCCCCGGCCGGAGCGCGCCATCGGGTTGCCTTCGACCGCCGCCATGACCGAGGCGCTCTCGCCGGGGGTATTGAGCAGGATCGACGTGGTCGACCCGCCGAACATCGCCCCGAAGTAGATACCGGCGAACAGGATGAACGCCCCGGTCGGGTCCAGCGCGTACGTGACGGGCAGCAGCAGGGCGACCGCCATGGCAGGGCCGATCCCGGGCAGCACGCCGATCGCGGTGCCGAGCAGCACCCCGATCGCGGAGAACAGCAGGTTGGCCGGCGTCAGCGCGCCCGCGAAGCCCTCGAACAGGAGGGTGAGGTTGTCCAGCACGTCAGATCAGCCCCATCAGCGGTCCACCGGGCAGGTCCACACCGAGCAGCGCGTCGAACACGATCCAGGTCGCGAGCGACACGCCCGCGGCGATGAGCAGGTCGCGTGGGAACGCGCGTGAGCCGAGGGCGTAGGTCGCGCCCCAGAACAGGACGGTGCCCGCGATCGGCCACCCGAGCAGCGGGATCAGCGCCGCGGTCGCGACGATCACGCCCGCGAGCAGCAGCACGGTGCGCTTGTCGGCGGGCACGGCGAGGTCGACGTCCTCACCTGCCTCGGCCTCCCCGTGGCCGCCGCGCAGCACGTCGACGGCCAGCAGCGCGGCCAGCAGCAGGAGCAACAGGCCCAAGAGGACCGGCACGGCGTTCGGGCCGAGCGGGTCGGCGGCGTTGCCCGCGCGCGGCGCGAGCGCCACGTCGGCGAGCACGAGCAGCCCGGTGGCGAGCAGCAGGGCGGCCACTCCCAGCTCGGAGCGTTCGCGAAGCCAGGTGCTCATGCGACCAGCCCCAGGTTGCGCAGGACACCCGCGACGCGCTCGTTCTCCGACCGCAGGAACGCGCCGAACTCCTCCCCCGGCAGGAACGCGTCCTGCCAGCCGTTGCGCTCGAGCGCGGCCGCCCACTCCGGCGACCCGCGCAGCGCGGTGAACGCCGCCACCAGCTCGGCGCGGCCGTCCTCGTCGAGCCCCGGCGGAGCGACGATGCCGCGCCAGTTGGTGAACTCCACGTCCACGCCCACCTCCTGGAGCGTCGGCGCGTCGACGCCGGGCACCCGCTGCGCCGCGGTCACCGCGAGCACGCGCAGCTCGCCGGCCTCGATCTGGTCGGCGTACTCCGACAGGCCCGAGACGCCGAACGCGACCTTGCCGCCCAGCACCGCGGCGAGCAGCTCGCCGCCGCCGTCGTAGGAGACGTAGTTGACCGTCCGCGGGTCGATCCCCATGCCCTCGGCCATGAGCATCGGCGCGAGGTGGTCCGGCCCGCCGGGGCTCGACCCGCCGCCGACCGGCACCGCGGCGGGCTCGGCGCGCCACGCCGCGGCGAGGTCGTCGAACGTCCGCAGCGGCGAGTCCTTGCCGACGACGACGATCTCGGTCTCCTGGGTGAGCCGCGCGATCGGCGTGGTGTCGGTGAGCGTCGCCGGCGACTCGTTGGTGTAGACCGAGCCGACCACGCCGAGCCCCATCGACATGACGAGCCGATCGTTGCCGCTCTCGTTGACGGTGCGGCCGAGGCCGACCGTGCCGCCCGCCCCGGGGAGGTTGAACACCTCCACGGCGCCGGTGATGCCGGCGTCCTCCATCGCCTTGGCCGCGGTGCGGGCGGTGATGTCGTACCCGCCACCGGGCGCGTTGGGCACCAGGAACCGCAGGCCGCGCAGCTGCGTGCCGTCGCCGCCGCCGGTGAGCCCGCCGACCACGGGCGGTACCAACAGCACCGCGGCCAGCGCCACGAGCACCGCGACCACGCTTCGGGTCCGCATCGTCCTCCTCTTCGTCGAGGTTCGTGTGGCGCACATCGTGGGCCGCCCGCCGGAGCCTGTCTGCCTTGCTTCCACATCGGTCGTTGTGGTCGTTGTGGTCATGGGGCGCCGTGGTCGTGAGACGCTCCCCGGCGTGGCGCGGACCCTCGCTCGGCAGTTCCTGGGGTGGCAGCTGGGGATCGTCGGCCTGCTGCTGGTCGCCGTCACCGCGCTCGCGGTGGTGCAGTCCGACGCCGCGTTCCGCGAGACGCAGGGGCGGCGGATGCTGTCGGTCGCCGAGGACGTGGCGGCCACCGCCGGCGTGCGGGAGAGCCTCGCCACCCGCAACTTCGGGCCGCTGCCCGCGCTCGGGACCAGCGCGCGCAACCTGTCCGGCGCGGACGAGATCGTGATCGTCGACGCCGACCTCGTGGTGCGCAGCGCCGCCGATCCCGCGGAGGTCGGTGAGCCGTTCCCGATCGGGGAGAGCACCGCGCTCGCCGGGCGGGCGTGGGTGGGCAACCCGGACGGGCGCACGGTCGTGGCGCACGTGCCGGTGCTCGACGACGACGGGCGCACCGTCGGGCTGGTCGCCGCCCGCGTGGAGGCGCCGCCGCTGCTCACCGGGCTGCTCGCCGCCCCCGGCCCGGCCGTGGCGCTGGTGGGGGTCGCGGTCGTGCTCGGGGTGGCCGGCTCGCTGCTGCTCGCCCGCCGGGTGCGCCGCCAGACCCTCGGGCTGGAGCCGGCCGAGATCGTGGAGCTGGTGCAGCGGCGCGAGGCCATGCTGCTCGGCGTCAAGGAGGGCGTGCTCGGCCTCGACCGAGCCAACCGGATCACGCTGCTCAACGCCGCGGCGAAGGAGCTGCTCTCGCTCGACGCCGTCGGCGCCCGCGTGGACGAGCTCGACCTGGACGACCGGCTGCGCGACGTCCTCACCGGCGCCGCGGTCGGCGCCGACCAGGTGGTGCTGCACGGCACCCGCGTCCTGGTGCTCAACCGGATGCCGGTGGTGGTGGACGGGGCCACCATCGGCGCCGTCGTCACGCTGCGGGACCGCACGGAGCTCGCTGCCCTCGAGGACCGCCTCGACGCCTCCCGCAACGTCACCGACACGCTGCGGGCGCAGGCGCACGAGTTCACCAACCGCCTGCATACGATCGCCGGGCTCACCGAGCTGGGCGAGTACGAGGAGGTGCGCCGATTCGTGGCGGGGATCGTCGCCGGGTCCGACCAGTGGCGCCGCGAGGTCACCGCGAGCGTCGGGGACGCCGCCGTGGCCGCGCTGCTGGTGGCCAAGGCGAGCCTCGCGACCGAGCGGGGCGCCGAGCTGCGACTCGCCCCCGGCAGCCGGCTCGAGGCGGTCGACCCGGCGCGCGACCCGGCCCTCTCGGCCGACCTGGTCACGGTGCTGGGCAACCTCGTCGACAACGCGCTCGACGCCGCGGGCCGCGGCTGGGTGGAGATCGGGCTCGCCACGGAACCGGACGCGGTGCGCGTGACCGTGCGCGACTCCGGGCCCGGTGTGGCCTCCGAGCTGGTCGAAGAGGTGTTCCGGCACGGCTTCAGCACCAAGGCAGCCGAGAACGACACCGGTGGCCGCGGGCTCGGGCTCGCGCTGGCCCGCCAGACCTGCCTGCGCCGGGGCGGCACGATCACCCTGCACAACGACGGCGGCGCCGTGTTCACCGCCCACCTCCCGCTCGCCCCGGCCCGGGGGCCCGCTCGATGAGCATGCGAGTGCTCGTCGTCGACGACGACTTCATGGTCGCCCGCGTGCACAGCGGCTACGTCGCGCGGATCCCCGGCTGTGAGGTGGTCGGCGTCGCCCACAGCGGGGCCGACGCCGTGCGGCTGGCCCGCGAGCTGCGCCCCGACCTCGTGCTGCTGGACGTCTACCTGCCCGACCGGTCCGGGATCGAGGTGCTGCGCGAGCTGCGCACCGGATCGGCCGACGACCCGTTCGTGCTCGTGATCACCGCGGCCGACGACCCCCGGACCGTCACCGCCGCCCTGCACGGCGGCGCCACCCACTACCTCGTGAAGCCGTTCGACGCGGCCGCCCTGCGCGAGCACGTGGAGCGGGTGATGCGGGTGCGCGGGCGGCTCGCCGGGCTGCAGCGGGCGGCGCAGGACGACATCGACAGCGTCTTCGGCGGCGGCCACGGCGCCACGACCCGGCTGCCCAAGGGCCTCACCGAGCCCACCGCCCGGCTGGTGGAGCAGGTGCTGCGCGGCCACGACGGCGACCTGTCCGCCGCCGAGTGCGCCGAGCTCACGCAGCTGTCGCGGGTGAGCGCCCGCCGCTACCTCGAGCACTTCGTCGCCACCGGGGCGGCGACCGTGCGACTGCGCTACGGCGGGACCGGCCGCCCCGAGCGCCGCTACCGCTGGGCCGGGTGAACCGGGCCCTGCCGTAGGGTCCGAAGATCGCGACTGCCCACTCGACGGGGAGGACCTCCGTGCTGATCACCGGCGCCGACGTCATCGTCACCTGCCCGGGACGCAACTTCGTCACGCTGGAGATCACCACCGACGACGGCCTCGTCGGCTACGGCGACGCCACCTTGAACGGGCGTGAGCTCGCGGTGGCGAGCTACCTGCGCGACCACGTCGTCCCGCTGCTCGTCGGCCGCGATGCCCACCGGATCGAGGACACCTGGCAGTACCTGTACCGCGGCGCCTACTGGCGGCGCGGGCCGGTGACGATGGCCGCGATCGCCGCCGTCGACGTGGCGCTGTGGGACATCAAGGCCAAGGCCGCGGGCATGCCGCTCTACCAGCTGCTCGGTGGCGCGAGCCGTACCGGGATCCTGGCCTACGGGCACGCGAGCGGGCGCGACCTGCCGGAGCTGTTCGACTCGATCCGCGCCCGCCGCGAGGAGGGGTTCCGCGCGATCCGCGTGCAGACCGGCGTACCCGGCCTCGGCACCATCTACGGCATCGGCAACCCCCTGGAGCGGACCGGCCTGCCCGCCGAGGAGGTCTGGGACACCGCCGCCTACCTGCGGCACCTGCCGACGGTGTTCGAGGCGGTGCGCGCCGAGTTCGGCCCCGAGCTGCCGCTGCTGCACGACGTGCACCACCGGCTCACCCCGATCCAGGCGGCGCAGCTGGGCAAGGCCCTCGAGCCGTACCGGCTGTTCTGGCTGGAGGACTGCACACCCGCCGAGAACCAGGAGGGCCTGCGGCTGGTGCGCAGCCACACCACCACCCCGCTCGCCATCGGTGAGGTGTTCAACACCGTCTTCGACTACCAGACGCTGATCCGCGAGCAGCTCATCGACTACGTCCGCTCCGCCGTCACCCACACCGGCGGGGTCACGGCGATGCGCAAGCTGTTCGACTACGCCGCCCTGTACCAGGTGAAGTCCGGTATCCACGGCCCCACCGACATCTCCCCCGTCGGCATGGCGGCCGGGCTGCACCTCGACCTCGCGATCCACAACTTCGGGATCCAGGAGTTCGCGCCGCACACCCCCGAGACCTACGAGGTGTTCCGGCGCTCGTACACCTTCACCGACGGCCACCTGCACCCGGGCGAGGCCCCCGGGATCGGCGTCACGGTCGACAAGGAGGCGGCGGCGAGGTTCGAGTACCGCCCGGCCTACCTGCCGGTGAACCGGCTCATCGACGGGACCGTGCACGACTGGTGAAGCCGCGCGCCGCGATCAGCGCGCGACCACCTCGGCCGGCCGCACGGTCTCGTGCACCGGGCGCGTGCGGCCCGTCCCGGTCCGGGCGTGCGTGGCGTAGAGCGTGAGCCCGACGAACGTCAGCCCGCCGACGAGGTTGCCGACCACCGTCGGGAACTCGTTCCACAGCAGGTAGTCGGCGATCGAGAAGTCGCCGCCGAGCATCAGGCCGGACGGGAACAGGAACATGTTGACGATCGAGTGCTCGAAGCCCATGTAGAAGAACACCAGGATGGGCATCCACATCCCGATGACCTTCCCGGACACCGAGGTCGAGATCATCGCGGCGACGACGCCGGTGGAGACCATCCAGTTGCACAGCACGCCGCGCAGGAACAGCGTCAGCATCCCGGCCGCGCCGTGTTCGGCGTACCCGACGGTCCGCGCCGCGCCGATCTCGCCGAGCCGCTGCCCGACGTCGTTCGGCTCGACGGTGAACGCGAACGTGAGGATCACCGCCATCATGAGCGCGACGGTGAGGGCGCCGGCGAAGTTGCCGACGAACACCAGCGCCCAGTTGCGCAGGACGCCCTTCATCGTCACACCCGGCCGCCGGTCGATCCAGGCCAGCGGCACCAGCGTGAACACCCCGGTGAGCAGGTCGAAGCCCAGCAGGTAGAGCATGCAGAAGCCCACCGGGAACAACAGCGCTCCGACCAGAGCCGACCCGGTCTGCACGCTGATCGTGACGGCGAACGCGGCGGCGAGGGCGAGGATCGCTCCGGCCATGTAGGCCCGGATCACGGTGTCGCGGGTGGACATGAAGACCTTCGCCTCGCCCGCGTCGATCATCTTTCCGACGAACTCCGACGGGTTCAGATAGGACATGCGGGGACTCCTCGGTTGTCGACGGGGCGAACCGAGTCTTCGGAGCGGGCTTTTCCGTGCCGTTACGGCGCGAGGATCATCGCGTCACGCTCGGCTCACACCCGCTCGCACCGCCGCAGCAGGTGGGCGTCACACGGCCGTAACGCGGGTGCAATACGCGCCCGCGAGCCTGGGGCCGCCCACCGACCGACGCGAAGGAGCCGACGATCAACCCCATCATGAGCAAGTCCGAAGCGGCCGACCTCGTCGTCGCCGCCCGGAAACGCAAGGGCCTCACCTGGGCGCGGATCGCCGAGGAGCTCGGCACCCCGCTGGTGTGGACGACCGCGGCCCTGCTCGGCCAGCACCCGATGACGGCCGAGCAGGCCGCGAAGGCGTGCGAGCTGCTCGGGCTCGACGAGGCCGTGGCCGAGAGCCTGCAGCTGCAGCCCACCCGCGGCACCGACCCCGCCGTGATGGCCGACCCGACGATCTACCGCTTCACCGAGGCGCTGTCGGTCTACGGCCCGGCGCTGAAGGAGCTGATCCACGAGGAGTTCGGCGACGGGATCATGAGCGCGATCAACTTCCGGGTCGACATCTCCCGCCGGCCCGACCCGGAGGGGGACCGGGTGGTCGTGACCTTCGACGGGAAGTTCCTCGACTACCGCTGGTGACCGTGGCTCGTCGCGGTAGCGGAGTCGAACGCCCGGATCGCGGCGGCGAGCGCCCGCGCCCGCCCGGCGAGCAGGCGCTCACCGGCCTCGGGGTCCGCGGTGCCGGCGTCGTCGGTCACCCCGCCGACCCGCGCCCACTCCCCGTGCCGCGCCACCGTCAGCCCGGGGGCGGGCGGGCGGTGGAACAGCGGCGGGGCCTCCGGCTCCCGCCACGGACCGGCGGGGCGGACCAGATCCGGGTGGACGGCGAGCAGCAGTGAGGTCTCGAACCAGCCGGCGTGGCCCGGCGCCTGCGGCGGGTCCTCCGGGCCGGCGATCGTCCAGTACGAGCAGGCGCCCAGCGCGACGTCCGCGCGCTCGGCGTAGGTCTTCACCGCGAGGCGCACCACCTCGTCGTTGCCCCCGTGCCCGTTGACCAGCAGCACGCGGCGGAACCCGCTGCGCACCAGCGAGTCGAGCGCGTCGTCGAGGACGGCGAGCAGCGTCGTGGCCGACAGCGACACCGCGGCCGCGAACAGGTGGTGCGGGCTGTGCCCGTACGGCAGCGCGGGCAGCCGGACCAGCTCCGGCCCGTCGTCGCCGATCAGGTCGGAGGCCGCGTCGACGACCGCCTCGGCGAGCATCGTGTCCGTGCCCATCGGCAGGTGCTCGGAGTGCTGCTCCTGCGAGCCGACGGGGAGCACGGCGATCGCGCCGCGCTCCCCCGCGGCCCGCACCTCACGCCACGGGTGCCGGTCGAGTCTGATCACGCCCCCACCGTAGAGCCCGACCGCTCAGCGGCGGACCGGACGCCGACCACCTCGACCTCACAGACCCCGGACCGCTACCCACCGACCACCCGCACCACCGTGTCGACGACCACCGGCCCGCTGGTCAGCTCCTCGTCGTTGTGCCCCGCCCCCGACACCTCGACGTACGCCGCGCCCGCGGCGTCGGCGACCGCCCGGCTCTGCTCGACCGGCACGATCTCGTCGGCCCCGCCCGCCACCACCGCGACCGGCGCCCGCACCGATCGCACCTGCTCCAGCAGCGGGAACCGGTCCCGCAGCAGGGCCCGTACCGGCAGGAACGGGTAGGCGCGCGCCCCGACGTCGGCGAGCGAGGTGAACGGGCTGCGCAGCACGAGCGCGCCGACCGGGCGCTCGGTGGCGAGCCGGGTCAGCGGCGCCCCGCCGAGGCTCTCGCCGAACAGGACGATCCGCTCGGGCGGCACGCCGCGGTCCTCGACGAGGTGGCGGTACGCCGCGGCGACGTCCGCGGCGAGGCCCTCCTCGCTGGGCGAGCCGGGGTTGCCGCCGTAGCCGCGGTAGTCGACCAGCAGCACGTCGAACCCCTCCGCGGCGAGGGCCCGCACGAGCGGCACCCGCAGCACGCGCGAGCCGCCGTTGCCGGGCGCGACCAGCACCGTGCGGTCCCGCGCCGGCCCGGTGGCGGGCGCCCACCACGCGGTGAGCTCGAGCCCGTCCTCGGTGCGCAGCACCACGTCGCGGCCGCCCGAGAGGTACGCGCTCGCGGGCGCGCCCGGGGCGCCGAAGGGCAGGTAGATCAGCCGCCGCTGGAACACCCACGCCAGGGCGACCACCACCGCCGCCACCACGACGACGGCGACGGCCACCCGCAGCGCGGTACCCATGCCTCGTCGGGAGGGGCTCAGGCCACGGGGACGGCCAGTCCCTCGGCGCCCAGCTCCGAGGTCACCAGGTCGGGGGCGGCCCGGCGGAGGAACTCCAGTCCGATCTCGGCGCGGCGCACCCGCTCCCGCGACAGCGCGACGTTCAGCGCCTCGTGCTGGGCGCCGCTCGGGTAGACGTCGGGGTGGTTGCGCAGCCCGAACTTGACGTAGATCGGGGCGAGCACCCGCACCAGCTCGGCGATCTCGTGGTGGCGGACGAAGCCGCCGAGCGTGTCGGGCGACTCGACGTACATGTCGATCGGGATCTGCGTGGCGGCGCGGATGGAGGCCAGCCGCGGCAGGGACAGGCCGGGCGGCACGTTGTAGGTGTCGGCGCCGAGGTCCTGCATGAGCCGCACGCTCACCGGGTTCGACGCCATCATCTGCACCGAGACCTTCACGACGAAGTCCGGCGCGATCAGGCCGGCCTCCTTCATGTGCTTGGTCATCAGCAGCAGGCCCTCGTCGGCGACGAGCGCCCCGCGCACGCCGAGGGCGTTGGCGCGCACGAGGTCCTCCATCGCGTAGGCCAGCTGGTCGGCGCCCTCGTGGCGGCAGCCGATCGCCCCGCCCGCCGGGGTGCGGGCCTGGGCGCCGATGTCCCACGCCGCCCGCGGGCCGACGAACAGCGACAGCTCCACGCGGCGGGCCGCGCACGCCCGCACCATGTCGGTGATCTCGGCGTCGGTGGCGAGCATGATCCCGCTGCCGGACGAGACGCGGTGCACGCGCACGCCGCGCTTGTCGGCCTCGTCGAACACGGCCTCCAGCGCGGCCGGGCCCTCGACGCTGGGGATCTCGGTGCGGTACTGCGCGCCGTCCGGGAACCGCAGTGGCGAGTCGGGCAGCTCACCGGCGTCCGTGGCCGGGTAGCCCAGGCGGGTCAGGAGGTCGGCGACGGCGGATCGGGTCTCAGTCATCGCGCCAGATCTTCCAGTGTCGGACGAGAGCGGCGCAACGCGCCCCTCGGCGACGTGCCGGGTCGCGGCGCGAGGTGCGCGGGGAGCACCGACCGCCATTTGTTCCGGTTGACGCAATTCATCTCGCAATACGCACACGTGTGACCCGATTCACCGAAATTCGCGGTCCACCTCGAGGAAAGGGCAGTACCACGCGGAAATACCGGCACCTACCCTCGAAATGATCATTGCGGCCGGCACCGCCGCGCCGCGTGCGCCGATGCGGAGGTGAGCGACCATCACTGCGTGCGATGCGGGTCGGGTCACGGTGCGGGCACCCCGGCGCTGGGAGATCTCCCTCCCCGCCGACCTGGTTCTCGACCAGGACGAGGAGTGGTGCGATGCCCGGCTCGACGGGGAGCACATCCGGATCCGTTTCCACGACTACCACGTCATCTACGAGCACCCCGGCCTGTACGAGCAGCTCTTCTACGATCTGCTCCGGTGCACGTCCCCGCGGGTGGTCCGCCGCCTGCTCGGCCGCGCGGTGGCGGAGCAGGGCATCGACCCGGCCGAGCTGCGCGTGCTCGACGTCGGCGCCGGCAACGGGATGGTCGGTGAGGAGCTCCGCACCCTCGGCGCGGGCACCGTCTACGGCGTCGACATCATCGAGGAGGCGGCGCGGGCGGCCGCGCGCGACCGGCCCGGTGTCTACGACGGCTACCTGGTCGCCGACCTCACGGCGCTCACCCCCGACCAACGGGAGGAGCTCGCCGCCCGCCGGTTCAACGCGATGACGACGGTCGCGGCGCTCGGGTTCGGCGACATCCCGCCGGCGGCGTTCACCGCCGCGTTCAACCTCGTCGAGGCCTCGGGGCTGATCGCCTTCACGATCAAGGAGGACTTCGTCACCGACCACGACACCACCGGCTTCAGCAGCTTGATCCGGCGGATGCTCGCCGAAGAGGTGATCAGCGTCATCGCCGAGGAGCACTACCGACACCGGCTGTCGGTCCGGGGTGACCCCCTGTACTACGTCGCGTACGTCGCTCGGAAACTGCGGGACATCCCCACCGGCTGGGCGACCTGACCCCACCGCGGCCGGCGGGTCGGCCCCGGTGCGGTCATCGCGCCAGATCTTGCTCATCAGACGAGCTCGGCGCACCGTGTGCCCATGAACAACACGCCGGAGTTCGCGGGCCGGACGGCAGTGGTCACGGGGGCGGCGAAGGGCATCGGGGCCGCCGTCGCCGCGCGGTTGGCCGGCGCGGGCGCCGCGATCGTCGCCTGCGACGTCGACGCCGACGCCCTGACCGAGCACGCCGAGCGGCTGCGCGCGGACGGCGCCCGGGTCGCCGAGGTGGTGGGCGACGTCAGCAGCGCCGCGACGGCCGAGCGCGCGGCGCAGGTCGCCCGCGAGGAGTTCGGGGGTGCGGAGATCCTCGTGAACGCGGCGGGCATCCAGCGTTACGGCACCGTGGAGACCACCGACGAGGCGACGTGGAACGAGGTGCTCGCGGTGAACGTCACCAGCATCTTCCTGTTCGCCAAGCACCTCGTCCCGCTCATGCGCCAGGCGGGCGGCGGGTCGATCGTCAACGTCTCGTCGGTGCAGGCGTTCGTGACGCAGACCGACGTGGTGGCCTACGCCGCGAGCAAGGGCGCGATCAACGCGCTCACCCGCGCGATCGCCGTCGACCACGCCCACGAGCAGATCCGCTGCAACGCCGTGTGCCCCGGCTCGGTGGACACGCCGATGCTGCGCGCGAGCGCGCAGCGGTTCGCGGGCGACCGCGACCCGGCCGAGCTGCTCGCCGAGTGGGGCCGCTCCCACCCGATGGGCCGCACGGCGCGGCCGGAGGAGGTGGCGGAGATGTGCGCGTTCCTCGCCAGCCCGCGGTCGTCGTTCGTCACGGGCAGCGAGATGCGGGTGGACGGGGGGCTCACCGCGGCCGCCGGGGTCGTGCTCCCCGAGGACGGGCGCTGAGCCCCCGTCCGCTCACGCGATCGCGGTCGCCTCCAGCTCCACCATGAGCTCGGGGGCGGCCAGGCGGGTCACGCCGAGCAGCGTGCTCGCGGGGCGCACGCGCGCCGCGCTGCACCGCTCGGAGACGACGTCGAAGCAGCTCAGGTACGCATCGACGTCGGTGGTGTAGACGTTGAGCCGCACCACGTCGCGAAGCGTCATGCCCGCGGCCGCGAGCACGGCCTCGAGGTTGTCCATGGCGAGGGCGACCTGCGCGCGCATGTCCCCCGCGTGCTGCGGGCGCCCCTCGGCGTCCACGGACGTCTGGCCGGAGCAGATCAGCTGCCTGCGCCCGCCCTCGACGAGCTCGGCCTGGTTGAAGCCGAAGCGCAGCGACCAGTCCCACGGGTTGATCGGTTTCCGTTCCACGATGCCTCCTCGCTGCGAACGGCCGATCAGTGGTGGGCGGCGCGTTCGACGGTCGTCTGCAGCGCCGCCAGCAGCGCGCGGGCGGAGTCGAGGGACAGCTCGACCGCGACCCGGGCGCCGGGGCCCTGCTCGGGGTTCAGGAAGTCGATGTTGACGGTGTGGTCGTGCGGCGCGTGCACCGGGTGGTCGTAGTAGACCGTGGCCGTGCGCAGCGGGAACCAGCCCTGCGGACCCTTGCCGCTGCTCGCCGTCACCTCGATCGTCTCGGTGCTGTAGGTGCACATGCCGCTCAGGCCTCCCCGTCCAGGTGCTTGGCGAAGAAGGCCTTGACCTTCTGCCACCCGTCCTGGGCGGCCGCCACCCGGTAGGAGGGGCGGTCGACGGCGAAGAAGGCGTGGCCCGCGTCGTCGTAGCGATGGAACTCGTAGGTCTTGCCGTGCTCCTGCAGCAGCTTCTCCAGCTCGTCGACCTGGGCCGGCGAGGGGTGGGCGTCCTCGTTGCCGAACAGCCCGAGCAGCGGGGCGCGCAGCTCGGGCACGCGGTCGGCGAGCGGCTGCACCTGCAGGGGGAACCCCTCGGGCGGGCTGCCGACGACGAACGCGCCGTAGCAGTCGACGGCGGCCTGGATGTCGAGCTCGACGGCGGACAGGAAGGCCTGCCGCCCGCCGGAGCAGAAGCCGATCGTGCCGACCTTCCCGTTCGACGTGGGCAGCGACCGCAGCCACCGCGCCGCGCCCGCGGCGTCGCCGACGAAGCGGGCGTCGGGCACCCCGCCGCGCGCCCTGGCGGTGGCGGCGGCGTCGTCGGGGTCCGCGCCGGGCGCCTCCCGGCTGTAGAGGTTCATGCAGATCGCGTTGTAGCCCCAGACCGCGAACCGGCGGACGATCTCCTTGGTGGCCCAGTCGTAGCCGGGCATGTGGTGGATCACCACCACCCCGCCGCGGTGCCCACCGTCCATCGGGCGCGCGGTGTAGGCCTCGATCTCGTCGTCGTCCGCTCCCCTGATGCCGATCGTCTCGGCGAGCACGGCGTCGTGGCGCATGCGCATCCCTCTCCTTCGATCACGGTCGGGCACAGTCTGCCCCCGGGCCATACTCGGCGCGTGCCTGGTGATCGGAGAACCCACCCGTTCGACCTCAGCGGGAAGACGGCGGTCGTCACCGGCGGGGGCCGCGGCCTCGGCCGCGGGATCACGCTCGCGCTCCTCGAGGCGGGCGCCGACGTCGTGTCGCTCGGCCGCTCGCCGCTGCCCGCCGACCTCACCGACGCCGCCGCCGCGCTGGGCCGGCACCTGTCGGCCCGCACGCTCGACCTCGCCGACAGCGCCGCGATCACCGCGACCGCGGAGGCGGTGCTCGCCGACCACCGGGTCGACATCCTGGTCAACAACGCGGGCGTGCAGGAGCGGCACCCGGCCGCCGAGTTCCCGCTCGAGGCGTGGGACCGCGTCGTCGAGGTCAACCTGCGCGCGGTCTTCCAGCTCTGCAGGCTGTTCGGCACGCCCATGCTCGAGCGCGGCTCGGGCGCGATCGTCAACGTCGCGTCCCTGCTGTCGTTCCAGGGCGGGATCACCGTGCCCGCCTACGCCGCCAGCAAGGGCGGGGTGGCCCAGCTGACCAAGGCGCTCTGCAACGAGTGGGCGGGCCGCGGGGTCAACGTCAACGCGGTCGCGCCGGGCTACATGGACACCGACCTGAACGCCGCGCTGCTCGCCGACCCGGTGCGGCGCGAGCAGATCTCGGTGCGCATCCCGGCCGGGCGCTGGGGCACACCGGAGGACGTGGGCAACGTGGTGGTCTTCCTCGCCTCCCCCGCCGCGTCGTACGTGCACGGGCACGTCCTCGCGGTCGACGGCGGGTGGCTCGCGCGCTGAGCCGGGCCTACGGGTCGAGGGCGATGCCCGCGTTCTCCAGCGCGGCCTCGGTGAGCATCCGGGCGAAGGCGCGGTCGCTGCCGCGGGCGGTGGCCAGCGGGGCGTCGACGCCGACCATCGCGCAGGCCTCGAGCAGCGTGTCGTCGTAGGCGGCGAGCAGCGCCACCGTGCGCACGCGGGTGGGCGGGCGGCAGTCGCGCACCTGCCGGTGCAGCCTGCGCAGGTTCGCGACCACCTCCTCGAAGGGCGCGCAGGTGGGGGTGACGGGGGCGGGGCGGCGCCTGCGCTCCCACCACGAGGTGACGGCCGCGGGCACGAGCCGCACGACCAACCAGACGACCACGGTGGGGGCGAGCGCGATCGCGGCGTAGAGCAGCAGGCCCTCGACGACCGGACGGGTCTGCATCCGGCACCTCCCCCGGCGGAGCCGTCGAATCGATTCGACGACGCACGCTACGCCGCCCGGCGGGCCCGGAACAAGACCGGTAACGTGCTGGATCGATTTGAACCCCCTGGCGCCTGCCCCCTCGTTCGGTCCCCTCGTGATCGCCGCGGTGCTCGCCGCCGCGCTGCTGCACGCCGCCTGGAACTCCATCGCCCACGGCATCGGCGACCGCCTCGTCGGGTTCGGGATGATCGGGGTCGCCGACGTGGTCGGCGGCGGTGCGCTCGTCGCCGTCGCGGGGTGGCCCGCGCCCGGCGCGTGGCCGTACATCGTGGGCTCCGCCGTGGCGCACATCGGCTACAACCTGCTGCTGCTCGCCAGCTACCAGCTCGGCGAGTTCAGCCAGGCCTATCCCCTCGCGCGCGGGACCGCGCCGCTCGTCGTCGCACCCGCGTCCGTGTTGGTCCTGCACAAGCCGCTGACCGCCCACGAGCTCGCGGGCGTCCTCGCCGTCTCGGCGGGCCTCGTGGCGCTGGTCCTCGCCGGCGGCCTGCCCGGGCGCGAGGAGCTCCCCGCGGTGGCCGCGGCGGTCGCCACCGGCCTGCTGATCGCCCTGTACACGGTGATCGACGGCGTCGGTGTGACCCGGGGACCGCTGCTCGCCTACATCGGCTGGATGTTCCTGTTGCAGGGGCCCGCGCTCCCTGCGCTGGCGGTGCTGCGCCGCGGTCGCCACCTCACCCCGGCCCTGCGCCGCCACGCCCTGCCCGGGCTCACCGGCGGGGCGATCTCGCTCGCGGCCTACTCGATCGTGCTGTGGGCCCAGACCTCCGGCGCACTCGCCCCCGTCGCGGCGCTGCGCGAGAGCAGCATCGTGTTCGGCGCGCTCATCGGCGCGCTGTTCCTGCACGAGCCGCTCGGCCACCGGCGCGCCGCGGCGGCCGCCGTGGTGCTGGCGGGCGTGCTGCTGCTCAGCACCGCCTGAGCTCAGCCGCCGCGAACTCGGGAACGCGGCGCGACGCGAGCGGAGAAGTCCTCCGGGACGAGCACGTCCTCGCGCGAGAGCTCCTCGACCGAGCTGCGGCCGAGCCCGAGCAGGGCCGAGTCGATGCCGCCGCGCAGGATGTCGAGGACGTTCTCCACCCCCGCCTGCCCGTTCGCGGCGAGGCCCCACAGGTAGGCGCGGCCGATCAGCACGGCGCGGGCGCCGAGCGCGAGCGCCTTGACGACGTCGCTGCCGCGCCGGATGCCGCCGTCGAGCAGCACCTCGACCTGGTCGCCGACCGCGTCGGCGATGAGCGGCAGGGCGCGGATCGAGGCGGGGGTGCCGTCGAGGTTGTTGCCGCCGTGGTTGGACACCGAGATCGCGCTGACCCCCGCGTCGACGGCCCGCTTGGCCTCGTCCACCCGGAACACGCCCTTGAGCAGGAACGGACCGCCCCACTGCTCGCGCAGCCAGCGCACGTCCTCCCAGCTCGGGGGCGGGGTCTGCATCCACTGCCCGTAGGCGCCGAAGAACGTCGGGGCGGGCGAGCCCGGGTCGGCCATGTTGGGCACGGTGAGGTCGGGCAGCCGCCGGGTGCGGACCCAGTCCAGCAGCCAGGCGGGACGGGTGATGCCCTCCGGCGCGAAGCGGACCAACTCGCGCAGGGTGAGCCGCTCCGGGATGTGCGGGCTGCCCCAGTCGCGGCCGTGCGAGAACGACCAGTCGAGGGTGAGGATCAGCCCCACCACGCCGGCCGCGCGGACCCGCTCGATCCGGCGCAGCATGTCGTCGCGGGTGCCGCACCAGTACATCTGGAAGAAGGTCTTCGGGTTGGCCGCGACGACCTCCTCCACCGGCTTGCTGGCGAACGACGACAGGCCCATCGCGGTGCCGCGGTTGGCGGCCGCCCGCGCGACGGCCACCTCACCGTCGGGGTGGACGGCCTGCACGCCCGTCGGCGAGATGATCACCGGCAGCGCGATGTGCTGACCCAGGACGGTGGTGCCGAGCTCGCGCTTGGCCGACTGGCCCGCGGTGCGCGGCGCGAAGCCGATCTCGTCGAAGGCGGCCTGGTTGTCGCGGAGGGTCAGCCCCTTCTCCGAGCCCGCCACCAGCGCGCCGTACACCGACTTGGGCAGCCGCTTGCGCGCCCGCCGTTGCGCCTCCGCCACCGTCTCGAACCAGCCGCCGCCCATGATCAGCCCTCCACAGCCTTTTCGGCATGCTGTGACAAATATAGGGGGACGATAGCGTCGCGGCCGTGACGCGAACAAGACCCGCCCGGCGCGGACGCCCCCGCGGCACGAGCACGCGCGAGCTCGAGCTGATCGCGCTGCGACTGTTCACCGAGCAGGGGTTCCACGAGACGACGATCGAGCAGATCGCCGCCGCGGCGGGCGTGAGCACCCGGACGTTCTTCCGCTACTTCGACGCCAAGGCGAGCGTCCTGTGGCACACGTTCGACAACGAGGTCGAGGCGATCCGCTCGGCGCTGGCCTCGGCGCCGGACGACCTCCCCCTGATGGACGCGGTGCGCCACGCGGTGCTCGCGGCCAACCACTACCGCGCCGCGGACGTGCCCGAGCTGCGGATGCGGATGAACCTGGTCGCCACGGTGCCCGAGATCGCCGCGAGCGCGACCGTCCGCTACGACGCGTGGGAGCGGGCGATCAGCGAGTTCGTCGGCAGGCGCGTGGGACAGCCCCCGGACGCGCTGTTCCCGCACGCGGTCGGCCGCGCCACGCTCGCCGCGTGCCGCGCGGCCTACGAGCGCTGGGCCGCCCGCGCCGACGCCGACCTCTCGGTCTACCTCGACGCCGCGCTGCGCGCGCTGGCGGGCGGCTTCTCCGAGCCGCTCCCCGAGCCGGGCGCAGGCGCCGAACGCACGGCCAACGGGTCAGCTACCGGGACACCGTGATCGCGCGTTCCGGGCAGCTGTCCGCCCCGAGCCGCGCGTCGGCCTCCAGCTCCGGCGGCACCGGGTCGGTCCGGACGATCGAGTGCCCGTCTTCCTCGGCGAGGTCGAACACGTCAGGGGCGCTCATGTGGCAGACCCCGTGGCCCTGACACGCCCCCAGGTCGACGTTGACGCGCATCGTTCTCCCTCCGGGCACCATTGACAGACACAAACCAGGATCAGCATTATCACATCTAGGCCGCACGGGAGAAAGTCGAGGAGACCGCATGAGCGCGGAGCAGCGTTGCCCCGTCGTCCACTTCGACCACCACTCGCAAGCGCACGCCGAGGACACCGTCGCCGCTTACCGGGCGGTGCGCAAGAAGCACCCCGTCGCGTGGACGGAGGCGCACGGCGGCTTCTGGCTGCTGTCGGACTACGAGTCGGTGTTCGAAGCGGCCCGGGACGACGACGTCTTCTCCTCCCGGCGGCTCGACCAGTACGGCGGTCCGGGGCTGTCGGTCGTCATCCCGAAGACGCCGATGCACGAGCACATCCCGATCGAGCTCGACCCGCCGCGGTTCCGCAGCTACCGCAAGATCATCAACCCGATCGCGTCACCCGCCGCCGTCGAGAAGGTCGCGCCCCGGATCGAGCTGTGGACCACCTGGTTCATCGACGAGATCATCGAGTCCGGGCAGGCCGACCTCGCCCAGGTGATCGGGGTGCCCTCGATCGTCACCATCGACTGGCTCGGCCTGCCGGTCCAGGACTGGCACCGCTACTCGAGCGCCCACCACGCCACCCTCGCCGAGGAGATCGGCAGCCCGGCCTACCAGCGGGCCGTGCAGGTCGACCTGCCGTGGTGCAGCCGGCAGATGCGGGAGGTGATCGCCGCCCGCGCCGAGGAGCCGCGCGACGACGTGATCAGCTACCTCGTCCAGCAGGAGGTGGACGGGCGGCCGATCACGCAGGAGGAGGTCTTCTCGATCGTCGAGCTGCTCATCGCGGGCGGGGTGGGCACCACCGCGTCGCTGGTGAGCCAGACGCTGGTGTGGCTCTACGAGCACCCCGACGTGCGCCGGGAGCTGATCGACGACCCGTCGCTGCTGCCGCGCGCCCTCGAGGAGTTCCTGCGTTACTTCTCCCCCACGCAGGCGCTCGCGCGCACCGTGCTCAAGGAGACCGAGTTCCACGGCTGCCCGTTCAGGGTGGGCGACCGGGCGCTGCTCGCCTGGGCGTCGGCCAACCGCGACGAGGAGGCCTTCGAGAACCCCGACGAGATCGACATCCACCGCTGGCCCAACCGGCACCTGGCCTTCGGCGTGGGCATCCACCGCTGCGCCGGCTCGCACCTGGGCAAGCGGATGGCCCTGACCATGCTCGGCCAGGTGCTCGAGCGCATGCCCGACTACGTCGTCGACCTGGACGCGCTCGTGCGCTACCCCCGCCAGGGCGTCAACAAGGGCTGGCAGCGCATCCCCGCCACGTTCACCCCCGGTGAGCGCAGGCTCCCGCCCGGTGCCGTCCCCGAGGGCGTGACCGCGGCATCCCACGTCTGAAAGGGAGCACACCCGTGTCCGGACGGATGGAAGGCAAGGTCGCCTTCATCACCGGCGCCGCCAGGGGCCAGGGCCGCAGCCACGCGGTCCGCCTGGCCGAGGAGGGCGCCGACATCATCGCGGTCGACATCTGCGCCGACATCGACACCGTCACCCCGTACTACCGGCTCGCCACCGCGGAGGAGCTGGCCGAGACGGTGCGCGCGGTGGAGGCGCTCGACCGGCGGATCGTCGCCCGCCGCGCCGACGTGCGCGACCTCGACGCCCTGCAGGCCGCCTTCGACGAAGGCGTCGCCGAGCTGGGCCGGGTCGACACGGTGGTCGCCAACGCCGGCATCGCCACCTACGGCCGGGCCTGGGAGCTCACCGCCGAGCAGTGGCGCGACATGATCGACGTGAACCTCACGGGGGTGTTCCACACGGCCAAGGTCGCGATCCCCACGATGATCGACGCCGGCCGGGGCGGCTCGATCCTGTTCACGAGCTCGATCGGCGGGCTCAAGGGCGTCCAGCACGTCGCCCACTACGTGACCGCCAAGCACGGCATCGTCGGGTTGATGCGCACGCTGGCCAACGAGCTCGCGCCGTACTCGATCCGGGTCAACACGATCCACCCCACCAACGTCGACACGATCATGATCCAGAACCCGGGCACGTGGGGGATGTTCTCCCCCGGCGACCCGGAGCCCACGGTCGAGAAGGCCATGCCCGGGTTCATGTCCCTGAACGCGCTCCCGGTGCCGTGGGTCGAGCCGCGCGACATCAGCAACGCGGTGCTGTTCCTCGCCAGCGACGAGGCGCGCTACGTCACCGGGGTGACCTTCCCGGTCGACGCGGGCGCCCACGTCAAGTAACCCCCAGGAGTCCCCATGCCCGACCAGGCCGTCTTCGATCGCGGCGCCATCGAGAACACCCTGAACCGCTACTCCATCGCCTACGACGAGAACGACATGGCCGAGATGGCCGACACGTTCACCGACGACGCCGTGTTCACGATGCGGATCGCCGACGGCGACCTCATCGGCCCGTTCGAGGGCAAGGAAGCGATCATGAAGCTGATGGTCGACTCGCACGCGTCGCAGACCGACCAGCGCAGGCACGTCACCACGAACCTGGCGGTGCGCCACGCCGACGACAAGACCGCGAGCGTGAGCTCCTACCTCACGCTGATCTCGGTGGAGAACGGCGCGGCGAAGCTGCTGTCCACCGCGCGCTACGACGACGAGCTGCGCCGCTGCGACGACGGCGAGTGGCGGTTCACCAAGCGCCACATCCAGCTGGACCTGCCCTACTGACATGAACCAGGGCCTCATCCCCGCCAAGTGGGCCGCGCTCACCCCGCGCGCCCAGGCGGTGTACGACGTGCCGAACGACCGCCGGGTGAACTGGGCGGACTTCGACGCCATGGTGCGCAGGGCGGCCAACGGGCTGCGCGGCCTCGGACTGGAGTCGGGCGACCGGCTCGCCGTGCTGTCGCGCAACTGCGTGGAGTACCAGGCGCTCTACTTCGCCGCCGGCCGCGCCGGGCTGGTGCTGCAGCCGCTCAACTGGCGCCTCGCCGAGCCGGAGCTCGCCGCCATCGTGACCGACGCCGCGCCCCGCGTGGTGATCAGCAGCGCCGAGTGGGCGGACACGGTCGAGCAGCTGCAGCGCGCGGTCGACGTGCCGCACTGGCTGCAGTTCGGCGAGAAGGGCGACGGCAGCCTCGAGCGGCTGCTCGAGTCGTCGTCGGACGAGGAACCCGGGTGGGCGCAGCGGGTCCGCGACGACGACCCGTTCTTCATCCTCTACACCGGCGGGACCACGGGCCGGTCGAAGGGCGCCGTGCACTCGCACCGCAGCGCGGCTGCCGGGATGCTCAACCAGACCGTGGCCGAGCGGATCGTGCCGACGGATGTGTACATGCTGACCGGGCAGATGTACCACATCCCGATCGTGCTGGCGATGAACTACATGAAGCACGGCTGCCCGCTCGTGCTGGTCAACTTCGAGGCGAAGCAGGCGCTGGAGATCATCGAGGCCGAGAAGGTCTCGGCGTTCCTCGGCATCACCACGATGCTCAACTGGATGATGGCCGTGCCGAACTTCTCCTCCTACGACCTGTCCAGCCTGCGCAACATCCAGTACGGCGGCGGCCCCATGCCCTCCTCGGTGGTGCGGGCGGCGCTCGACTCGTTCCCGTGCACGCTCATCCAGGGCTACGGGCAGACCGAGGGCACCACGATGACCTTCCTGTCCCAGGAGGACCACGCGAAGGCCGTCCGCGGCATCGACGCGCACCGGCTCCGCTCGTGCGGCCGGGAGGGCTTCGTGACCACCGTGCGGGTGGTCGACCCCGACGGCCACGACGTCCCGCGCGACGGACGCACGCCCGGGGAGATCGTCGTGCGCTCCGAGGCGAACATGCTCGGCTACCTCAACCAGCCCGAGCTCACCGCGCAGACGCTGCGCGACGGCTGGATGTGGACCGGTGACATCGCCACCTGGGACGAGGACCGCTACGTGTTCATCGTCGACCGCGCCAAGGACATGATCATCTCGGGCGGCGAGAACATCTACAGCGTCCAGGTCGAGGAGGCGATCAACCAGCACCCCGCCGTGCTGGAGTGCGCGGTGATCGGGGTCCCCGACCCGGAGTGGGGCGAGTCGGTGAAGGCCGTGGTCGTGCTCAAGCCCGGCCGGACCGCCACCGAGCAGGAGATCATCGACGAGGCGCGCAAGCACCTCGCGAGCTACCAGAAGCCGCGGTCGGTCGACTTCGTCGCCGCCCTGCCCAAGGCGCCCACCGGGAAGATCCTCAAGCGGGAGCTGCGCGCGCCGTACTGGGCGGACGCGGAGCGGAACGTCTGAATGGCGTTCTCGGAGGAGGAGCTGGCGGCCCAGGTGGGCCGCCGGTTCCCCGGCGGCACCTACACGATCGAGCCGTGGCGCGCGTGGCTCGTCGCCGACGCGGTCCTGGCCGAGCCACCACCCGTGCAGAAGGCCGCGGGCGAGGTGGCCCACCCGCTCTTCGCCTGGATCGCCGCGACCGGCGCGATGGGCATCGGCTGGGACGAGCTGTTCTCCTGGTTCGGCGCGACCGCGGCGGACGGGCCGGTGTTCGGCGAGCACGAGACCACGCTGCACCGGCCGCTGCGGATCGGGGCGACCTACCGGGTCAGCGGGCGGGTCGTCTCGGCCGAGCGCAAGGTGGGCCGGCGCACCGGCCCGTTCGACGTCGTCGGCTACGAGCTCGACCTGCACCTCGACCCGGACGGCACCCACGTCGCGAGGTGTTGGAACTCGATCGTCTTCCCGCGGAGGACCACATGAAGGTGGGCACCGAGCTGCCGGTGTGGGAGGTGGGGTCGGTCAGCGCGGAGAAGATGAAGACGACCGCCGCCCTGCTCGCCGACCCGACCCCGATCCACTTCGACGTCGACGCGGTGCGCGCGCTCGGCATGGGCGACCGCCCGGTCAACCAGGGCCCGCTGAACATGGGCTACGTCATGAACGCGGTCACCGCCTGGGCGGGCGGGCCGGACCGGCTGCGCAGGCTGCGGGTCCGCTTCCGCGGCCCGGTGTTCGCGGGCGACCGCGTCCGGGTGCGCGGCACGGTCACCGCGGTGCGGGAGGAGGACGGGGTGCGGCTCGCGGACTGCGACGTCGCGCTCGAGGTCGACGGCGGCGAACCGGCCGTCACCGGGACGGCGACGGTGGTGCTGCCGTGAGCGAGCAGCTGTCGTTCCGCCTGTCCTACGGCGACTGCGACGCGGTCGGCATCGCCTACTTCGCCATCTACTACCCCTGGATGGAACGGGCGTACTCGAGCTGGCTCTACGAGCACGGGCTGCGCTCGGGCGAGCTGGTCGACTCGCTCGGCGTCCTGACCGTCGGGGTGCACTCCGAGTGCACCTACCGGCGCATGGTGCGGGTGTTCGACGAGCTCGCGATCCGGCTCGTGCTCGACCGCATCGGCACGAGCTCCTACACCGTCGGCTTCGACTTCGTGCGGGGCGAGGAGGTCGTCACGCACGGCGCCATGACGTTCGTCTGCCGCACCCCGGACGGCACCGGCAAGGCCGAGATCCCGCAGCGGCTGCGCGATCTCCTGGGCACGCTGCCGGAGCGGGTGGCGGCGTGAGGCTCGACCTGCCCGCCGTGGCTGCCGCGCTCACCACCGTGCCCGCGCTGCCCGACGGCGACCCCTCGGCGCTCGCGGCGGCCGTGCGCGCCCAGGCCGACCGGCAGGCCATCCACGACCTGTGTGCGCTCTACGCGCGCGCCGTCGACGACCACGACATCGACGCCCTGGTCGCCATGTTCACCGACGACGGGGTGTTCGAGCGGCGAGGCGTGGCCGCGGTCGGGGCCGACGCGGTGCGCGCGGCGTACGTCGCGAGCTTCGACACCTACCGCACGATGCTGCACACCCCGCACCCCGGCG
This sequence comes from Pseudonocardia sp., assembly GCF_035305885.1. Lineage (GTDB taxonomy): Bacteria > Actinomycetota > Actinomycetes > Mycobacteriales > Pseudonocardiaceae > Pseudonocardia. Next base: position 51,818 of record NZ_DATGOP010000092.1, read on the forward strand.
TCGTGCTGCTGCACGGCGACGGCACGGCGAGCGGCTGGTCGCACGGCCACGCCGAGCTCGCCACCCGCAGCAGCCTGGTGCTCGCCGCCTACCGGTACGAGGACGACTACCGCCACGTGGACGGGCGCTGGCGCTTCGCCCGGCGATCCATCACATTCACCTACGCCGTGCCCGCCGACCGGTTCGCCACCGACGTCCTCGGCACCGACCGGATCCGCTGGCCGCGCACGCCACCCGAACCCGCCGACCACCCCGAGACCGCCCCGACCTGGGATACCTACCACCCCTGAAGGAGATCCGCATGTACCGGCTCGTCGTCAACTACCACCACCCCGCCGACCCCGACGCGTTCATGGAGCACTACCGGTCGGTGCACGCGCCGCTGGCCAAGCGCATGCCGGGTCTCGTGTCCTACACCTACGGCCGCTGCGAGAGCCTCGACGGCTCCAAGCCCGAGTTCTTCCTCACCGCGACCCTCGACTGGCCGTCCAAGGAGGACGCGCAGGCCGCGCTCGCCTCCCCGGCCGGTCAGGAGGGCACCGCGGACCTCGCGAACTTCGCCCAGGCCGGCGTCTCGATCGTCACCTACGAGGCGGAGACGGTCGTCTAACCCCGGTCCCGGCCGCGGCGCGCGCGGAACGCCGCCACGGCCGCGCGGTGCTCCTCGGTCGCGAAGAGCAGCGCCGTGGCCTCGACCGACTCGTTGAACCCTCCCACCGCGTCGCGGTTGACGAAGGCCTTGCCGACCTGGACGGCGAGCGGTGGGAGGGCGGCGATCTCCGCGGCCAGCGCGACGGCGGCGGGGAGCAGGTCGGCGTCGGGGTGCACCTCCTGCACCAGGCCGGCCCGTTCGGCCCGCGCGGCGTCGATCTCCCGGCCGCTCAGGGCGAGGTAGCGGGTCCAGTGCCTGCCGAGCACCTCGGGCCCGCGCACGACCCCGTAGCCGGGGGCGAGTCCCACGGTCGGCTCCTTGAACGCGAACCGGGCCGACTCCGCGGCCAGCACGACGTCGCAGGCGAGGGCGAGCTCGGTGCCGCCGCCGAAGGCGAGCCCGTTGACCGCGGCGATCACCGGCACGGCGCAGCGCTCGACGGCGTGGAAGGCGTCGTAGACGGCCCGCAGGTGCGGGCGGACGCGGGCGACGTCGCCGTCCAGGTCGGCGAACATGTCGATGTCCCCGCCCGCGGAGAACGCGCGGCCCGCGCCGGTGAGCACCACGGCGCGCACGCGATCGTCCCCGCCGAACCCGGACATCAGCTCGGTGAGCTCGGCGAAGAACGCCCGGTCCATCGCGTTCAGCTTCTCCGGGCGGCACATCGCGAGCTGCACGACGCCGGGGGCGGGCTCGCTGCGGGCGAAGCGGGTCACCGGTGGGCGTCCCGGTCCCACGTGTCCGGGGTCAGGCCCTCGGCGCGCAGCCTGTACTTCTCCACGCGCTGGCTCGGGGTGAGCGGCAGCGCGGCGACCACGCGGACGTAGCGGGGCACCGCGAATGCCGTGAGGGCGCCGCGGCAGTGCTCGACCAGCTCCGCCGGGTCGACGTGCGCGCCCGGCGCCGCGACGACGGTCACCGCCACCTCCTCCTCCGACAGCTCCGACGGCACCCCGTACGCCGCCACCTGCGCGACGGCGGGGTGCTCGGCGAGCACCCGCTCGACCTCCCACGAGGAGACGTTCTCGCCACGGCGGCGGATCGTGTCCTTCATCCGGTCCAGGAAGTGCAGGTAGCCGTCGGCGTCGAGGTAGCCGCGGTCGCCGGTGTGGAACCACAGGCCGCGCCAGGCGCGCACGGTCGCGGCCGGGTCGCCGTGGTAGCCGTCGAACATCCAGCCCGGCGCCTTCGGCCGGGCGACGATCTCGCCGGGCGTCCCCGCCGACAGCGGCTCGTCCCGCTCGTCGACGACGGCGACGTGGTAGTTGGGCGACTCGGTGCCCGCCGAGCCGATCCGGCGCCGATGGGGCGGCATCTCGGTGACGATCGAGACCTCGGTGCTGCCGTAGATCTCGGTGAGCTGCAGCCCGAACCGCCGCTCGAACGACGTGAAGATCTCCGGCGGGCACGGCGCGCCGAACGCCAGCCGCACCGGGTTGTCCGCGTCGTCGGGCCGCGGCGGGCGCTTGTGCAGGATCGACAGCATCGCGCCCTGGTAGTTGAACGCCGTGATGCCGTGCGCCCGGCAGGTGTCCCAGAACCGGCTGGCCGAGAACCCGCGGTCGAGCACCAGGTCGGCGCCCGCCTCGGCCGCGGCCATCACGCTGCAGTACCGGGCGTTCGAGTGGAACAGCGGGAACACGCTGTAGAGCCGGTCGTCGGGCGTGTAGCCGAGCAGCGAGACGGTGTGGCGGGCGAGGTTGACGTTCGCCCGGTGCGACAGGAGCGCGCCCTTCGGCGGGCCGGTGGTGCCGGAGGTGTAGAGCACGACGGCGGGCGCGCACGGATCGACCTCGGGCAGCGGCCCCGTCGCCGCGCCCAGCAGGTCGGCCAGGTCGTGGCGGGCGGGCCCGCCCCGCGGCGGCTCCTCCGCGGGCCCGTGCACGACGAGGTGGCGCACGGCGTCCGGCGCGCACTCGCGCACCAGCGCCTCGAACTCCGCGTCGCACACCACGACGGACGCACCCGAGTGCTCCAGCAGGTGCCGCAGCAGCGTGCTCCCCGTCGCCACGTTCAGCGGGACCTCGAGCAACCCGGCCCGCGCCAGCCCGAACCAGACGCCGAGCGTCGCCACGCTCGTGCGCATCAGCACGCACACCGGCGACCCGGCCGGCAGGCCGAGCGCCCGGAAGCCCGCGGCCGCGCGGTCGGCGAGGGCATCGAGGTCCCGCCAGGTGATGCGCTCCCCCGCGACGAGCGCGCCCGCGTCGCTGCGCGCCCGGGACGCGGCGGAGGTCAGCCACGTCCCGATCGAGGGCACCGCCATGGGCCGTTCCTACCGGATCCATGCGTACTATGACAAGGATTTGGTTCCGCGGGACCTGCTCGACGCCGATCCACGCGCTGACTCGATCCGGGTGGGCCTCCCCACCGTGCACCGCGGCGGCGAACCGGGCACTGGTGAGCCGGGCAGCACCCGTGGTGGCGCCGGTCGCGCAGGTCATGACCGCCGTCCCGTGCCGGGAACCACGGCGTGGTCGCCCCTGTGATCGACCGCACCCACCGCGGAGAACACCCAAGAAAGATCAGCAGGCGCAAACCCGGGCCGTCGTCCCCTTCCCCGCCCCCTTCTCAGCTCGGAGCGATCACGACGTGGAGGTCGGATTACTCGGGATCGCCGGTCACATCGCCGCCGCCCAACGCCGGTTCCTGCAGTACGTGGCGGAGTTCGATGCCCGCACGCTGTGGGCGGTGTGCGACGGGGTCACATCCTGTGCGCACCGGGTGTCGTGGAAGATCGGTATGAACATCCGCACCGCCAACGAACACCTCCGCACCGCCCGCACCCTCCGCAACCTCCCACTGATCACCCAGGCATTCGCCGCCGACGAGCTGACCTACTCCACGGTGCGGGCCATCAGCCGCGTCATCAGCGACGACACCTCCACCCTGGAGCGGATCGCCGCGCGCCGGGCCGATGCGCTCATGGCGTTGGTCACCGGCCACACCGGCGACGGGAAGGTGGTCGAGCGGGGCCACGCCGAGGTGATCATCCACGTCGACGCCTCCACCGGCACGGCCCGCCTCGACGGCGGCCCCACCCTCGCCCCCGCCACCGCGCAGCGACTGCTCTGCGACGCCGAGGTGCAGCTGCCGCTCGACGACCGGTCAGGCAACCGCATGCACCTCGGCCGCTCCCGCCGCCTCGCCACCGACACCCAGATCCGGGCACTGAAGGCTCGTGATGGGCAGCGCTGCCAGTTCCCCGGCTGCCCCCACACCCGCTACCTGAACGCCCACCACATCATCCCCTGGGAACAAGGCGGGCCCACCGACCTCGACAACCTCATCATGATCTGGACGTACCACCACACCGTCGTCCACAACCACGGCTACCGAATCCACCGCGTGAATGGCCGGTGGGAATTCCGCCGCCCCGACGGAACCCCCGTGCCCGAGGCGGCCGAGCCATTCACCGGGAAAGCAGAAAGCCTGGTGGAAATGAACACCAGGGCAGGCCTGCACATCAACCACACCACCATCAGGACGAAATGGGACGGCGACAGCCTCGACATCGACTACATCCTCGGCCTGCTCCTGCTACCCAAGCG
>NZ_DATGOP010000093.1:0-18051 GCF_035305885.1 Pseudonocardia sp.
TGAGCTCGCCGGCGGCGAACGCGGCGGTGACCACCGGCAGCTTGCGCAGCGCCCGGGCGATGCGCAGGTGTTCGTTGGCGGTGCGGATGTTCATGCCGATCTTCCACGACACCCAGTGCGCACAGGATGTGACCCCGTCACACGCCGCCCACAGCTTGCGGGTGTCGAACTCGGCCAGGTATTGCAGGAACCGGCACTGGGCGGCGGCGACGTGACCGGCGATCCCGAGCAGCGCGGTTTCGACCTGGTGATCGCTCAGGGCATCGATCGGAGTGGGGAACGGGGCGACGGCGCCGGGCATCGGGGATTCCTCCGCACCGGGTGTGTGAGCGAGGATCCCACCCGGGTCTGACAGTTTTGGTTCTGCGGAACCTGGAAGTGGAACCGCCGCCTGGTGGCGCCGCGACAGGTCCAGGCAGGCCGAGGCCGTCCCAGCAAATGCCGGTGCCTGCCCGAAATCGGGTTCCGCGGAGCCCGAAGCGACGCCCCTCAGTGCAGCGGCCGCACCGGCGTCGTCACCGGCCGATCGAAGATCAGGTGGGTCTGGGCGTGGCCGACCTCCGGCCGGGTGGTGAGGTGGTCGACGATCAGCCGGTACAGGTGGGCGCTGTCGGCGACCGCGACGTGGAGGAAGAGGTCGTGCGGCCCCGAGACGGTGTAGATGGCCAGGGTCTCGGGCAGGGCGAGCACCGCGTTCGTGAACGCCTCCACCAGCTCCCGGCGGTGCGGGCGCAGCTGCACCGCGACGAACGCCTGCAGGCCACGGCCGATGGCGGCCGGGTCGACGACGGCCCGCACGGCGCTGATGACGCCGAGCGCCCGCAGGCGCCGGACGCGCTCGTGGCAGGAGGACGTGGGGAGGCCGACCCGGGCGGCGAGCTCCTTGTTGGTGATCGAAGCGTCTTGCTGGAGCTCCCGTAAAATGCGCCAGTCAACCGGATCGAGAGTGCTGTCTCGCGGCATGTGCCGGATGCTATCCGGACTTGCTTGCTCGATCTTGGACGATCAACGAAGTTGGAGGCGTGCCTCCACGTTGTGTCCTCGTGCTCGACCCGTCCGCTCCGCGTTGGCTGATCGCGAACGCCGCCGCCGTCCTCGGCGCGTCCGCGGGCGCCGCGGGCGCTGCGACCCTCGGGCCCGACCTGACCGATGCATCCGGCGGCCGGTGGGCCGGTATCGCGGAGGTCGTCGTGCCCGTCCTGGCCGCCCCGCCCGCCGAGCTGGCGGCCCTGCGCCGGGCAGCGCAGGAGGCCGGGGTCACCGCGCTCGCCTTCTCCGACCTCGCCCAGGCCTCACCCACGTACGCCGACTACACCGCGGCGGTGGCCCGCACGCCGACGGACGAGATCGGGCTGCACGCCGTCGCGCTCCTCGGATCCGGAAACGCGGTTCGCAAGCTGACCCGCCACCTGCCCCGGCTCACCGACCCCGCGCCCGCACCGGTCCCGTGACGCTCGAGCGGTGGACCGCCTTCCTCGGGGTGCTGCTGGTGGTGGTGCTCACCCCGGGGCCGGACTTCGCCGTCGTGCTGCGACACAGCCTCGCCGGGCCCGCCCGGGGGGTGCGGGCCGCGGCGGGGATCACCACCGGGCTCGCCTGCCACACCACCGCGGCCGCGCTCGGCCTCTCGGCGGTGCTCGCGGCGCGCCCGGACGTGCTCACCGCGATCCGGCTGGCCGGCGCCGCCTACCTCGGCTGGCTGGCCGTGCAGGCGCTGCGCGCCGCGTTCGCCCGGGAGCCAGCGGCCGCGCACCAGCGGGGCGCGCGCAGCGCCCACCCGTACCTCGACGGGCTGGCGACGAACCTGTTCAACCCGAAGGCGCTGTTGTTCTTCCTCGGCCTGATCCCGCAGTTCGTCGTGCCCGGGCCGACGGTCACCGCGCAGCTGCTCCTGCTGGCGGGGACCACCGTGGTGGCGGCGTCGCTGTGGTGGGCCGTGGTGATCCTCGCCGCCGGGCGGGGCCGGACGCTGCTCGGCCGCGGCCGGGTGCGGCGGGCCGTGGACGGCGTCACCGGCGGCGTCCTGCTGGCGGTCGCGGTCGGCGTGGCCCGCGGCTGATGCGTAGCATCGGGGCGTGACCGGCTTCGCTCAGCCCCCGGTTGCCGGTCCGGCGCCCGGGCACCGCGCGGGGCACGTCCACACCGTCCTGGCGGAGGCCGACGGCACGCCCTACTCCTCGCTGCGCAGGCGCCCGGTCGAGCGGGCGGAGCGCTACGCGATCGGCAAGGCCCTGCGCAAGAAGGTGCCCCGGTCGTCGCTCGGCGAGTGGAACCCGCCCCCCGACCGGCCGGATCCGATCCGGCTGATCGAGGAGAGCCACGTCGGCCGGGTGGAACGGCTGATCCCGGTGCGGGTCGGCCGGATGATCGAGTCGCCGTACGGGTTCCTGCGCGGCACCGCGGTGGTCATGGCCGACGACGTGGCCCGGCTGCCCGCCACCGGGATCATGCCGGTCGTCTGCGGCGACGCCCACCTCGGCAACTTCGGCTTCTACGCCTCGCCCGAGCGCGACCTCGTGATCGACCTCAACGACTTCGACGAGGCCCACCCGGGCAGCTGGGAGTGGGACCTGCGCCGGCTGGTCGCGAGCATCTGGGTGGCGGGGCGGCAGAACGGGGCGAGCGAGGACTCCTGCGCGAGCGCGGTCACCGCCTGCGTCGCCGCGTACCGCAACGAGGTGCGCCACCTCGCCGACCAGCCGCTGCTGTCGCGCTCCTACGAGCGGCTCGACGTCGACCGGCTGGAGCGGGAGAGCCCCAAGCCGCTGCGCGCCGAGGTCCAGCGGGCCGCGCGGCGGGCGCGCAACCGCACCAGCGACCGCGCGCTGCCCCGGTTCACGCGGGAGATCGAGGGCAGGCGGCGGATCGTGGAGGAGCCGCCGCTCATCACCCGCGTGCCCGACGGCGAGGCCGAGCAGCTCGCCGCGGCGCTCGACGACTACCTGCACACCCTCGCCCCGCACTGGCGGCGCGCGCTGGGCGGCTACACGATCGTCGACATCGCGCACAAGGTCGTCGGCGTCGGCAGCGTCGGCCTGCGCGCCTACGTGGCGCTGCTGGAGGGCTCCTCGCCGGACGACGTGGTGTTCCTGCAGCTCAAGCAGGCGCGGCGGTCGGTGCTGGCGCGGTACGTGCACGGCGAGTCGGCGTGGCACGCCCACCAGGGCCAGCGCGTGGTGGAGTACCAGCAGGCGCTGCAGACCGTGAGCGACCCCCTGCTGGGCTGGACCACGGTCGGCGACCGCCAGTACTACGTGCGGCAGTTCCGCGACATGAAGGGCACGGTCGCGCTCGACGCCATCGACGCGCGGGCGATCGCCGACTACGCCGGCGTGCTCGGGCACCTGCTCGCGAAGGGCCACGCCCGCACCAGCGGGGCGTCGATGATCGCCGGGTACGTCGGCCGCGGCGACAACGTGGACCGGGCGATGGCCCGGTTCGCCCGCGCCTACGCCGACCAGACGGAGGCCGACCACGCGGCGCTGGTCAAGGCCGTCGAGCGGGGGCGGCTCCCCGCGGAGCGGGGGGTGTGACCGCGTGACCGTGGACTCGCCCGCGGCCCCGTGGCACCGCGTGCGCCGCGTCGCGCGGCACCTGAGCCGTTCCCTGCCGTCTGCGCTGGGCCTGACCGCGGCCGCGCTGGTCCGCCACCCCGTCTGGCGGGAGGCGGACGACGGTGGCGGCGCCGGGGTCGTGGTCGTGCCCGGGTTCGCCGGGGCCGACGCGTCGATGGCGATGATGAGGCGCTGGCTCGCCCGCCGCGGCTACACGCCCACCGGCGCCGGGCTCGGGATCAACGTCGGCTGCACCGAGGACCTGGTCCACCGGCTCGAGCAGCGGGCCGAGGAACACGCCGAGCGCACGGGCGGCCGCGTCCTGCTGGTCGGGCACAGCCGGGGCGGGATGCTGGCGCGGATGGTCGCCGTGCGCAGGCCCGACCTGGTGTGCGGGCTCGCGATGCTGGGCAGCCCGGTGCTCGACCCGCTGGACGCGGGCGGCCTGGTCACCGTGGTGCTGCCCGCCGTCGTGCGGCTGTCCGAGCTGGGCGTGCGCGGCCTCCTCGACGGCGACTGCCTCAGCGGACCCTGCAGCGCGGCCACCGTCGCCGGGTTGTCCGCCAAGCTGTCCGTGCCGGCCGTGGCGATCTACTCCCGGGAGGACGGCGTGGTCGGTTGGCGGTCCTGCCAGGACCCCGAGGCCGAGTGGGTGGAGGTCCGCTGCAGCCACGCCGGGATGGGCACCGACCCGGACGTCTTCGCCGCCCTCGCCCCGCGCCTCGCCGCCTGGGCCGCCGCGCGCTGAGCCGCGCTCACCCCGCGCACGGCGACGAGGGGTCGACGCCGGGCGGCAGCAGGTCCCGGGCCTGCGGGCTCAGCTCCGGCGGCAGCAGGCTGCACAGGTGGTCGCGCCACCGGTCCACGGAGGCGGGGATCCGCATCGGGAGGATCCCGTACTCGCCACGTGCGAGGTAGCTGCCTCCGTCGCCGGTCATCCGAACCTCGCCCATTCCGGCGGGTGACAGGGTGGCCACCTCGGCGCGGCGGTCGAGGTCGTAGAGCACGATCCGGTCGCTCTGCAAACCGTGGACCGTGACGAGGCGGCCTTCCGCGTCGAAGCCGAGCAACGAGCTCAGCCCGGGGGTCGGCATCGGTTCGCCGACGCGCTGCCCGCTGGCGAGGTCCCAGACCTCCACCGTGTCGGTCGCGCTGTTGACCGCGAGGCGGTTGCCCGACGCCGCCGCGGATCCGAAGACCGCTCCCGCGATCGGAAGCTCCCGGACGAGCTCGCCCGCGGGTACGTCCCACAGCTGCAGCCTGCCGTCGGGGGTGGAGACCAAGGCGTGGCGGGGGTGGCCGGCCCGCTGGATCATCGCGTCGCGGTCCCGGTACCAGCGTCGCTCGTCGGGGGTGTCCACCACCTCGACGGGGGCGCCGAGCGGAGCACCCGACCGGGCGTCGTAGGCGCGGAGCGTCCCTTCCACGAGCTCGAGGACGATCTCTTCACGACCGTCGGCGGACGAACCGATGACGATGTGCGGGTTCTCCAGAGCGCTTGACGACAGCTCGATCCGGGTGGTCGGAGGGAGCGCTGGGACCGGATGGCGGGTCAGCACCCATCGCTTCTCACCGCGGCGGAGGAGCCAGAGGTCGTCGTCGTCAACGAGCCACTGCGTGTCACGTTCGTGCTCGATGCGCGCAACCAGCCGACCGGTGTCCCGCTCGTAGGTCGCCGCTCCGGTCGCGGTGAGGAGGAGGTAGTGAACGCCCGCCAGGCGCACGCTCCCCCGCATCAAGGCGACCGGATCGCCCTCGGGTTCAGGTGTCGTGCGGACCCGCAGCAGCGTTCCCCCCACGGCCACCAGCGCGACGGTCCTCCCGTCCGGTGCCGGGAGCAAGATGGACTTGGCCACTGTCCGTGGCCGACGCCACACCGACGTCTCTGGCTGGAGCGGCGCTCGGAACTGGAACGCTCGCCCGGACTGGATCTCCGTGGCGCGCCACCGCTCCTGGTCCACCGGTGACTGGATCCGCTCGAGCACATGCCGCATGTCCTCGGTCAGCCAGAAGTTGCTGCAGGTGCTGAGCAGGGGAATCCGACGCTGTTCCACCCCGGTGACCGTGTCGAACGCGATGACGGAGCTGGTGCTCCCCGGCGTTCCATCGCCCGGCACACATCTGACGTCGTACTTCTCGCTGACCATCCAGGACTGGGTCACGTCGCGCAGGACGGCTCCCGTCCTCAACGACCGGACGGTGAGGACGAAGTCCTCGGTGGTGCCGGTTCGCACCAGCACCACGTCTGGGTCGGCTGTGAGCTGAAGACCCGTCAGGTCCGCGATGTCGAGGGTTGTGGTGCTGGTGGTGCCGTCGTCGAGGTCGTGGACGGTCAGCGCGGATCGCCCGTCGGACTCCCGGTCGAGCCAGGCGAGCCGCTCGACCGCGGGATCGAATCCGGAGATGAACCGGGTTCCCGGCCCCGGGTCGGCCAGCAGGACGGGCTCGACGCCGCGGGTGGTGTCGACCAGGTGGACCGTGCCGTCCGCGGAGAGCACCGCGACGAACCTGCCGTCCGTGCTCTGCCGCATGTGGTCCAGCTCGAACGGCGGGTCGTGACGTGCGGGGTGATCGCCGAGGACGCCGGTGAGGATCGAGGCGCGGTCGCGCCCGCCCAGTCCGGAGACCATTGCCACGTCACCGCCGGCGAAGATCGAGATCGGGTCCGCCTGGGCGGCGATGATCTTCTCGGTGTCGGCGAACGCGAGGTACCGGCCGGCGAGGGTGGTGCCCGCGGCGGTGCTGGTGGGGTCGCTGCGCCATGCGGCCAACGCGAGCTCGGCGGCGAGCACGGGCTGGCGTTGAGCGTGCGCACCGGCCTCGGCGGCCAGGGCCTCGGCATGGGCCGCGGCCTGCTGCGCGCTGATCCGGCTGCCGCGCTGGACCGCGACCACGGTGAGGGTGCCCGCCACCAGCGCGAGCGCGGCCACGGCGGCGGTGATCACGTACCGCCGCCTGCGTTCGGTGCGCCGGTGCGCGCGGCTGGTGCGCAGGTAGTGCCGCTCGCCGTCGGTCAGCTCGGCCTCGCGGTCGGCCCACCCGTCGGCCGCGGCCAGCTCCGGACCGCGCAGCAGGGCGCCGCGGTCGCGGTCGGGCGGCCTCCCAGCGGTGCCGGGCGGCGTCGAGGTCGGAGCGCCAGCGCAGGAAGTCGCGGTCGGCCCCGAGCCAGTCGCGCAGTCGCGGCCAGTGGTCGATCAGCGCCTGGTGCGCGAGGTCCACCGTGCCGCCGGTGCGCTCGCCGCCCGCGACGACCAGCAGCCGCCCGGTCACCAGCGGCGGCACCAGCGCGCGCAGCTCGGGCGGCAGGTCGGCGTAGGGGACGGGGCGGCGGACGAACCGGCCGTCGCGGTCCGTGGTGACCAGGCGGGTGAGCAGCCTGCGCAGCAGGCGGTCGTCCTCGGTCGCGAGCCGCCCGACGACGTCGTCGGCGTGCGCCGCGAGCGCCCCCGCGACCCCGCCCGCCGCGCGGTACCCGGCCAGGGTGAGGAACCCGCCCTCGCGCCGCGCCCAGAGCCGGGCGAGCAGCGACTCGACGAGCGGCAGCTGGCCGGGTTCGGTGCCCGCGTCGTCGAGGACGCGCTCCACCAGGCCGTCCTCGAAGCCCAGGCCGGGGGCCCGCTCGGCGGGGCGCACGATGGCCTCGCGCAACGCGGCGCGGTCCATCGGACCGACCAGTACGGTGCCGGAGTCGAGCGCGCTGGCGATGTCCGGGGTCAGCACGTCGTCGAGCACGCCGCCGCGCGCGGTGAGCACCGCCCGCACGCCCGTGCCCGCCGAGACCAGGGTGGCGAGGTCGCCGAGCAGCCTGCGGGCGGCGTCGGGATCGGTTCCGGCGAGCTCTTCGAACTGGTCGAGGACCAGCACGAACCGCTCGCCGGTCGCGCCGCCCAGCGCGTCGACCAGCTCGTCCAGCGCGGCCGCCCGGGTGCCGGCGTCGGAGAGCAGGCCCGCGATCCGCTCGGTGTCCCGCGCGCGGCGGGCCGGGTTGGAGGCGGGGTCGGCCAGCTCGAGCACGGCCGCCACGAGCTCGGCCGGCGCCGCGGTCGTCGAGCTCAGCCGGGCCCGCCCGATGCGGGCCCCCTCGGCCCGCAGGCGGGGCACGAGCCCCGCGTGCACGAGCGACGACTTCCCCGCGCCGGACGGGCCCGCCACGACCACGAGCGGGCACCGGTCCACGGCCGCCGCGAGCCGCGCCAGCTCCTCGTCGCGGCCGAAGAAGTACTCGGCGTGCTCCTCGTCGAACGGCTGCAGGCCGCGGTACGGGTTGGGCAGGAGCTCCGGGTCGAGCCCGAGCACCTGCTCGACGGGGATCAGGTACGCGGTGGTGACGTCCGGGTCGCGGTCGGCGGCGACGGTCATGCCCACGACCGCGCCCGTCTCGTCGTCCCAGACGGGCGACCCGGAGAAGCCGCCGACGATCGGGTGGTCGCCGGGGTTGGCCTGCAGCTGGAACCAACCGGTGGCCTGCCTCCCCCGGATCCGCCCGGTGGTCCACACGCCGTCCCAGCTGCCCTCGGGGAAGCCGAACACGCGGAACCGGTGGTCCCACAGGCCGTCGACCCGCCGGACCGGGGGCATCACCACCCCTCGGGCGGGGCGGCCTCGTCCAACCGCAGGAGCGCGACGTCGCCGGTGCCGTCCTCGGCGATCGGCACCCAGCGGTGCACCCGCGCCGATCGGCGCGCCGGCTCACCGGACAGCATCGGGAAGTCGACCGCGAGCGTCCCGCCCGGAGCGACGGCGGCGTACGGGTCGGCGCCCGTCGCGGTGGCGACGACGTGGGCGCACGTCGCCACGAGGTCGGGGCCGACGGCGAAGGCCGACCCCACCACCTCGCCGGCCCGGTTGTGGACCCGGGCACAGGCGGTGGCCGCGAGCCCCGCCACCCCGCGTTCGACGACGACGGTGTCAACGGCTTCCACGCGGTGTCCCCCCAGCACCTCGGTCCGCGTCGATCGTTGGCCACCCTAATGATCGTCGAGGTCCTCCACCTCTCCGGACCGCGAGGTGTCGTAGCCGCCGAGCGCGCCGACCGCGGCGCGGGTGGCCGGGTCGCGCAGGGCGGCCACGAGCGCGGCCGCCGCGTCGAGGGCGGCGCCGGGGAGCACCACGTCGTACTCCTCGCAGACCAGGGGCACGAAGTCGAGGTCGAGGTCCTGGGCGACCGAGCGGACGCCGAGGCCCGCGTCCACGATCCCGGACGCGACGGCGAGCGCGGTCTCCAGGTGGGAGCCGGTCTCCGGGCCCGTGACGGCGTCGGGGTCGCGGCCCGCCTCGCGCAGCAGCCGGTCGAGCAGGACGCGGGTGCCGGTGCCGAACCGCCGCTTGGCGACGCGCAGGCCGGCGAGGTCGGCGGCGCCGGTGAGGCCCCGCGGGTTGCCCGGCGGCACGATCAGGCCCTGCTCGCGGCGCCACAGGTGCACCAGGTGGGGCCGCAGGCCGCGCAGCAGCCCGCGGGCGAACGGCGCGTTGTAGCGGCCGCTGTGGTGCAGCAGGTGCACGGCGGCGCCGTCGGCGCGGCCCTGGCGCACGGCGCGCAGCCCGTCGAAGCTGCCCGCGGACCCGATCGACCGGACGGAGCTGCCGAGCCCGCGCAACACGACGTCGATGGCCGGGTCGTCGCTGCCGGCCAGCCGGAACACCCGCTCGCCGTGCAGGAACCGGCGGGCGGCCAGCGCGCCACCGTCCGCGACGCGGGTGCGGCGCCGGTCGGCGGTGACGATCACGCCCGCGTCGGCGAGGGCGCGCACGGCCCGCCCGATCGTCGACGGGGTGGTGCCGAACCGGTGCGCGAGCTCGCGCACCCCGGGCAGCTCCGCGCCCTCGGCGAGCTCGCCCGCGGCGATCCGGGCGGCCAGGGTGGCGCAGACGTCCCGGTACCGGGTCACGGCTGCGAACCCTATAGTCCCGGTCTGTGCGAGCACAGTGGAGTGCAGTGGTCCTGGCGGTGGTGCTGGCGGTCGCCGCGTGCGGGGGGCCGGCGGCGGGTCCGGCGGCGGGGCCGTCCGGCGAGCGGACGCTGATCCTCGCCACCACGACGAGCACCCAGGACTCCGGCCTGCTCGACGAGCTGCTCCCGGCGTTCACCGAGGCGACCGGGTGGGCGGTCAAGCCGGTCGCGGTGGGCAGCGGGCAGGCCATCGAGATGGGCAGGCGCGGCGAGGCCGACGTGCTGCTGGTGCACTCGCCCGCCGCCGAGGAGGAGTACGTCGCCGAGGGCACGGCCGGGCGGCGGCTGCTCGTCATGCACAACGACTTCGTGCTGCTCGGCCCGGAGGACGACCCGGCGGGCGTCCGGGGCCTGCCCGTCGACGAGGCGATGCGGCGCATCGCGGAGACACAAGCGGTGTTCGTCTCGCGCGGCGACGAGTCCGGCACCCACTCGCGCGAGCTGTCGCTGTGGGAGGAGGCGGGGGTGACGCCGGGCGCGCCCTGGTACCAGGAGACCGGGCAGGGCATGGGCGCGACCCTGCGCGTGGCCGCGGAGAAGGGTGGTTACACGCTGGCCGACCGCGGGACGTACCTCACCCAGTCCGCCGGGCTCGCGGTGCTGGTGGAGGGCGACCCGGGGCTGCTCAACGTCTACCACGTGATCGAGGTGACCGAGCGCGCGGGCGAGCGGGTGCAGCCCGAGGGGGCCGCCGCGTTCGCCGACTGGATCACCGGCCAGGACGCGCAGCAGCGCATCGGGGAGTTCGGCTGGGAGACCTACGGGCAGCCCTTGTTCGTGCCGGACGCGGGCAAGCCGGACCCGACGGCGGGCTGACCCGTGGACGTCCTCGTCGACGGTGTGGCGCAGGCGCTGTCACTGCTGTTCTCGGGCGACCAGGAGACGTGGGCGATCACCCTGCTGACCCTGCGCGTGTCGCTCGGCGCCACCCTGATCGCGGCGCTCGTCGGCGCGCCGATCGGGATGGCGATCGCGCTCGGCTCGTTCCCGGGCCGGCGGCTGCTGCTCGCCGCGGCGAACACCGGGATGGGCCTGCCGCCGGTGGTCGTCGGGCTCGTCGTCACCGTGCTGCTGTGGCGCAGCGGGCCGCTCGGCTCGCTCGGCCTGCTGTACACGCCGACCGCGATGGTGGTGGCGCAGGCGGTGATCGCGACGCCGGTCGTCGTCGCGCTGGTGGCCGCCGCCGTGCAGCAGGTCGACCGCGAGTTCCTCGTGCAGATGCAGGGGCTCGGCGCCACCCGGCTGCGCGCCCTGCTCGCGCTCGCCGCCGAGGCGCGGCTGCCGCTCCTGGCCGCGGCGATGGCGGCGTTCGGGGCGGTGGTGAGCGAGGTCGGCGCCGCGCAGATGGTGGGCGGCAACATCGCGGGCCAGACCCGCGTGCTCACCACCGCGGCCGTGCTCGCCACGAGCCGCGGCGAGTTCGGGCTCGCCATCGCGTTCGGGCTGGTCCTGCTGTTGCTGGCGTTCGCGGTCAACGTGGTCGTGACGCTCGCGGGGCAGCGGTGACGAGCCGCATCGGTTGCCGGGAGCTGCGGGTCAGCGCGCGGGGGCGGGAGCTGCTGCGCGTCCCGGAACTCGACGTCGCGGCGGGCGAGGTGCTCGCGGTGCTCGGGCCGAACGGGGCCGGCAAGTCGACCCTGCTGCGGGCGCTCGGCCACCTCGGGCACCTGCACCGCACCGGCGACGTGCTGCTCGACGGCCGGGTGGCCGGGCCGCGGGAGCTGCGCGCGGCGATCGCGGCCGTGCTGCAGCGGCCGATCCTGCGCCGCGGCACCGTGGCGGGGAACGCGGCGGCGGGCCTGCGCCTGCGCGGGGTCGGCCGGGCCGAGGCGCGGCGCCGCTCGGCCCCGTGGCTGGACGCGCTGGGCATCGGGCACCTCGCCGAGCGGCGGGCGAGCACGCTGTCGGGCGGCGAGGCGCAGCGGGTGGCGATCGCCCGCGCGCTGGCCGTCGCGCCGCGGGTGCTGCTGCTCGACGAGCCCTTCGCCGGCCTGGACGCCACCACCCGCGCCGACCTCCTGGCCGACCTGCGCACCGTGCTGGACGGGCTGGACACCGCCACGGTGCTGGTCACCCACGACCGGCACGAGGCGATGGCCCTCGCCGGGCGCACCGCGCTGCTCGTCGCGGGCCGGATCCGCCAGCTCGGCCCCACCGCGCACGTCCTCGACCACCCGGTCGACCTCGACTGCGCCCGGCTGGTCGGGTTCACCAACGTGCTGCCGCCCGCCGTCACCGGCCGCCCGCGGCTCGCCGCCGCCCGGCCCGAGCACTGCGTGGTCGGCGGGGACGGGGACGGCCTGCGGATCCCCGGCACCGTGCGCCGGGTGGTCCCGCTCGGGGCGGCCACCCGCGTGGACGTCGACACGGAGGCGGGCACGCTCGCCTGCCGGTCCGTGGACGCGAACGGCCTGGGGCCGGGCGCCCCGGTCACCGTCTCGGTGCCCGAGGCAGCGCTGCGCCCCATCCCGACGAACGGCGCGTTCGTCGCAACCTAGGCAGACGAACGCGCCGCTCGTCGGAACGGGTCAGGGGAGCGGCGCGTCCGCCTCGGCGTCCGTCGTGAGGTCGGCGCGCGAGGTCTCCTTGAGGGCCAGGATGCAGCCCACGCTCACCAGGCAGCAGGCCGCGATGATCGCCGCGACCGCGGCCGTGCTCCCCGAGCCGGCCATCACGCTCGCGAACACCACGGGGGCGAGCCCCGCCCCGGTGCCCGCGACCTGGTAGCCGAGCGAGGCGCCGGTGTAGCGGGAGCGGGTGGGGAACAGCTCGCTGTAGAGCGCGGCGAGCGGCCCGTACATCGACGCGTGCACCACGCCCTGCCCGACGACGACCGCGAGCACGAGCAGGGCGGTGGACCCGCTGTCGATCAGCGGGAAGATCAGGAACGCCCAGACGGCCAGCGCGATCGCACCGCCGAGCACGACCGGGCGCCTGCCCAGCCGGTCCGACAGCGCGGAGAACCCGACGATCCCGGCCACCGCGACCACGGAGGAGGCCGTCAGCGCGTTGAGCACGACCGGGCGCGGGAAGCCCGCCTGCACGGCGTAGGAGATGACGAACACGGTGAGCGTGCCTTGCCCGACGAACGCCCCGAACCCGACGCCGATCGACAGCAGCAGGGTGCGCGGGTGGCGGGTGAGCACCTCCAGCAGCGGCGGGCGGGACCGGGCGGCCGTGGCCGCCGCCGCGAAGACCGGCGTCTCGTCGACCTTCGCGCGGACGAACAGGCCGACGGCCAGCAGCACGGCGCTGAGCAGGAACGGGATCCGCCAGCCCCAAGCGAGGAAGCCCTCCTCGCCGCTGATCTGCGCCGCGAGCGCCAGCACCAGGGTGGACAGCACCATCCCGCTCGGGGCGCCGGCGTTGGTGAAGCTCGCCCACAGCCCGCGGCGGGACGTGGCGTGCTCGGCCGACATGAGCACCGCCCCGCCCCACTCGCCGCCGACCGCGACGCCCTGTGCGATCCGCAGCAGGACCAGCAGGATCGGCGCGAGCGCCCCGATCTGGTCGTAGGTCGGCAGCACGCCGATGAGCACGCTCGCGACGCCCATCAGGCCCATCGTGAGGATCAGCATCCGCTTGCGGCCGATCCGGTCGCCGTAGTGGCCGAACAGCGCCCCGCCCAGCGGGCGCGCGAGGTAGCCGGTGGCGAGGGTGCCGAAGCTCGCCACGGTGCCCACGACGGGGTCGAGATCGGAGAAGAAGACCTGGTTGAACACCACGGCGGAGGCCGTGGCGTACAGCAGGAAGTCGTAGTACTCGATGACGCTCCCGAGGTAGCTCGAGGCCACGGCTCGTCGGAGCTGGGTGGGGCTGGAGCGCGGTGCGGTCATGCGAGATGGCCTCCTTGCCGGGGTCCGCTGCGCGGGCGAATTTAGGGCAGTTTCGTCACGGGCGTCAACGCGGTGCCCAATATCGAGATCTAGGCTTGTCCCATGTCCACGCAGGGGGAGCGGCCGCAGCCGCTGTTGCTCGCCTTCTTCGGCGGGTACCTGCTCGGTCGCGGCGTCCACGTGGCGACGAGCGCCGTGATCGACATCCTCGACCGGTGCGGCGTCTCCGAGCAGGCCGCCCGCTCCACGCTCTCCCGGATGGCCCGGCGCGACCTGCTGCGGCGCGTGCGCCGGGGGCGGAAGGTCTACCTCGGGCTCACGCCGCGCTCGCGCGAGGTGCTGCACGACGGCGAGGTGCGCGTGTGGCGCACCGCGGCGGTGCACGACGGGTGGGACGGCACGTGGACGCTGTTGTCGTTCAGCCTGCCCGACTCGTGGCAGCGGCAGCGCCACGAGCTGCGGTCGCGGCTGCTGTGGGCCGGGTTCGGCCCGCTGCAGGGCGGGCTGTGGATCGCGCCGTCACCGGTCGACCTCACCGCGATCGGCGACCTCGAGGCGGCGGCGCACGTCAAGGTGTTCGAGGCGAGGGCCCTGCCGCCCACCGACGTGGACGCCCTCGTGCGCGACGCCTGGGACCTCGACGCGATCGCGGGCCGCTACCGCGGGTTCCTCGAGCGGTGGTCCGACCCGCGCCGCCGCCCCGGTTTCCCGGACGCGCTGGCCACCCAGCTCGTGCTGCAGACCGAGTGGCTGCAGGTGATCCGCCGCGACCCCCGGCTGCCCGCCCGGCACCTGCCGCCGGACTGGCCGGCCGAACCGGCGTGGCGGCTGTTCCGCGCGCTCTACGCCGAGCTGGACCCGCAGGCGCGGGCCGCCGTGGCCGCGCTCGACGTCATCCCCGACGAGGAGGCGGGGGCGGCCGACCGTCAGCGGGCCGGGCCGTCGGACAGGGCGCTGCGGCAGCGGTTGAGGTAGTCGCGGAACCGCGCCCGCTCCTCCTCGGAGAGGTCGGCCACCATCCGCTCCTCCAGCGCCCGCACCCGCGACTCCATGCGCGCGAGCAGCTCGTGCCCGGCGGGGGTGAGGCTGATCAGCAGGCGGCGGGCGTGGCGCGGGTCGGGGTGGCGCACGACGAGGTCGCGCCGCTCGAGCGCGGAGACGAGGTCGCCCATCGACTGCGGCGTGACGAACGCGTTGCGGGCGAGCTCGGCGCTGGTGAGCCCGTCGCGGCGGGCGAGGACGGTGAGCGCCGTGTACTGCAGCACCGTGGTGCCGGAGGGCCGCAGCAGCTCGTCGAGGTGGGCCCGCACCGCCAGCTCGACCTGTTTGACGGCGTAGAGCAGCGATGGAGCCACCGCCGCATCCCCCGTCATGCCCGACAGCGTATGAGGACCCGGTCCGCGGTCTTCCGCCACCTCAGGTGGCCGATCGGATCGCCGCCAGCCCGGCCGCGAGCGCCTGCTGGTAGAGCCACAGGTCCCCGTGGTAGGCGAGCAGCCGGTAACCGCGGCCGACGAGGTCGGTGGCCTGCTCGACCGAGGTCGGCATGAACCCGGCGATCGTGCCGGTGTCGACCGCGGCCTTCGCCACCCGGTCGAGCGCGGCGAGGTAGTCGGGGTGGTCGAACCGCCCCGGGATGCCCATCGAGTTCGTGAGGTCGAAGTGGCCGACCCACACGACGTCGACGCCGGGCACCGCGGCGATCTCCTCGACGGCCTCGAGGCCCTCGACCGTCTCGATCTGGCAGATCACCACCGTGTCGCTGTTCGCCGCGCGCATCGTGGCGACGGTGTCGCCGCTGCGGTAGTCGTCGTGCGCGATGCCGAACGCGGCGCCACGGCTGCCGTCGGGCGGGTACTTTGCCCAGTCGACGAGCCGCGCGGCGGCCTCGGCCGAGGCCACCATCGGCGCCATGATCCCGCTCGCCCCGACGTCGAGGGCGCGGCTGACGAACGTGCGGTCGAACGCCGACGGGATCCGGATCCAGGCGGGGACGTGGGCGCGGGTGGTGGCGACGAGCCTGCCGAGGGTCTCCCAGCCCCAGCCGGTGTGCTCGGCGTCGTAGAGCACGAACTCGGCGCCCGCGTGCGCGGCGAGCCTGCCGATGCCGTTCGTCGCGAACTCGAACACGAACGTGCCGAGCGCGAGCTCGCCGGACCTGGCCTTCTCGATCACGGGCAGGGTCACGGACGCCAACCTAGACAACGCCGGTCACGCCCGCAGGCTCCCTCACGCCCGCAAGCTCCCTCAGGCCCGCAAGCTCCCTCAGGCCCGCAAGCTCATGGCCTCCAGCAGCTTCGGGAAGATCTGCGTGTCGGTCAGGCTGCCCTCGAAGGCCTCCGCGCCCGGGCCGCTCGCCGTGATGGGCACCGGGGCGTTGGTGGGGCCCCTGCGGGTCCAGCGCAGCCAGACCTCCTGGTCGGAGTCGGTGACGGGGAACGGGCCGTTCGCGCCGGGCCGGGAGGCGCCGGGCTCGGCGAGGGCGATGCTCAGCCCACCGGTCTCGTGGAAGCCCGCCACGACGATCAGCGTGCCGGGGTTGACCGCCTGGAACTCCAGCGCGGCCTGCACGGTGGCCTCCAGCGCCCGCCCCGCCTCCAGCACCATGGCGCCGTTGCCCGCGCGGGCCGCCTCCGCGAGCGCCGCCTCGTCGACGACGAGGAAGAAGCCCGCCTCGCGGCGGTCGAGCGCGGCGAGCGCGGCGCGGGTCATGTCCGGCAGCGGCACGGCGGGCGCGTAGCGGCCCCGCCCGGGCGGGCCGGCCTCGAACATCGGCCCGTCGGCGAAGAGCCCCAGGAGCCGGTCCGCCGTGGTCGCCTGCAGCTGTTCGGCGTCGGAGATCGTGGCGTAGCCCAGCTCCCGCGCCTGCCCCACGAGGCTCGACCAGGACCGGGCCCCGCCGCCGAGGACGACGTCGACCTCGATCTGCTCCAGGTACTGCCGGGCGATGGTGCGCTCCGCCGTGGCCTCCTCGGCGTCCTCGCTGCCGTGGGCGACGGGGACGGGGCGGGGGCCCAGGTGCGCGGCGAACGCGGCGACGGTGGGGTCGGTGACCTCGGCCGTGGTCACGAGGCCGGTGGCCTTGCCCGCGTCGCGCGCGTGCTCCAGCACGGTGGAGAGGTCCTCGCCGTCGGCGTCCACGCCGATGGCGCCGGGCGCGGTGGGCATGCCCGTGGCCAGCGTGGTGGCCCCCGCCGCCGCGTCCGACACCGGGTCGACCGGCCGCACCGTGCCGGTCGCCCCCATCGACTCGCTGAGCCGGTCCATGGCGAGCTCGCCCGTCGGACCCGCGATCGCGAGCTGCAGGAAGTCGTGCTGGGCCTGCCCGAGCCCGCTGCCGAGGATCAGGATGACGCCGCGCGCCACCTCCTCCCGCGCCCCCTCCGCGGGGGCGTCGGCGGGCACCGCGACGCAGGCGGCCAGGGCCCAGGCCAGCGCCACCGACGCCAGGCTCCGGCCCACGCGGGAGCGGACGGACGGCGCAGTCACCGGTGGGAGACCTCCTGGCGTCGGGAACGCGGGAAGCCTAGTTGCCCGGGGGGACGGGCCTCCCCCCACCGGGTGGTTTCGCGACGGCCGAGACGAGGTCGGCGGCGACGTCGCGCAGCTTCGTGTTCCGCTGCTGAGAAACCCGCCGCAGCACGTCGAACGCTTCGTCGGCCGAGCAGCGCTCGCGGGCCATCACGATGCCGATGGCCTGGTCGATCACGGAACGGGACGTGAGCGCCGCGCGCAGGTGGTCGGTGAGGCTGACGTGGTCGTAGGTGCGCAGGGCCGCGGTCAGCGCGACCGCGGCGTGGGCGGCGAGCGCCTCGGCCAGCCGCAGGTCGCGCTCGTCGAAGCCGACGTCACCGCGGGCGTAGAGGTTGAGCACGCCGACCGCGCCGCCGCGCACCAGCAGCGGCACGGCCAGCACGCTCCTCAGCCCGTGGCTCAGCACGAGCGCGTCGAAGTCGGCCCACCGCCGCTCCGCGCGCAGGTCCGGCACGTGCACGACGGTGGCGGTGTGGAGGGCGAGCAGGCACGGCCCGGCGCCGCGCTCGTACTGGTGGACGTCGATCCGGGTCGCGACCGGGTCCGCGGCCGCCACCGTGATCACCCTCCCCCCTTCGGCGAGGGTGAGGCTCGCCGTCGAGGCACCGCCGACGAGATCGGCGGAGAGCTCGGCCACGCCCCGCAGCAGGTCGTCGAACGACTCGGTGGACAGCAGCGGGGCAGCCAGCTCGGCCGCTGCGTCGTCCCGATGTGGGTCCCTCCGATCCGGCCGATCTCCCATGGCGTGTCCGTCCCCGCTCGAGTCGCCGTCGAGCCTCGCAGATGAAAGCGCTTTCGGCATCGTCCGAACGTGCCACGGGAGTCCGGGACCGACGAATGGTTGCCCTTTCTACCAGCGCTCTCGTAGAGTCCCGTGGCGGTTGGACCGACAGCCTGTGCGTGAGCGCACGCCCGGGCGTGGTCTGGTCCCGATCTCTCCCCACCCCCGGCGGGCGCCGGCGCGAGTCGAGCCAGCGGAGGGGAACAGTGCGGGGAGCCGTGCAGCATGAGCAATCGATCGCACCCGTCCAAGGGGGCTGGCGGATCATGTCCGTGCAGCCCGACCGGGAACACGCCTTCATCGAGGTGATCGGCGCCTGCGGACTCGACGGCGCCGCCGAGCTGCGACGGCGGGTGGACGGGCTCCTCATCGCGGGGGTGCGCTACGTCCTGGTCG
>NZ_DATGOP010000094.1:0-6554 GCF_035305885.1 Pseudonocardia sp.
TGGGTAGGGGCACTCCCCCAGGGGGTGAGCCGTAGCGAGCGCGACGCGACCCCTGTGGAAGCCGGGGTCGTGCACAGGACTTCCCTGGCCTGCGCCGACGACCTCGTGCGCGGGGCGAGGCTGGAGCCATGACCCCGACCGACCACGCCGTACGCGTGACCGTGCACCCCGCGGAGGACGTCCTGCTGCGCCCGGGCGCCTCCGTACGCGACCTGCGCGCACCGCTCGCGGAGCTCCTGCGCCGCCCGGAGCTGCGGCACGCCCCGCTGTCCGTCGACGGCGAGCCCCTGAGCGACGACGCCGCAGCCGGCGACCGCCCCCTCCTGCCCGGCGCGGTGCTCCGTACGGGACCCGCCGCGCCTGGCCGTGACCCGCTGCGCGCCCCGTGGCTGGTCACCCGGACCACCGGCGCCGACGCGGGCGTCGTGGTGGGCACCCCGACGCTCCGGGCCGCGCTGCGCGCCTGGACCCGCCTGCGCCCTGCGGGGCGGGCCGCCCTCCGTCGCGCGCACGGGCCCGCGGCCTGGCTCGCGCCCCGCCCGCAGGCCGGCCGCGGCCCGGCGCCGTGGGTGTACGCCGCGCTGCCCGCCGTGGCGTCGCTGGGCCTCGCGGTCGCGCTGCGCCAGCCGCTCCTGCTCGTGTTCGCCCTGCTCGGCGCGGTCGTGGCCGCCCCGCAGCTCCGCGCGGCGGGGTCCGGCGCACGGGCGCGCGGGCCACGTCCGCTGCCCGGCCCTGCCGCCCTGCTCACCTGGGCGCACGCCGCGTCGAACGTCTCCGCGGGGGCCTGGGCGACGGCGCGCGAGGCGTGGGCCCGCTCAGGAGGGCTCGCGGCTGGTGCCGTCGCGGGTGCGGCCGGGCCGTTCGCCGTGCCGCCCGGTCCCGGGGCGCACCTGCGGGCCCCGGCGGACGGCGACCCCTGGGAACAGCTCCTGCACGACGGCGCCGTGGCGGTGCTCGGACCCGCAGCGGAGGCCGCCGCCGTCGCCCGCGCACTCGTGGTCCGGCTCGCCGTGCGGGGCGCCGAGGTCGGCGTGGCAGGCGGGAGCGGCGACGCGGACTGGCGGTGGACCCGGTGGGTGCCGCGGGGCGGCCCGCGCGTCCGGGTGCACCCCCGCGGAGGCGGCGGAGACCGCACGGCGGACCTGGTGCTGACCGTCGGCACCGTCCCCGCGGGCTGTCGTGCCGTGGTGCGCGTGCTCGACGGCCGCACGGTGCGGATCACCGGGCCGGACGGGACGACCTGCGTCGTGCCGCTGGTCGGCGTCGGCGCCGCGTGGGCGGAGCAGCTGGCCCGGCTGCTCGCCGGGGCCGCGCGGCTCGGCCGCGGCACCGGCCCGCGGGAGGACGCCGGCCTGCCCGCCGTCGTCGCGCTGACCACGGCGCACGGCCTCGACCGCGTGCCGGGGCCTGCGCAGCTCGCGGCACGCTGGGCGGCGGCCGCTGGGTGGGCGGTGCCGCTCGGCACCGGCGCCGGCGGGGCACCCGTCCTGCTCGACCTGGTGCGGGACGGACCGCACCTGCTCGTCGCCGGCACCACCGGGGCGGGCAAGTCGGAGCTCCTGCAGGCCCTCCTGCTCGGGCTCGCGCTCACCCGCTCGCCCGCCGACCTCGCGCTCGTCCTCGTCGACTTCAAGGGCGGCGCGAGCCTCGGCCCGTGCCCGGGGCTGCCGCACGTCGTCGGCCGGGTCACGGACCTCGACCCGGGGCTGGCGGCCAGGGCCCTGGCGGGCGTGCGCGCGGAGCTGCGGCGCCGCGAACGTGTGCTCGCCGACCACGGGGCGCCCGACGTCGACGCCCTGCCGTCAGGGACGCTGCCCCGGCTGGTCGTCGTGATCGACGAGTTCCGCGCGCTCACCGACGACCTGCCCGAGCTGCTGCCGGGCCTGCTGCGCACGGCCGCCCAGGGCCGGTCGCTCGGCGTGCACCTCGTGCTCGCGACGCAGCGGCCGGGCGGCGCGGTCGGGCCGGACCTGCGGGCGAACGTCGGCGCACGCGTCGCCCTGCGGGTCACCGACCCGGCCGAGTCCCGCGACGTCGTCGACGACCCGGCGGCCGCCCGCATCCCCGCCGCCACGCCCGGCCGGGCGCTGCTGCGCGTCGGGTCGGCACCACCGGTGCCGCTGCAGTGCGCGCACCCGGCCGCGCCGGTCCCCGCCGTCGTCCCGCTGGTCCGGCGTGCCCCGTCCGGCGGGCCCCGGCCCGCGGCCACCGTGCCACCCGCGGTCGGCCGTGTCGCGACGGCGGGCACCGGCGCGCGCCCGCCCGCCGACCCGCCGGGCACCGCCGACCTCCTCGTCGCCGCGGCGCGCGACGCCGCGCGGCAGACCGGGCACGTCCCGGGCGACCCGCCGTGGCTGCCCGCCCTCCCGACCCGGGCCACCACCGCCGACCTGCCGCCGCCCCGGCGCCGCGACCGGCGCGGCCTCGTGGTCGCCCTCGGCGACGACCCGGACGGCCGGCGTCGCACGACCGTCACCTGGGACACGGGCGACGGACACCTCGCGGTGCTCGGCGGGGCGCGGTCGGGACGGACGACGGCCCTGCTCACGATCGCGCTCGCCGCGCTGGACCGGGGCTGGAGCGTGCACGCGGTCACCCGGGACGCCGCGGGCCTCGCGGCCCTGCGCGGCCGCCCGGGCTGTCGCGGCTGTTTGCGGCCGGAGGAGGCTGTGGCGTTGCCGGGCCTGCTCGCGGAAGAGGGGGGCGGCGCCGGGGGACCGGTCCTTGTCGTCGTCGACGGCGCCGAGGACCTCGCCGGGGCGCTGCCGCAGGCCGCGCTGCGGTCGGGCGCGGCGTTCGCGGTCGCGGCCGGCAGTGCGTCGGTGGGCGGGCTCGCGGCGGGCATCGGTCCACGGCTCGTGCTGCTCGGCACCGACCGGGCGGCCGACGTCGTGCTCGGCGCGCCCGCGTCGCACGCGGGGACGGGCGGACCCCCGGGCCGCGCCGTGTGGTGCGGGCGGCGCGAGCCGGTCCTGTGCCAGGTCCTGGAGCCGCGCCTCAGTCCGTCGAGCGCGTCTGAGACGTCGCCGCGACCACCGACGGCGTCATGAGCAGCACGATCACCGCGACCGCGACGACGAGGGCGAGCCAGCCACCCGCCAGCGTGAGACCCGTTGCGCTGCCGACGGCGGCGACCGCACCGATCACCTGGAAGAGCTGCCACGTGACGACCGGGCCTCGCCCCCACCGACGACCGGCGAGAAGTGCACGTGCGGAGACGACGAGCACCCAGGCCACACCCAGCAGGAACACAACCAGAAAGAGGCTCACTCCCACAGAAGAGGAACCACCCGTAAGGAGCTCCCCAAGTAACACCACGGCAAATGCCACGAGGCCCAAGATCTCGGCCACGACGCCGATGACGAGGGCACGGAGAAACGCCGGAACTCCGGGCGCGAAAAAGGCTTCCAGTACGGGCATGACGGACTAGGATACTGGTGAGCGCACTATTCACAATAGTGTGACGGAAGCCTCACGGTTCACGGCTCAGAAACTTCGCCGTAACCCCTTGTGCGCACCTTCACGAGCGTGTGAACCTAGATGCAGCAAGCCACACACCCTCGAACGCACCCCCCGTCGGTCGCCGCTGGCGCTCAGAGATCGCGAACGATCCTCCACCAGAGCTGCGCGCCCCAGACGCACGACGACGATGCTCCCATCTGGCGAGCCGGACGGCGGGTCGTCCCTTCCAAGGAGTACGTGACCATGGACTGGCGCCACCGCGCAGCATGCCTCGAAGAGGACCCCGAACTGTTCTTCCCGATCGGCAACACGGGCCCCGCTCTGCTGCAGATCGAGGAGGCCAAGGCAGTGTGCCGCCGCTGCGACGTCGTCGACACCTGCCTCAAGTGGGCGATCGAGTCCGGCCAGGACGCCGGCGTCTGGGGCGGCATGAGCGAGGACGAGCGTCGCGCCCTCAAGCGCCGCACCGCGCGCGCCCGCCGGGCGGGCTGACGCTCCCCCACAGCTTTCCCGTGAGCCGCGCCTGAGCAGACCCCCACCGCTCAGGCGCGGCTCACGTCTTTCCCGGACGTCCCGGCTCAGGAGCGCGGCGTCTCACCCGCACGGAGCACGAGCTGCAGCTCGACCTGCGTACCCCCGCCCTCGCGGGCCGACCACTCGATGGTGCCGCCGAGTTCGTTGGTGACGAGCGTCCGCACGATCTGCGTGCCGAGTCCGCTCCCCGGCCCTCGCTCGCCCGCACCGTCCTCGGGGATGCCGACACCGTCGTCGGCCACGACCACGCGCAGGTCCGCGTTGTCCCGCTCGACCACGATCTCGACCGTGCCGGACGTCCGGCCCACGAACCCGTGCTCGACGGCGTTGGTGACCAGCTCGGTGAGCACGAGCGCGAGCGGTGTCGCGTCCTGCGCGGGCACCATGCCGAACGACCCCGTCCGCACGGTGCGCACCGACGTGCCCGCCGAGGCGACGTCGGCCGTCAGCCGCAGGGCGCGCCCCACCATGTCGTCGAGCTCGACCTGCTCGTCGAGGGTCTGCGAGAGACTCTCGTGCACCAGGGCTATGGTCGACACCCGCCGCATGGCCTCCTCGAGCGCCTCGCGCGCCGCCGGGACGTCCATGCGCCGGGCCTGCAGCCGCAGCAGCGCCGCGACGGTCTGCAGGTTGTTCTTCACGCGGTGGTGGATCTCGCGGATCGTCGCGTCCTTGGTGATCAGCTCCCGCTCGCGGCGGCGCAGCTCCGACACGTCACGGCACAGCAGCACCGCGCCGATGCGCTGGCCACGGTCGGTGAGCGGCATCGCGCGCAGCGACAGCGACACCCCGTGCGCCTCGATGTCGGTGCGCCACGGCGCACGGCCCATCACCACGAGCGGCAGCGACTCGTCGACGGGCTGCAGCTTCTCCACGAGGTCGGCCGTCACCTCGACGAGAGACTGCCCGACCAGCGGCCCGATGACGCCGAGCCGGTGGAAGCACGACAGCGCGTTCGGGCTCGCGTACAGCACCTCGCCCTCGGAGTTGAGCCGGATGAGGCCGTCGCCCACGCGCGGCGCGCCGCGCCGCGACCCCGTCGCCGCGTTGGTCATGGGGAACTCGCCGCGCGGGATCATCGCCACGAGGTCGTCGGCGGCCTCCACGTAGTTGAGCTCGAGGCGCGAGGGCGTGCGCCCGGACCCGAGGTTGGTCTGGCGCGCGACGACCGCGATCGCCTTGTCCTTGTGGACGACCGGGATGGCCTCCTCGCGCACCGCGTACGCACCGAACCACCGCGGTTCGCGGGCGCGCTGCGCCTTGGCCTCCTCCATCGCCCGGGCGAGCTGCGGCCGCTGCCCCTCGGGCGCGAACGAGCCGACGATGTCGTCGTAGTGCACCGTCGCGCCCGTCGAGGGCCTGCACTGGGCGATCGCGACGAACCTGCCGTCGTCGGTGGGCAGCCACAGCACGAGGTCCGCGAACGCGAGGTCCGAGACCACCTGCCAGTCGCCGACCAGGAGGTGCAGCCACTCGACGTCGGCCGGCTCGAGGTCGGCGTGCTCAAGGATCAGGTCACTCATCGCGGACACGGCCCCAGCCTATGCCGGAACGGCCGGCAGGCCGCGGGGACGCCCGGCCCGCGGGCGGTCGGCTCCCGGAGGTCGGCTCCCGGCGGCCGGTCGCGGTGCGTCGGTTAGAGTTCCACCACCGGCACGCCCCGTCGGCGCGAGGAGGAAGCCAGTGCAGCTGACAGTGGACCTGACGTTCCCCGCCACCATCGACGACGTCGCCACGATGCTCGCCGACGAGTCGTTCGTGCGGTGGCGTGCCCAGCGTTCCACCGGCTCCGTGAACGGCGTCGTCGAGCAGGCCGACGTCACGGGGACCGCGGAGGACGGCTTCACCGTCGTCGTGCGGCGCACCCTCCCGACCGACATCATCCCCGTGCAGGCCCGGCCGCTCGTCGGCGCCCACCTGGAGATCCGACAGGCCGAGGCGTGGGAGGCGGCGGCAGAGGGCCGGCGGACCGGCACGGTCGCGGTCGAGATCCTCGGGGCGCCGGTCCGCGTCACGGGCACCTCGACGCTCGCCGCGCTGCCGGACGGTGACACCCGGCTCACCTACACGGGCGACGTCCGGGCGACGGTGCCCCTCTTCGGCGCCGTCATCGAGGAGGCGGCGGTCGCCGCCGTCCGTACCACGCTCGAGACCGAGGCGGAGGCGGGCCGCGACTGGCTCGCCGGACGACGCTCCGGCACCGCCTGAACAGCCCGTCCCCGCAGGTCACCGGTCGGCGCACCGCCCGATCTACTCCCCGTCCCGCAACCAGGTCGTGAACTCGCCCTGCCGCGCCTGGATCACGTTGTGCGACCATTCGTGTCTGATGTGCGCATGTTTGTGCTCTCATATCGCTCTCACGACTTGACACGCATGAGTCCTGACCACTGAGGAGTCCCAGTGCCCAGCAACATCGGACCGGTTCGACGCCGCCCAGTCGCGCGGCGGCGCGCGGCCGCCGCCGCGCTGACGGTCTTCGTCCTGCCCCTCACCGCTTGCGGCTCGCTCCTGGGGCAGAGCCCCGCGGGCGACGACGGCGCAGACGGCCCGATCACGCT
>NZ_DATGOP010000095.1:0-20713 GCF_035305885.1 Pseudonocardia sp.
CAGCTCCGCCACGAGCAGCAGCGCGACCAGCCACGCCACCAGGAACCCGATCGAGTACAGGAACCCGTCGTAGCCGTTCACCGCGATCGCACCGGCGATGCCGAGGAACGACGCCGCCGACAGGTAGTCACCCGCGATCGCCACGCCGTTCTGCGGCCCGGTGAAAGACCGGCCCGCCGCGTAATAGTCCGCGGCCGTCCGGTTGCTGCGGCTGGCGCGGAACACCACGACCAGCGTCACCACGACGAATGCGGCGAAGATGCTGATGTTCAGCAGGGGGCTGCCGACACCCTGAGGCGTCGCTGCCTGGGCGAGGAAGCTCATGCGGCACCTTCGATCTGCTCGCGGATCTTCTCAGCGGCCGGGTCGAGATGCCGGTTCGCGTAACGCACGTAGACCGTGGTGATCACGAACGTGGTGACGAACTGCAGCAGGCCGATGACGAGGCCGACGTTGATGTTCCCGACCACCGGAATGGCCATGAACCCGGGCGCGAACGACGCCAGGAGCACGTAGAGCAGGTACCAGATGAGGAACGCCGCGCTCATCGGGAAGACGAACCGCCTGAGTTTCCGGCGAAGGTCGGCGAATTCTGGAGTGGCTTGCATCTGTTCGTAGATGGTGCCTGTAGATCGTTCGCCTGTGGCACTCACGGGCGTCTCCGTTCTCTTCCGTCCGCGCACTGCATCGTCGCCGCGCCTTCCGGGGGCACAACGGGGCGAACGATAGTTGAGCCGCACTCCCGCGTCGGAATACTCCAGGTGGGTGATGGCGAGCGTCGCGCAACTGTCGCGCCGAGCTCACGATCGATGGCGGCAGCACCGGGACGAGTGGTCGACGAACGGCGGACGAACGGTCCCGACCGGACGTACCGGAACGAAGGTGACCCGCGTTTCACCCACGTCGGTTACCCACTCCGGGGGGAGAACTCTCACCACGTGGGATGGTGGCTGTCCGCGAGGCGGTCGCGGGACAGGCCGAGCCGCTCCGGCGCGTGCATCCGCAGGAGCACCTGGTCGGCGTCCACCGGGCGCCGCCGCGCCGTCAGCCTGCTCACCACGATCATCGTCAGGAACGCGGCCGGCACGGTGACGATCGCGGGCCGGTAGAGCAGGACGCCCAGCCAGCCGGACTCGACGACCCCGGCGAGGCCCAGCGAGACCGCCCCCGCCGACGTGATCCCGCCGACCAGGACGCCGGCCATGCCGCCCGCCGCGGTGAGCCCGCGCCACCAGATGCCCAGCAGGAGCAGCGGGCAGAACGTCGATGCGGCGACCGCGAACACCAGCGCCACCGCCTCGCCGAAGTCCAGTCGCGTGACGCCCAGCGCCAGCGCGAGCGGCACCCCACCGGCGATGACGGCCGCCAGCCGGAAGTCCCGGATCCGGCTGCTGCCGATGAGGTCGGTGGACAGCACGCCCGCCACGCTCACGATGAGCCCGGACGCCGTGGACAGGAACGCCGCCCACGCCCCCGCGGCGACCAGCGCGCCCAGCAGCGCACCGGCGAGCCCGCTGCCCAGCACGGCGGTCGGCAGCAGCAGGACGGCTGCGTCGGTGTCGCCGTTCACCAGCAGCTGCGGCGTGTAGAGCCGCGACAGCACGCCGAGCAGCGTGACCGCGAGGTAGAAGCAGCCGAGCAGGGCGAGGACGAACACCGCGGTGCGCCGCGCCGCCGCCCCGTCCGGGTTGGTGTAGAAGCGCACCAGCACGTGCGGCAGCCCCATCGTGCCCAGGAACAACGCGATGATCAGCGAGTAGGTGCCGAGCAGGCCGTGCTCGCGACCGCCGGAGAAGGGGGCGAGCCACGCCGAGTCGTTCACGGGTGCCCCCACCACCACGGGCACCGCCGCCCCGGCCGGGAACTCGAGCTCGGCGCCCGCCTCGACCGTGTGCCGCCCGGCCTCCCAGCGGACCGGTCCGTCGACCACCGCCCGGCCGTCGACCACGCCGGTGGCGGTGAACTGGATGGGCTCGACGACCTGCAGCTCCACGTCGGTGCGGACGTCGACGGTGGCGCGGTCGGGGAAGTGCGGCGGCGCGGGCCGGTCGAAGGTCCGGTCGTCGCTCATGAAGAAGATCGAGGCGACGATCGCGGGCAGCGCCAGCGCGGTGAGCTTGAGCCAGTACTGGAACGCCTGCACGAACGTGATCGAGCGCATGCCGCCCAGCACCACGGTGGCGACCACGAGGACCGCCGCCACCGCGGCCCCGGTCCAGTCCGGCAGCCCCGTGACCGTGCCGACGGTGAGGCCGGCCCCCTGCAGCTGGGGCAGCAGGTACAGCCAGCCGATGACGACGACGAACACCGCGCAGATCCGGCGCAGCGCCCCGGAGCGCAGGCGGTACTCCGCGAAGTCCGGCACCGTGTACGCGCCCGACCGGCGCAGCGGGGCCGAGACGAACAACACCAGCGCGAGGTAGCCCGCGGTGTAGCCCACCGGGTACCAGAGCGCGTCGACGCCGTCGCGGAGGATGAGACCGGCGATGCCGAGGAACGACGCGGCCGACAGGTA
Organism: Pseudonocardia sp.; assembly: GCF_035305885.1. Classification (GTDB taxonomy): domain Bacteria; phylum Actinomycetota; class Actinomycetes; order Mycobacteriales; family Pseudonocardiaceae; genus Pseudonocardia. The sequence continues at coordinate 2,516 of NZ_DATGOP010000095.1, forward strand.
CTCGCCGGAGATCGCGCCGGCGTTGGCCATCGGGCCGACCGTGCGCGAGGCGACGAAGAAGTCGGAGGTGCTGCGCGCCACGCGCACGCCGATCGACCCGATCACGGCCGACGCCACCGCGACGAGGCCGATGGCCACGAGCGCGATGATGCCGGTTGTCGTCACGGCAACACTATGTCAACGGCACGCCGCCGTGACCACTACACGTATGTTGGGCGTCACACCGAGCCAGGCCGGTCGAACCGGTCGCGGGAGAGTCCGAGCTGCTCGGGGGCGTGCAGGATGATCAGGGACCGGTCGACGTCACGCGGGATCGAGGCCCGGGTGCTCAGGCTGACCACGATCATCGTGAGGAACGCGAGCGGAACGGTGACGATGGCGGGCCGGTAGAGCAGCACCCCGATCCAGCCCTGCGGCACCACCGCGAACAGCGACAGCGTGACGGCAACCGCGGACAGGCCCCCGCCGACGAGCACCCCCGAGATCGCCCCTGCCGGGGTGAGGCCCCGCCACCAGATGCCGAGGACGAGCAGCGGGCAGAAGGTCGCGGCGGCCACCGCGAACACGAGCGGCACGGTCAGCGCGAAATCCAGCCGCGTCACGGAGAGGGCGAGCCCGAGCGGCACGATGATCGACAGCACGGCGGCGAGCCGGAAGTCCCTCCACCGCCCCTTCATCACGTCGGTGAACAGGACGCCGGCGAGGCTCACGACCAGCCCGCTCGACGTGGACAGGAACGCGGCGGCCGCGCCGGCCGCCACCAGCCCGCCGAGCAGCCATCCCGCCCAGTTCTGCCCGAGCACCGCCGTGGGCACCAGCAGCACGGCCGCGTCGGTCTCGCCGCTCACCAGCAGCTGGGGCGTGTAGAGGCGGGTCAACGCGCCGAGCAGCGTGACCAGGATGTAGAAACCGCCGATCATCGCGAGCACGATCACCGTGGTGCGGCGGGCGGCGCGCCCGTCGGGGTTGGTGTAGAAGCGCACCAGCACGTGCGGCAGGCCCATCGTGCCGAGGAACCCGGCCACGAGCACCGAGTAGATCGACAGCAGCTGGTCGGCGGCCCCGCCCGTCATCGTCTCGAGCCACTGGCGGTCGGTCGTCGGCGATCCGTCCACCGTCGGCACGGCGGCCCCGGCCGCGAACCGCAGGTCGGTGCCCTCCTCGACCTCGTAGCGCCCGGGCAACCAGGTGACGTCGCCCCGCTCCTGCCTGCCGTTCACGGTGCCGTCGACCCGCACCCGCACCGGCTCGGTCACCGCGAGCAGGACGTCGGCCCGGACGTCCACGGTGGTGTCGTGGGTGAACCGCGGCGACGTGGGCCGGTCGAAGCTGCGGGCGTCGCCGAGGAACAGCCAGCCGACGACGAGGGCGGGGACGAGCAGCGCCGTGAGCTTGAGCCAGTACTGGAAGGCCTGCACGAAGGTGATCGAGCGCATGCCGCCGCCCACGACCGTGAGCAGGACGACGAGGCCGGCCCCGGCGACCCCGGTCCAGGCGGGCAGGCCGGTGAGGGTGGTGAGCGCGAGCCCGGCACCCTGCAGCTGCGGCAGCAGGTACAGCCAGCCGATCACCAGCACGACCGCCGTGCACAGCCGGCGCAGCGCGGTGGAGGCGAGCCGCAACTCGGCGAAGTCGGGCACGGTGTGCGCGCCGCTGCGCCGCAGCGGCGCCGCCACGAACAGCAGCAGGGCGAGGTAGCCCGCGACGAAGGCGACGGGGTACCAGAGCGCGTCGGCGCCCTCGCGCAGGATCAGGCCCGCGATGCCGAGGAACGACGCCGCCGACAGGTACTCCCCCGAGATGGCACCCGCGTTGGCCACCGGCCCGACCGTGCGCGAGGCGACGAGGAAGTCCGACGTGCTGCGGGCCATGCGGACGCCGTAGGACCCGATCAGCGCCGAGGCGAGTCCGACCAACCCGATCGCGCTGAGCGCGACCAGCGCCGGGGTGTTCACGAGCTGATCTTAGTCTTGGACCGTCTCGGCGAAGTTCTGCTCGAGGTGCTCCGCCGTGCGGGTGTGCCACCACCCCAGCCCGAACAGGAACGGGTAGACGAGCACGCCGAGCAGGAGCCACGGCAGCCGGATCCCGAGGACCTCGACGCGGCCGAGCTCCGGGACCATCGCGAAGAGCAGCGGCAGCAGCCCGAGCGTGAGGCCTGCACCGATCGCGAACCGCAGCGCGATGGCCAGCTGCGACCCGATGAGGTTGGTGCGGAGCAGCTCGCCGACCCCGGAGCTCTCCTGGATGGTGATCACGGTGCGGACCGGGCGGGCCACGCTCTTGCGCTCGGCGAGCACCACCCGCACCCGCTTGCTCTGGCGCTGCTCGCCGGACTGGTCGGACGGCGAGGAGGCGGCCTGCCCCGCACCGGGCTGTCCGGCCGCGGATTGGCCGGCCGGGGGCTGCCCGGCGCTCGGCGGGGCGGTACCGAGCTGCCCGGGACCGCGCTGCTCGGGCACGGTGATCCCCGGAGCGGGATCGGCGGGCGGGTCCGCGGGGACGGGCTCGACCGGCGCGGTGAGCTCGGCCGCGACGGGGTCGGGGACCTCGGGCTGGGGGGCGGCCGGCTCCGGCGCGCGCTGCTGGGCGGGGTCGGCGCCGGGCGCGGGCCCCGTCGGCACGGCGGGCGGCGGCGAGGGCAGGGGCCCGGTCGGCGCGGCGCTCACCGCGGCGTCGTTCACCGCGGCGTCGTTCACCGCGGCGTCGGTGCCGGCGGGGTCGCCGACCGCGGTGTCGTTCGCGACCGGCTGGGCAGCAGCGGCGGGCGGGGTGGCCTCGACGGGCTGGGTCTCCACGGGCGCCGTCTCGGCGGGGGTGGCCGCCACCGGAGTGGTCGCCGCCGGATCGGGCGGAGCGTCGGGGGCGACCGGGTCGGGACGCGGCGGTGCGGCGTCCCCGGCGGGCACCGGGGTGGCGCCCGCGCTCGCGGCCTTCTGCGCCCGCCCGCGCGCGGCCCCCCGCATCGCGGCGGCCGCCGCGGCACCGGGGCGGAGGGAGCCCGCCGGCCGGTCCGCCGATGCCGGTTCCGCCGCGGGGGGCGCGCCCTCGGCGGGCCGGGTGGGCGGCCCGGACCACACGGGCTGGGCGCTCGCGGACTCGGTGCGCTCGCGCCGCAGGAGCTCGCTCGCCTGCGACATCTGCCCACCCACCGGTCCCGGGCGGGGCGCACCGGGGCCGGGGGTGGCCACGGAGTGGCGGGCGACGTACTCGGCCGAGCTGGTGGAGGTGGGTTCGCCGCGGCGCGCGTGCCGCCCGCCGCCACCGGCGGCCGCCTTCTCGGCGATGCGGCGCTGGATCTCCTCGTGCAACCACGCGGATCCGCCGTCGGGATCCGGGTCAGGGGCATCGGCGCGGTGCGGGACCGAGCCGTCGTCCGGCTCGGGGGTCACCGACGGCGGCGCGCCGTCGGTGAAGGTGGTCACCGCTGGCTCCACGCCTGCTTCGTCGCGCGGACGAGCCGGTCCTTCAGCTCGCGGGTGTGGCGGCGGCTCACCGGGAGCTCGGCGCAGTCGGGGCCGCTGCCGACCCGGACGACGTAGCCGGAGCCGGACAACCGCAACTCGGTGACCAGCGGCAGCGCCACCAGGAAGGAGCGGTGGATGCGCACGAACCCGGCCTCCCGCCAGCGGTCCTCGAGCACCGAGAGCGGGATGCGCACGAGGTGGCTGCCCTCGTTGGTGTGCAGGCGGGCGTAGTCGCCCTGCGCCTCCACGTACCGGACGGCCGAGCGCGGGACGAGCTTCGTGGTGCCGGCGAGCTCGACCGGGATGACCTCGTCCTCGGTGCTCTGCTCCGGCTGCGGCTCGGCGACGGTGGCGGCGCGGTTGGCGAGGATGCGGTCGATCGAGGCGGCCAGCCGCTCCGAGCGGATCGGCTTGAGCAGGTAGTCGACCGCACCGACCTCGTAGGCGTCGACGGCGCGGTCGTCGTGGGCCGTGACGAACACGACCGACGGCGGCTGGGCCATGGACGAGAACACGCGGGCCAACTCCAGGCCGTCGAGGCCCGGCATGCGGATGTCGAGGAACACGATCTCGACGTGCGTGCGGTCCGCGACCCTGGTACCGCTCACCGGGTCGGCGAGCCCGCGGTGCGCCGGACCGGCCGCCGCCGCCTCGCGGACACCCTGCCGGCTGTTCAGGATGCGGAGGGCGTCGGTGGCGTCCGATGCCTTGAGCACCGTTCCGACGCGCGGGTCCTCGCTCAGCAGGTAGGCCAGTTCCTCGAGAGCGGGCAGCTCGTCGTCCACCGCGAGGACGACCAGGCCGCCGGAGCTGTCGTTGCTGTCCACGATCTCCTCATCCTGCGTGTCCGGGGGCCGGGGCCGGGACGCCTGCCCCAACTCCGTCGACCATGGTGACGGCGAATCCGTGTGAGTGCCAGAGCCCAGCACCAATCGGGTTCGTCCGGTCACGCCGCGCTACAAACCGTACCGCGCCCATGCGGCCCGTATTTCGGCCGCCTGGGCGAGCCCCAGGAGGGCGTCCGTGCCGATCATGCTGGTAGCGGCGGCGGGAGCGGCCAACCCGAGCCGCGCGAGGAGCGGTTTGCGCCCCTCCACCGGAACGAGGTCGGCGTCGGGGAAACGCTCCCCGAGCACCCCGCGCGGGGTGCCGATGCCGTCCACCAGCCCGAGCTCCACGGCCTTGGCCCCGGTCCAGACCTCGCCCGTGAAGAGCTCGCCGTTGTCGCGGAGGCGATCACCGCGGCGGGCGCGGACCCAGTCCTGGAACATGGTGTGCAGCTCGTCCTGCAGGCCGCGCAGCCACTCGACGTCCTCCTGCTTCTCCGGCAGGAACGGGTCGAGCCGCGACTTCGCCTCGCCCGCCGTGTAGAGCCTGCGCTGCACGCCGATCCGATCGATCAGGCCGTGCAGCCCGAAGCCGTGGCTGATCACCCCGATCGAGCCGACGATCGACGTGGAGTGCGCGTAGATCTCGTCGGCGGCGCAGGCGAGCCAGTAGCCGCCGGAGGCGGCGACGTCCTCGCAGAACGCGAGCACCGGAACGCCCTTCTCGGCGGCGAGACCGCGGATGCGGTCGGCCACCAGCGCCGACTGGGTCGGCGCCCCTCCCGGCGAGTTGACCAGCAGCGCGACCGCCGCCAGCCGGTCCGGGGCGAACGCCCGCTCGATCGGCTTCTCCATGGCCTGCGCGTTGATCACCGACCGGGGTACGGGCCCGGTGGTCGCCGTGATCACGCCGTGCAGCCGCAACATCGTCACGACCGGCCGGTCGCTGCGGTCGCCGAGGCGGCCGGGGAGGCGGGAGGCCAGCCGGTCGGGGAGGCGGATCACGTCCATACGGCCACGTTACGCGGCTGTGCGCCGCTCGCAAGATCGTGAAGCCGCAGAACCGCGAGCCGCGGGTCGGGTGCGCGCGAGTCGCCGCCGAGTGCGGTCAGACGCGGATGCCCGCGCGGAACTTCGGCACCCGCAGCGTGATCTTCATGCCCTCCCCGGGCGCGGTGTCCACGACCAGGCCGAAGTCGGCGCCGAACGTGGAGCGCATGCGGTCGTCGACGTTGCCGAGCCCGACGTGCGCCCCGGACTGGTGGGCGTCCTCGAGGTCCTCGTGCAACCGCGCGGGGTCCATGCCGATGCCGTCGTCCTCGACGATGATCACGCACTCCGCTCCCGCGTTCTCCGCGGTGATCGTGATCGTGCCGCCGTTGGGCTTGCCGCCCAGCCCGTGCCGCACTGCGTTCTCCACCAGCGGCTGCAGCGACAGGAACGGCAGCACGACCGACAGCACCTCGGGCGCGATCTGCAGCTTGATGTTGAGCCGGTTGCCGAAGCGGGCCTTCTCCAGCCGCACGTAGCGCTCGATGTTGGTGAGCTCGTCCTGCAGCGTCGTGAACTCGCCCGCGCTGCGGAACGAGTAGCGGGTGAAGTCGGCGAACTCCAGCAGCAGCTCGCGGGCGCGCACCGGATCGGTGCGGATGAACGACGCGATCGTGGTCAGCGCGTTGTAGACGAAGTGCGGCGAGATCTGGGCCCGCAGCGCCCTGACCTCGGCGCGGTTGAGCCGGGCCCGCGACTCGTCGAGCTCGGCGAGCTCCAGCTGGCTGGACACGTAGCGGGCGACCTCGGCCGACGCGCGCAGCAGCACCGGGCCCGCCGTCGACGTGGTGAGCGCGGCGAGGGTGCCGACGATGGAGCCGTCGGTCTCCAGCGGCACCACCACGATGCCCCTGACCGCGCAGTTGGGGTGCTCGCACGACAGCGCGGTGTGCGACAGCACCTGCTGGCGACCGGTGGAGATCACCTGGTCGGCCAGCGAGCGGACGTCCGGTTCGTGCTGGTCGGCGTCACCGTCCCAGGCGAGCGTGGTGCCGCGGTTGTCGGTCATGGCGAGCGCGCACGTGTCGAGCAGCTGCCGCAGGTACGGCAGCGCCATCGCGGCCGAGTTCGGCGAGAGGCCCTCGCGCAGCGCGGGGGCCGCCAGCGCGACCGTGTGCAGCGTCGCGAACGTCGCCCGCTCCAGCGGTGTGGCGAAGGTGTTGCGCCGGTTCTTGAGGATCAGCCACACCAGCAGGATGACCATGACGATGATGACGCCACCGGCGACGAGCAGCGCCGTGGAGCTGCCCAGCAGCTCAGCCACGTTCCACCTTCCTACCTCACCAGGCGCGAGAGCCGCCGGTCGGCAAGGGGCTTACCGCCGGTCTGGCAGGCGGGACAGTACTGGAAGGACTTGCTCGCGAAGGAGACCTCCCGCACGGTGTCGCCGCAGACGGGACAGGGCAGGCCGGTCCGGCCGTGCACCCGCAGCCCGGAGCGCTTCTCCCCCTTGAGCTGCGCCGCGCCCTGCCCGACCGAGCGCTCGACGGCGTCGGTGAGCACGGAGCGCATGGCGGTGTAGAGCTCGTCGACCCGGTCGGCCGGCAGCCTGCCCGCCGTCGCGTAGGGCGACAGGCGCGCGGTGTGCAGGATCTCGTCGCTGTAGGCGTTGCCGATCCCGGCGATCACCTGCTGCTCGGTGATCAGGGTCTTGATCCGTTCGGTGCGCCCGTCGAGCAGGGCCGCGAACTCGTCCCTCGTGAGGGCGAGCGCGTCGGGTCCGAGCCGGGCGATCCCCGGCACCTGCTGCGGGTCGGGCACGAGGTAGACGGCGAGGCGCTTCTGGGTGCCCTGCTCGGTGAGGTCGAACCCCGGCCCGCCGACGGAGTCGAGGTGCACCCGCAGCGCGAGCGGCCCCCGCCCCGGCTTCGGCGGCGCGGCGCCCGCGGAGTCGTGCCAGCGCAGCCACCCCGCGCGGGACAGGTGCGTGATCAGGTGCAGCGGCTCGTCGGGCCGGTCGGCGAACTCGACGGACAGGAACTTCCCGTAGCGGGACGCGCCCGTGACCACCCGGCCCGCCAGCGCCTGCAGCGGCGGGTCGTAGGTCTTGACCGCGCTCATGCTCGCCACGTCGACGCGCGCGACCGGGCGGTAGATCGCGTGCTCCCGCAGGTGGTGGGCCAGCGCCTCGACTTCGGGGAGCTCGGGCATCAGTTCACCGGTTGCAGGGGGCTGTCGGCGTAGCCCGGCGTGCCGTGGGTGCGGATCCGCCGGATGACGATGCGGACCTCCTCCCTCGCCTTCGAGCCGCCCCGCACGAGGCCGGTCCAGCGCTCCGCGGGCAGGTCGTAGCCGCCCGCGGTCTCGGCGACGATCGTGTACGGCCGGCGCAGCAGCCAGCGGATCGGGAAGAACAGCACGACGGCGATGCCGACGGCGTACAGGAACCACGGGATGTGCACGCCCTCGGGCCGCCACACGATGATGATCAGCCAGAACACGAACAGCGCCGACAGGATGAGCACCGCCGCCCCGCGCCCACCGTCGACGTCGTGTTCGAAGTCGTCGCCGGTGGCCGGCAGCGACCACTCGATCTTGCGGCGCACCGTCCACATGCGTCCGTCGACACCGGCGACCGTTCTCGTTGCCATCTTCTCCGCCGTGGTGAGTCCTCTGTTGGTTCAACTTTCCCACAGAGTCGGCCGTTCGCGCCGCTACCAGCGCAGCGGGAGATGTGTGATGCCGTTGATGAAGTTCGAGACCAGCCTACGCGGCTCCCCGTCCAGCTCGACCTGCGGCAACCGGAGGAACTCGGTGAAGAACTCGCGCATCTGCAGCCGGGCGAACGCCGCGCCGAGGCACAGGTGCGGGCCCTGCCCGAACGACAGGTGGTCGTTGGGCTCGCGGGTCAGGTCGACGCGGTGCGGGTCGGGGAAGTGCCGCTCGTCGAAGTTGGCCGACACGTGGTACACGACGACCTTGTCGCCCCGGGCGATCCGCTTGCCGTGCATCTCGACGTCGCGGGTGGCGGTGCGCCGGAACGTGAGCACCGGCGGGTGCGCGCGCAGCAGCTCCTCGATCGCCGACGGCAGGATCTCGGGGTGCTCGCGCAGCTGCCGGTAGGCGTCGGGATTCTGCACGAGCGTGAGCACGCTGCCGGGCAGCGCGCTGCGCACCGTGTCGTTGCCGGCGATCACCAGCAGGAAGAAGAACATCTTCAGCTCGGCGTCGGTGAGCCGCTGGCCGTCGACCTCGGCCTGGACGAGCGCGGTCATGAGGTCGTCGGCCGGCTCGGCGCGCTTGCGCTCGGCGAGCTCCTCCGCGTAGGCGAACATGTCGGCGAGCTGCGCCGGTGAACGCGGGTTGACCGGGCGCCCCTGCTCGTCGAGCACGACGTGGGCGTGCTCGGGGTCCTGGTAGCCGATGACGCGGTTGGTCCACTCCAGCAGCAGGGCCCGGTCGGCGGCGGGCACGCCGAGCAGGTCGGAGAGGTTCTGCAGCGGGAAGTCGTCGGTGACCTCGCGCGGCAGGTCGCAGCGCCCGCGCCCGGCGACGGCGCCCAGCAGCGCGGCCGCCCGCTCCCGCACGACGCCGGCGAAGGACTCCAGGCGCCTGCGCGTGAACGTGCCGGTGACGATCCGCCGCAGCCGCAGCTGCTCCGGCGGGTCCATGTTGAGGATCATCCGGCGCAGGAACGGCAGGTCGTCCGGGTCCGGGTCACGGATCTGGGTGGCGCCGAGCGCGGAGGAGAAGTCCTGCGGCGTGCGCAGCACGTGCTTGACGTCGTCGTAGCGGGTGATCGCCCAGAATCCGGGCCCCGCAGGCCAGATCCCGACCTCGGGCTCGGGCTGCCAGCTCACCGGGTCGGTGTCGCGCAGCACGCGCAGCGCCTCGTGGGGCACACCGCGCGCGAACGTGCGGGGATCGAAGACGTCGAGTTCGACAACGCTGTCCGTCACACGTCGTACCTACCTCGCCGGGCTACCCGAAGTCGAGTGCGGGCGTGAGGACGCCCTCCAGCGCCAGCAGCCACTCCTTGACGGCGAGGCCGCCGCCGAAGCCGCCGAGCGAGTCGGATCCGAGCACCCGGTGGCAGGGGACGACCACCGGGATCGGGTTCGAGCCCATGATCGAACCGACGCCGCGCGCCGCCGTGTACGCCGTGCCCAGCCCGCTGCGGTCCGCGAGCTCGCCGTAGGTGACGGTGGCGCCGTAGGGCACGGTGTCGCGCAGCGTCTGCAGCACGGTGCGCTGCGACCCCGAGGTGAGCGACCAGTCGAGCGGCACGTCGAACCGCCGCCGCTCGCCCGCCAGGTACTCCGCGAGCTGCTGCGCCGCCGCACCGCCCTCCCCGTCCACGACCGGCACGCCCAGCCGCCGGCCCGCCCGCTCCACCGCCTCGGGGCGACGGCCGAACGCGACGAGCGCGAGCCCCGCGGGCGTGACGCCGAGGGTGAGCGCGCCGATCGGTGCGGGCGCGTCGACGACGGAACGGACGATGGCCATGCCCCCCAGTGTGGCGCGGTCCCCCGACGATCCGCGCTACTCCGGGAAGAGGTCGGCCTCCAGGTGGCGGGTGACCCAGTCCGTCCAGTCCTGGGCGGGCCAGCCGTGCGTGCCGACGAGGAGGCCGTACGTCTCGTGGGACAGCACGGTGGCCACGATCTCCGTGGCGCGCTGCAGCGAGATCCGGGTGGTGAACCCCGGCTTCTCGGCGAGCTCGTCCACCGCCTGCGCGTGCACCGCGAGCTCGGCCTGCCGGGAACGTTCGAGCAGCTCGGCGGGCTCGGGGTCGGCCGCGGCGGCCCGCAGCGCCGCGTCGAGGGGGAACCGCCGCTCGACCTGCTGCGCGGCCTGGTCGACGTAGCGGCGCAGCGCCGCCGGGCCGTCCGGCTCGGCCCGCACGTGCGCGAGCCACTCGTTCGGCTGGTCGTCGGAGACCGAGGCGAGCGCGGCCTCCAGGACGGCCGCCTTGCTGCCGAAGGACAGGTAGAGCGTCTGAACCGCAACACCCGCCGCGCGGGCGATGCCCGCCATCGTCGTCTCCACGTACCCGTCGCGCACGAACAGCGGCATCGCGGCTGCCACGATGCGCTGTCGCGTCGCCATGGCGCGCTCGGCGCGCGCGGCTCGGGTGCGTGTGGACACTGGAACCCCTTGCTGGAACGTCGTTACAGCATGACGCTACATCATCAGGCTCCATAATGATCTTCAACACGCCGGATCAGCCGATGGCCCCTCGGATCTCGTCGAGCCGCCGCGGTTGTGTCAGGGCGCCAGTGGTTGCCGATGGGGTCGCGGAACGCCGGCGTCGACCCCGTGGAACCGCTCCTCCGGCTCCTCGATGAACTCGACGCCGCGCGCCTTCAGCCGCTCGTACGCCGCCCGGCAGTCGTCGGTCTCGAGGGCGCCGATCCCGAGCTGGCCCGCGCGAGGAGGCTGCGCAGCTGCCGGCGATCGGCTCCTCGACCGCCGGTGGCTCCGGCACGACCAGCTTCATCGGCGTCCCGGGCCGGCCCGACGGGTGCACGGTCAGCCATCGGAAGACGTCCACCTCCTCATTCGATGCCGACCTCGGAACCGAGGACGTCGACGGAGAACCGCTCGGCCTCGTCGAGGTCGAGGACGTTCAGGCAGACCAGCGCGAACCCGGTGATCACGGCCGCCGAGCGTCGGGCCGCCCGCTCCCGGGCCGCCGCGGCCGGCGCGTCCGGGTCGACGTCGGGCGCCAGCCCGGGCGGCCCGCGGTGCACCGCGCCGGGATCGCCGCCGCGTCGCCTCGCCGGCGGCTCGCATCCGGCCAGGGCTCGCGCCGCCGGTGAGCACCGACGTCGGGGCGGCGATCGCGGCGAACCGCTCCCGCGGGATGCTCCCGTCCCCCATCACCGCGGCGTCGTACGCCGGCGTCGGCGCGATCGGCTCGCCCCGCGCCCGGTAGGGCGAGCGCCGCATGCCCTCGATCCCCTCGGCCGAGAAGCCCACCACCGTCAGCAACAGCTCGAGCGCATCGCCGCGCCGGTCGTGGTCGAGCACGGTGAGGTGCGCGCCGAGGCCGGCCGCGCTCGCGCGTCAACGGCGCGGTCGCACCAGGCACCCGCCACGAGCACGAGGGCGGCCCCGGCCGATCCGGTCGAAGGCGGTGGTGGTCCCGTCCGCCGAGGTCACGGTCTCCGTGCGGGGGGACGCCAGGGGCGCGGCCCGCGGAGGAGCTTCTCCAGAACCGCTCAACCCGCGGGGCGGGTGTGGCGGCGGACGAGGCACGAGGGGATGGCGGCGAGCCCGTCGCGGCCGGCCCGAACCCGGTGGGCCGCGGGGCTCTCGCCGACGAACCGGCGGAACCGGGCGTGAACGGGCCAGGGCTCGTGAACCCGACGGCGCGGCAGACCTCGGTGACCGGCAGGTCACCCGCGCGCAGCAGCGCCTTCGCCCGCTCCATCCCCTGCGCAGCGGGTACCGGTGGGGCCTCTCGCCGAACGCGGCCTGGAACGAGCGGTTGAAGTGGGATCCGGAAGACGTGGGCGCTCCGGGCGAGCGACGGCACGTCGAGCGGCGCGGCGCGGGCGCGGTCGATCAGGTCGCGCACCCCGGCAGGTGCCGGGACCGCGGGACCACGGCCGGAACGATCCGCGGGCACCACCGCCGGTGGAACGGTCTTCCACATCCCGGCTACAGCGGCCGGGTGTGGTCGCACGTGCTTCCCGGCGGTGGTGCCCGCGCGCTCAGCGCCTGCTGCCCGCGCGCTCGCCCAGCTGCTTGATCGCAGCGGTGGCCGGGCCGGTGTCGAGGAGCCGGTCGAGCGGCGGCGCGCCGTTCTCGAGGATCCCCAGCTGGTCCATCGTGTCGATCGTGTTCTGGATGCGGTCGGGGTCGAGGCCGGTGTTGAGCGGGAAGACCTGCCGGTCGCGCAGGAGGATGTCGTAGGCCTCGGAGATGATCAGGTCGTCGAAGCCGGTGGCGTCGGCCACGATCGGCACCGTCTCGGCCTTGTTGTCGTACATGAACCGGTGCGTCTTGGTGATGGCCGTCATCAGCCGCTCGGCCCGCTCCCGGTTCTCCTCCAGCCACGACCGCTTCACGAAGAACGTGCCGTAGTGGTAGTTCGGGACGATGTCGAACAGGTTCGACAGCACGTGCAGGTTGCCGTAGGCGTGGGCTGCCGCGACCGCCTGCTCGGTCTGCAGGATCGCCGACTGGATGCGGCCGTCGACCAGCGCCGCGAGGTAGGACTGCGCCTCCACCGGCACGTACTGCACGTCGTTCCGCGTGAGGCCGGCCTGCTGGAGCACGAGGCGGGTCATGACCTCGCGGAAGGCGCCGACCTCCTGCACTCCGAGCGGGCGCCCGCGCAGGTCGGCCGGGGTGAGGATCTCCCTCGGGGTGACCGCGGCGACGGCGAGGCGGTCGCTGTAGGCGCCGATGATGACGAGGTCGCTCCCGCCGGCGACGGCGTTGATCACCGGCTCGATGCTGGCGGCGCCGACGTCGAGCTCGCCCTCCTCGACCGCCTGCACGACCGAGACGCCGGAGCGCAGGTTCTCGATGTCGACCGCGACCCCGTAGTCGGCCAGGAAGCCCTTCTGCTGCGCGACGACGATGTCGGCGTTGGCGAAGCTCGTGACGCCCGTCGGCAGGCCGACCCGGAGCACGGAGGAGCGACCGGACGCCGCCTCGGCCTCCTCGTCGAGCGCCCCGCACCCGGCGACCAGCGTGGACACCGCGACGAGGGCAGCGGCGAGCAACTTGCGCGATCGTGAAGACATCAAGACCTCTCAGTCTCTCGCCGACCAACGCACGACGCGGCGCTCGATCACCTCGAGCAGCGCGGTGAGGACCACGCCCAGTACCGCGATCACGAGGATGGGCACGAACGTGCGGTCGGTCCGGAAGCTGTTGGCGTTGGTGACGATCAGGTACCCGAGACCCGCGAATGCCGTGAAGAACTCGGCCACGATCACCCCGATCAGCGCCCGCCCGATCGCGAGCCGCAGGCCCGTGACCACGTAGGGGAGCGCCGACGGGAGGATGAGGTCGAACCACATCCGGCGTTCGCCGGAGCAGAACGAGCGCGCCACCTCGACGAGCTCGCGATCGACCTCCTGCACCCCGCGCATGGTGTTGATCAGCACGGGGAAGAGCACGAACAGGAGCACCACCACCGTCTTGGCGGTGGGCCCGAACCCGAACCACACCACGATCACGGGGATCAGGGCGACGGTCGGGGTGGCGTAGAGGGCGTTGAGCGGCAGTTCGATCAGCGCCGCGATGATCTGGTTGCGGCCGGCCGCGAGGCCGATCACCAGCCCGGCGGTGACGCCGATCAGCGAACCGACGCCCAGCACGACGAGGCTCTCCTGCATCGCCTTCGGCAGCGTGCCGTCGGCGATCATCTCGAAGAACGCGCTGACGATCGCGCTCGGGGACGACAGCAGCACCGGGTTGACCGACCTGCCGTACAGCTCCCACGCCACGACGATCGCGACGAGCGACGTGAGCCGCAGCGTCCACTTCGCGGTCGGCGACAGCGGGCGCTGGACGCCGCGCATCTGCCTGGACCGCGACTGCGCGGCCGGCCTGCCCGTCCCGGGCTCTTCGGTCACGGCGCTCATGCCTTCTCCACGAGCAGGGCGTTCCACAGCTGTTCCCGCAGGTCGGCGTACGACTCGTGGGAGCGCACCGAGCGGGCCGAGCGCGGCCGCGGGATGGACACGGGGACCTCCAGCGCGACCCGGCCCGGCGGGCCCGCGATCACCACGACCCGGTCGGCCATCAGGATCGCCTCGTCGACGTCGTGGGTGATCAGCATCGCCGACATGCTCGGGTTGCGCTCCCACAGCTGCAGCACCTCGTTCTGCAGCACCTCGCGGGTGATCGCGTCGACCGCGCTGAACGGCTCGTCGAGCAACAGCAGCTCGGGTTCCATGGACAGCGCCCGTGCGATGCCCACCCGCTGCTTCATCCCGCCGGAGAGCTGGTGGGGGTAGCGGTTCTGGGCGTGGCTGAGATTCATGATCTTCAGCAGCTCGTCGACGCGCTCGGTGTAGCCGGTGCGGCCCTGCACGCGCAGCCCGTACTCGACGTTCGCCCGCACCGTCTTCCACGGGAAGAGACCGAAGTGCTGGAAGACCATCGAGATCCGGGGCGTCGGGCCCGTGATCTCCTCGCCGTCGAGCAGCACCGTGCCACCCGCGGGCGGCAGCAGGCCGGCCACGGACCGCAGCAGGGTGGTCTTGCCGCCGCCCGACGTGCCGATGATGCACACGAACTCGTGCTCACCGACGGAGAGCTCGATGTCGTCGAGGATGTGGTTGCCCCCGAGCGTCACCGACAGGTGGTCGACGACGACCTTGGCCTTCGTTTCGTTCATCGGCCCCCCGCGGGCGTCCCCAGCTCTGCGCTGAAGGCGAACACTACAACGCGTATAGGAATGGCTTTACATTAGGGCCAAGGTAGGTCCGTTCGGGTGGCACTGTCAACGGTGCTGGTCACCGACCGGAGTCGAGCCCGCGGTGCGCGAAAACGTAACATTTTCCCACAGCGCCGGGAATCACCTTCCACCGGCCCCCACCGAACGGTTTCGTTGATTCCGGGGAAACGAAATCGGGCGAGCCGCGCTACAGGTCGGCCGCCAGCGGGACCTGCTTCACCGCGGGGGAGGTCATCCACTCCCGCAGGGCCTGGGTGGCGTGCACGTCGTCGGCGTTGTAGGCCAGCAACCGCTCCCGCTGCCGCGGGTCGGGCGGCGCCCCGTCCATGCCGACGGCGCCCCGGTACCAGCGCATCGAGTTCTCCCCGCCCGCCTCCGGGTCGCGCCAGGTGAAGCCCGCGGCGGGCGCGATGCGCTTGAGCCCCTTGCCGTGCGCGCACAGGAACCACTCGCTGACCACGGCGAACAGGTCGATCCAGCCGGGGTGGGCGATGAACTCCTCCACCTCGCCCACCGTGGGGATGCCCGGCAGGCCCGCGAACCGGGTGGCCGAGGCGAGCAACCAGCGATTCTCCGCCTGCTCGTTGTAGCAGTAGGCGGCGAAGGTGCGCCCCGTCGCGGCGGCCCGGGCCCGCACCGCGGACAGCCACGTCCAGAACTCGGCGAACGACCGCGCCTCGTCCTGCGTGGGCACCGGCTCCCAGGTGGCGAACGCGCGGTAGCCGTCGGGTTCGTCGCCGGGCAGCCGCCCGCCCGGGTGGCGCAGCAGGGCGCCCCACAGGTACGCGCCCGCCTCGCCGAAGCTCTCCATGTCGACGTCGACCTCGATGTCGGCCCGCGGCACGTCGACCTCCGCCACCCGCCGCACGACCGCGAGCCCGCGCCTGCGCGCCCTCGCGAGCGCGACGAGGTCGGCGAACGGCAGCCCGGGCACGTCCACCGGGGGTGCGGCGGTGGGGTCGAGCGCGGCCAGCGCGCTCACCGTGCCCACGCCGACCTCGCGCAGAACGCCCGCCAGCTCCCCGCGGACCACGAGGCTCACGTCCTCGGCCCGCTCGAGCGCCGCCTCGCAGGTGGGCCACCACGGGCAGCGCCTGCACTCGGTGATGCGGCTCGGCTCGGCGAGCGCGGGCGCCCCGGTGGCGGCCGCGGTGGCCACGGCCATGCGGTCGGCGAACCGGGCGTCGTACTCGGCCAGGGTGGAGCGGCCGCCGGGCCAGTGGCCCGCGCGCAGGTCGTGCCACACGACGACGTCTGCGTCGAGGCCGATGACGCCGCCGTGGTCGCCGTGCTTGAGGTGGGGCGCCGCCGCCCAGCCCGCGGCGTGCAGCATCCGGTTGAGGTGGGCCAGGCGCAGCAGGTCGCGCGGCTGCGAGCGCACCTTGCGCCGCTCGTCGAGGGCGGCGTGCTGCGGCCAGGGGCGGTCGAGCGTCGTGGTGAGAGCCCCGGTGCCCGGGTCGGTGATGCGGTGGTGCACGACGATGACCGGCACGTACCCGCCGCCGAGCACCCGGACCAGCAGCTCGGGGCTCCCCCGCCGGCCCGCCGCGCGGTCGGTGGGCAGCGCCGCCCGCCAGATCAGCCGGGCGCCCGCGGCGACCGCCTTCGCGGTGGCCTCGACCCGCTCGGCCACGGGGAGGTCGGCCGGGATCTCGCACCAGTCGTCGGTGAGGTCGGCGGCCAGCCGGGCGCCGATGCGCTCGCGGTGGGCCGCGGCGTCGGCGCGGCGCTGCTCGAGCGCGGGGTCCGGCATCGCGCGGGGCGACGACGCCGCCTCCGGGTCGTGGTCGAGGTGGATCCGACGGCGACAGCGGGTGGTGGCCGCGCCGTCGAGGACCGGTCGCCCGCTGGTGGGCTCCACCGCGGGGAACCGGTTCTCGATCGCCGTCACGTACGAAAGGGTAGTGACCGGTGCCGACAACCGGCGCAGAATCGGCCGTCGCGCGGGGTACGCCTCACCACATCGGTGCGCGCCGCGCCCCGCCGCGACGGGCGCGCGCCACTAGGCTTCGATCACCACAGGGCACGAGGAGGGGCGAGCGGATGGGGCTGCTGCGACGCCGGTCGGCGCCCGAAGCGGGCGATGCCATCGGGGCTGCCACCCGTACCCGCAAGCCGCTGACCCCGGCGCGGGCGAAGCGCATGATCGGCATCGGCAAGGCGGTCGCGCCGCTGCTCGCGCCGTACGCGCTCGCCGCCGCCACGGTCGCGCGCAGCCGCTGGGACGCCTACCGAGCCGCCCGCCTCGGCGTGGAACCCGGCCAGCTGGCCGCCTACTCGGGGCCGGGCGGCGCGCTGCACGCCCGCATCTCCCGGATGGCGGAGGCGCTCGACAAGATCGAGTCCGGCGACGAGGCGCACGGCACGGACGCGGCGCGGCGCTTCGCCGCCGACACCCGCCCCCGCCTCGCCGACCTCGCCGTCGCCGTGCGCGCCGCCGAGCAGATGCCCGGCCCGCGCCGGCGCACCGCCTACCGCTCCATCGGCGCCGAGCTGGACCGGCTCGAGGTCGCGCTGCTGAACCACCTCGGCGTGCAGGGCTGAGGCGCAACCAGGCGCTTGCCGAGCCCGCCCCGGGCGACGGCACCGACCACGGGTGTGCTCGGGGTGTGTGGAGTCGCGCCGCGTTCACCCGAAAGGGTGCGCCGACTGCCCCGGGTCACGCTGCGGCTACGGTCGTCCCCCGTGATGAGCGGTCCGGGTGGTGGTGTGCTCCGGGGCGCCGTCCTGGCCGGGTTGAGCGCGCTGCTCACGGCCGTCGGGCACGCGGCGGGCGGGGGCGCGCTCCCCGACCTGGCGGTGCTCGTGCCGGTGCTGCCCCTGCTCGCCTGGGCCTCCACCGGGCCGGCGAGCCGCTGCACCGGCCTCGTGTCGACGCTCGCGGTGCTCGCGGGCGGGCAGGTCGCGCTGCACACGGCGCTCGAGCTGCTGCACCCGTCCCACCCGGGCCCGGCGATGGTCGCCATGCACGCCGTCACCACGGTCGTGACGGCGCTCGCGCTGCGCCACGCCGACCGCGGCGCCGCGGCGCTGGCCGCGGCGTTGCGGCGCATCCTGCCGCGCCGGCTCACGCCGCCCCCGGCCGACCGGCCGCTCCCGACGCTCGCGGTCGCGGGGCCCGCCGTGCCCGCGCGGCTGGCCCAGGCCTTCGCACTCGCGCGTTCCCGCCGGGGTCCCCCGGTGCCGTGCTGACACCGTTCCCGCACGTCACCGACCCCTTCGGAGAGCATCCATGCCTTCGTCCCCCCGCCGGTACGCCCTGCGCGCCGGCGCCGCCCTCGTGGCCGCAGCCGCGGTCACCCTCGCCGGCGCGAGCCCCGCGTTCGCGCACGTGACCGCCCAGCCCGCAACCGCCGAGCAGGGCAGCTACGCCGTCATCGCCCTGCGCGTCCCCACCGAGAGCGAGACGGCGGGCACGGTGGCCCTGCAGGTCACGCTGCCCGCCGACCACCCGATCACCTCGGTCCGCACGACCCCGCGCCCCGGCTGG
>NZ_DATGOP010000096.1:0-8745 GCF_035305885.1 Pseudonocardia sp.
CAGCGTCGCCGAGCACATGCGCAAGGTCTCCGAGCAGCTGGGCAGCAACAGCCGGGCGCAGCTGGGCTATCTGGTCGCGACATCGGGCCTGCTGGACGACTGAGAGACGCCGAAGGGGCCTGCCCCGGACGGGCAAGCCCCTTCTGCCGCACTGTCGTACGCGTACGGGTCAGGCCAGACCCGGGCCCCGCACCGGAATGCTGGTGAACGTCGGCGCCGGGGCGGGCTCGGTGAAGAAGTCGTTGCCCTTGTCGTCGACGACGATGAACGCGGGGAAGTCCTCGACCTCGATCCGCCAGACCGCCTCCATGCCGAGCTCCGGGTACTCGAGGACCTCGACCTTGCGGATGCAGTCCTGGGCCAGCCGGGCGGCGGGGCCGCCGATCGAGCCGAGGTAGAACCCGCCGTGCTTGGCGCAGGAGTCGGTGACCTGCTTCGACCGGTTGCCCTTGGCGAGCATCACGAGCGAGCCGCCCGCGGCCTGGAACTGCTCGACGTAGGAGTCCATCCGGCCCGCGGTGGTCGGGCCGAAGGAGCCGGAGGCGTAGCCCTCGGGCGTCTTCGCCGGGCCCGCGTAGTAGACCGGGTGGTCGCGCATGTACTGCGGCATCGGTTCGCCCGCCTCCAGCCGCTCGGCGATCTTGGCGTGGGCGATGTCGCGGGCCACCACGAGCGGGCCGGTGAGCGAGACGCGCGTCTTGACCGGCAGCGTCGACAGCTGGGCGCGGATCTCGTCCATCGGCCGGTTCAGGTCGACGTGCACGACCTCGTCGGACAGGTCCTCGGCCGTGGTGTCGGGCAGGAAGCGGGCCGGGTCGCGCTCGAGCTGCTCGAGGAACACGCCCTCGGGCGTGATCTTGGCCTTGGCCTGGCGGTCGGCCGAGCAGGACACCGCGATGCCCACCGGGAGCGAGGCGCCGTGGCGGGGGAGGCGGATCACCCGCACGTCGTGGCAGAAGTACTTGCCGCCGAACTGCGCGCCGATGCCGAAGCCGCGGGTCAGCTCGAGCACCTGCTGCTCCAGGTCGAGGTCGCGGAAGGCGTGGCCCAGCTCCGAGCCCGCGGTGGGCAGGTTGTCCAGGTAGCGGGCGGAGGCGAGCTTGGCGACCTTGAGCGTGTACTCGGCCGACATGCCGCCCACCACCACCGCCAGGTGGTACGGCGGGCAGGCGGCCGTGCCCAGCGAGCGGAGCTTCTCGTCGAGGAACGCGGCGAGCTTCCTCGGGTTCAGCAGCGCCTTCGTCTCCTGGTAGAGGAAGGTCTTGTTCGCCGAGCCGCCGCCCTTGGCCATCACCAGGAACTCGTACTTCGGCGCCTGCCCCGGCGCGGTGTACAGCTCGATCTGGGCGGGCAGGTTCGTGCCGGTGTTCTTCTCGTCCCAGAACGACAGCGGCGCCATCTGCGAATAGCGCAGGTTGAGCTCGTCGTAGGCCTCGTACACGCCCCGCGAGATCGCGCGCTCGTCGTCGCCGCCGGTCAGCACGGTCTCGGTGCGCTTGCCGATGACGATCGCGGTGCCGGTGTCCTGGCACATCGGCAGCACCCCGCCCGCCGACACGCAGGCGTTGCGCAGGAGGTCGGTGGCCACGAAGCGGTCGTTGGGCGAGGCCTCGGGGTCGTCGATGATCGCGCGCAGCTGCGCGAGGTGCGACGGCCGCAGCATGTGCTGGATGTCGCGCACCGACTCGCGCACGAGCGCGGTGATCGTGGCGGGGTCGATCTCGAGGAAGGTGCGGCCCGCCGCCTCGACGACCCGGCCGGGAGGCAGGTCGAGGAGCCGGTACTCGGTGTCGTCCGGGCCGATGGGCAGCACGTCGGTGTGGTGGAAACCGGGCACCTGGAGAAACTAACCGGGAAATGGTCGGGAGGCCGGACCGGCCCCCGACCAGTCCGACCTCCCGTGGTACGCGCGCCCGGACGGGCCGGCCGCGCGAAGCCCCGGTGGGAGAGGTTCTCCCGTGAGCGGGCTCACGTCAACTTCTGGGCAGCATCGACGACTTCTGTTCCGTGAACAACTTCTGTTCAGCGGCCGGTCGCGGCCCGTAGGGTCGTCGACATGCCTGGCTCGATTCTCGGTACCTCCGTCCGACGCGTCGAGGACCGCGACCTCATCACCGGCGCAAGCACCTACGTCGGCAACCTCGACCTCGAAGGCGTCCTGCACCTGGCCTTCGTACGCTCCCCGCTCGCGCACGCCGTGATCACCGGGATCGACACCTCCGCGGCGAAGGCGGCCCCGGGAGTCGTCGCCGTCTACACCGCCGCCGACCTCGACCTGCCCGCCCACGGCGGCCTGTTCGTCGTCAACCCCGACATCCTGCGACCGCCGCTCGCCACCGACCGGGTCCGCTTCGTGGGTGAGGCGATCGCCGTGGTCGTCGCCGAGACGAAGGCCGCCGCCGTCGACGCCGCGGAGCTGGTGGAGGTCGACTACGACCCGCTGCCCGCCGTCGTGGACATGGAGGCCGCGCTCGAGCCGGACGCCGAACCGCAGTTCCCCGAGCTGGGCACCAACCTGGCCAAGGGCGAGCGCGCGCCCGAGGAGGACGTGCTCTCCGACGCCGACGTGGTCGTGCGGGCGCGCCTGGTCAACCAGCGCCTCGCCGTGATGCCCATGGAGGGCAACGCGATCGCCGTGCTCCCCGGCGGCTACGACGGCGCCGACCACGACCTCACGATCTGGGTGTCCACCCAGATGCCGCACGGCTTCCGCGCCCAGGCGGCCGCCCTGTTCGGGCTGGAGCCGGAGCGGGTCCGCGTGATCGCGCCCCACGTCGGCGGCGGGTTCGGTGGCAAGGCGGGCATGATCGCCGAGCACACGACGGCCGTCGGGGTGGCCAGGGCGCTGGGCCGCCCCGTGACCTGGGTGGAGACCCGGTCGGAGAACCTCGTGTCGATGCCGCACGGGCGCGGGCAGGTCGGCTACTACGAGCTCGGCCTCACCCGCGACGGCGTGATCACCGGCCTGCGGGCCCGCGTCGTGGGCGACAGCGGCGCGTACGCCGGGTTCGGCGGCGGGCTGATCTTCATGTCGACGCACACGATGGCCACCGGCGTGTACCGGATCCCGAAGCTCGCGTTCGACGGGGCGGTCGCGCTCACCAACACCACGCCGATGGGCGCCTTCCGCGGCGCGGGCCGTCCGGAGGCCACGGCGCACATCGAGCGGATGATGGACATCGCCGCGGCTGAGCTGGGTATCGACCCGGTCGAGATCCGCCGGCGCAACTTCATCCAGCCCGACCAGTTCCCGTACCAGACCCCGTCCGGGGTGCGCTACGACATCGGCGACTACGACCTGCCGCTGCGCGAGGCGCTCCGCCTGGTCGACTACGAGAAGCTGCGGGAGGAGCAGGCCGCCCGGCGCGAGGCGGGCGACCCGGTGCAGATCGGGATCGGCGTCAGCGTGTACGTCGAGATCACCGCGGGCGCGGGCGACGAGTACGGCTCGGTCACCGTGCACCCCGACGGTTCGGCCACCGTCTCGGCGGGCACCTCCGCCCACGGCCAGGGCCACGCCACCGCGTTCGCCATGGTCGCGAGCGACCGGCTCGGCATCCCGATCGAGAAGATCAAGTTCGTGCAGTCCGACACCGCCACGGTGCCGCGGGGCGGCGGCACGGGCGGGTCGCGGTCGCTGCAGATGGCGGGCAACGCGGTGCGGGCCGCGGCCGACGACGTGCTGGAGCAGGGCCGCAAGCGCGCCGCCGCGCTGCTGGAGGCGTCGGTCGACGACGTGCAGCTCACCGAGGACGGCACCTTCGGCGTGCGGGGCGTCCCGACGGCCACGGTCACCTGGGCGCAGGTCGCGAGCAGCGCCGAGTCCGAGGGCGAGCGGATCTTCGCGGGCCTGGACTTCCACCAGGACAGCGCCACGTTCCCGTTCGGGGCGCACGTGGCCGTCGTGGAGGTCGACACCGAGACCGGCCGGGTCACGCCGCGCCGCCACGTCGCCGTGGACGACTGCGGGCGGGTGCTCAACCCGCTGATCGTCGAGGGCCAGCAGCACGGCGGGCTGGCGCAGGGGATCGCCCAGGCGCTCTACGAGGAGGTCGTCTACGACCCCGACGGCCAGCCGCTCACCGGCACACTCGCCGACTACCGGATGCCGAGCGCGGCGGACCTCATGACCTTCGAGACCGCCAACACCGAGACGCCCACCCCGCTCAACCCGCTCGGGGCCAAGGGCATCGGCGAGTCGGCGACGGTGGGCTCCACCCCGGCGGTGCAGAACGCCGTGGTCGACGCGCTCAGCGTGTTCGGGGTGCGCCACGTCGACCTGCCGTGCACACCGGAGCGGGTGTGGCGGGCGATCCAGGACGCGAAGGCGGGGAAGACGCCCGACCTGTGGCGCGAGCCGCCTGCCGTCTTCACGACGCTCCCGGTCCGCTCCGAGGGCGGCACCGCCGCCGACGAGGGCACCATCTGACAGCTGCACCCAGACCGCGACTCGTCGACCTCGGCGAGTCGCGGTCTGGGTGCGGGCGAGTCGCGGGTTGGGTGTGGGCGAGTCGCGGGCTGGGTGCGTCAGCGGCGGAGCATGCCGCACAAGAACAGCGGGCCGCAGCGGACGTCGACGTCGTACGTGCGGGCGAAGGTGAGCCGGCCGTCGTCGCCGATGCCGAACACGGAGAACCCGGCGGCCACCTCCCGCACGTCGTCGCCGACCCGCTCCGCGAGCGGCGCGGCCGCGGCCGTGACCAGCATCGTCCCGCTCGGGTGGATGGCGAAGGTACGGGCGTGGAAGGCGTCGATGCCGACCGTCTGGGCCAGGGTCGGCTCGCCGGTGTCGGGGTCGAGCGCGAAGACGGCGACGGTGTTCTCCCCCTCGCCGTGCACGGCCCGCCCGCGGGAGGGCACCGTGCCGTCGGAGCGGTTGACCAGGTAGAGGTGCCTCCCGCTCGGGTGGACGTGGACCGGGCCGAGGTACTGCTGCGGCGCCCGCAGGTCGGGCCGGGCCGCGGTCGGCGCGCTGTGCAGCGGTTCCGGGGTGATCCCGCCGTCGCGCACGCCGTGGGTGAGGACCTGGTTGCCGCGCTCGAGGGAGACGTACACGAAGGGCTTCGTCGGGTGGAAGTCGACGTGGCGCGGCCCGAAGTCGCGCCCGTCGCCGACGGTGATCGACCTGCGGTGGGACAGGCGACCGTCGCGGAAGCGGAACACGACGAGCGCGCCCGGCGCCCCGGGTTCGGTGGCGGTGGCGTCGCTGCCCCGGGCGCAGACCACGACGGCGTCACCGGCGGGCGTGGTGCGCACCTGGTGGGCGTAGTTCCCGACGTCGACCGGCCCCGGCTGCTCGACGCGCTCGCCGATCGCGCCGTCGGCCTCCAGCGCGTGCACGACCAGCGCCGAGGGCTGGTTGGAGGCGACCAGGAGGAACCGCCCGGCCGGGTCGACGCTGAGGTGGATCGGCCGGTGGGGCAGGTCGAGGGGCCGGTGCAGCTCGGTCAGGCGCCCGGTGGCGGGCTCGATCCGGTAGCAGGCGACGCCGTGGTGGTCATCGGCGGTGGAGCGGTTGCTGTAGGCCGCGTACAGCACCGGCAGCACCGGGTGCGCCCACGCGTACTGCACGTGCTCGGGCGCGCGGAGCCCACCCTCGCGGACGAGCGTCAGCGCGTCGGCGTCCGCGGCGTACCAGAACAGGTCGGCGCCGACGGCGGCGTGGCACACGGCGCGGGCGGGTCCGGGCAGGTCCATCCCCGCAGCCTCGCGCACCGCGGGGCCGCGCCGTCACCCGTTGGGGTGATCTCGAACGAGGTGTGCCCGTTCGTCTTGTTCGCCGAATCGATGACGCAGGTCGGAACCAGGGTGGGTCCGCCCCCCGATCGTGTGCGACGCGCCGGATTGGACGACACTTCCCGCCGTGACGACCGGTGAGGTGAGCGAATGAGGCTGGCGACGATCCGCACGGCGACCGGCAATCGCGCGGTGCGGGTGGACGCGGACGCGGCGGTGGAGACGGGGGAGCGCGACGTCCGCGCGCTGCTGGAGCGACCCGACTGGGCCGACCACGCCGCTGCGGCGGACGGGCCGGCGCATCCCCTCGACGGGCTGGACTACGCGCCGCTGGTGCCGTCGCCGGAGAAGATCATCTGCGTCGGTCTGAACTACCGCGACCACGTCCAGGAGATGGGCAACCAGCTGCCCGAGTACCCGACGGTGTTCGCGAAGTTCCCGCCCGCGCTCGTCGGCGCCTACGACGACATCGTGCTGCCGCGCGCGTCGAAGGCGGTCGACTGGGAGGTCGAGCTGACCGTCGTGATCGGCCGCCCGGTCCGCCACGCCACGCCCCGGGAGGCGGAGGAGGCGATCGCCGGCTACACCGTGCTCAACGACGTGAGCGTGCGCGACTTCCAGCGCCGCACGTCGCAGTTCCTGCAGGGCAAGACGTTCGAGCGCACGACCCCGCTCGGCCCGTGGCTGGTGACGCCCGACGAGCTGCCCGACGGCGGGTGGGAGGTCTGCACCGTCGTCGACGGGGAGACGATGCAGCGCTCGTCCACCGCGGAGCTGGTGTTCTCGCCGGTGGACCTCGTCGTCTACCTGTCCGCGATCGTGACGCTGAACCCCGGCGACGTGATCGCCACCGGCACGCCCGGCGGCGTCGGCCACGCCCGCAAGCCCCCGCGCTATCTCACCGACGGCACGCAGCTGGTCACCCGCATCGACGGCATCGGCGAGTGCCGCAACACCTGCCGCCTGGAGGCCGCGCCGTGAAACGGCGGCCGACGGCCGTCCCCGGCCCCCGCTCCCTCGACCACACCCTGGCCTGGGCATTCGACGGCGCCGCCCACCTGCGCGGGCTGATGACCCGGATGGGCGACGACGCGTTCGCGGCGCCGTCCCTGCTGCCGGGGTGGAGCCGGGCCCACGTGCTGACGCACGTCGCGCGCAACGCCGACGCCATGATCAACCTGCTGCGGTGGGCGAGGACCGGGGTGCGCACCCCCGCGTACGCGAGCCGCGAGCAACGCGACGCCGACATCGAGGTGGGCGCGCGCCGGCCGCCCGCGGAGATCCGCGCGGACGTGGTGGAGTCCTCCGACCGCCTGGCCAGGGAGGTGCGGGCCATGCCGGAGTCGGCGTGGTCGGCGCGCGTGGAGAACGCGCAGGGCAAGGAGCTGCCGGCGTCCGACATCCCCTGGTTGCGGGCCCGCGAGATGTGGATCCACGCGGTGGACCTGGACGTGGGCGCCTCGTTCGCCGACATGCCGGCCCCCATGCTGGCGGCGCTGCTCACCGACGTCGCCGCCAGCATGGGGGAGAAGCCGGACTGCCCCGCCCTGCGGCTCACCACCCCGGACGGCGCGGTCTGGACGGTCGGCGAGCAGGACGGGGCGGTGACGATCACCGGCCCGGCGCACGAGCTCGCGGCGTGGCTGCTCGGCCGCAGCAAGGGGCGCGAGCTGCGCAGCTCGGCGGGCCGGAAGCTGCCGGAGCTGCCCCGCTGGCTCTGAGGGCCGGCTTCGGTGTTCACGGTGCGGCCGGGTCCGTGGGAGGCTGCAGGTCGTGCCGACGCCGCGACCAGCCCCGGACTTCGCCGCCGTCCGCGCCGAGTTCGCGCTGCCCGAGGCGTTCCCGGCCGAGGTGCTGGCCGAAGTGGCGCGGGCCGCGGCGGTCCGGCCCGGCCCGGGCCCTGGGCGGCGCGACGCCACGGACGTCGAGCTGGTGACGATCGACCCGCCCGGGTCGAAGGACCTCGACCAGGCGGTGGGCGTGGTCCGGCGCGGGTCCGGCTTCCGCGTGCACTACGCGATCGCCGACCTCGGTGCGGTGGTCGTGCCCGGCGGGGCCCTCGACGCAGAGGTGCGGCGGCGGGGCCAGACGATCTACCTGCCCGACGGCCCGGTGCCGCTGCACCCGCCCGCGCTGTCCGAGGACGCGGCGAGCCTGCTGCCGGACGGGCCGCGGGCGGCGGTGCTGTGGACGTTCGACCTGGACGACGCGGGCGAGCAGGTGGCGGTGTCGGTGGAGCGGGCGGTGGTGCGCTCGCGCGCCCGGCTGGACTACGCGGGCGTGCAGGCCGACATCGCCGCGGGCCGCGTCCACCCCGCGCTCTCCGGCCTCCCCGAGCTGGGGCCGCTGCGGCGGGCGCACGCCGTGCGGCGCGGGGCGATCGAGCTGGAGCTGCCCGAGCAGGAGGTGGTGCCGGACGGCTCCGGCGGCTGGACGGTGCGGGTCCGCCGCCGGCTCGACGTCGAGTCGTGGAACGCGGAGATCTCGCTGCTCACCGGCATGGCGGCGGCGCAGATCATGCTCGAGGCGGGCGTCGGCCTGCTGCGCACGCTGCCCGCGCCCGACGAGGAGGCGCTCGCCGCGTTCCGGCGCACGGCGCGCGAGCTGGGCTTCGGGTGGCCCGAGAACGCGCCCGTGGCCGAGGCGCTCGCCGCGCTGCCCGCGGACACCCCGACCGCGCTCGCGGTTCGCCGCGCGGCCACCGCGCTGCTGCGGGGCGCCGGGTACCACGCGTTCGACCGCCAGGCGGGCACCGAACCGCCCGCGGATACGGGCCACGGCGGGATCGGGGCGCCCTACACGCACGTGACGGCGCCGCTGCGCCGGTTGGCCGACCGGTTCGGCACCGAGGTGTGCCTCGCGGTCACCGCGGGGGCCGAGCTGCCCGACTGGCTGCGCGCGGCCCTGCCGACGCTGCCGGAGCTGATGGACGACTCCGACGCGCTGGCCTCGCGGGTCGACCGGGCCTGCCTGGACCGCACCGAGGCCGCCCTGCTGCGGGAGAGCGTC